>JBIIYP010000001.1:0-233815 GCA_044346705.1 Flavobacteriales bacterium
GGTGGAGTGGTGCGAGGGTGCGGGATCTGATCAGGCTTCGGCCTTTCGCCTTCAGCCATCGCCCATCGCCCATCGTCCTTACTTGTGGCGGAGAGGTGCTCTCGAGTCATCGGGAGGTGCGGGATGTTCGACAGGCTGCGCCCTTCATCAGCGGCCGAGTGCGAAGGTGCTATGGTGCGAAGGTGGAGTGGTGCGATGGTGCGGGATGCACGACAGGCTTCGCCCTTCATCAGCGGCCGAGTGCGAAGGTGCTATGGTGAAGTGGTGCGATGGTGCGGGATGTTCGACAGGCTTCGCCCTTCATCAGCGGCCGGGTGCGAAGGTGCTATGGTGCGAAGGTGGAGTGGTGCCAGGGTGCGGGATCTGATCAGGCTTTGGCCTTTCGCCTTCAGCCATCGCCCATCGCCCATCGTCCTTACTTGTGGCGGAGAGGTGCTCTCGAGTCATCGGGAGGTGCGGGATGTGCGGCTGGCTTCGCCTTTCACCTAATGCCCACTGCCCCCTGCCTACTGCCTAATGCCTACTGCCTAATGCCTAATGCCTAATGCCTAATGCCCACTGCTGACTGCTGACTGCCTACTGCCCACTGCCTACTGTGTTCCCGAGACTTTCTTCGGTCGTCCGTCGGCTTCCCACTTCAGCAGGGTGTCCAGGATGTGTTCGATCTTGCGGTGGTCGGCCCAGGTGCCGCGGAAGATGAGCTGGCCATCGGCGTCGATCACGTACGCTCCGTTCGGCACGCGGCCGTATGCGGTGAACACCGCGTCGTTCAATCCGTCCACAAGCACGGGCAGGGTGGTGAGCTGCGCGAACTCTTTTCCATAGGCGCGTTTCTCATCCTCGCTCTTCGGATCCGGCCAAAGCTTGTACTCCTTCTTGTCGCCGGGGTGCAGTTCGCGGCCATACACGGTGAAGAGGTGTACGCGGGAGCTGTCATACTTGGCCTGCAGGCGGTCCCACTGCGGGACTTGTATGCGAGCGGGCGGGTTGGTGAGGCTCACGAACATGAACACCCGGACGCGTCCGCGATCGGCCGCCAGATCGTAGCGCTTGCCGGTGCGCGCATCGGTCAGCGTGATGTCATGCACCTCCTCGTCGAAGCCGTTGCCTTCGCTGTAGGCACGAACATCATCGATGGTAGCGCGGATCATCTTGTCCCAGTTCATGCGCCACACGTTCACCTGGTTGCGCATGTACTTGATCTCGTCCTGGCTGTAGCTGTTCAGGTAGAAGTCGAGGTCGTTGCGGAACACCAGGCCGCGCTGACCATCGGGTCGTTCGGCCACCCAGGGCTCGGGGTTCCAGTTCTGGAGCTGGGCCTGCGCCGGGGCGCTTGTGAGGAGCAGAACGCCGCACAGGAGGCGGAACAGGGCGGTGGACATGGTGGCCAAAAGTAAGAGGGCCGCAGCATGCGGCCCCCCGGGTATCAAGCGTGCGTGAAGCTCAGGGCGTCACCGGTTTGCGGCTGCTCTTGAAGTCCTTGGTGAAAGTCTGGTAGTCCATGGTGGCGTACTTGCCCTTGCCGATGTACTCCAGGATGGGCTCCATCTGTTCCGGAGTGAGGTAGCCCTGCACGGGGCTGATCACCTTGCCGTCCTTGTCCAGGTAGACCACGGTGGGGTAGGCTACGCGGCCGTTCACCGGGGCGATGGCCATGGTGAGCTCGTGGGTGCTGTTGCGACCGCCACCGGCCTGCGGGTTGTAGCCTGGGTTCGCGTACTCCTTGCCGTTGAAGGTCACCTTCTCGTTGCCTTCGGCGTCGAACTTCACGGGGTGGAAGTTGGCGTTGACGTAGGCCGCGAGCTGGTCGTCCATGAAGGTCTTGCCGGAGAGCATCTTGCAGGGCCCGCACCACTGGGTATACACGTCGACCATGAGCGGTTTACCGTCCTTTTTTGCGGCGGCCTGTGCTTCGGCCAGGGTCATCCACTTGATCTTCTGGCCGGTGGAGTGGTCCTGCGCCAGGAGGGTGAGCGGGGCGAAGGCGAGAGTGAAGAGGAACGCCTTCGCGTGAGGCTTCGGCGTTTGAAGAAGTGCGCGCATGATGGTGGAATGTTGGGGCGGCGAAGCGAAGACCGTGCCGGGCTTTCGGAAGGGAAAGGTAGGTCAGTGGACGCCTTTCATGAGCTTGCGGACGAACGGGGAGATGATGATCATCACCACGCCGGCCACCAAAGCGTAAAGCGCAAGCTGTTTGTAGCCGGACGTATAAGCGGCTAATTTCATCAAGGGTGTGGCTTCCGGGTCGGCAGAGGACATACCGGCTCCCAATAGGCCTGCGACATACTGACCGTAGGCACTTGCGAGGAACCACATGCCCATCATAAGACCTTGGATGCGAGTCGGTGAAAGCTTGGTCATCAACGATAGACCGATGGGAGAGAGACAGAGTTCCCCGAACGTAATGACCAAATAGCCGAGCGTAAAGACCTCAAGAGAAGTGATCCCCTCTGGGCTCGCAAAGTCGATCGTCCAATAGAACACATAGAATGCTGCGGCAAGCAGCAGGAATCCCAATCCGAATTTGACGACCGAATTGGGTTCGATCTTCCGTTTGTTCAGCCATAGCCATAGCAAGCCCACCGGGGCACTGAAGATGATCACGAAGAGTGAGTTCGAGGAGTTGTTGACCGCGTTCGGGTCGATGCGCATTCCTAAGAAGTGACCTGCCTCCAGGTTGTTCAGCGCGAACAGACTCAAAGATCCACCGCTCTGCTCGAAAAAGGCCCAGAAAACAATGGAGAAGAATATGAACACCATCGCTGCCACCAACTTCATGTTCTGTTCCTTGGAGAAAGCTCGCATCTCCCACGCCAGATAGACCAAGGTCACTGGCCCGATGATGTACATGAACAGGTCTGTGTACTTGGTATCGGTGACCATGATCAGGATCAGAGGCAGGGTGATCAATGATCCCACATACGTCGCGACCTCGTAGAACCTGCGACGCGTTACAGGTATGTCGGCATGCATTGGGGAGAGTCCAATGGGCCCTAGTGTCTTTCGCGTCAACCAGAATGTGATCAGACTGATGATCATTACGATCCCCACCAACGCGAATGCCCATTGCCAGGAGTAGTGCTTCCCCACCTCCACCATGAGCAAACCACCGATCAGCGCGCCCAGGTTGATGCCAGCGTAGAACAAACCGAATCCTGCATCCCGTCGTTGGTCCCCTTCATGGTAGAGTGTGCCTACCATGGTACTGATGTTCGGTTTGAAGAAGCCTGTGCCTACGATCGAGAAACAAGTGCCGATGTAGAACATCTCTTGGGGGGAGAACGCGATGATGAATCCACCCACGATCATCAACGAGGCTCCCCAGAACAGTGATTTCTGGAACCCCAAGATCTTGTCCGCGAAGAGTCCGCCAATGAAGGTGAATGCGTACACAAAGGCTTGGATGGCACCGTATTGCAGGTTCGCCGCCCGGTCGTCCAACCCCAGCTGCGTCACCATGAACACGGTGAGCATACCCCGCATGCCGTAGAAGCAGAAGCGCTCCCACATCTCGGTGGCGAAGAGGTACCAGAGCTGCTTCGGGTACTTCCCTTCGAAGTTCCGGATCTGGTCGAGCGTGAGGTTCTGGTCCATGGTCATGGGGGCTACTTCTTCTCCGGGATGATCCTGTTCAGCCAGCGCAGCATCACGAACATGATCAGCGTGGCGAGCATCAGCAGGCCGAAGTTGACGAGGAAGAAATGGCTCTTGTCCTCGTAGGTGTCCCACAGGCTGGCAAGGATGCCGGAGAGCTTGTTGCCGATGGAGGTGGAAAGGAACCAGCCACCCATCATCAACGCCGTTAGGCGTTTGGGGCTCACCTTGCTCACGAGCGAGAGGCCCATGGGGCTCAGCATCAGTTCACCCACGGTCACCACGCCGTAGCTGGCGATGAGCCACCACGCCGAGGCTTTGATCGCGCCGTTCTCGCAGACATGCACGGCCCACACCATCACCAGGGTGGACAGCGCCGAGACCAGCAGTCCCCAGCCGATCTTGCTGGCCGTGCTGGGCTCGCGCCCGCGTTTGCGGAGGAAGGCGAAGAAGCCCACCACGAACGGCGTGAGGAGCACCACCCACAAGGGGTTCACGGATTGGAAGAGCTCGGTGTTCAGGATGTAGGCGGGTTCGCCCTCCGGAGGCAACAGCTCCGCTTGCATGTTCTTGAAGTAGACCGGCTTGCCGATGGTCATCTGCTCCTTGCCATCCACCTTGATCACCTTGAAGTCATCATCGTAGGCCACCACGGTGTCGATGGCGTTCACAGGTGTTTCCACCTGGTACAAGGTGGTGGCCAATGGCACCACGGACGCAGGCAGCTCGCGGTCGGTGTAGTACTGCGCCCAGGTGGTGAGCGCCGTGCCGTTCTGCTTGAAGACGGCCCAGAACATGATGCTGACGGCGAAGATGCTCAGCAGCCCGATGATGGGCTTCTTGTCCTCCAGCGAGGCCCGGAAATACAGGCTGACGTAGAAGACGATGACCGGGATGGTGGCGAAGATGAAGGCGTCCGTGGAGTCGCTGCCCAGCAGGTTCCCTGGGATGGACCACGCGGCGATGCCCACGATGATGGCGGGCAGGAACACCGTGGCGAACACGCGGCTCAGCGGCATGTCCTCCTTCTGCACCGGCTTCTTCACATCGGCATGGCGGTAATGGCGCAGTCCGATGGCGAACACGATGAGGCCGATGAACATGCCCACACCGGCCGTGGCGAAGGCGTAACCCCAGCCATAGCGGTTGCGCATGTAGGCCGCGAACAGGTTGCAGATGCAGGCACCGATGTTGATGCCCATGTAGAAGATGTTGTACCCGCTGTCCTTCTTCGCACTGTATCGATCATCGTTGTACAGGTTGCCCAGCAGCGTACTGATGTTGGGCTTGAAGAAGCCGTTGCCGATGATGATCAGCGCCAGCGATGCGTAGAAGGCGGTCATGCCCGGCAAGGCGAGGCCGATGTAGCCCAGGCCCATCAGGGTGCCACCGATGAAGATGGCCTTGGTATAGCCCAACACGCGGTCCGCGAGCAGGCCGCCGAGGAATGGCGTAAGGAAGACCAGGGCGATGAAGGTGCCGTAGATGTCGGCCGCGTCCTTGCGGTCCATGGCCAGCCCCCCGGTGGACGTGGGGTCCATCAGGTAGAGCTGGAAGATCCCGATCATCAGGTAATACCCGAACCGTTCCCACATTTCGGTGAGGAACAGGAAGGGCAGGCCGCTGGGATGGGTGCGGGCGTTGCTCATTCAGCGAAAGGACTGCGGATCAATTGATGCCGTGCATCCACTTCTTCGAGGCCGGGGTCAGAACCAGCAGCACCGCAGCGCAGCCCAGGACCACGTACACCCCCCACTGCAAGTAGACATCCATGAATCCGGTCAACTCGGCCACGGGATCGGAACCGTCCGTGGCACTGCTCGCGATCATCTGGCCCAGTTTGCCGGCGACCTTGTGCGCGAAAGCGATGCTCAGGAACCAGCTGCCCATCACGAAGCCAACAACTTTCTGCGGGCTCAGTTTGGTCACCACACTGAGGCCTACAGGGCTTAGGAACAATTCGCCTGTCGTGTGCAGCAGGTACATGCCGATGAGGAAGGCCATTGGGATGGTCGATGCGCCGGCACCGTTCCGGATGCCCACTTTCACCCCCCACACGATGATCATATAGCCGATCGCCATTTGGATCAGGCCATAGAAGAACTTCATCGGGGTGCGGGGTTCCAGCTTATTGATGGCAAGCTTCACCCATAGCCAGTTGAACACGGGGGCCAGTAGCATGATGAACAAGGCGTTCACGGACTGGAACTGTGAGGCTTCGATGCCGGCCCTGTTCACATACCGGTCCGTAAGGATGTTGATGGACCCACCCGCTTGTTCGAACAGTACCCAGAAGATCATATGGAAGAAGAACAGGATCAGGAACACGAACAACCGCTGGCCATCAGCCCTGTCTTCAGCGGTGAAGGCCGTGTATAGCAAATAGCCCAGGCAAAGTGCACCGGCACCGAACAGCAGCCAGTCCGTAATGCCTTCGCTGTTGATCAGGAAGCTGAAGATCGGGATGATGATCAAACTGCCGAGGATGGTGAGGGGGAAGGCCTTCAGCCCCATGAAGCTCCAGTTCTCCGCCCCCGCAGGTGGGTGTCCTTTCCCTTCGAGGTGCTTGAAGTTCAGGAAGAACACCACCATGCCAACGAGCATCCCGAGGCCTGCGGAGAAGAAACCATACTCCCAACCCACGCGCTGGCCGAGGTAGCCGCAGGTGAGCGGAGCCAGGAAGGCCCCGATGTTAATGCCCATGTAGAACAAGGTGTATGCACCATCCTTGCGGGTGTCATTCCGGTCGTAGAACGTGCCTAGGAAACTGCTGATGTTCGGTTTGAAAAGACCATTGCCGACGGTGAGCGCAGCAAGACCGAGGAAGAAGAACGACTCACTATGGAGTTGGCCTGTGGATGCGGCCGATACAGCAAGGATGAATTGGCCCAGTGCCATGAACGCACCACCAGTAAGGATCGCCTTTCGGAATCCGATGGCACGGTCAGCAAGCATGCCACCGATGACCGGGGCTGCATACAACAGGGCATTATAGGCCCCATAGATGCCATAGGCACGTGCATCGGCCTCGCCGGCCGCCATCTTCTCGAACAACTCCTTGGTGAGGTACAGCACCAGAAGTGCCCGCATACCGTAAAAGCTGAACCGTTCCCACAATTCGGCGAAGAACAATACGAAGAGCGCCTTTGGGTGCACCTTGCGCTGGCTCACGAGCGTGGTGGGTACCCAGATGAGCACGAAAGCCCATCCGATGATCAAGCTCCATAGTGCGAAGTCCATGCTGTCTTAGAATTTGGTTCAGGGTGCGGCAAGGTAGGAAAGGGACGGAACTGACAGTGGACAGGGTGCAGTGGGCAGCAGCAGTGGGCAGCAGGAGTAGGCAGTGGGCAGTGGCAGTTGGCAGTTGGCAGTGGGCAGTAACAGTGGGCAGTCCGCAGTGGGCAGGGGCAGTGGGCAGGCCGCAGGCCGCAGTAGGCAGGGGCTTCTTGGGTCAGTTCTGCTAACTGCCTACTGCGGACTGCCTACTGCCTCACAGGTTCTCCACCAGCCAGTTCGTCATCATCTCGTAGAGGTGCCAGCGGGTGGTGCCGCCGTAGATGCCGTGGTTCTTGTCGGGGTAGGCGAACTGCTCGAAGGGCTTGTTGGCCTTCACCAGTGACAGGATCATCTCGGCGCTGTTCTGGTAGTGCACGTTGTCGTCGGCGGTGCCGTGGATCAGCAGGTAGTTGCCGCGCATCTTCTCCACGTGGTTGATGGGGCTGTTGTCGTCGTAGCCCTTGGCGTTGTCCTGGGGCAGGCCCATGTAGCGCTCGGTGTAGATGCTGTCGTAGTAGCGCCAGTTGGTGACCGGTGCCACGGCGATGGCGGCCTTGAAGATGCCCGCGCCTTTGGTGATGCACAGGCTGCTCATGTAGCCCCCGTAGCTCCAGCCCTGGATGCCGATGCGGGTGCGGTCCACATAAGGCTGACCACCCAGCCACTTCGCCGCAGCGATCTGGTCCTCGGTCTCGTATTTGCCGAGCTGCCCGTAGGTGATGTGGCGGAAGTCACGGCCGCGGTGACCGGTGCCGCGCGGATCCACGCACACCACGAGGTAGCCTTTCTGCGCCAGCAGCTGGTGCCACAGGTAGTTCCGCCCGTCCCACTGGTCGAGCACCTCGTTGCTGTTGGGGCCACTGTACTGCGTCATGAACACCGGGTACTGCTGGCGGCTGTCGAAGCCGTTGGGCTTGATCATCCAGCCGTTCAGCATCACGCCGCCGTCGGTGGTGAACTGGAAGAACTCCTTCTGGGGAAGGCCCAGGTCGCGCAGCTTGCCGCGCAGCTTGGCGTTGTCCTTCAGCACCTTCACCTGCTTGCCGGTGCCGTCGTGCAGGGTGGTGAGCTCGGGCTCGTTGAGGGTGCTGCGGGTGTTGATGAAGTACTTGAAGCCGGTGCTCCATTCCGCATCGTTGAACCCACCCGTGGGGCTCAGCTCCTTCAGTCCCTTGCCGTTGAGGCCGATGGCGTAGATGCCTTGTTGGGTGGGGCTCTTCACCGCAGCGCTGAAGATCACGCGCTTGCCGGCCTCGTCGATGCCCTGCACGCCCACCACATCGAAGTCGCCGGCGGTGATGGGCCGTTGCACGCTGCCGTCCATGGCGCACCAGTACACGTGGTTCCAGCCGCTCTTCTCGCTGGTGAGCAGGAAGCCGCTGCCGTCCTTCAGGAAGTGGAGGTCGTCGGTGACCTCGATGTACGTGGTGCTGGTCTCGCGGTAGATCTCCTTCGGCTTCAAGGGGGTCTGTACCTGTCGCAGTGCAGGCACGGTGACCGTGACGATGAGCTTCTCGTTCTGGAGCCTGTTCAACTGCATGTACCAGACCGTCTCGGGTCCGGTGAAGCCGAAGCGCGGCACGTAGAAGTCGTCGAGGCCCACGCCGATGGGCAGGTCGGTGGTGGCCTTGCTCCCGATGTCGAAGAGGTGCAGGCTGATGCGGCTGTTGTCCTCGCCGGCCTTGGGGTACTTGTAGCGGTACTCCGAAGGGTAAAGTTCGTTGCCGTACATGGTGAGGTCGAACTCCTTCACCCGGCTCTCGTCGCTGCGCAGGTAGACGAGCTTGGTGCCATCGGGGTTCCACTGGTAGCCTTGCACCAGGGCGAACTCCTCCTCGTAGACCCAGTCGGTGGCGCCGTTCAGCACCTTGTTCCATTCCCCGTCGTGGGTCACTTCGGTCTCCTGCATGGTGGCGAGGTCCACGACGTAGAGGTTGTTGTCGCGCACGAATGCGGCCTTGCTGCCATCGGGGCTGAGGGTCGCGAGGCGCTGCTTGCTCTTCGAAGTGTCGCTCAGGGCCTTCAGCGTCTTCGCCTTGCGGTCATAGATGTAGTTGTGCGCAAAGTAGCTGTAGCGGTAGATGGCTTCGCTACCGGTCTCGATCAGCAGCTTCTGTTCGTCGCCGCTGAAGCTGTAGCCGTCCATGTCGATCGGGTTCGAGCCACCCACGGGCACCAGGGCATCACCGCGGAGAATGGTCGCCACCTTTTCGCCGGTCTTGTAGGCGTATTGGTTCACCACGGGCACTTCGCCATCGGCCTCGATCACCGTGTAGTGCAGGCCGTCCTTCATGCTGGCCAGACCACCGACGCGTTCGCTGCCGAAAGCGGGGCTGTACCAGATCTCCTGGTTGCTGAGCGGTTTCTGTGCGGTGGCGGTAGCGATGCCGAGCACAAGGGCCGGCACCAGGAGCAGGGTCTTTTTCATCAGGGGGAGCAACAGGGTCGGCCAAGATAGCCAAGCCCCCGAGGTGCGGGAAGCAGGTCCTGGCGAAAGCAACGCTTCGTCCCTGAGGGCAGATGCTCCCTATTCCTCCACGAAGTCCATGTCATCGCCGAATGTCTCCTTCACATGGAGGGTGGCCCACAGGGAGAGGCTGATGCACACGGCACCCAGCACCAATGCCGCGGCCACATCGCCGATGTGCTCACGCATGGCCATGAAGGAGAGGGTGATGGGGATCACCGCACCGCGCACGAAGTTGGGTGCGGTGTTCGTGACGGTGCTTCGCAGGTTGGTGCCGAACTGTTCGCTGGCCACGGTCACGAAGAGCGCCCAGAAGCCCGTGCTGGCACCGAGCACCAGGCACATGCCGTAGAACCAGGCCAGGCTCTTGCCTTCGCTGAAGAGGAAGGTGAGCACCACGAGCGAGAGGAAGGCGAGGTAGAGGAGGATGACCTTGCGTCGACTGCGCATCAGCTGGCTGAGCAGTCCGCTAAGGAGATCACCCACGCTGAGGCCGATATAGCCCCACATCACGCTCTCGCCGACCTTGACCTCGCCCTGAACATCCAGCGCAGGGCCGATCACATTGCTCTTGTTGATGAGCACGCCGATCACGTACCACACGGGCAGGCCGATGGCGATGGACGCGAGGTATTTCAGCGCACGTTGGCGGGTCCTGAAAAGCGCGAGGAAGTTCCCTTTCTCCACATCGTTCCGGGAGCGGACGTTCCTGAACATCCCGCTCTCGAACGCACCTGCCCGCATCACCAGCAAGGCGATGCCGAGCGCACCGCCCACGATGTAGGTCATCTGCCAGGCCATCAGGTCAAGGCCGAGGGCCGCAGCGATGGCACCGCCACTGTTGCCCACCAGGCTCGCCGCCACCGCGCCAAGCGCTCCGAAGGTCACGATGATCATGGTCCCCCAGCCGCGGTGTTCGCGCGGCATGCTCTCCACCACCAGCGTAATGCCCGCACCGAGCTCACCTGCAAGCCCGACACCGGCGAGCACCCGGCACAGCGAGTATTGCGCGGTGTCCGTGACGAAGGCGTTGGCGACGTTGGCCAGGCTGTAGAGCAGGATCGATCCGAAGAGCACCTGCACCCGTCCGCGTTTGTCGCCCAACATGCCCCACAGCATGCCACCGAGCAGCATCCCGCCCATTTGCCAGTTGAAAAGGGCGGTGTCGTAGCGCTGCAGCAGGTCACCGGTCAGCCCCAGCGCTTCGAGGCTCTCCTTCTTCACCACATTGAAGAGCACCAGGTCGTAGATGTCCACGAAGTAGCCGAGCGCGGCCACCACCACAAGCAGGAAGGAACGGCCGGGAAAGATGTGCTTCATGCGGTGTTCGGTCAGCGCAGGATCTCCCGCACGTCCCTGCCGATGTTCTCGGCCAGCTTTTGCATCGGCAGGTCGTTGGTGTCGCGCCCGAAGGGGTCCTCGATCTCTTCGGCGATGAGCTCCAGGCTGGCGAGGACATAGAACATGAACATGACGATGGGGATGGCGAGCCAGCCCATGCTGAGCGCGAAGCCCAGCGGAAGGGTGATGGTGTAGATGACGATGAACTTCTTGATGAAGGTGGTGTAGGACCAGGGGATGGGGGTGTTCTTGATGCGCTCACAGGCCCCGCATATGTCCAGGAATTGGTTGATGTCGTTGCTCAACAGGATAAGCTGCTCCTGGGTGAGCCGCCCTTCTCTCACCAGGTCGGCGGTACGCTGATGCATGAGCAGAACGACCTGGGCGGGCACATGGCGTTCGCGGTCCAGCGTAGCGAGCTCCGGATGGGGCTGCTCGTCAAGCGCCAGGCGCGTCCGCTCGCGAAGGAGATGGTGCCGCATTTCGGTGGCGAAGGTGCCGATGAGTCGGGCGTAATGCGCGCGGTCCCCGACATCCTCCGGACGCAGCCAGGCCGCCATCTTCACCGCGAGGTTGCGGCTCACGTTCACCAATGCGCCCCAGAGCTTGCGGCCTTCCCACCAGCGGTCGTAGGCGGTGTTGGTCCGGAACACCAGCAGCATGCTGATCGCAAAGCCCAGGAGCTGGTGCATCAGCAGGATGTTCTTGATGCGGCTGTCCTGCGACATGCGCAAGTACTGGTTCTCGATCCAGGCCACACCGGCAGTGATCAGGCCGATCAACAGGATCAGGCCGAACAACTTGCGGAAGGTGTCGCTCTTGTGGAACTGGAACACCGGGCGTATCCACTCACGGGGGTCGTAGGAGATCATGCGCAGCGAAGAAAGGCGATCGGAAGGGACCACGGCCTACTTTCGTGGCATGGCACAGGTGGAAGCAGCGGTCGGTTTCGTGGAAGCGTTGCGCGGTGCGGTCGCCGGCGATCATGTACACGTTGACGCGGAGCACCGCCAAACCTATGGGCACGACGAGACCGAGGACCTGAGCCATCCACCCGAGGTGGTGGTGCGCCCCCGGACCACCGAGGAGGTGGCGGCCGTCATGCGCCTGTGCACAGCGCACGGGATCCCAGTAACGCCCATCGGCGCCCGCACAGGCCTGAGCGGTGGTGCCTTGAGCATTCATGGTGGCGTGGGGCTTGCCCTGGACCGCATGAACACCATCGTCGACATTGACGAACGCAATCTGCAGGTGACCGTGGAGCCCGGTGTGATAACCCAGGTGCTGCAGGAGGCGGTGGCCGCGAAAGGCCTCTACTACCCGCCCGACCCCAGCAGCCGCGGCAGCTGCACCATCGGCGGCAACCTGGCGGAGAACGCTGGAGGGCCAAGGGCGGTGAAGTATGGGGTGACCCGCGACTTCGTATTGAACCTGCAGGTGGTGCTGCCCTCCGGCGACGTGATCTGGACCGGTGCGAACACCCTGAAGAACGCGACCGGCTATGACCTCACGCGCTTGGTCGTGGGCAGCGAAGGCACCCTTGGTGTCATCACCAAGGCGGTGCTGCGGCTGGTGTCACTGCCCCGGGAGAACCGCCTGATGCTGGTCCCGTTCCGCAGTGCGCGCAAGGCCTGCGAAGCGGTGAGCGCCGTGTTCCGCGCGGGCATCACCCCCAGCGCCATGGAGTTCATGGAGCGCGATGCGATCGATTGGACACTGAAGCATGTCGCCGATGTCAGTGTCGTGGTTCCGGATGACGTGCAGGCCCACCTGTTGGTGGAGGTGGACGGCAATGATCCGGACGTGCTCATGAAGGACTGCGAGGCCATCATGATCGTGATGGAGGCGCATGAATGCGGTGATGTCCTCTTCGCCGAGACCACCTTGGAGAAGGACGGGCTGTGGCGCATGCGGCGCAAGGTGGGCGAGGCTGTGAAAAGCAATTCCGTGTACAAGGAGGAGGATACGGTGGTGCCCCGGTACGCGCTGCCGCGCCTGTTGGAGGGCGTCAAGGAGATCGGCGCGCGACACGGGTTCCGCAGCGTTTGCTACGGCCATGCCGGCGATGGCAACCTGCATGTGAACATCATCAAGGGCGAGCTCAGCGATCACGCCTGGGAGCACGAACTGCCGGCGGCCATCCGCGAGATCTTCCAACTGACCGTGTCCTTGGGAGGTACCATCAGCGGGGAGCACGGCATCGGTCTGGTACAGCGCCCTTACATGGACATCGCGTTCAACGCGGTGCAATTGGACCTGATGCGCCGCATCAAGCAGGTGTTCGATCCGCTGGGGATCATGAACCCCGGGAAAGTGCTGCCCTAAGAACCTGTTCAAGAGCTCTTGAAGGAAGGGCAACGAGACTATTTTTCGTTGAGACGAAGCCGGAAAGGTCTTCGCGTAGCACCCTGCCTGGTCTCCGGGCCGGGGGTGTCTACGACAACATGTTCCGGCGAAGGATCGGCGGAAAAGCGTTTGCGTCCCGGCTTGACGGGGAGGCCGGAGGGCGCATTTGAAGAGAACCTGAAAAGCTCTAAGGCTTTGCCGGAAAGGCGTCTATCATGTCCTTGATATGGGGGAACACGCTGACGCCGGCGGCCGGTGAAAGACCTTCCGCGCGGTTCACCTGTGAACCGGTGAACCAGAACCTGTGCATGGGGTCGGGGATCTGGGCGCGCAGGCCGTCCATGAAATGCTGCAGGCGGTCCGCTGCGGGGAAGGAGGTGATGAAACCGATGTAGGTGATCGGGCCTGAGAACATGCCTGCGATCTGGTGGAGATCATCCGTGGGAACGCTCTGTCCCAGGTAGATCGTGCGGTGTCCCAGTGAGCGCAGAACGTAATTGGTATAAAGCAGGCCAAGCTCGTGGATCTCCTGGTCCGGTAGGTACAGCACATAGAGTTGATCGCCGGTCTGCGCCAGAGGCATGCTATCCGTTTCCGCCAGGATCCGCTGCCGGATGAGGTTGCTTACGAAGTGTTCTTGGGATGGACAGATGCTGCCCGAGTGCCAGAGGTGACCGATGTGTTCCAGAAGGGGTACATAGACCCCCTCCACCAGCGCCTTGAAACCCTCTTTCCTTTGGCATGCCGAAGAGGCCTCTCGGAAGAGGCTCTCGTCAAAGCTGAGCATGGCCACCTTGAGGGAATTGAGCGTATCGCCCACTTCCGTCTTCGCCGTGGAAAGCTCGCGCACCTTGGTGGAGCGCTCTTCCGGTTTCATAGCGGCCACTGCGCCGATCCGGAATCCGTGGTTGACCAGGAAGACCACGTTCAGGATCGTCGTCAATTCGCTGAGCGAATAGGTCCTGTAGTTCGAACCGGTGCGGTCCGGCTCCAACAGGTTGTAGCGTTTCTCCCAGATCCGGATGGTATGTGCTTTCACACCGGAGAATCCCTCCAGATCGCTGATCCGGAATTGGGAGATGTAAGGACTGTTCAAAGCTCAGAGGGCAATGTGGTCCGAACTGGGCGGCCCAAGGCTCGGACAAGGTTGATACAGAGAGAGAACAAGGGAACGGCGGATTGGTTCTACGGGTCACCCTGCAATGGGAAGAGGCCTTCCGGAGAAGGCCTCTTCCACAAAGCAGTGCGGGGTTGAAGTGGATCAACGGACCACCTGCACCGGGATGGTGTTCAGCGAGCCTTCGCCCGCGATGGTCAGCTGGTACATGCCGCTGGACACTCCGTTCAGGTCGAAGACCAAGCGGTTGTTGCCGGCGGCGAGGCTGGTGGCGGGCAGGGTGCGTACCACACGACCGGTGAGGTCGGTGAGGCGCAGTTCGGCCTGGGCGACGCGCTTGCTTTCAATGGACAGGAAGAGCTGGTCATTCGCAGGGTTCGGCCATGCAGCGACACCGGAGATCAGATCGTTCTCCACCACACTTGTGAAGAGGGGCAGTTCGATGAGGTCACCACCCGAGGCGAGGGCCACCCACAGGCCGAAGGCCTCACCGTTGTTGTTGTTCGCAGGGTTGAGGAAGCCGCTGGCCACAACGGTCAGGGCTGCACCATCCAGGTTCAAGGTGCTCAGGGGAGCCTGGTAGGCCACCACGGGCGTACCGTCGGACAGACGCACTTCAAGCACATAGTCATTGGTGGGCACTTCGAGGTAACCGTCGAACTCACCGTAGGCCAGGTCATCCACCACGGTGGCACCGCCGAGCACGCCGATCTCACCGACATCCACGATGGGAGCGTCCGTGGCTCCGTGGAACACCAGGATGTCCGTGTTGCTCGCGCCGCTGGTAGCGGTCTCACGGGCGTTGCCGTAGGGGTACAGTTCGAAAGGCTGCACCGGGTTGTAACCGGGGGCGAGCACGATGCCATTGGCGATGAGGATGTAGGAGACACCGGCTGCCAGGTTATAAGTGGCACCGAGACCAGGGATGGTATCCGCAGCGCTGGTGCTGTTGCCCAGGGCGATGCCGACCTGCAGGTCCACGCCGGCAGGCACGTCCTGGAATCCTTCCGCCGTGCGGAATGCGAAGTCGTCGATGAACATGCCGCCGTTCACGTACACGTCGACCACCGCAGCAGCGTTGTCGGCACTGTTGTGGATCACTTGGAGGCGGGCGGTGTTGCCACCGATCACGGGCAGGGCGAGCAGGTCACCGCCACCGGGAAGTGCCGCGTACAGGCCGAAACCAGGTCCGTTGTTGTTCTGCGCGGGGTTCAGGAAACCGCTGGCGACCACGACCAGGCTGATGCCATCTGCGCCGAGGGTGGCCAAGGGAGCCGAATAAGCCACAAGGGTGTTGGGGTCACCTGCAGCGCGCACCTCCAGCACGTAATCATCGGTGGGAAGCGTCAGGTAGCCGGCGTAGTTGCCGTAGGAGAGGTTGCTAACGGCGTTGGCACCGAGCACAGCGCTTTCGAACACATCAACAGCAGGCGCATCGGTGGCGCCGTGGAACACGAGGACACCGGTGGTGCCTGCGGCGCTGGTCTCAGCACCTCCCGTGGCGTAGAGTTCGAACGGCTGCACCGGGTTGTAACCAGCGGCGAGCACGATGCCATTCGCCACCAGAACGTAGGTGCCGCCATCGGCCAGATTGTAGGTCGCGCCCAGGCCGGCGATGGTATCGTTGGCGTTGATGCTGGTGCTCGGTGCGATGCCGATCCGCAGGTCCACACCGGCAGGCACGTCCTGGAAGCCTTCCGCTGTACGGAACAAGAAGTCGTCGATGAAGAGGCCGCCGTTCACATAGACGTCCACCACGCTGGCGGCCGCATCGGCGCTGTTGTGGATCACCTGCAGGCGAGCGGTGGGAGGCGTATACACGGGGAGGGCCAACAGAGGACCGCCGGAGGGCAGGGCGGCGAAGAGCCCAAAGGCCTCACCACCGTTGTTCTGGGCGGGGTTCAGGAATCCGCTGGCGAGGACCACCAGGCTGATACCGTCGGCACCCAGGGTCTGCAAGGGAGCGCTGTAGGCCACGATGGTGTTCGGGTCGCCTGCGGCACGCACTTCAAGGATGTAGTCGTTGGTGGGCAAGGTGAGGTACCCGGTGAACTGGCCGTAGGAGAGGCTGCTCACGGCGTTGACGTTGAGCACCGCGCTTTCGAACACGTCCACTGCAGGGGCATCCGTAGCGCCATGGAACACCGCAACACCGGTGGTTCCGGCGCCGCTGGTCTCGGCTCCTGCTACAGCATACAGATCGAAGGGCTGCACCGGGTTGTAACCTGGGGCCAGCACGATGCCGTTGGCGATGAGCACGAAGGTGCCTCCAGCAGGCAGGTTGTAGGTGGCACCGAGACCGGGGATGGTGTCGTTGGCACTGGTGCTGTTCGCCAGGGCGATGCCCACGGTCAGGTCCACGCCCGCGGGTACATCTTGGAAGCCCTCAGCCGTGCGGAAGGCGAAGTCGTTGATGAAAATACCGCCGTTCACGTATACGTCGACCACAGAGGCCGCAAGGTCAGCGCTGTTGTGGATCACCTGCAGGCGCGCGGTCTGCGCCGATAGGTTCGCAGCGCCCAGCGAGAGCGCCACAGTGAGTCCAGTGATCAATGTCCGGTTCATGAGTTCGAAGGGTTTATCTGGTTTCTATCCGAATGAACAGCGGTACTGCATGAATGTTCATGGTCTTTGACAGAAGGTTGAACAAAGTTGATGGACGGGGGCGATCCGCGAACGAATGATCGACCTTATTCGCTTGATATACAGTGGGATAAAAGAAAAAGCCCCGGACCAGCCGGGGCTTTTCAAGCGGTCAACCGTTCGTCACCTGACCACTGTGACATGGCCATAGACCTCGTGGCGTTTCTTGGTGATGCCCTCCTGCACACTGGCATGGAAGGCGAATACCCCGGTTGGCACGAGAGTACCGTTCACGGTGCCGTCCCAGCTGTTCATGGGGTCTTCCGTTTCCACCAGCACCGCTCCCCAGCGATCGTAGATGCGCAGCTGGAAGGTCTCGAGGTCCACGACGTTCGCCCAAGGCTGCCAAACGTCATTGATGCCATCGCCGTTCGGGGAGAACGAGTTGGGAACGTAGTAGGCATACTCCTGCGGGTCGAGGTGGGCAATGATCGTGTCCGCCTCATAGAACGTGACCTGTTGGATCTTGAGGGTACTGTCGTTGGAATTGGCGTAGTTATTCCGGATATCCCAATGGAGGAAGTCGAAATACTGCACGGGGAAGACCTCCATGGGGATCGCGATGCCCTGGGGCACTTGAACGGTGACCGGGAAGGTGGTGTGGGACACGCCGTTGAAGTCGATGCGCGCGGAATTCACGGGGTCCACCATCAGCACCACGTCATAGGAAATGGGCGGGATGAAGTGGGCGGTGATGGTATCGGGTCCGGTGAAGTCGAGGGTCACCAGTGAATCGTTCGTGGAAGGCGTGAGGGTGTTGTTGTTGGAGGACCAATGGTCGAACGCCCAGCCCGATGCCGGCAGGGGGGCCAGGGTGGTGGTGATGCCTCCGAAGTAATCACCTTGGAAAGGGTATGTGGCCGGTGTCAGGGAGTTGATCCGGATCTGGCCGCTGAGCGGTGGGTCCACTTTGAAGACCACGGGATAAGGGCCGACCACGTTGTAGCAATCCACCAGGCCTGAGTCGATGGTGACACAGCGGGTGTTGATGAAGTCGCGCATCACCTGAACGTTGGCCTGCCAGGTGGTGTAACTCACCCCCCAGCGGGTGCATTGCGCAGGCATCTCCGGATCGATGATCGCCACGAGGCTGTCCAGGAACGAGATCATGTTCGGGCAGCTGAACACGGTGTTGCCCAAGTCGATGTAGCGGTTCACATAATAGTCGCGCACCATCTGATTCTCGGTCATCAGCTTGTTGAGGATCACCGTATGGCCCTGTCCTCCAGGGTCCGGCAATTCCTCTGCGGCGCAGGGGTCAGCGTTGGCTGATTGGTCAGGAATGCCGGTGAAGTTGGCGTAGTGCCCGAAGGTGGCATCCATGTCCCACAGGGTGTAGCGCCACTTCTTTTTGTCGCCGTTGGGATCCATGCCACGCCACCAGCTGGTGTTCCAGTTGAGCCAGTCCGCGCAAACGGTGTAGCTGTTGATGCAGAAGTAGTCGATCAGGCTGTGCCAGTTGTACACGCTGTCCACGTAGGCGAAGGCCGTGGGATCGCCCATGTTATTGCTGGCGATGAAGGCGCGCAGGTTATCCCAATCCGTCTGGGCCTGTGCACCACCATACTCGCTCCAGGTACCGCCCCAGGTCTTCAAGTACTGGAGGTTGTTCTCGTCCTGGTCGTAATAGTACTTCGTGAAGTCGGCGTCGTCCACCTTCTCCCGCATGTCGTAAACCCCCCAATACTGGCCGTTCAGGTAGAGCACACAGGGTTCGTAGCTGCGCTCGTCGACAGCAAGGTCCGCGACCTGGCTCAGGGCCTGCACATAGGGGTCACGGATGTGCGCCGGCTGGCCTGGACCGAACGCGATGTTGTCACCGGCCAGTGCCTTCACGATCACGCGCTGGAATTTATCGCGGGTCTTGGTGCTGAAGATGGGGTAGTGCAGTACGTCATTGTAGCCGGTCTGGTCGCGCACGATGTAGTCGAAGCCACGCTGGTCATAGGCCCAGCTATCCTGCCCGTGCTCGTTGAACTCACCCACGGCCTCATCGCGCAGCACGCCGTTGGCGCCGAAGTACTCGAAGGATCCCAGGGGCCGGATCCCACCATTGCCGTTCTCCAGGAGGTCGTTGAGCTCATCGCCGGCGATGCTGAGCACCGGCACCGTGTGGGTGGCGTTGATGAAGTAGGTGTTCGTTTCCGTGAAGCTGACCGGAATGGCGGGCGTTGCACCGAAGGCTGTTGCGCGCACCACCGTGGTGGCGCTGACAGCAATGGGACCCGCATAGACGGTGGATGCGGCGGTGGGCAACGTGCCATCGAGCGTATACCGGATCACCGCACCAGGCGTGGCGGAGGTTATCGTGACGTTCTGGGCGCCACCAAAGTAGCCTGCGGCGGGGGTCAGCTGCGGGCGGGCCACGTACTCATTGCTGGCACCCATGTTCGGGGCGGTCGGTGTCGGCGTGGTGAAGAGCGACCAGGTCGGGGCGCCATCGGTGATGCGGCCACGGCTGTGATCCACCTGGCACCGGTTGCCCAAGGTGAAGGCGAAATCGTCGATGATGGTTCCGCCGGGGTTGGAGATCACGGCATGTTCTTGATCGCTCTGGGTGAGCTTGAAGTTGGTGTGCAGGAAGCCACCGGCGGAAAGGTCCCGACCGCTGCAGATGACCAGTCGGAAACCGTTGGCAGGGATCGTGGTGCCCGCAGGAATAGCCCATTTCTGCGGTGTGCCGGGGTTGTCGCTCAACCACCAGCCGCTGATGTCGACCGGCGATGCAGTGGTGTTGTACAGTTCGAACCAATCCTCGAACTCGCCGAAGTTGTCGGCGATCACGCCCATGTTGGAGGCGCAGACCTCGTTCACCACCACCTGCGCTTGCAGACGCGGTAGGGTGCAGAGGAAGCCCAGTGCAAGAAGGGCTTTGGTGATCTTCATGTCAGTTCGTTGGTTCGCTGGTCCACGGGCAAGTTAAGCCAATGTGTACAGCTGTAACATACTGGTCGCCATACGGTTCATTCCATTCTTGGGAGCTTGCCGGAGCGTCTTGTGTGAACAAGACGTGAACGGCGGTCGATGCGGTGCCTGACCGCGATGTGGTCAAGCGACAACCGGGTCCTTTCCGTTCCAGGTCGAGGGAGGCGTAACAGCCGGTAGCCATATCCTTCATCAGCTTGGGGTGCAGGGTGATCTGCCCCACGGGATAACTGAAGTGCCCCACGACGTGAAGCAGGATCGCCAGCCCCGAACCTTGGAAGCCCTGCATGTTCCAAGTGCGTTCGAGGTCGGCGCGGGAGAGCCCACGGATCACATCCATGGCGTGGACGAGGCACGCGTCCAAGTGGTCCATGAGCTGCCGCCGGTCCATGTAAGGCAGGTCGAACTGCTACCGGCGCTGTCGATGGTCGGGTCGGTTCCCCCGGGGTGGCATTGATCCATTGGCCCACGCTCACCGTGTTCGCGTTCGGGCCGGCGCCAGAGCTGCTGGTCGTTCAGCAAACCCGGGCAACGCGGATGCGCTCCTGACCTTCGCAAAGGCGACGCACCGATCCCTGGATCACCCCCATGGTCAGTTCGTCGCGCTCCATGGCCCGAGAACAGGGCGGCGCCCCTTCAGTAGTAGCGCGTGTCCAGGTCGCGCATCAACTTGGTGTGCAGCGTGATCTGCCCCACATGGTAGCTGAAGTGCTCCACCACGTGCACCACGATGGTCAGCCCGCTCTCCTGGTACACCTGCACGTTGTAGGTGCGCTCCAGGTCGGCCTGCGCAAGCCCGGCGATCACGTCCAGCGCCCGAACCAGCGTGCTGTCCAACCGGTCCAGCAGGGCGCGCCGCTCCATGGACACCGTATCGAACTCCAGGGGGCGCTGGCGCTTGTCCGCATCACCGCCCAGGGTGGCGTTGATCCACTGGCCCACATTGCCGCTGAGATGCATCACCAGGTTGCCCACGCTCACCACGTTGCCGTTGGGCCTGTGCCACAACTGAGCGTCATCGAGCAGGCCCACGCATTGGTGGATGCGGTCCTGTCCTTCGCGCATTCGCCGCACGCATTCGGCGGTAAGCAGGTGGGGTAGGCTCGTGTTGGTCATGGCGCAAAAATATGGCGGCGGACACCCTTCGGTGTCCGCCGCCTTCAATCACGTAAGGACCGGATCAGGCCGCCTTGCGGGCGGTGCTGTCGGCCGCCGCCGTGGCGGGCTTGTAGCCGCTGCCGATGTGCTGGTCCAGGAATTTCTCCATGGCCCCGTAGAAGTCGAAACGGTTCTCCTCGTTGGAGAACCCGTGGCCCTCGTTGTCCTTCACCATGTATTCCACGGTGATACCGCGGGCCTTCAGGGCTTCCACCACCTGGTCGCTCTCGGCCTTGTTCACCCGCGGGTCGTTGGCACCCTGTGCGATGAACAGAGGGCATTTCACCTTATCCATGTGGAATACGGGGCTGGATTCGTGCATGGCCAGGCTGTCCTTCACGGGGTCACCCACCATCTCATACATCTGCTTGCGCCACGCCTCCCAGTAGGGGGGCACGGTGTTCATGAAGGTGAAGAGGTTGCTCACGCCAACGTAGTCCACCGCGCAGGCGTAGAGGTCCGGGGTGTAGGTGATGCCGGCGAGCGTGGCATAACCACCGTAGCTACCACCGTAGATCGCTACGCGCTTGGGGTCCGCAATGCCCTGTTTCACGAGCCACTCCACACCATCGGTGATGTCGTTCTGCATGGTCTTTCCCCACTGCTTGAAGCTGACCTCCCAATGCTTGCGGCCGTAGCCGGTGCTGCCCCGGAAGTTCATCTGCATCACGGCGTAACCACGGTTCGCCAGGAACTGCGACTCGTTGTTGAATCCCCAACCATCGCGCGCCCAAGGACCACCGTGCGGATTCACGACCACGGGCAGGTTCTTGCGCTCGCGGCCTTTGGGATACGTGATGTAGCCGTGGATGGTCAGGCCGTCGCGGCTCGTGTAGGTGATCGGCTCCATGTCGGCCAGGTTCTCCTCCTTCAGCCAGGGGGTGCGGTCGCAGAGCAGTTGCAGGTCGTCCTTGCCGTCCTCGTGGTAGTAGAAACGCCCGGTCACCTTGTCGCTGCCCACCCAGATCGTGCGCTTGGTCTCGTCGTCGCTCTCGCTCGCCACCATCACCTCGTAACCGGGGAACTTGCTTTCGAGGAAGGCATAGAGGGCCTTGGTCTTCTCATCGAGAATGTGCTTCTCGGCCTTAACGCCCTCCCAGGTGATCATGGTGAGCACCTGGCGCTTGCGGCTGTAATCCAACCCGCTCACGTCGAAATCGGCGTTCTCGTGGAGCAACTTGGTCTCCTTCTTGCCGGCAAGGTCCCATTCCACCACGGCGGTCTTGTCGCGCCCGTTGAGGTTGTGGCACACGATCAGGTTCTTGTTGTCGAAGGTGAACATGATCGGGCCCCAGCTGTCCTTGTAGCCGGTGCGCATGTATTCGGCGAAGGGCTCCTTCTCCGTGGCACGGTAGTAGAACACGTTGTCGGTGCCATCGGTCTTGGTGGCGAAACGGATGGCTCCGGTGTGGTCGGTGACCCAGCCTTCGTAATTGTCCTTGCTATTGTCGTACAGCGGTTTCAGTTCGCCGGTGGCGATGTTGCACAGGTAAGGGTCGAAGACCTGTGGGTTCCGCTGGTTCATTTGCACCATCACGCTCTGTTCCATGCCCGGTAAGTTGTGCAGGTCGTCCATGATGTCGGCACGCACGCCCTTTGTTGGGGTGAGCGTTTTGACGTCCTTGCCATCGATGCTTGCGCTGAACACGATCATGTTCTCATCGCCGTTCACGTCGCGACCGTAAACCAGGCGGTCACCCTTCCAGAAGTAGCCACTGATGTCGCGCACGGTGTCGCTGGTCACCTGAACAGCTGTGGTATCGCCCACCTTCTGCACGAAGATGTTCATGCGGTTCTTCCAGGGAGCTCGGAAGCTGTAATACTGCCCGTCGGGGCTGATGCGGTACCCGCTTTTCTCAGGGTTCTTGAAGAAGTCCTGCATGGGAATGGTCGGTGGGGGCACCAGCGCAGTGGTGGCCGGCTTTTCCTCCGGTTGCCCGCAAGCGGCCAGCAGGGCCACGGCGGCCAGTGTGGAAAGTATCGATAGGTTCTTCATGGGTTCGTTTGGTGAAACTGAGGGCGAAGATGATCGCAGGACCCATGCGGTCAGGTTTCGTTCCATGAGCGGTTGGGTTCCGGGATGAACCGTTGGTCCCGGCCGTGCAGTCCAGCACTAAAGCTTGATCGACAGCAGGTAATGCGGACCGATACCGGTGATCTCGAAGGCATCGCCATGGGTCGTGAAGCCAAGGATGCGGTAGAACGGCATCGCGGTCTCGCGCGCATTGCACCAGAGCAGGTCGGCTTTCTGTGCGCGCAAATGGTCCAATGCGAAGTGGATCAGTTGTGCACCCAGGCCCTGGCCTTGCAGCTCCGGTTCCGTGGCCATGCCCCGCAGGCGGTACTGTTTCCAGCCTTTCAGGTCCGGGTTGTTCTCCTTGTAGAAGGAGCCGATGCAAGCGATGACCTCGTCCTTCATCACCGCAAGGTGGAAGCTGTCGGGGTTGCGGTCGTTCGGGAGATCGCAATCCTCCAGCGCCTGGTGCGGTCTCAGCACTTTGTGGCGCAAGGGCCAGGTGTCGCGGGCCTTGATGAAACGGAGGGGCATGATGGACGGGCAGGCAAGTTAGGCCCTTGGGCCGCCGAGTCCAATGTGTCAGTGAGCGATCACCCAGCGGGCGGAACCTTCCGCAGCGCGCAGGATGCACCAGCCGGTCGCTCCTTGCGGCGTAGGAAAGGAAGCCTATCCCCGGCCGGTCAGGTAAGGCGTCCCAAGGCATCGTGAACGGTCCGGGGTCCGCTCACGCCTTGCACCAGGAAGCGGCTGGGGCCGGACTTCATTCCGCGTGCGGGTCACGGTGCAGGAACTCCAAGGCCGCATGAACGGACGCTTCCCCTGCGAATGTGCTGCCCACCTCGATCCGGCGGTCGCCGTATTGTGCGAAGAGCAGTTGGCGTCCATCCTTCCTAACCTCGCTCACCCAGGTCCATTCAGGTGTTATGTTGACCTGCTCGATGGTGGTGGAGGGCAGCGTGAGGTCGCCGAACAGGACGGGATGTTCCACGATCGTAAGGCTGTTCTTCTCGAGCTTGACACTGCGTGAAGGACGGACCAGGGCTGACCAGGAAAGGAACACGAGGACCAAGGCGGCCGACCAACGCCCGACGGACCAAGGAGATAACCAGCGGCGAAGGGGAACGGACAGCAGGGCAAGGCCACTGCCCGCCAGCAGGGCCGCAAAGGCCGCCATACCGACGCGTTCCATACGAGCGGAGGTCGCGATGCAGAACTGCGGACCATCCTCTGGCAAGAGGTAACCATTGCGGAAGATCTGGAGGGTACTGTGATCCGTGGTCACCGACACGGTCTGATAGAGGTCGATGAGCTGCACCACCACCACCGGTATGCCGATCACGAGCAGGCCCAGGCCCAAGGCATGCAGGCCCGTCCGCGTGTTGTCATCCAGGTGGGCCATGGCGGTTCGCCGTTGACTTACTTATGGTAACGCCAATCGTGTCCGGCCTTGATGGCCTTGAGGGAGGCGTGGATCAATCGGATCACGTTCTCCACGTCGGTGCGGTGCACGCTCTCCACGGTGGTGTGCATGTAGCGCAGGGGCAGGCTGATGAGCGCGCTGGGCACGCCGGCGGCTCCATAGGCGAACGCATCGGTGTCGGTGCCGGTGGCGCGGCTCACGGCGGAGCGCTGGAAAGCGATCTTCTCGCGTTGGGCGGCGTCGATGACCAGGTTCAGCACATTGTTGTGCACGGCCGGCCCATAGGCCAGCACCGGACCACTGCCACAGGCCACATCGCCGTTGTTGATCTTGTTCATCATGGGCGTCTGTGTATCGTGGGTCACGTCGGTCACGATGGCCACGTCCGGCCGGATGCGCTCCACGATCATTTCGGCACCCCGAAGGCCCACCTCTTCCTGCACGCTGTTGGTGATGTAGAGGCCGAAGGGCAGCTTGGTGCGTTCCTCCTTGATCAGGCGGGCCACTTCGGCGATGATGAAACCGCCCATGCGGTTGTCCAACGCACGGCCTACGAACTGCGTGCCGTTGAGCACCATGAACTCGTCCTCGTAGGTGATCACACAGCCCACATGCACGCCGAGCTTCTCGACCTCCTCCTTGCTGGCGCAGCCACAGTCCAGAAAGATGTTCTCCAGGCTGGGAACGGGATCGTTCTTGCCGTTGCGTACATGGATGGCGGGCCAGCCGAAGATGGCCTTCACGATCCCCTTGTCCGTATGGATGTTGACGCGCTTGCTGGGGGCGATCAGGTGGTCGCTGCCGCCGTTTCGGCGCACGTAGATGAAGCCTTCCTTGGTGATGTAGTGGACGAACCAGCTGATCTCGTCCGCGTGGGCCTCGATCACCACCTTGTACTTGGCGGTGGGGTTGATCACGGCCACGGTGGTGCCATAGGGGTCCACGAAATGGTCATCCACGAAGGGCCGCACGTAGTCCAGCCAGAGCTGCTGCCCCTTCGTCTCGAAACCCGTGGGGGAGGCGTTGTTCAGGTATTGCTCCATGAAGGCCAGGGAGCGGGGGGTGAGCAGGCTCTTGGCCTGCTTGCGGGAGGAGGTCTTTTTCTTCGCCATGCGCATGCATTGGGCCCTGCTGGGGGGCTGGGGCGAAGTTATCCGGCAGGGGGTGGGCGAACCTGTCCGGGTCGGATCGCGTATGAACAGCCGCCGTGCGAAAACCGGCAGCCTCATGAAACATCGGAACCTCCTCCCTGGGCTCTCTCTGCTCCTCGCCCTCCTTCCCGGCCCATCGGTCGTCGTTGGACAGACCGGCCCGGACGCCCTGCGCTTGGCGCAGGAGGCCATCCGGAAGGGCGATGGCTTCTTCGATGATGGCGGCAGCCACTTCAACGAGGCGCTCGCCCATTATGAGCAGGCCTACGGTGCCATGCCCGAGGATGCCATCCTGAACCTGAAGATCGGCCTGTGCCATGTGAACGGTCGTTTCCACCACCGCTCACTGCCCTTTTTCCAAAAGGCCGCCGCCCTGGACCCGAGCATCCCCCGGGTCCACTTCCTGTTGGGCTATGCCTACCAGTTGAACGCGGAATGGGACAAGGCCATCGCTGAGTTCGAATCGCACAAGCAGGCTTCGCGGGGCCAGATGGACCCCGTGGACACCTACAACCGGTACGACAAGCACATCACGGAGTGCAAGAACGGGAAGGGGCTGTCGGCCGCACCCGTGCGTGCACAGATCGAGAACATGGGCCCCCGGATCAACAGCGAGGTGGCCGACTACGGCGTGCTCCTCTCCGCCGATGGCGATCGGATGATGTTCACCAGCCGCCGCGCGAACACCACTGGTGGCCGGATCAACAAGGCCACCAACGAGTACTTCGAGGACATCTATGCCTGCGAACGGGTGGACGGTGTCTGGAGCGACCCGGTGCCGATGGCCACCCCGGTGAACAGCAACGGCAACGATGCTTCCGTAGGACTCTACAACGACGGCCGTACCATGGTGATCTACCGCGATGACCGTGGGATGGGTGACCTGTACGAGAGCAAACGCACGGGTGATGCCTGGAGCGATCCGGTGAGCCTGGGACCGAACATCAACTCGAAGTCGCACGAGAGCAGTGCCTGGTACAGTTTCGATCGCAAGTGGCTCTATTTCGTGAGCGACCGGCCCGGTGGGCTCGGCGGCCAGGACATCTGGCGCAGCCCTTGGGCGGAGGACCTGAACGGCTGGGGGGGGGCGGAGAACCTGGGCCCGATGGTGAACACGATCCACGACGAGGACGGGATCTTCGTGCACCCCGATGGCCGGTCGATCTACTTCAGCAGCACTGGACACAACAGCATGGGCGGCTACGACGTGTTCACCAGCGAACTCAACAACGAGGTGTGGTCAAAGGCCAGGAACCTGGGCTGGCCGGTGAACGGACCGGACGATGATCTTTTCTTCGTGCTGACCGCGGACGGCAGCACGGGGTATTTCAGCAGCGTGCGGCAGAGCGGTTTGGGGGAGGACGATGTGTTCCGCGTGAACTTCCTGCCCGATGAGGGCTCCCAGGACCTGGTGAGCGCGGCAGGCGGTGCTCCGGTCAATGAAGGGGCCGGAACGCGCAGCACGGTCCTGCTGAAAGGCAGGGTGCTTGACCTGAAGCCGATGAACGGCATGGAGGCCTACATCGACATCATGGACCTGGAGGACGCGCGGCTCGTCTCACGGTTCACAAGTGACCCGAGCACGGGAGAGTTCATGGTGGTGGTGCCGGGTGGTCGCGCCTATGCCATGTACGTTCGCGCCAAGGGCTACCTCTTCCATTCGGAGCATGTCGAAGTTCCAGCGGATGGGGTGGCGGGTGTCGAGGTCGCCATGGACATCACCCTCCAGCCCATTGAGAAAGGACAGCAGGAAGTGATGCGGAACCTCTTCTTCGAGAAGGACCGTACGGACCTTTCCCCCGGGTCGCTGGCGGAACTGGGCCAACTGTTGAACTTGATGCGGGAGAACCCGAGCGTTCAACTGGAGATCAGCGGCCACACGGACGGCGACGGAAGTTCTGTGCACAACGAGGAGCTCAGCAGCGCACGGGCGCAGGCCGTGAAGGACCACCTGGTGGCGAACGGTGTGCGGGAGGATCGCCTGGTGGCCAAGGGCTACGGCGCATCCGCGCCCCTCGCGCCCAACGACAGTGAGGAGAACAAACAACGCAACCGACGCACCGAGATCCGCGTGCTCTAGGCCACGTGGCCGGATCGATCAGGGGAACGGGACCGCTTCGGTCCCGTTCCGCGTTCACGGTCCTACGGCTTCACCAGCCGTGCTGTCCATTGCGTTGGGCCAGAGCGCACGGCCACCGTGTAGGACCCGGCGCTGAGCCCGCGCAGGTCGAGCGGTTCCCGCTGGAGCGCGACGGCACGCACCGAACGGGTCAGCACCTCACGTCCCAGTGCATCACGCACCGAGAGGAGGTATCCGGTGCTGGCACCACCGTCCAGGTCGAGCGCGAAAAGCCCCTCTGCATCCATGGGGTACAGGTCCAGGAGCGGAACCGGCGTTGCGGAAGGCGCACCCACGCTCAAGCTCACGCAGAACCCCGTACCCTCGCTCGCGCCGAAGGATCCCCCGCTGGCGATGGTGCCCAACACCGGGTTCGTAACGGTATAGCTGCCGTTGCCATTGTCGCAACAGATGCCGTCGCCGTAGCTGTCGGCGATGGTGAAGGTGTAGCAGCCCTGGTCCAGGCAGAAGGTGGCCGTCTCGGTGGTCTGGTCCTCATGGCCTTGGAAGGGACCTCCGTTCGCCACGGCGATGCCGGTGAGGTCGTTGGTGATGCTCCATGACGTCTCGTTCGGGTAGTCATCCAGGTCGACCGTGACGGTGATCGGGTTGGGCAGCACGGTGACGGCGATGGCAGCGCTGTACGCATCGGACCCGAAGACGTTGGATACGGTGAGGTTGGCGGTGTAGATCCCCGCAGCGGGATAGGAGACCACAGGAGCAGCGGCGGTGCTGGTGGCCGGAGTTCCACCGGGGAAGTCCCAGTTCCAGCCCGGGGCGGCTTCCAGCGAAGCATCGTGGAAGGTGATGGTGCCGCCGGCGCAGATGGTGGTGGTGGACGATGTGAAGGACGCCACGGGAGGGGCCCCGCTCAGGACGAACAGGTCGCTCTCCCACAGCCCGCGTCCGAAGGTGGACGCCCTCAGTTTGCCCGCGCTTTCGTGCACTTCAAGCTCCGTGATGATGCAATTGGGAAGGCCCTGGCTGAAGGGTTGCCAGGTGCTCAACAGCGGGTCCCAATGGAACACGCCGAGGTCCGTACCCACGTAAAGACCATCGCTGCCTGGAGCCAGGACGAGCGTGTTGGCAGGCACGTTGGGCAGGTTTCCGCTGCGGTTGGTCCAGGTGGCTCCGCCATCGAGGCTCTCGAGCACTTTCTGGCCATCGGCGTAGCCCGAGAGGCTCACATACACGTGCAAGGCATCCAGCGGGTCAACGGCGATGGATGTGATCACCTGGTCCGGCAAGGTGGTGCCGACGACCTGCCAGGTGGAGCCTGTGTTCGTGGTGCGCCGCATGTTCAGGTCGTTCGCGAAATAGATCGTGGCGCTGTTGGACGGGGCAACAGCGAGCGCCCGCACGGTGCGTGTGGTGTTGAAGGCACTGATCTGCGTCCAGCTATCGCCACGGTCCGTGCTGCGCCAGATGTTCTTGTACCCGGCCACCAGGACATTGTTGTCCGAAGGGTCGATGACGTACGGCGTCACCCATGCACCTTCCTCAGGGATGCTGAAGGAGATGATGTTGAAGGTCGCTCCACCGTCGTCGCTGCGGTACAGGGAGCCGTATTGCTGGCACGCATACATCACGGCAGGGTCGCCGGGTGTGATCGCGGTCTCCATGCCGTCGGCGCCGAGCACATGTGTCCATAGCGTGCCATCGAACAGGTTGCAGCCGTTGTCCTGCGCGCCCGCCATGATCAGTGAGGCATCGTCAGCGCTTCCTCCCAGGCGGTAGAACTGGGTGATCTCCAGCCCTTCGCTCAGGTCCGTCCAATCCGTGCCGCCATTCACACTGCGGAAGATGCCGCCGTCGCTTCCGACATACAGCCTGTTCCCGTGGAAGCCGATGTGGTGGATGTCCGCATGCGTATAACCCCAGATCGACGGATAGGTCCAGTGCGACTTGATCTCCCAAGAGGTGCCGCCGTCGGTGCTCTTCCACACGTTGATGCCACCGACGTAGACGTGTTGCGCGTTCACCGGGTCCACGTCCAGCGCCATGTCGTACCAGCTCTGCCCACCGGCGTCGGTGCCGTTCTCGTAGTAGCCGAAGAGGTTGGGCGAACTGCTGCGCAGGTTGAAGGAGGTGCCGCTGGTGCTGCTGCGGTAGATGCCTTTGAAGCCGGCGTCATCCTCGCGCCCGGCCACCACGTAGACCATGGCGGGGTCGGCCGCGGTCACGGCGATCTGCATGCGGTTCACATCCGTGGCCACGGGCAGTCCGGTGGTCACGGCGGTGAAGGTGCTGCCGCCATCGGTGCTGCGGAAGAACTGATCGGTACAGGCGTAGACGATGGAAGGGTCCGTGGGCTTGAACTCCACATCGCGGAAGCGGCCTTCGGCCACCTTGGCCCATACCACGCCGCCGTCGCTGGTCTTCCACAAGCCATGGCTGGTGGCGCAGAACATCACTTGCGGGTCGGTGGGGTGCATGCGCAGCGCATTCGTGGTGCGCACCTGTGCGGTCTGCCAGTCAAGGCCGCTGCTGATCCAGGTGACGCCATCGTCGGTGCTTTTGATCACGCCCATGCTGTAGGTGTCGGTGCCGTTACCATCACCCGTGGCCACGAAGAGGGTGCCGTTCACCGGGTGGATCGCGATGCCGCTGACGCCCAACGTGGGCAGGTCGGAGAACAGGGTGGACCAGCTCTGCCCATTGTCCGTGCTGCGCCAAAGCCCTCCGGCAGGTGTGCCAGCGTAGATGGTGTTCGGGTCGGCAGGGTCCTCCATGATCACGTTCACGCGTCCGTTCCCGGGATTGTAGCTGGTGGTGAGCCAGCTGGTGGGACCGAGCGGTGCCCAATTGGCAGCGGATTTTCCAGCGGAGGCACGTTGCATGTTGCGCACCTTTTTCCAGGACGTGGCATACGCTGAAAGGTCAGGTCGCAGGCCGCTGGACCCCACGCGCTGTTCCATGAACCAGGCCCAACGCTCGAAGACCTTGCGGCCCTTGCTGCGCTCCACAGGGTGGGATCCCGCCCACGCATCGAAGGAGGCACGGACCTGGGAGAAGGGCACCGAGGGGTCCTGCATCAACTCCACCCATTGCTGGGCGGGGCTCAGGGTGGTGGCAAGGAAAAACAGGGCGAGGGTGATCGGTCGGAGCATCGGCAGGTGGAAGGATACTTTTGCGAAGATACCCCATGAGCGAGCCCTTGTCTGCAACACCCGGAACGTACGCGCCTCCCGCTGATCTCAGCTTGTTCCTCACACGGGATGGGTCGTACTCCCTGTACTCCCAGGCATTGGATGAGCGCTACCACTCGGTGCATGGAGCCGTGCAGGAGTCCTTTCATGTGTTCATTCGCATGGGTTTCGAAGCGTGCACCGCAATGCCTTTGCGCGTGCTCGAAGTGGGCCTCGGGACCGGATTGAACATGTTGCTCACATGGGTCGAAGCGGACCTGAACAAGCGGAAGGTTGAATACACGGCGCTGGAACCGTACCCGTTACCGGCAGCGATCCTGAAGGCCATGGACCATGCTGCTGCGCTTGAGCTGCCTGAGCGCACATCGCGTTTCCTGGAGCTGATGGCGTTGAAGGAAGGAGAGGTCGCGGGACCTTCCGACCATTTCCGTTATCAGCGGCTCGCGACCAAGGCACAGGACCTCGATCGAACGAAGGCCTTCGACCTGATCTACTTCGACGCCTTCGGTCCGGCCAACCAGGCGGAGATGTGGACCGTGGAGGTCTTCCGGCGCATGTTCAAGGCCTTGGCACCGGGTGGCCTGCTCGTAACGTACTGTGCGAAAGGCGATGTGCGACGCACCATACAGGCCGCTGGCTTCTCGGTGGAACGTGTCCAGGGGCCGGTGGGAAAGAAGGAAATGCTTCGCGCCACCAAACCCGATCCGCGAACTTTAGATCACTGATCATTGAGAGCTTAGCCCTTGTGGTCATTTCCACATTCCTTCATTTCCACATTCCTTCCATCCCCCATGTCCACCTTCACCATCCGCGTCTATGGACTGTTGCTTCACGAAGGGCGGGTGCTTGTGTCGGACGAGTTCATCAAGGGACGGCGCATCACCAAGTTCCCCGGCGGGGGGCTGGAGTTCGGCGAAGGATTGAAGGATGCGCTGGTGCGTGAGATCAGGGAGGAGATCGGCATCACTGCGTTCGATCCGGTGCATTTCTACACCACGGACTTCTTCCAGCAGAGCACGTTCCACTCCACGCCCATGCAGGTGGTCAGCGTGTACTACAGCTTCCATGTGGCGGACGCTGCGGCCATCCCCGTGGTGGAGGTTCCCTTCGATGGCCTCACCGGACCTCAGGACCAGGAGGTGTTCCGCTGGTTGCCACTGGCGGAAGCCGGAGAGGAGCAGGTCACCCTGCCCATCGACCGGGTGGTGCTTCGGATGTTGTTGGAGGCAGGAAGCTGAATGCGTTGGCGGTGTGCGGTTCCCGAAGCTCCTGCGCGTTGGAGAAGTCGATGCCCCTTCCGGAATGCCACCGCGCGGACAACATCGAAGCTCGCGCAGATCAAGCCCCCAGCCTTTTCATCACGAACCCGCTCACCTTCTCATAGAGGTCCTCCGGCTCAAAGGTGCGCCAGTCCATCTGGTCCAGCTTGCCGCCGAGCAGGAAGTACTGGTCGATGTTGGCGGCCTTGAGGTCGTCGCGGACGTGCTCGCGGAAGTTGAGCAGTGCGACCCATCCATCAGCGTCCGTGGCCTCCTCGTACCATTCGTTGTAGTACTCCTCATCGCTGGCGTGGAAGTTCAACACGTTCTCGCCGATGAGGATGAAGCGCGCGATGCCATGGCTCATCAGCACTTCCACCAGGTCCCGTTTCAGGTACATGACATCGTTGTGGAGCAGGTCGTTCCATTCGCCGATCAGCTCGATGATGGCATAGCCTTGTTCGTAGTCGGCATAGAGGATCTTCAGGTACAGCGTGCTGGACCCGAACGCGTCCCATTGGGGATGGATCACGTGGTCGTACACGGCGTGGTCGAACTCGAACTCACTGTGGTCCTGGCCGAAGAACGGCGAGCGCGCATCCTCTTCGGCGGTATAGCGGTGCCGCCAGTTCCAGAAAGGTTCGAGGGTGTGCATCCTAGTAGGGGAAGTGCAAAGTTCAAGGTTCAAAGTGCAAAGTGCTGAGGGCGTGGTCATACTTTCCACTTCGCACTTTCCACTTCGCACTTTTACAGCGTGTGCCCTGCTTCAATGGCGCGCCTTACACTTCCGTAGTGCCGGAGCATTTCGTTGGCCACCTCATAGCTCACGCTCAGGCCGTCCATCACCATGCGCGTGCCGCGATCGATGAGCTTGTTGTTGCTGAGCTGCATATCCACCATGCGGTTGCCCTTCACCCGTCCCAGGCGGATCATCACACTGGTGCTGATCATGTTCAGCACGAGCTTCTGCGCGGTGCCGCTCTTCATGCGTGTGCTGCCGGTCACGTACTCGGGACCCACCACGACCACGATGGGGTGTTTCGCCACTTCGGCCACCGGGCTCCCGGGATTGCAGGTGATGCAACCGGTGAGGATGCCCTTGGCGTTGCAGGCCTCGAGCGCTCCGATCACATAGGGCGTGGTGCCGCTGGCCGCGATGCCGATCACCGTGTCATCCGCACCGACATGGTGCTCCTGCAGGTCCTTCCAACCTTGTTCGGCGTCGTCCTCCGCGAACTCGACGGCCTTGCGGATCGCGGTGTCGCCCCCGGCGATGAGGCCGATGACGAGGCCGTGCGCCACCCCGAAGGTCGGCGGGCACTCGCTGGCGTCGACGATCCCCAGCCGGCCGCTGGTCCCGGCGCCCAGGTAGAAGAGCCTGCCGCCGCGTTGCATGCGTTCGGTGATGGCCTCCGACAGGTCGGCGATGGCCGGGATGACCTGCTCCACCGCCGTGGCGACGGTACGGTCCTCGGCGTTGATCCCCTGGAGGAGCTCGAGGGTCGACTTCTGTTCCAATCCGCTATGGCGGCTGGGCTGTTCGGTGATGCGTTCCATGGTCCTGCGTCCGGCCATCGGGGGGTCGGCCGTGGGCAAAGATCGTACACATCGATCCGGCTACATTTGGCACAATGGCGCTGATCCCCCTGCACCCTGCTTCCGCCCTGGTCCCTGGGATGACAGCGCAAGAGCGTGACGGGTCGCGGGTGTACCAGGTCTTGCCACGGCCACGCACGGCGCGAAGCCGCCACCCCGAGGAACCGCTTGGCCCTGCTGCGCTCGGTTCGTTCCTGAAGGATCTGCGCAAATGGAGCTCCAAGTTGATGAAGCGCACGAGCGACGCGCACCTATGGGTGGTGCTGCTGGTGATCCTCGTCGGCGCCGCCCTGCGCATCTCCGGGATCGGCCAGCCCATCACCCACGACGAAGCGTTGAGCTACACCCGGTTCTCTGGGCGGTCCTATCACACGGTGTTCACGGACCTCAGCTACCCGGTGAACCACGTGCTCCATTCGGCGCTGGTCCGCTTGAGCACCTCGATCTTCGGTCTTCACCTCTGGTCCCTGCGCCTGCCGGCACTGCTTGCGGGGATCCTGGTGCTGCCGCTCTTTTACGCCTTCGTGAGGTCCATGTTCAACCGGTACATCGCGATCATGGCGTTGGGCTTGGTGGCGGGGTCCGGATGCCTGATCGAGGCCGGTTCCATCGCGCAGGGCTACAGCATCTGCTGGCTCTGCTACATCACGGCGCTGATGCTGGGCCGCCATCTTGTGCGCACCAACAACATCGTTACCGCCGTGCTCCTGTCCACCGTGCTCGCGTTGGGCATGTGGTCGTTGCCCACCGGACTGTACATCGCGTTGTCCGTGTTGGGGTGGACCTTCATCCAGATCTCGGTGAAGTACCGGGTGAGCCTCAACCGTCGGTTGGGGATGCTCCTCTTCAGCGGCGTGCTGTTCGTGGCGATGGTGGTGCTGCTCTACCTGCCGATCATATCCACTTACGGTACGGCGGCCTTGTTCCATCATCCGGCGATGGGCCAGAGCAACTGGGACGTGTTCCTGGCCGGTCACCAGGACGGAGCTTTTGACCTGTGGGCCTATTTCAATGGGACGGCGGCAACTTGGATCAGCCTGTTGGGCATGGCGGGGATGGTGTTCTCGATGTACATCAGCTCCAAGTTCAGGCTGCTCGCTTTCTCCCTGGCCCTGGCTTCGATCCCCATGGTGGTGGTGCTGACCCGGGTGGGCGAGCCCGTGGAATGGGCGCACCTGCTCTTCCTGTTCAACCTGAGCTCGGCCATCGCGCTGTTCTATTTGCTGAAGGCGGTGCAGGAGCGGGTGTACACGGGGTTCACCAAGCGCCTGCGCACCGTGCTCGCCACCCTGGTGCTGCTGGTGGGCATGGGGTACTTGGGCATGAAGGGCATCCAGGACCGCCTTGAGCGCTTCCCCGAGGCCATCTATGCGGCCGATTGGTTGAAAGGCATCCTTCATGCCGATGACCGCATACTTGTGCAATACCCTTGGATCGCTCCCTTGGAATTCCACATGATGGCCGAAGGAATGGACCTGGGGACGCTCCGCAACGATCCGGCCAAGGCCGTGTACGTGCTCGTGGGGCCTGGAGATGGACAGACCTTGCAGGAGGTGCTAGCGCGCCAGCGCTACGGAGGGGTGGTCCGGGAACCGTTGGAGAAAGTGAAGGACTGGCGCAGGCTGGAGATCTACGGGACGGATTGAGCTTCTTCGTGCAACGTCGCAGGCCTTCTGCCGCTCCAGTAGGGCGTTGAAGGGTTCGCACCCGCCGTTTCGCGATCAACAGCGACCTTTGCAGCCCCGCAGACGTGCCCTAGGGCGCAGAGGCGGGCCAACGACGAACCAACAAACCGACCGCGACATGGCAGAAGAAGGACGTCAGATAATCTTCAATATGGTGAAGGTGGGGAAGACCCTGCCTTCCGGAAAGAAGATCCTCAACGATATCTACCTCGGGTTCTACTACGGCGCCAAGATCGGGATCCTCGGTCTTAACGGTTCGGGAAAGTCCACGCTTATGCGCATCATCGCAGGCAAGGACAAGAACTTCGACGGTGACGTGCACCTGAGCCAGGGCTACAGCATCGGCCACTTGGAGCAGGAGCCGGACCTGGACGAGAGCAAGACCGTGATCGAGATCGTGCGCGAAGGCGTGCAGCCCATCATGGACCTGCTGAAGGAGTACGAGGACGTGAACAACAAGTTCGCCGACGAGGAGATCCTGAACGACCCCGAGAAGATGGACAAGCTCATCGCCCGCCAGGGGGTGTTGCAGGACAAGATCGAAGCCTCCGGCGCGTGGGAGATCGACCAGAAGCTGGACATCGCCATGGATGCCCTGCGCTGCCCCGAGCCGGATGCCAAGATCAGTGTGCTCTCCGGCGGGGAACGCCGCCGCGTGGCCCTGTGCCGCCTGCTGCTGCAAGCGCCGGACATCCTTCTGTTGGACGAACCCACCAACCACTTGGACGCCGAAAGCGTGGCCTGGCTGGAGCACCACCTCGCCGACTACAAGGGCACGGTGATCGCCATCACCCACGACCGCTACTTCCTGGACAACGTGGCCGGCTGGATCCTGGAACTGGACCGCGGCGAGGGCATCCCCTACAAGGGCAACTACACCAACTGGCTGGAGCAGAAGACCGCCCGCCTCTCGTTGGAGGAGAAGGTGGAGAGCAAGCGCAACCGCATTCTGAAGCAGGAGTTGGAATGGGTGCGCAGCAACGCGAAGGCCCGCCGCACCAAGAGCAAGGCCCGTCTCGAGAACTACGAGAAGATGCAGGGCGAGAGCGTGAAGGAGAAGGAGGCGAAGCTCGAGATCTACATCCCCAACGGCCAGCGCCTGGGCGACAAGGTCATCGAGTTCAAGGGCGTCAGCAAGGCCTTCGGCGACCGCGTGCTGTTCGAGGACCTCACCTTCAGCCTGCCGCCTGCCGGCATCGTGGGCATCATCGGACCCAACGGCGCCGGTAAAACGACGCTGTTCCGCATGGTGATGGGCGAGGAGAAGCCCGATTCAGGCACCATCACCCTGGGCGACACCGTGCAGCTGGCCTATGTGGACCAGAGCCACAAGGAGCTGCTGCCCGAGAAGACCGTGTACCAGGTGGTGAGCAACGACCAGGAGAACATGGCCATCGGCGGTACGCTGGTGAACAGCCGCGCCTACCTGGCCCGCTTCAACTTCACCGGTCCGGACCAGAACAAGAAGGTGGGCGTGCTCTCCGGTGGGGAACGCAACCGCCTGCACCTGTCCATGACCTTGAAGCAGGGCAGCAACGTGCTGTTGCTGGACGAACCGACCAACGACCTGGACGTGAACACGCTCCGCGCGCTGGAGGAGGCCATCGAGGACTACAGCGGCTGCGCAGTCATCATCAGCCACGACCGTTGGTTCATGGACCGCGTGTGCACCCACATCCTCGCCTTCGAGGGCGACAGCAAGGTGTACTGGTTCGAAGGCGGCTTCAGCGAGTACGAGGAGAACTACAAGAAGCGGGTGGGCGACATCATCCCGCATCGCCTCAAGTACAAGAAGCTGGTGCGGGGCTGATCACCGCGCAAGGAGTTGAGCGGGAGCCCGGCGATGCCGGGCTTTTGCGTTGGGATGCCCCCCCGCTGTTTTGAGAATTCTAAAGTACAACTTTAAAAAACTCAAAGTTGGGCACGCGGCGTTCAGCCCAACCAGCGCTCCAATGACATCGCCAGAACGCCAGGTAACAGGGCACGGGAAGTGGACCGCGTGCCTTTGCGGTGAAGCAGTACAGCATCTATCTGCGTGCGTGTCTTTTGCTTGCGGGCGAGGTCGTTCTTCAGCTTGATGAGGTTCGCTGCCATGGCCGGGAAGGGCGAGCGGGTGGCTTTGCATTCGATCAGGGTAAGCGCACCGTTACGGCCGGGCACGAGGAAGTCCACTTCGAGCCCTTGTTCATCGCGGAAATGATAGAGCTCGCGACGCGCACCGGTGTTCACCTGCTGCTTCACGATCTCCGCCGCCACAAAGCCCTCGAACAAGGCCCCCAGGAAGGGCGAGCGCTCCAGTTCGGTCCTGCTGGTGATGCCAAGCAGGTGGCACGCCAGTCCGCTGTCGGTGAAGTAGATCTTCGGCGACTTGGTGAGGCGCTTGCCGAGGTTGTCGTAGAACGGCGGCACGATGATGAGCTGCTGCGTGGTCTCCAGCACACCAAGCCATTGGTTGATGGTGGGCACGCTGACGCCGAGCGGTCCGGCGAACTCGCTGCGGTTGAGGATCTGTCCGTGCCGCGTGGCCAGCAGCGCCATGAACCGCCGGAACGTGGCCAGGTCGCGCACGTTGGTCACGGCCCGCACATCGCGCTCGAGGTAGGTCTGCACGTACGAGCTGAACCAGAGCGATGCGCTCTTGGGACGTGCCACTGCTTCCGGGTAGCCACCGTGCAGCAGGCCCACCTTCGGCGATTCCGTGGTGGACAAGGGGTACAGGTGCAGGATGGCCGCCCGTCCCGCCATGCTTTCCGTAACACCGCGCATCAACGGGGCTTCCTGTGAGCCGGTGATGAACCATTGGCCGGTGCGCCGTGGCTTCGCATCGATGCGCGAGCGGATGTACGAGAGCAGTTCAGGCACGTTCTGCACTTCGTCCAAGATCGCCGGCAAAGGCAATCCGTCCAGGAATCCTTGCGGGTCCGAGCGCAGTCGCGCGATCACGTCGGGGTCCTCCAACAGGGTGTACGAAGCCTTTGGGAACAGCCTGCGCAACAGCACGGTCTTGCCCGCCCGCCGTGGTCCGGTGAGCACCGTGGCGGGGAAACCGCGCGCTGCCTTCAGCAGCACGGGAGCCAGTTCGCGGTCGATGTGACGCATGGGGTGTTTTTGAGGATTCTAAAGTACAACTTTAAAATACTCATTGTCATGGACCTGCTTTTCGGCGTCTGTGCGAGGTGGTCGAGCAGTTGGTCTCAGGCCTGTTGGTCCCTTTGAACGCCAGGGTTCGCCGCTTCCGAAGTGACAACGGGCGGTGCGCATCTGTCTGAGCAGCCAGCGGCCTGCTTGCCGCGAGCAACGTGCGACATCATCCCGGGCCGGACGGGGTGCAGGAAGCCGGTGCGTGGTCCATTGCACGCCAATTCCCCGGACAATCCTACATTTGCAGCCCAAACCGAGAAACCATGGCCCAGGATCCCCAGGCGCAAGCCATCCGCAAGCGCAAAGCCACCCAAAAGATCGCCCGCCTGAAGGCCGAGAAGATGGAGGCTGCCGAGAAGCAGACCAAGAAGAACGAGAAGACCGCCTGAGCGGTCCCTTCGCATAGGTCGGTAGTGGGCGGTCCCACTGTCGAAAAGAACAGGCCCGGCGACATGCCGGGCTTTTCAATTGAACGATCAGCCAGCGATCATGAGCCGCGGATCCGTGCGGGAGGATGACCAGGTCGCACACCGCCGAAGCGCTCCGGCAATGGCGCGAGGAGCCCCCTTCATTCCGCCCCGTGCGCCGCTGCCACCCGGCGTGGTGAACCACGTGACGCCCCGCGGCCTGCGCCTGCTGCAGGAGGAACGCGCCGCGCTGGAGAACGAGCGTTCGCTGCCCTACGAGAGCGACTACGCCCGCCGCAGGGCCTTGGCGGAGATCGATGGCAAGTTGGAACTGCTGAACGAACGCCTGGGCAGCGCGCGGGTGGTGGAGCCACCGGATCCCGCACCGGACGATGTGCGCTTCGGGGCCAGCGTCACCTTCGGGTTCCTCAGCGGGCCGCAGAAGGGGCAGGATCACACCTTCATCCTGGTGGGCGTGGACGAGGCCTCGGTGCGCGACGGGCGGATCGCCTTCACCTCACCGATCGCACGGGCCTTGCTGGGGAAACGGGCTGGGGAGAAGGCCGCCATCGTGCTGGGCGAGGCGCCGCAGGAACTGGAGGTGCTGGCCGTGGCCTACTGAGCGGCCTCCTTGGGCCCGCTGATCTTGCGGTAGGGGAAGGCGTGGAAGATGTGGCGCCTCGCGAAACGGGCGTTGCCGTCGGTGTTCACGAACTTCTTGTACACGTTGGGGGGCACGCCGAAGTACTCGTACACGCTGCCGTCGCCGAAATTGACGTGCAGCGTCATGTGCTTGTAGTTCCAGTTGCTCAGCGCGGTGGTCTCGGTGGTCTTGGTGTACTCCTCGGCCTCCTTCTCGTGCGTCTCAGGGTGGATGCTCTCCAGGAACTTGAACGCCTCGATCACCCGCTGGCTGGTCTGTTCGGCCTCCAGGCGCTGCGCCTCCTCCTGGAACCGGTCCGGGTGGTGGGTCTTCATCAGGCCCTTGTACAGGGTATTGAGGTCCTTCAAGGTGGCGTTGGGAGCGGAACCCAGCAACTTGCGGCTGTCGGTGATCTTCTTCATGGGGCAGTGCCGTCCGGATGGAAAACCCGGTTTCGGGCCGCGAAGGTCGCAATTCCAGCCCAAAGTGCACCCCGGCTTACTTTCGCGGCCCCAAAGGCAAGGTGTGAAGCCACGTCGCACTTTGGACTTCGCACTTCGCACTTTGGCCTTCGCACTTCCCACTTCGCACTTTCCATGAAGCCCTCCATCCCCAAAGGCACCCGCGACTTCTCCCCGGTTGAGATGCTGCGGCGCCAGTACATCTTCGACACCATCCGCGGTGTTTTCCGGAAGTACGGCTTCCTTCCCCTGGAGACCCCGGCGATGGAGAACCTGGAGACGCTCACAGGGAAGTATGGCGAGGAGGGCGACCGGCTGATATTCAAGATCCTCAACAGTGGTGACGCGTGGAAGGAGGTGAGCGAGAACGTGAAGGACCAGTTGAAGGCGGGCGATGCCGTGCCTCCGGGTCGCTTGGCCAGTGAACTCGCCGAGAAAGCGCTTCGCTACGACCTCACCGTCCCTTTCGCGCGCTACGTGGTGATGCACCAGCACGAGCTGGCCTTCCCCTTCAAGCGCTACCAGATACAACCCGTGTGGCGTGCGGACCGTCCGCAGAAGGGGCGCTACCGCGAGTTCTACCAGTGCGATGCGGATGTGATCGGCAGTACCAGTTTGCTGAACGAGGTGGAGTTGGTCCAATTATTCGATGATGTGTTCACCGCGCTGGGCCTTCCCGTGGTGGTGAAGATCAACGACCGCAAGGTGCTCAGCGGCATCGCCGAAGTGAGCGGCCAGCCGGATAGGGTGGTCGACATCGTCACCGCGATCGACAAGCTGGACAAGATCGGCCGCGAGAAGGTGGAGGAGGAGATGCGCAACAAGGGCGTGTCCGATGAAGCGATCCAGGGCATTTCGCCATTGTTCGAGCTGAAGGGCAGCTGGAAGCAGCAGCGTCCCGAGCTGGAGAAATGGCTCGCGTCAAGCACCATCGCCCAACAAGGCCTGAAGGACCTGGACACGGTGTTCAACGCGGTGGGAACGATGAAGAGCGCGGTCCTCGAGTTCGATCCCACGCTGGCCCGCGGCCTCGACTACTACACCGGTGCCATCTTCGAGGTGAAGGCTGCGGAAGGCACCATGCCGGGCAGCATCTGCGGTGGCGGTCGCTACGATGACCTCACGGGTGTGTTCGGCCTGAAGAACATGAGCGGCGTGGGCATCAGCTTCGGTGCGGACCGGATCTACGATGTGCTGCTGGAGACGAACAAGTTCCCTGCGGAGCTGGGCGGAAGCACCAAGTTGCTCTTCGCCAATTTCGGTGAGGCCGAGGCCCTGCACTGCCTGAAGCTGCTGCGTCAGGTGCGCGAAGCGGGCATCGCTGCCGAGCTCTATCCCGATGCAGTGAAGATGGCCAAGCAGTTCAAGTACGCGGACGACAAGGGCATTCCATACGTCGCCATCATCGGCGGGAACGAGATGCAGCAAGGCATCGTCACCATCAAGGACATGAAGGCCGGCGAGCAGAGGGCCGTGAAGCAGGAGGACCTCATCCACACTATTCAAGCGTAACGCGAAGCCCAGACCATGGCAGCTAAGAAGAGCAGATCCGGTAGGAGCGGTAAGGGTGGGAGAGTTCCAGCTCCGACAAGCACCTCCCTCCACGTCATCGGCACCGTCGGCCTGAAGCTTGATGAGCTCGACGTCATCGTTTCCGATCGCCGCACCATCTCCTTGAACAAGGAAGCGATCGCAGCCGTGAAGCGCAGCCACGCCTACCTCGCCGACCGCCTGAAGAAAAGCGACGGACCGATCTACGGGGTGAACACGGGCTTCGGTTCGTTGCACAGCACCTCCATCGCGAAGAAGGACCTGGCGCAGCTGCAGAAGAACCTGGTGATGAGCCATGCCTGCGGCAGTGGTGATCCGGTGCCCGCGGAGATCGTGCGCGCCATGCTGGTGCTGAAGGTGCAGAACATGGCCTTCGGGCACAGCGCCGTGGCCCCGGCTTTGGTGCAGCGGCTGGTGGACATGTACAATGCGGACATGCTGCCCGTGGTGTACGAGCGCGGTTCGCTCGGTGCCTCCGGTGATCTGGCGCCGCTGGCACACCTGAGCCTTCCGCTGATCGGCCTGGGCGAGGTGGTGCTGAAGGGCGAGCACATGAGCGCCTCGAAAGCCTTGAAGAAGCTGGGTTGGAAGCCGATCGAGCTGGGGCCGAAGGAGGGCCTTGCCCTGCTGAACGGCACGCAGTTCATGAACAGCTATGCTTCGTTGCTTTCGCTGAAGGCGGCCCGCCTTGCCGACCTGGCGGACATCATCGCTGCCGTGAGCCTCGACGCCTACGACGGTCGCATCGAACCCTTCCATGCGTCGGTGCACGCCGTGCGTCCGCATCCCGGACAGGCCGTGGTGGCGGGCCGCATGCGCGACCTGCTCGCAGGCAGCGCGCTCATCGCCCGGAAGAAGGCCCACGTGCAGGATCCATATTCCTTCCGCTGCATCCCGCAGGTGCACGGCGCCAGCCGAGACGTGATGGCCTACGTGGAGCGTGTGGTGGAGCGCGAACTGGAAGCGGTGACCGACAACCCCACCGTGTTCGACGACGAGGACCTGGTGATCAGCGCGGGCAACTTCCACGGGCAGCCGCTGGCCCTCGCGTTGGACTTCCTGGCGATCGCAGTGGCCGAATTGGGGAGCATCAGTGAGCGCCGCACCTTCAAGCTCGTTGGTGGTCAGCGCGGCCTGCCCGCCTTTCTGGTGGCGGAACCCGGCCTCAACAGCGGCTTCATGATCCCACAGTACACCTCCGCTTCGCTCGTAAGCGCGAACAAGCAACGCTGCATGCCCAACAGCGTGGACACCATCGACAGCAGCAACGGACAGGAGGACCACGTGAGCATGGGCGCTGCCGCAGCGATCAAGACCTGGGAGGTGGTGCATGACGTGGAGCGCGTGCTTGCCATCGAGCTGCTCACCGCCGTTCAGGCCCTGGAGTTCCGTCGCCCGGCGAAGACCTCGGGCCGTCTGGAGTCCCTCGTCGCTGCGTTCCGGGAGCGGGTACCCTTCGTGAAGAAGGACGTGGTGATGCACGACCTGATGGAAGCCTCATTGGACTTCGTTCGCACGCTGCCGGTGGTATGATCCGCGTGGCCTGATGACCATCTACCTCCTTCCCGGTGTGGGCTGCGATGCGCGCCTGTTCGAGCGGCTGGATCTGGCCGGGTTCGACGTGGTGATGCTTGCGTGGCCGGCGTTCGAAGCGAAGGATTCATTGGCGGCCATCGCGCATCGGTTGCTTTCCAGCGTGCGGACCGATGAGCCCCATGTGCTGGTGGGCGTGAGCATGGGCGGCATGGTGGCGCAGGAACTGGCGGTGCTCACGAACCCGCAAAAGGTGGTGCTGATCTCGTCCTGGACCGGTCCGCACGAATGGCCGCGGCATGTGCGTTTCGGCGCCCGGTTCGGCGTGCACAGGGTGATCCGGGAATGGACCATGCGCGCGGCATGGCCGGTGAAGCGTGTGATGGACCCGCGTGAGGGCGCAGTGGACCGCCTGCTCTGGGACATGGCCATGAAACAGTCCGCGCGCCAACTGCGGAACGGCACCGCGGCGATCATGCGGTGGAACGGCTCGCCGTGGAAAGGCCCGGTGGTCCGCATCCACGGCGACAAGGACATCGTTACCCCTTTGCGCTTCCCTGTTGACCATGTGGTGAAGAGTGGACAGCATGTGATGGTGCTGACCAAGGCCGAGGAGGTATCCCAGCTGCTGGTGCGTTGCCTTCGGAGCTGATCGTGCATCTTCGCACCACGAACACCAGCCATGGCCATTCCCGAACTCTTCTCGCTCGCCTCGCTCATCAGCCTGCTCACCCTTACCGTGCTGGAGGTGGTGCTGGGCATCGACAACGTCATCTTCGTGAGCATCATTCTGGGCCGTATCCCGGAGGAAAGGCGCCTTCGCGCCCGGCGCATCTGGATGGTGGGCGGTATCATGCTGCGTTCCGGCCTGTTGCTTGGCCTGGGTTGGTTGGTGAAGAACGGGGAGAACGAGCTGTTCTCCGTGGCGGGCTACGGCTTCAACCTGCGCAACCTGATCATGTTCTTCGGCGGCCTCTTCCTGCTGTACAAGGCCGTGAAGGAGATCCACGCGAAGCTCGAGGGCGGCGACGACCACCTGGCCGCATCCACGGCGAAGAAGGCCTTCGCGGCCATGGTGCTGCAGATCCTGCTGGTTGACGCGGTGTTCTCGTTCGACAGCATCGTTACGGCCATCGGCCTGGCGGACCATGTGGAGGTCATGATCATCGCGGTCATCATCGCCATGGTGGTGATGTTCTTCTTCGCGAACGCCATCAGCGGTTTCATCGAGAAGCATCCGGCCTTGAAGATGCTCGCGCTGTCCTTCCTGGTGATGGTGGGCTTCATGCTCTTCTTCGAGGGCCTGCACCCCCTCCACCATAGTGAGATCCCGAAGGGTTACGCCTATGTGGCCATGGCCTTCAGCTTCGGCGTGGAGCTGTTGAACATGCGCTCACGGAAACGGCAAGTGGTGAAGCTGAACAAGTAGGGGTTGAGTGTCGATCACCGAGTGACGAGTTGCGAGTGAACGAGCGGCAACACCGACTCGTCACTCACCACTCGGTACGCGCCACTCACATGCGATCACTGGGCTCCCGAGAAGACGTACTGCACCATGTTCGCCCCCATCTGCAGGGCCTTTGCGCGTTTTTCCGGGCTGTCGTTGTGCACGTCGGTATCCTCCCAGCCGTCGCCCAGGTCGCACTCGAAGTCGTAGAAGCACACCAGGCGGCCTTCCCAGAAGAGCCCGAAGCCTTGAGGAGGCTTACTGTCGTGCTCATGCACCTTCGGAAGCCCGTTGGGGAAGTCGAACTTCTGGTGGTAGATGGGGTGCGAGAAGGGAAGTTCCACGAACTCGAGCTCGGGGAAGATGCGTTTCATCATGGGCCGGATGAACGGATCCATGCCGTAGTTGTCGCTGATGTGCAGGAAGCCGCCGCCGATGAGGTAGTTCCGGAGGTTCTCACTTTCCTGCCCGTTGAAGACCACGTTGCCATGGCCGGTCATGTGGACCATGGGGAAGGTGAAAAGGTCCGGGCTGCCCACCTCAACGGTCGGGATCTCCGTACTGATGTTCGTGGCCATCTGCTCGTTGCAGTACCTCACCAGGTTCGGCAGCGAAGTGGGGTTGGCATACCAGTCGCCGCCTCCATTGTACTTCAGCAGTGCGATCTGGTAGGTGCCTTGGGCGAACGTGGAAACGTGGAAATGAAGGAATGCGAAGGCCAGAAGTGTCCTGAATGCGGTGCGCATGGTCCAAAGGTATCCCGTCGGTCGTGGAGCTTTCGGTTGGTCCCCCACATTTCCACATTCGCTCAGTGGCACATTGCTTTTTCAGGCCTGCTGCGCGAAGCTCATCCACGTGCAGGCGGCGAGGGCTGCGGTCTCGGTGCGCAAGCGCGCTGCGCCCAAGCTGACGGCCAGGAAGCCTTGCTCCCGGAGCACATGGGCCTCTGCCGTGGTGAAGTCCCCTTCCGGTCCGATCAGCACCACCGCGTCTTCCGTGGGCCGGTAGCTCGCCACCAGGGCCTCATGCTCGCCTTCGCACCAGCCGAAGTAGCGTTGTGCGGGAAGCGGTCCGGCAAGCAGCGCTGCAAGGTCCGTCGGCTCGTCGATCCGTGGGAGCCAGGCGCGCTGGCTCTGCTTCATGGCGCTGATGGCCACGCGCAGAAGCCGGTCCGTGCGCAGGCGCGTGCGTTCCGTGCGATCGGTCATCAACGGGGTGATGCGGTCCACACCGATCTCCACGGCCTTCTCCACGAACCACTCGGAACGGTCGTTCTGTTTGGTGGGTGCCACGGCGATGTGGATCCGCGCGCTCCGTTCGGCGGCATGGGTCGTGCGTTCGGTCACGCTCACCACGCAGCCCCGCTTGCCGGCCTCCAGCACGTCGGCCAGCGCTGTGGTGCCCCGGCCATCGGCCAACAGGATCCGGGAGCCGGGTTGGATGCGGAGCACGTGCACGGCATGGTGGGCCTCCTCGTCGGGCAGGGACACCAGGTCCGGACCAAGGTCGGTGGCGTGGAAGCGGTGCATAGCGGGCGCAAGTTGCGACGGGAATCGCAACGTGATACCGGCCCTTGAGCCGCTGGCCTCCTTGGTCGAGGTACTAACCTTCGTTACAAGCGAAGCCTTGGATCCTTGTGATCCCAGCCGGTGCCTATGGCGTATTCGAGACGGATGCACAGGACCAGGGCGACGAGAGGGCTTGTGGTCTTACCCCGTGTGCTACCACACCCCCCACGAAAGTGGAGTTGACCGGTATCCGCGAAGTGCTCAACTTCGTCTGTCCATCACAAGCTGATGCACCTTCCATCATGAAGCGAAGTCCGACACTCTGGTTCGCGTTGCTTGCCATGTGCAGCGCCCATGCCCAATCCTTGAGCCCGCAAGTGGTGTCGGGCTCCGGTGGTGGATCGGACACCGGGCCGGTGCACCTTTCCTGGACCTTGGGCGAGCCCTGCGTGAGCACCTTGTCCGCGCCAGGCCTCTCGGTGACACAAGGCTTTCACCAGGCCGATCCGGTGCTCCTACGCCTGAACGCGCGTGCCTTTCTCGAAGGGGCGTACGACAGCGGCACGGGTCTTATGCGCGACGATCTTCGCTCGGGATCGTTGCCGGTGATCTATCCGCTGATCCCAGCGACCCAGCCATACGGAGGTATGCCATGGAACCACGCCGGAACGGAAACGCTGGCGCCCTGGGTACTGACCGTATCGGGTAGCGGGGCCATCGTGGACTGGGTGCTCGTTGAGCTGCGGGATCCGACCACCCCAGCGATCATCGTGGCCGGCCGGGCGGCATTGATACAGCGTGATGGCGATGTGGTGGACGTGGATGGCGTGAGCCCGGTGGGCTTTCCCGGGCTTCCGAGCGGCAACTACCATGTTTCCCTGCGGCACCGCAACCACCTCGGGGTGATGTCCGCAACACCCTTGTCGCTGACCTCCGATCCCGCGCCGTTCGACCTGGTGGCCACGGGCACCCCCACGTTCGGTACCGATGCGCGCAAACTGTTCGGAAGCGTGGCGACCCTCTGGATGGGCAATGCGCGTGCGGATGACCGGCTGAAGTACACGGGCCCCAGCAATGACCGCGACCCCATCCTGCTCGCCATCGGCGGTTCCACGCCCACGGCCACCTTGAACGGATATTACGCACAGGATCACACCATGAACGGCCAGGTGCGCTACACGGGTGGCACCAATGACCGTGATCCCATCCTCGTGAACATCCTGCCCGGACCAGTGACCGGGGTCAGACTGGAGCAACTGCCTTGAGCGCACTATATCGACGATGCCCGACACCACCCGAACACCCACACCCATGAAGTCCCTATTCCTTTTTGCGAGCCTGACGTTGGCCACCATGGCAGGTGCTCAGGTGCCCCAGGCCTTCAACTACCAGGCCGTTGCCCGCAACGCGAACGGCGATCCGCTCGCGGCGCAGAGCGTGGGCGTTCAATTCCAGCTGCACCAGGCCACACCAGGAGGAACGGTGGTGTATGGCGAAGCGCACGCTACCACCACCAACGCGCAAGGCCTGTTCAACCTGCAGGTGGGCACGGGCACGGTGCAGACCGGTGTCTTCGCGACGATCGACTGGTCGGCCGGGCCCTACTTCATGGAGGTCGGCCTCGATGCGACCGGCGGTACCACGTACACGAGCATGGGCAACCAGCAGCTGTTGAGCGTGCCCTATGCCCTGTTCGCGCAGCGCACCAACTGCTTCACTACGTCGCTTCTGGGCGACACGCTCTACCAAGGGAACGGCTGCTTTGTGATCATTCCGGGCGTCAGTGCGGCCAACGGCGGTTGCCTGGATCTTGACCTCGACGGATTCTATGACCGCCCCGGCTGTGGCCTTGTGGATTGTGTGGACACGGATGTGTCGGTCAACCCGGGCGCTGCGGAACTCTGCGGCGATGGCCTCGACAACGATTGCGACGGCCAGATCGATGATCTCACCGATCCACTGGCCTTCACCCTCTGGTTCGCGGATGTTGACGGCGATGGATACGGCGACATCGCAAGTACGGTGATGGCCTGCTCCGCGCCAACTGGCTTCGTATCGAACAATGACGACTGTGACGATGCGGATGCCCTGGTGTTCCCTGGTCAGGGCTGTTCCATCCTTTGCTCGGAGGCGGAGGCGCAGTTTATCGCACAGAACCAGCAGCAGTATTTGAACGATGCGGTGGCCGCCGCTTCGAACTGCATCTTCCAAGGCGGTGGTCTGGATGAATTCTGTTTCCAGGATCAAATGGAGCAGTTAGGGTCTCCGGTGAGTGCCGGTTGCAACACCTGTGGGTACCAGTTCGTGGAGTGCCTGCTTTCCGACTGCTTGGGCTCCTGCTTGGGTGGATTTGACGGCCCTTGCCTGCAATGCATGATCGACAACGGTTGCATGGCCACCTTCCTCAATTGCGTCGGAGCGAATGATGCGGATGGCGATGGCTATGCCGATCAGAGCGATTGTGCTCCTTCGAACCCTTTAGTGTATCCCGGCGCCCTGGAGCTCTGTGGCGATAATCTCGACAACGATTGCGATGGCCTGGTCGATGAGAACGCGCCCACCTGGTTCGAGGACCTTGACCTTGACGGATTCGGCAGTTCGGTCTCACAGCAGTCCTGCACACAGCCAGTTGGTTACGTGCAGGTCGGTGGTGATTGTGATGATGCCGATCCGAACGAGTTCCCCGGACAGGGCTGCTCTGGTCAAGAGTGTGGATTCTTCAATGGTGTGCAACAGGGTACATGCGGCGGTACGGACGTCTGCGTGAACGGGTTCTGCGTTCCCGATTGTCAGGATAATGATGGCGATGGCTATACCACCTGCGGCGGTGATTGCGATGATGCATCGGCATTGATCAATCCTGATGCTGTGGAGATCTGCGACGGCGTGGACAACAACTGTGATGGCGTGGTGGATGAAGTCTGTGCATGCGTGGTCGGGTCGGTGGCTTCGTGTTATTCCGGTCCGGCCGGTAGCGATGGCATCGGGGCTTGTCAGTCGGGCATCAGCACGTGCCTGGCCGGTGGTGTTTGGGGCCCATGCTCAGGCGAGGTCCTGCCAAACTTGGAGGTCTGTGATGGCATCGACAACAACTGCAACGGCGTGGTGGATGAAGGCGGGGTATGCAGCTCGATCGAAGTTTGCGATGGCATCGACAACGACGGTGATGGTCAGATCGATGAGGGCTTCGACCTGCTCAGCGATCCGATGAACTGCGGTGGCTGCGGCAATGTGTGCGCCGGGGTGTGCGTCAATGGCGCCTGTCAGATCACATGCGCCCCACAAGGCACCCCCTGCGACGACGGCAACGCCTGCACCGTGGGCGAAGTGCAGGACGGTGCGTGCAACTGCATAAGCGGAATGTTCCTGCCCGCAGGTTCCACGGCCGCGGCACAGGTCGCCGGCGATTGCCAGATGCTGGTGTGCGATGGCATGGGCGGCATCACGTCCGTGGTTGACAACGCCGATGTGCCGGTGGACGGGAATGACTGCACCTTCGATGTGTGCGTGGCCGGGATGCCCTCCAATACGCCATCACCGTCGGGCACGCCCTGCTTGAGCGGCACCTGCGACGGCACGGGCACCTGCGTGCAGACCTGTACGGACAATGACCTGGACAGCTTCACCACCTGCGCTGGCGATTGCGATGACACCAACCCGATGATCTTCCCGGGTGCCACCGAGCTCTGCGACGGCATCGACAATGACTGCGATGCATCGATCGATGAAGGAGTTGGCTGTTCGATCCCGAACGGCGTGGGCTCGTGTGTATTCGGGCTGTGCACGGTGTCGTTCTGCAATGCCGGGTTCTCGGACTGCGATGGCATCGAGGCCAACGGCTGCGAAACGAACATCAATACATCCGTGAACAACTGTGGCCAGTGTGGCGACCCCTGCGTCCTGCCGAACGCGAACGCGGCCTGCGTTGCCGGTCAATGCACGATAGCGGCCTGCCTGCCGGGATTCTTCGATTGCGACGGCAACGCGGGCAACGGGTGCGAGACCTTTGGGACCTGTCCTTAGCCGGATCGTTCGCCATCAAGCATCGAGCAGCCCTGGGCCCCGCTCAGGGCTGTTCCTTTTTCCGGAAATCGAGTTTGTAGAAATGGAAGTCCGGGCTGTGCAGGTCCACCTTGAAGCCGGTGACGGTGTGGTCCGCATCGAAGTTGAAGGTGATGTAGCCGGGCTCCAGGAAGGGATCCGCGTGCTGCCACTGGAAGGTGTCGTAGTGCCAGTGCGAGAGCGGACCGGTGAACAGTTCAGGAGCAGGGTTGAACCGCAGCGAGAGCACGCCGTCCTTCTCGCTGATCACCGCGTCGCCATAGATCTTGTCCGTGTAGGTTCCGGTGCAGGCCGATGGTGCGAAGGATGGTTTGGTCTTCGGCACCCTTGCCGCAGTGCGTTCGGCCACGCGCTTGGCCTCGGCCTCCTTGTTGGCCTTTACTCTCGGTAGCATGGTGGCGACAGGGTCCGCCTTGCCTTCGCCGAGGTACAGGTCCAGGATCTTGTTGGTCACCGCGAACACGGAGTACGATTCGCCGTTGCCCAAGGCGATCACGGCGAGGTCCTTGTCGGGCACCACGGCGTGGTTGAGGATGAAGCCCGGCATGCCACCGCTGTGGGTGATCACCTTCTCATTGTTGTTGGACTCAATGAACCAGCCCAGCCCTGCACCATCGCGCCGACCGCCCATGGCCAGGTGGCTGGAGGTGATGGTGCCGTAGCTGCCCTTGCTCAGGAAGGTCTTGTCGCCCACTTTGCCTTCGTTGGCCCACATGGCGTCCCACTTGGCCATGTCGTTCACGGTGCTCAGCACACCGCAGGCGCCATCGGCCCCGTGCAGGTCCTGGTAGGGCATGCTCTTCTGCGGTGCGGCTGGGTCCTGGCCCTTGCGCACGTGGGGCAGGGCCACATCGCTCAGGCCGGCGAGGTCGGCCACGTCCACGCGGCTGCGGTCCATGCCCAAGGGCTGGAAGATCCGGGTGGTGACGAAGCGCTCCCACGTCATGCCGCTGGCGGCCTCGATCACCTGCGCAGCGGCGATGAACATGAGGTTGCTGTAACCGAACTGGTCGCGGAACTCGTAGGTGAAGGGTTCAGCCGCGTGGCGGGAGAGGATCTGCTTCTGGTCCATCGATGTGCCATACCACAGCAGGTCCCCATCGAAGGTGTCCCAGCCGCTCCGGTGGCAGAGCAGGTCCTTCACGGTCATGTGTTCGGTGACATACGCATCCGGCGTGTTGAACCAGGGCAGGTGCTTGCGCACGGGGTCCTCGAAGCTCACCTTGCCATCATCCACCAGCAGGCCGATCGCGCAGGCCGTGAAGGCCTTGCTGATGCTGGCGCAATAGAAGATGGAGTTCGGTGTGACCGGCTCGGCCTTGGCCAGGTCGAGCTTGCCGTAGCCCTTGCTCCACACGAGCTGGCCGTCCTTCACGATGCCCACCGCAAGGCCGGGCTGGTCGAAGTCGGTGACGGCCTTCGCGATGTAGGCGTCCAAGGCGTTCAGGTCGGGGCTTTGCTGGGCGTAGGCCGTAGGCAGGGCCAGCAGGCCGGAAAGAAGGAGCAGCTGTCGCAGGTTCATGGCGCGAGTTGAAGGTGCGCCAAGGTAACCAAGCGGTCCGCCCGTGAGGATGCCGGTGCGGTGCTCAGCGGTTCGGCGGTGGACCGCCCGGGCCGGAGCCACCGCGCTGCTCACCCCCTTTCTCCCGCATCCGCTTGAGCAATTCCTTGTTGAAGTCGCGCTCGGCCTGGTAGAGCTTCACGGTCCGCACGGAGCCCAGGCTCTTCTTGAACTCCCCACTGTACTTGCGACGCGTATCAAGCTCCTTCTGGCGGGTGCTGAGCTCCTTGTTGATCAGTTGGTCCGCTTCGGCCTCGGTCAGTTCCGCGCCGCTCTTCTTCAGTCCGCGGTGGAAGTCGCGCATCTCCCGGCGGGAGGTCTCCAGCTCCTTGTCGTACTGGTTGTACACGGGCCAGAACTTCTGTGCTTCCTCCGGCGTGAAGGCCATCTTCTGGGTGATGTAGGCCACTTTCTGGGCCTTGATCTCCTCGAGCTTGTCCTCGGGGATGTTCGGCAGGTCATCGCCCTGGGCGATCGCCAGGGAAGCGGTAAGCAGCATGAACGTGCTCAGCATCAGGCGGGTGATCAGGTTCTTCATAGTTCGGTGATCAGTTGGGAAACATCGGTCTGTTCGGCTTCCAGCCAGGCGGCCAGTTCATCCTCGGTGAGGTCCACGCTGGCCGCCGGAAGTCCCGGATCTTCGCCCTCGTACAACGAAGCGAAGGTCTCGGGGTCGTCCAACAGTTCCAGTTCGTCCATGGTGGTTTCGGGGATCTCCACGGCCACCTGGACCACCGTCGCCTCCGAGGTGCGCAGCAGGAACCAGGCACCGGCCAGCAGCGCCAACAGCGGCAGCCCGATGGCGAGGCGTTTCATCCATGGCGACCACCGCTGGACGGGTGCCAGGACGATCACACGGGCTTGCACCTGGTGCGGGAACCGCTCGAAGAGGCTCTCGGGCACCACGAAGGGGTCCACCTTGGGGATCGATGCGAGCGTGGGGGCCAGCGACCTCAGTTCCTCGTGTTCAGGGCGGGTGTTCATCGGTGGATCGGGCTTTGGACCGGTGGGCGCTCAAATGGTTTGATCGGCTCGGGTGAGCAGGGCCTCGATCTTCTTCACGGCGATATGGTAGCTGGCCTTCAGCGCGCCCACACTGGTGCCGGTGACGGTGCTCATCTGTTCGTACTTCATCTCCTCGAAGTACTTCATGGTGAACACCGCGCGCTGTTTGGCGGGTAGGGTCATCACCGCCCGTTGCAGCTTCTTCTGGATGAGGTCACCGTTGAAATGTTCGCTGCTGTCCAGGGTGGTGGTAAGGCGCTCGATCACGCTGGCCTCGCTGACGAAGAGCCCGCGGCGCATGCGTTTCAGGTGCGTGAGGCTCTCGTTGTGCGCGATGCGGTACAGCCAGCTGAAGAGCTGCGCGTCCGCGCGGAACCTGTCGAGCCCTGTCCAGGCCTTCAGGAACACGTTCTGCAGCACGTCCTGCGTCTCGTCGGGGTCGGTGACCATCCGGCGTACGAAGGCATGCAGCCGTTGTTGGTGGGCGCGGACGATCAAGTTGAACGCGTAGTGCCGGGTGTCCTCCTTGCGGAAGAGGGCCATCAGCTCGGCGTCGGACATGTTGCTCATGCGCCGGGCCGTTCAGCAAGGTGGAAGGCTACTTCCGCTTCAGGGCGCGCTCTGCGGCGGCCACGATGTCCGGCACATCCAGGCCGTACTTCTTCAGGAGCTGGTCCGGGGTTCCGCTCTCGCCGAAGGTGTCGTTCACGGCGACGAATTCCATGGGCTTGGGCTGCTTCAACGCCAGCAGCTGGGCGATGCTGTCGCCCAGGCCCCCGAACCGGTTGTGTTCCTCGCAGCTGACCGCGCATCCTGTTTTGCGTACCGAAGCTAGGACGGTGGCCTCGTCCAGGGGTTTAATGGTGTGCACATTGATCACCTCGGCGCGGATGCCCGCAGCGGCCAATTCCTCGGCAGCCTGCAACGCGCGCCATACCAGGTGTCCACAGGCGAAGAGGCTCACGTCGGTACCTTCCACCAGCACCTGTGCCTTGCCGATCTCGAAGGGCATGTCCGCCGGGATGAACACCGGCCATTTCGGACGACCGAAGCGCAGGTAGACAGGGCCTTCATGCGCACCGATGGCGATGGTGGCCTGCTTGGTCTGGTTGAAGTCGCAGGGCACGATCACGGTCATGCCGGGCAGCATCTTCATGAGCCCGATGTCCTCCAGGATCTGGTGTGTGGCACCGTCCTCGCCGAGGGTGAGTCCGGCATGGCTGGCGCAGATCTTCACGTTCTTGCCGGCGTAGGCGATGCTCTGGCGGATCTGGTCGTACACCCGCCCGGTGCTGAAGTTGGCGAATGTGCCGGTGAACGGGACCTTGCCGCCGATGGTGAGGCCTGCGGCCACGCCCATCATGTTGGCTTCCGCCACGCCCATCTGGTAGAAGCGCTCGGGGAAGGCCTTGGCGAAGGCGTCCATCTTCAATGAACCGGTGAGGTCGGCACAGAGCGCCACGACGTTGGGGTCGCGCTTGCCGAGCTCAAGCAGGCCTGCGCCGAAGCCGCTGCGGGTGTCCTTTTGGTCGAGGATGGGGAATTGGGCCATGGTGTTCAGAGGTTGACCGTGATGCTTTGACCGCCGGTGATGGTGAAGTCCTTTTCGATGGAATAGATGGTCTGACGTGCGCTCTCGGAACGGTACAGCACTTTGTACTGGCCGGGCAACAGGCGGAACTGGTGGCGCAGTGCGGTCGCGTCCAGGTCCACCACCCACTTCAGCTCGTTGCCGTCCCTCACGAAGATCGCGCCAGGCCCCGGCGCCGTGGGCACGATGTTGACGGTGCCCGGCTGCGGTACGCTGATGGTGGTGACCGCGCTCTGCTTCACGTCCACGTCGGGGATGGTGAGGCGTGGCAGCGTGAGCACCTCAAGGTCGTAGCGGCCCACGCGGTAACGCTCGCTGGTGTTCAGGTCCTGTACATGCAGGGTGGCGTCGATCCCATCCTTCCGCACGATCACCGGGATGCCGCGCTCGCTGCCCCAGGCGCTCTCGGTGCGCAGTTCCAGATCGCCCTGAGCCGCATCGAGGGTGATGATGTTGTGCTGTCCGGCCTTCACGCTCACGTTCTCGCGCACGCTCGGTGGTATGGTGTGCGCCACCACGCGGTAGGTGAACAGCGGGTCGATCGTGACCGTGTCCGGCTCGCCCTTGGGGCTCATCGTGTGCACGAAGTTGTAGCGCTGCTGCCCGCTGCGCTGGTCGTAAAAGGTCACCGGCACATTGGTCTCCTTCGGCTTCCCGTTCACATCGAGGAGGTGCAGGGTGGTGGTGGTGTTATTGAGGGCCTGGCTGATCACCAGGCGCAGCACGTGGTCGAACATGGCCGGTGTGCCGGCATCGTAGTAGTTGCCCACGCATTCCAGGCTGTACTTCTCCTCGCCTTGAAGCCCCACCCCGATCACGAAGGGCTTCAGGATGATGCCCTTGGCCTGCAGCGCACGGCTCACTGCGCAGGGGTCCTCGTCGCAGGCCTCGATGCCGTCGGTGATGAGGATGATGATGTTGCGGCAATCGGCGCACGGCGGGAAGTCTCCGGCGGCCTTCAACAAGGAGCGCGCGATGGGCGTGGTGCCCAGGCATTGCACGGTCCGCATGCGCTCACGGATGGCCGGAACACTGTTTGGGCCGAAGGGAACTTCGAGCTTGGTATCGTCGCAATCCTGCTTGCCGGGCTCGATCCGGGTCTGGTGTCCGTAGAGCCGCAGGGCGATCTCCAGGTCTGGCTGGCCTTCGATCTCCGACAGCGAGCGGAGCAGCACCTCACGTGCCGCATTGATCTTGGGCTGGTTGTCCCAGAACGCGTTCATGCTGTTGCTCGCGTCCATCACGAACAACAGGCGGGTGAGCTGCTTTTTCGCGGCCGGCTTGGTCTGGGCAACGAGCGGCGACAACCCTGCCAGTGAAAGCCCGATCGCAAGGAGACGCAGGAAGGAAGAGGTCCGCATGGTCCTGCCTTGTTGCAAATGCGGTACCAAGCGAAGCGTTGGGATGGGAGGGTTCAATAGTCCCCTAACGTTTCAGGAAGCTGCGCCAGTGCGCGGGCAAGCTGTTCGTCGTTCGGGGGAATGCCGTGCCACTCGTGCGAGCCCACCATGAAGTCGACGCCCTGGCCCATTTCGGTGCGCATCAGGATCACGATCGGCAGGCCCTTGCCGGTGCGCGTCTTCGCTTCGTTCAGCGTGGCGAGCAGTTCGGCCATGTTGTTGCCGTTGCAGATGAGCACGTCCCAGCCGAAGGCGCGCCACTTCGCGGGCAGGTCGCCCAAGGGCATCACATCGTCCACGTCGCCATCGATCTGGCGCCCGTTCCAATCAACGGTGGCGATGAGGTTATCCACCTTGTGGCGGGGGGCGCTCATCGCGGCTTCCCAGATCTGGCCTTCCTGCAGTTCGCCATCGCCATGCAGGGTGAACACCAGGTTCATGTCCCCGTTGAGCTTCTTCGCCAGCGCGGCACCGATGCCCACGCTCAGTCCCTGCCCCAGGGAACCGCTGGCCATGCGGATGCCAGGCAGCCCTTCATGGGTGGTGGGATGACCCTGCAGCCGGGAGTTGAGCTTGCGGAAGGTGACCAGTTCCTTCACTGGGAAGTAACCGCTGTGCGCCAGCACACTGTACCAGACGGGACTGATGTGCCCGTTGCTCAGGAAGAAGAGGTCCTGCCCGGTGCCGTCCATGTCGAAGGCCTTCGGGTCGTGGCGCAGCACGCTCCAATAAAGCGCAACGAAGAACTCGGTGCATCCGAGCGAGGCCCCGGGGTGTCCGCTCTGGCAGCCGTGCACCATGCGGACGATGTCGCGGCGCACCTGCGAGCAGATGCGGTCCATCTCGTCGGTCGAAACGCTGGAAGCTGCGGCCGGCGCGGGTTTGGTCATGGTGTTCAAGGGTTCCGGATGAATGCCGCGAAGGTATCCGGGACGCTCTCCCGAGGCGGTTCCGTGTGAATAACTTCTGAAAAGTGAAAGCCCCTGGACCGCTTGTGCCGGAGCGAACAGCGCACCGCCCGTGAACGTTCCCTGGCATGCATGTACGGTCCGTCATCTCCGCTCTGCTGAGCTTGGTCGTACTCCCCGCCGCGGGTCAATGCGAGGGCCGGTACACCGAACGTCCGGGCTCCCCGGATGGCATCGGAAAATGGTATCAGGGCCGGGAGATCGCCCACACCATGTCCGCCGTGCATGCCGATTGGCTCGATCGGCCGGAACGGGTGCAGGAGGAGGACCCCGAGCGCTTGCTGTCCTACGTGGACGTGCGGCCAGGCGACGTGATCGCCGACATTGGATGCGGCACTGGATACCACGCGCTGCCCATGGCGCGCAGAGCGACCGGAGGCCGGGTCTTCGCGGTCGACGTGCAGCCCGTCATGCTCGACAGTGTCCGGGCAAGGTCCGCCAAGGAAGGCATCACCAACATCATCCCGGTGCAGGCCGGAATGAAGGACGCGCGGCTACCGGCGGAACCGCTGGATAAGGTGCTGATGGTGGATGTGTACCATGAACTGGCCTTTCCCTGCGAGGTGATGGCCTCGGTGGTGGCCGCCATGCGGTCCGGTGGGCTGCTGTTCCTGGTGGAATACCGTGGGGAGGATGAGGAAGTGCCGATCAAGGCCATCCACCGGATGAGCCGCGAGCAATGCATCGCCGAGATGCGTGCGGCCGGGTTGCGGTTGGACCGTGAGCACCGGGACCTGCCCTGGCAGCATTGCCTGGTGTTCCGGAAGCCGTAACGGGCAGGACACTATCTTCCGCCTCATGCGAAAGGAACCCATCGAGCGGTTGATGAGGCCCTTCGAACAGTTCATGCACCACCAGAGCTCGGGTGGTGTGCTCTTGTTCCTGGGGGCCTTCGCCGCGATCGTGTTGGCCAATTCACCGTGGAGCGCGGCCTACCACCACATCTGGGAGACCTCCGTGGGAATGGACTTCGGTGGTCATCGCCTGGAACGGGACCTGCACCACTGGATCAACGACGGCCTGATGGCGATGTTCTTCTTCGTGGTGGGGCTGGAGCTGAAGCGCGAGATCGTCGGGGGTGAGCTGCGCGATCCGCGCAAGGCGCTGCTGCCAGTGGCGGCGGGGGTCGGCGGCATGGTCGCTCCTGCGCTGATCTTCCTGCTGTTCAATCCGAACGGCTCCGGAACCACGAGCGGTTGGGGTGTTCCAATGGCCACGGACATCGCCTTCGCCCTGGGCATCATGGCCCTGTTGGGTGATAAGGTGCCGCTCGCGCTCAAGGTGTTCCTGACCACGGTGGCCATTGCGGACGATCTGGGCAGCGTGCTGGTGATCGCGTTCTTCTATACCCACGAGATCGGCTGGAACTACCTGGCGATCGGCGGCGGCGCGTTGGCGGTGATGATCACTGCGAACCTCCTGGGCGTGCGCAACACCGTGTTCTATGGCATCTTCGGTATCGGTCTGTTGTGGACGGCCTTCCTGCTCAGTGGTGTGCACGCCACGATAGCGGGCATCCTGGCGGCCTTCACCATTCCGGCACGCACCAGGATCGATGAGGCGGGATTCCTCCTGCGCATCCGGTCGCTCTCCGATCGCTTTTCACGCCAGGACCCCAACGGTCTCCCAACGCTCACGGACGAGCAGCTCCTCACGATCGGCGCGATCAAGCGTTCAGCCCTGGAGGCCGAGACCCCGCTGCAGCGTCTGGAGCACGGTATTCACCCGTTCGTCGCCTTCGTCGTGCTACCGCTCTTCGCGTTCGCGAACGCCGGCGTGGTCTTGCCGGCCGATCCCACCACCGCCCTGAAGGGCACGGTGTTCCTGGGGGTGCTATTGGGTCTGGTGGTGGGCAAGCCACTGGGTATCCTGGTCACGTGCTGGTTGCTGTTGCGCTTCAAGGTGGCCCGGCTCAGCGAAGGCATCCAGTGGGGACACCTGGTCGGTATGTCGGTGCTGGCCGGCGTGGGCTTCACCATGTCGTTGTTCGTCAACGAGCTCGCTTTCCGCGATGCCGACCCGATCCAACAGGCCAAGCTGGCCATCCTCCTCGCGTCAACGATCGCCGGTGGTGGAGGTTACCTCTGGCTGCGCTTCCGGGGGGAACGCGCCCCTGCGAAAAGCCCACGGGTGAATAGCGAAAGGAAGAAGGCGAAGGGCACCACGCCCCACTGACGCGCCAGTACGTTCTCGGTCATGCAGCAGATCAACGCGAACGCCAGGAAGCTGGCGAGGCGTGCGTCGTGGTCAACGATCGCGTTGTACAGTGGCCGGCCGAACAGCATCAGAAAGACCGACAGGCCAAGCACCCCGAAGGAGAGCCACCAATGAAGCGCTTGCTGATGTGTACTGTAGCTGCCGTCGAGGTAGCGCGGGTCATTGAACTGTGCGTAGCAGGCATCCATTGACGGTTGCACCTCGGACTGGCCAAGGCCGAACAACCAGTTCGATCGGAGCAGTGCCCAGGAGCAGTGTCCGATCACGAAGCGCTCGCTGACGGAGTTCGAGGCACCGGGCGCAGGTATCGATAGCTCCGTGCGGAAGGGTTCGAGCACACGCTGTCGCGCGGAAGGCACCACCAGCACAAGGAGCACGGCGACCAGCAGCAGAACGCCGCTGTGGCGTATCGCACGTTGGTGGGGAAGGTGCATCCACAGAAGCACCAAGGCGGAGCAGGTGAATGCCACCAAGGGCGTGCGTGAGGCGATCAAGGCACCGGACAGCACCAGGGCTCCACCGATGCCGATGCGCCATGCCGATGCCGGTGCCCTGCCGAGCGCGCGGTGGAGTTGGAAGAGCGCACCGAGCAGGAGGAAGAAGGCGGCGAACGGAGGATGGATGCCGGTGACCTCCGCGAAACCTGCACGGTAGGCCTGCGCAAAGGGGATGTTCGCCGCGATGCCGGTGATCGCGATCGACGCATTGGCGAACAGGGCAAGGGCCAGTGCCGACAGCGAGAACATGTCCGCGGCGCGATCACGCAAGCGGTCATCCACGGGTGGGCGGAGCACGAACACCACCAGGGGTGCGATGGCCAGGAACGAGCTGCGTTCGGCAATGGTCCATGCGGCCGCGATGTCGTCCGCACGGAGAAGGTCGAACACCATGAGCAGGAACGGCGAGGAAAGGAGAAGGAAGGTGCGCAGGTCGGGGGCTCGGCGTTCCTCCTTGACCGCGATGCGATGCAGGAGCGCCGAGAGCACCCAGAGCATCACCACGAGCACGGCAGGCCGCATGCCCAGCAAAGGCGTGCAGGCGAGCAAGAGGGTCGCGGAGCGAAAGAGGGCCGTGCAGGCCCTAGCGGGGAGCATGGTGGCTCAATTCGTCGTCCACGATGGCCTTGATGCGCGCCCGGAACACAGGGCTGAAATAGGGCGCCACATGGGCACGGATCGCTTCCGGGGTGGAGGGCGTTCCCTGCTGCTCAAAGCGCTGCACAGCAGCGGCGATGTCCACTGCGGTGGGTGATGCGAAGAACATCCCGGTGACCCCTTCCACCACGGTCTCCAGGTAGCCGCCCTTGCGCAGGGCGATCACCGGTGTGCCGCAGGCCTGCGCTTCCAGTGGGGTGAGGCCCAGGTCCTCGTCGGCGGCCACGACCAAGGCCTTGGCGGTCCGCATCAGCTCCACGATGGTGGGTCCGTCGACATGGCCCATCACCGTCACGTTCGGCGTGGCCATTTGCTTCAGCCGTTCGCCCTCAGGCCCATCCCCGCATACGATCAGTCGAAGCTCGGGCGTTCGTGCGAACGCGGCGATGATCTCGTGGAGCTTCTTGTAGGGCACTGCGCGCGCGGCCGCGAGGTAATGCGTGCGCGGTGCGGTGCCGAGCGTAAAGAACTCTCCGTCCACCGGAGGCAGCACCACTTCCGCCGCGCGGCCGTAGATGCGGCGCACACGGTCCGCCACGTTCCGGCTGTTCGCGATGAAGCGGTCCACGTAGGCGGTGTTCGCGTGGTCCCAGCGACGCAAGCGGTCCAGCACGATGCGCACCACAGAGGCCTTCGGACCGGTCAGCTTGTGGTCCTCGATGTAACTGGCCTCATGTACCCAAGCATAACGCATGGGCGTATGGATGTAACACACATGCACCTGATGATGCTTCTTGCGCACCCCTTTGGCCACGGCATAGGACGAGGAGATGATCAGGTCGTAGGCGGACAGATCGAAGCGCTCGATGGCTTTGGGGAAGAACGGCAGGTAGTTGCGGTAGTGCTTCTGCGCACCGGGCAGGTGCTGGATGAAGCTGGTGTGCGCGTGTTTCCCATGAAGGATCGAGGCACGATCGTCATCACTGAGGAAGTCCACGAGGGAGAAGACATCGGCATCGTAAAGGTTCAGCAGCTCGCTGGTCACCTTTTCGGCACCACCGTTCACCAGCAGCCAATCATGTACCAGGGCGATGCGCATCTCAGGCTAGGTCAGTCCGGCAATGACCGCGTTCAGTGCCGCATCCGTGCGGCGTTCAGTGAAGTGATCGAGGACCTGTTGCGTCTCCGGGGAGCGTGAGTCGGGACCGGTCCCTCTGGCCGAAATGCGGTCAAGCACTCCCGAAAGATCGTCCGATCCGGTGAAAGGACAGGCATGCACCGCAGGACCGAACTGTTCGAGCAGCACAGGCAGCGGACGGGCGACCACCGGGCAGCCGCGTTGAGCGGCCTCGAGAACGGGCATTCCGAAGCCTTCGTAAAGTGAAGGGTAGAGAAGTGCCTGCGCGTGGTCGTAGAGCCAGGTCAGCTGGGCATCGGTGACGTTCGGAAGCCAGGTGATCCGGCCGTCCGGGGAGCGATCCACCGCGATGAAGGGGCGACGCTCACGGCCCACCACCACCGCATGCGCTCCAGGCCGTGCCCTGAACAGCAGGTCGAGCGCTGCGCGCGCATCCTTCCGGGGGTCGTCATGACCCACCAACAGGAAGAAGCCCGGAGGGGCCTGTACCGGTTCCGTAGCGCTGAACTGGGCGGGATCCACGTGCGGTGGAATCACCACCACCCGCTCCGGTGGCAGGGCATAGGTGGCCATCAGCTCCTTGCGTATGCTCTCGCTTACCGTGATCACCACCTTGGCCCGCCGCACCAGCCTCGGCACCAGGAAGCCGTACCATTTGGTGAACCGCGGATCGAACCACTCCGGATGGTGCAGGAAGGCGAGGTCATGCACCACGATGGCCTGGCGACGCACCCCGAGCGGACCGGTATTGGCCGGTGAGAAAAGCAGGTCATCGCGGCCCACGGCACGGGCAAGGGTGAACTGCTCCCAGGCATGCCCGCGAAGCCGGCCGACGCGCTCCACGTTCAGGCCGGAAAGAAGGACCGCGTCCTCCGGGGCGTCCGCCGGTACCAACACACGCATGTCGATGCCCGAGCGCAGGAAGGAGCGCAGCAGCATGCGTGCGTGGCGTTCCACCCCGCTGATGGGCCGGGTAAGGCAACGTCCGTTGAAGATCAGGGCCATGCGGTGCAGGCCCAAGATAGCGGGCCTGCCCACCGGAGCGCTGCTAACTTGCGCGGCCCATGGATACCGCCGTTCACGCGCCCCCGGGATCCGCCCAACGCATGGATCGCAGGCACCTGCCCATGCTGCTCACCGTGGCGTGGAAGAACGTGCGGCTGCGGTACAAGAGCTCCTTGCTCGGGTTCCTGTGGACGCTGTTCAATCCGTTGCTCTTCCTGCTCATCTTCCTGTTCATCTTCAGCAGGGCCTTCCCGCAGGTGGAGAACTACCCGGTGTTCGCGCTCACGGGCCTGATCTTCTGGTCCTTCTTCGCCACGTCGAGCGCCCATATCCTGGGCTCCGTGGTGGAGAACGCCCATGTGCTCCGTTCGCTGGCGGTTCCGCCGCTGGTGTTCCCGGTGGCGCAGCTCATGGCGGGGCTCTTCAACCTGCTCGTTTCCTTCATCCCCTTCGCGGTGATCTTGGCGCTGCTGGGTTGGCGCCCTGCGCCGGCCGCGTTGCTGGTGCTGCCGGTGCTGGCGCTGTTCGCAGCGTTCGTGTTCGGGCTGTCGCTGGCCCTCTGTGCGTTGAACGTTTTCTTCCGCGACATCGGCATCCTGTGGTCGGCGCTGCTGCCGGCGCTCTTCTACCTCACCCCGGTGGCCTATCCGCCCGATCTGGTGCCGGCCGACCTGCGCTGGATCGCGTCGATGAACCCGCTGTACCACTTCATCGGCCTGGTGCGCGAAGTGCTCTACCACGGCCGTGTGCCCGGGCTGGAGCAGTGGGTGCCGGCCTTCGGATTAGCGCTCCTCGCCCTGCTGGGTGGGGTGGCCGTCTTCAACATGCTGCGTCGCGGCTTCATCGCCAACTACTGAAGATGGGGTCCCCGGCGATCGTTATTCACGACCTTCAGGTGGACCTGTTGGTGCAGCGCTATGGGTTCCGGTCGATCAAGGAGTACCTGGTCTCCTTCGGGTCGAAGCGGCTCCTGGAGCGCAAACGCATCCTGCATGATGTGGAGCTGGAGATCGGTGTCGGCGAGTGCTTCGGCATCGTGGGACGCAACGGTTCAGGCAAGAGCACCCTGTTGCGGGTGATGGCCGGCATCGTGGAACCCACGGCGGGCACCGTCGCGGTTCGGGGTCGGGTGGCGCCCATGCTGGGCCTGGGCGTGGGTCTCGAACCGGAGCTGAGCGGCTGGGAGAACGTGGACCTGTGTTCCGCCCTGCTCGGCCATTCGCGTGCCGACCGCGCCCGCACCATCGCCTACACCCGTTCGTTCTCCGGACTGGCCGAGGCCGACCTCGACATGCCGGTGAAGCGCTATTCCACGGGGATGACCGCGCGCCTGGGCTTCTCCATCGCCACCGCCATGGACCCCGAGATCCTGCTCGTGGATGAAGTGCTTTCCGTGGGCGATGCCGCCTTTCAACTGCAGTGCTACCAACGCATCGAGGAGCTGAAGCGGAAAGGCTGCACCATCGTGTTCGTGTCGCACGCGCTGGGCGAGGTGCAGCGGATCTGTGATCGTGCGGCATGCATGGAGCACGGCACCGTGGTGAAGGTGGGCAACACCCACGAGGTCGGTGTGCATTACCACGGGCTGCTCGGCATTCCGTTGAACCCATGAGCGGTACGGAAGCTTTGCGTCCAACGAACGGTACGCGCGCCACGCATCCGGTGGATGTGGTGATCCCCTGCTACAACGACGGTGCATTCCTGCGGGAGACCATGGCCAGCCTGCCTGCGTGGGTCCTGTCGAGCGTGGTCGTGGTGAACGATGGGAGCACCGATGCGGAGACCTTGCGTGTGCTGCAGGAACTGCGGACCGAGGGGGTGAAGGTGATCGATCGCGTGAACGGCGGCCTGGCCGCTGCGCGCAACACGGGATGGCAGACCGGCAGAGCGCCCCATGTCCTTTTCCTGGATGCTGACAACCAGTTGCTGCCGGGTGCCTTGGAAGCGATGTCGGAGGCGCTGGGGAGCGATGTGGAAATGGCGGTGGCGCACGGAGACCGCGAGGAGTTCGGTGGGCGCACAGGACTGGTCCGACAACCGATGCCCACATTGCCCGAACTGCTCGTGGGCAACCGGATCGATGCCTGCGCCCTCGTGCGCCGTTCGGTGTTGGAACAGGTGTCCGGATTCGACGAGGCCATGCGCGATGGCTATGAGGACTGGGAGCTCTGGATCCGGCTGATGGCATCCGGGCATCGCTTCGTGCATGTGGGCCGGCCCACGTTCCGCTACCGGGTCCGCCCGGGGTCGCTGCTGTCCAGGGCGGATGACCCCATGACGCGCGTCGCCATCGTGGACCGTGTGGTGCGCAAGCACGCATCGCTTTTCGTTGCGCATGCCGCTGCGGTGATCTCAGCGCTGCACGGGGTCCAGGCGCATGATAGGGAGCTGCTGCGCATCGCGATCGGGCGTGCCGACGGGGCCGAGCGCATCGGTGCAGGCCTCAAGGCGGAGCTGGAACGAAGCACGGCGCGGGCGGAGGCGTTGGAGAAGGATATCATGAAACTGCAGGTGGAGCATGCGCGCGTGCTGGCCGACCTCGAGCAGGACCGGGAGAACCTGGCGCAAGAGGCGCTGCGGCTGAACGGCGAAGTGGACAAGGTGTTGCAGTCGCTCACGGTGCAACGCGAACATGCCCGGGCACTGCAGTCCATGCTCGGCCAGTACGAGGAACGCATCCGTGCCATGGAGTCCAGCCGGTTGTGGCGTTTGCGGAAGCAGTACTACAGGATGCGGGCGTTGCTGCGCACCTCCAGCGACACATCCCGCCGCGGCATGCGCTGGTTGAAGCGCATCACCTTCCTCGTCTCGCACCAGGGACGCATGATCCTGCGGAAGTTCTTCGCCAAGGTCTTCAAGGCCCTGTACCTGTGGACGGAGATCCGCCCGGTGCGCATCGTGGTGGGCGAGGGTGCGCAGGGGCCCGATCTGTTCCAGGCCAGCGGCGATCCATACCACCAGTTCATGGCGCGGCATTTCGCGCGTCCCTCGGACCTGCAGGAGTACCGCGAGAACGCCACGACGTTCACCGACCCGCCCTTGATCAGCGTGGTGATGCCGGTGTACGACCCGCCCGTGGCCTTCCTCGAGGCCGCGATCCGCAGCGTGCTCGACCAGGCCTATACCCACTGGGAGCTCTGCATCGCCGACGACCGGTCGCGCGATCCGGCGGTGCGGAAATGCCTGGGGCGCTGGATGAAGGAGGACCCACGGATCAAGGTGGTGTTCCGTTCCACCAACGGCCACATCAGCCGCGCCAGCAACAGCGCCTTGGAACTGGCCACCGGCACCTTCGTGGCGCTGATGGACCATGACGACCAGCTGGCACCGGACGCGCTCTACCACATCGCCAAGCGGCTGCAGCAGCGGTCTGACCTTGACATCGTGTATACCGACGAGGACAAGGTCGACGATCAGGGCCGACATAGTGATCCGCATTTCAAGCCGCAATGGTGCCCGGACCACCTGCTCTCGCGCAACTACTTCGGCCACCTGGTGGTGATCCGCCGTTCGCTGCTGAGCGAAGTGGGAGGTTTCCGCGCTGGCTTCGAGGGCAGCCAGGACTACGATCTGCTGCTGCGGTGCACCGAGCGGACGGACCGCATCGCGCGCATTCCCCGGGTGCTCTATCACTGGCGCATCCACGCGGCGAGCGCGGCGCACGGCGAGGACGTGAAGCCCTACGCTTACGAAGCCGCGCGCAAGGCCCTCACGGAGGCGCTGGAACGCCGTGGTGAACCGGGCGAGGTGTCCTTCCTTGATGGGTTCCGGGGCTATGGCATCCGCTTCACCTCACCCCTGCGCGGCAGGGTCAGCATCATCATTCCCACCAAGGACAAGGCGGACATCCTGCGCACCTGCCTAACCTCGCTTTTCACGCTCACGGACCATCCTGACTTCGAGGTGCTGGTGGTCAGCAACAACAGCCGGGAGCCGGCGCTGTTCGCGCTGTTCGCGGAGATGAAGGCTGCGTATCCCGGTCGTTTCGACAGTGTCGCTCACGACATGCCGTTCAATTTCTCCGAGCTCATGAACATGGGTGTCGGGCGCACCAAGGGAGCGCACCTGCTGTTCCTGAACAACGACACCGAGGTGCTTCATGCGGACTGGCTGCGTGCCATGCACGAATGGAGCCAGCGACCCTCCATCGGTGCGGTGGGCGTGAAGCTGCTGTACCACAACGACACCATCCAGCACGGCGGGGTGGTGATCGGCCTGGGCGGTGTTGCGGGGCACACCTTCGTGGGCACGCACCGTGATGGGCCCGGCTACTTCAACTACGTGAACACCATCAACAACAACAGTGCTGTGACGGCGGCGTGCGTGATGGTGGAGCGCGCGAAGCTGGAGCGCATCGGTGGCTGGGATGAGGCCTTCACCGTGGAATACAACGATGTGGACCTGTGCCTGCGTCTTCGGGAGGCGGGATTCAACAACGTGTACCTGCCGCACGTCACGCTCCACCATTACGAGTCGCTCACGCGCGGGCATCCGCACATGACCCGCGAGAGCTACGAGCGGCACCTGCGAGAGGTCGGCCTGTTCAAGGCGCGCTGGAAGAACTACATCGATGACGATCCCTGCTATAACCCGAACCTCAGCCGGGGAGTGCACGACTGGCGGTTCGCCATCTGAGGTCAGATATCGTCGCGGAGCTTGTCCTCCAGCAGGTCGCGGATGAAGATCTCGAGCACCTCCTGCACCACGATGTCGGGATCCTCCTTCTCCACGATGTCGTGGATGAAGATGGGCGTCCACACGTACACGCTGCGGCTGAAGTGCTCGCTGAGGTAGGGCATGAGGTACACCGCGAAGGAGTCGCGGAACATCAGGAGCTTCGGTGCGTTGGGGTCGGGGCCCATCTTGAACACCGGCTTGTACTTGAAGAAGGCCGAGGCGGGCAGGGGCTCCTCCGGCAGGTAGCGTGCACGGTCAGCGGCCAGAGGCACCATCATGTAGGTCACCCGCTTGAAGCGGTCGTTCATGGCCATCTGCATGGCGAGGTCGCCCTGGTCGTTGGTGTCGGCCTGTACGATGTAGTCCTCCGGCAGGCAGGCACTGCCGAGCTCGGGGTGGTCCTTCAACAACGTGGCCATCAGCTCGCGGTAACCGATGTAGCCGCCCCAGGGGTTCCAGTGGATGTCGGTGGTGTAGTACACATCGCGCACCTTGCGCCCTTCCTTCAGCGCTTCGCGACAGTCCACCACGGGGATCTTCGTGTGGGCCCGCAGGTGATCGATCAGCTGGTCCAGCCCGCCGCGTTCGCGGATCTTGTTGATGTTATCGGGCAGCTTGTCCGGGTAGATGCTGGCGGTGAGCGGAGGGAACATCAGGTAATAGTCCGTGCCGCGCTCGGCGAGCCACTGCCGACGTTTCTCCAGGCGCTCACCGATCCACAGCAGTTCCTGCTCGGTGAACACGGGGATCCCGCGGTACTGGTCCACCGCGCCGGGCCGGATGAGGAACATGAAGCCGTCCTTGCCGAAGATGAGGTTGTCCGGCATCGGTGAGTCGCGCAGCACGTAGCTGTGGAAGAAGCCGTTCATGCGGAACAACGACTTGCGGAAGCCGAAGTGATCCGTGTAGAACTTCGTGTAGCGTGGGGCGAACGTGGTGAGGGAATGCAGCTTGAGCAGCGGTTTCTCGGCCATGGGCCGCTTCTCGGTGTCCGCGAGCTTGGGCTCCACCGGCATCACCTCGGAGAGCAGGGGGAGCGACAGCAGCGCCAGGAAGATCCCGGCCAGCGCGAACTCGCTGGGGCTGCCCTTCAACGTGCCCGCTGCATGGGCCGGGCGGAACAGCAGCGTGAAGAAGGCGAAGAGACCGGCGACGAGACCGAACAGCAGCGGCATCGGTCCGTTCCCGGAACGCGTCCAGAGCTCCTTCACCTCGCTGCGCAGGTCGGTATCGCAGAACAGGAAAGGGTCGTTGCCGCTGAAGTGGATCACCAGCGCGTCATCAACGACCTCATACCGGTCCACCTGCTCGTTCGGCTTGAACAGCGCGAACACGGAGCGGGCATCGTGCTCGCTGCTCTCGTCGTTGCAGCGCAGCCACATGCGCCGTATCACCAGTGAATCCTGCACGTTGCCGGGGTCGAACCGCAGGAAGCTGAACAGTGTGTCCTGGGGCATCCGGAAGCTTACGAGCTGCGGGCCGTTGGATCCGTTCACGGCGGTGTTCACATAGTTCCCCGGCGTGAAGGCCCCTGGCCGGTCGGCGTAGAAGACCTGGAAGTTGTCCTTGTGCGTGGCCACCAGTTCGAACTCCACGCGCAACGCGCGGTCCTCGAAGCTGATGTTGTTGGTGAAGCCGTGGGTGAGCGCGAAGACGAGCACCCCGGCGGCCAGGGGCAGCCACACGTTGCGCATGGCGATGGGCGCGGCGTGTCCGGACAGGACGGCATCCTCCGGTCGGTGGCGCGCACGCAGGAGCGCGCGGAGCAGCAGCCACGCCAGCGCGCCGATCAGCAGGGCGAGCAGGAAGGAGCGCAGCACGGGCCGCACCGGGTCCATGGCCTCGGCCACCAGCGGCGCAAGGTCGAGGGTGCTGGCGAGGTAGGGGTCGTTGCCGGTGATCAGCAGGGGCACCACCTGCTCGATGGAGTCCACGGCCAGTGGCTTCAGGTCGTTCATCGCACCGAAGTGCTCCACGATCTCCGCGGGGTCCAGGTGCACTTCGCGGTACGGTCCGCGCAGCACGATGGCCTTCAGGTCCATGTCCACCTGCGATCCGCCGGGGTCCAGGCGCATGCCCTGCACATGGTGAACGGAGGCGGGCAGCTCGAAGGTGATGCGTTGCACACCGGCATCGGGGCTTACCGGCACCTCCTGCATGCGCGCCGGTTCGTAGGAGAAGCTGTGGTCGTCCCAGAACAACGTGAACACATCGGTGTAGGTGGTGCGCACCTCGAACACCACCTGCAGGCCGCGTTCGTTCACGGGCACACGCAGCATCCACCACGCGGAGGCGAACGTCGCCACGCCGAGCAGGACCGGAAGCCAGGTGCGGGTCACGGCGTTCATCTCAGAAGCGGAAATAGATGAACGGGCTGAAGGTGGTGCTGGCGATGTGCATGCCCACGAGCAGCAGCAGCAGTACAAGACCGGCCACTTCAAGGGCACCGCGCCGGCCACCGGGCAGCCACATGCCCGAGGGCGCCAGGCGCAGCAGGCCGGCGACCCGGGTGTGGACATCGAGCGCGCCCAGCACGGCGACCACCAAGGCCAGCAGGGTGGTGTGCGAGAGGTAGAGGGAGGCGTGGTGCAGCACGGCATCGCCTTGCACGCCACCGAACAGGCTCAACGTATAGTGCCAGGCCCGGGTGATGTCGGTCTCGCGGAAGAAGACCCAGGCGAGGAGCACCACGAAAACGGTGTACGCGGTGGACAATGCGGCTGGCAGGCGGGCGAGCACGCGGCCGAAGCCCATGCGCTCGATCACCAGCAGGAGCCCATGGATCAGGCCCCACACCACGAAGTTCCAACTGGCCCCGTGCCACAGGCCCGTGAGCAGGAACACGATGAAGAGGTTGACGTAGGTGCGCGACGGCCCGATGCGGTTACCCCCCAGCGGGATGTAGAGGTAGTCGCGGAACCACGTGCTGAGGCTGATGTGCCAGCGCTGCCAGAACTCCCGCACCGACCGCGCGATGTAGGGCCGCCGGAAGTTCTCCATGAACTCGAAGCCGAAGAGCCGTCCCAGTCCGATGGCCATGTCCGAATATCCGCTGAAATCGAAGTAGATCTGCATGGCATAGGCCAGCAACCCGAGCCAGGCCACCGTGGGCGGAAGCGTCTCCACGTCCTGCTTGAAGATGGCGTCGGCGATGCGGGCCACCTGGTCGGCGACCAGCACCTTCTTGGCCAGTCCGATGATGAAGCGCCGAATGCCACTGGCGAAGCGCGCCACGTCCACGTGCCGCTCCAGCAGCTGGTCGGCCACATCCTGGTAGCGCACGATGGGGCCTGCGATCAACTGGGGGAAGAGCGCGATGTAGAGGGCCACGGACCCGGGGCGGGTCTGCACCACGGCCTCGCGCCGGTACACGTCGATCACGTAGCTGAGCCCTTGGAAGATGAAGAAGGAGACACCGATGGGAAGGTGCACAGGGTCCAGGTGCAGGGGGGACAGGCCCGCACCGCCAACAAGCACATTGATGCTGTCCACCAGGAAGTTGGCGTACTTGAACCAGGCCAGCGCACCGATGTTGAGCACCACCGCCAGCACCAGCCAGGGCCTGCGGTCCTGGAAGCGGTCCACCGCCAAGCCGCACAGGTAGTTCACCAGCACGGTGGCCAGCATCAGCAGCACATAAAGGCTCTCGCCCCAGGCATAGAACAAGAGGCTGGCCACCAGCAGCACGGTGTTCTGGGCCTGTCGGTTGCCAGTCAGCCAGACGAACAGGAGCGTCAATGGCAGGAAGAGGAACAGGAAGACCGGTGAGCTGAAGACCATGCGTCCGAAGCGCGTTGGCGCTGGCCGACGAAATTAGGCCGCTCCTTCACAGCAGCGTGTTCGATCCCCGTGATCATTCAAGGATGGATAAAGGCGAGATCCAGTGATCGCAGGAGCGCAGAACCGGTAGCAACAGGCTGGCCATGCGGATCCCCACGCGTTCCCGCTGTTCATGATCGGTGCTGCCGCCATGGACCGGACCAGGATCCAGCAGGAGCATCACCCCAACGCGGCTCAGGTCCGGTCGGTGCCTGGTCGAGGGTCGCGAAGATGTGTGCATGCGCCATGCGTTAGGAAAGCTGCGCAGAACGTGTGAGGGTCTCTGTGGACCGGGTAACTGCCTCTGGAAGGTGTACGATGAGCAGGGAATAATGCTCGTGCAGGACCGCTTCGGTCGCAGATGTCGCTAGAGTGCATGGGAGTTCTTCGCCATCCACGACAAGTTGTGCGGCCGCCTTTCCTTCGAGCAGGGTACGCTGGCCACAGGTGAGGCTCATGACCTCGAAGGTGCCTTGTCGATCACGCGGAATTACGGATCCATCGCCCATTTCGTCCGATCACTGAGCAAGTTCTTCGGCAAGCCGGACACACGGAACTAGCTTTACCGGATGTCGATATCCTTCACGCAGCGCTCCCTCATCGGCTTGTTCGGGCTTGTCCTGGTAACGGCCGTGCCTTCCTGCAAGCATGGGAAATGCGAGGACGGCGGTTCCAGCAGCGCCGGTCGCGCCAGCCACAACGCAGGCCGGAATTGCTTGGACTGCCATCATCCCGACGGGGAAGGGGAGGTGTGCTGGACCATCGGCGGCACGGTGTACGACAGTACAGGCAATGAGCCTTCCATGGCGGCGCAGTTCCGCCTTTTCACGCAGCCGCTCGGTCAGGGTTCCTTGGTGCTACAGCTGCCCAGCGATGCCTCCGGTAACATCTACACCTCTTCGGATGTGGCTTTCGGGAACGGACTTTTCCCCGCGGTGATCAACGCCAACGGGGATACCGCGTTCATGAGCGGGGCCATCCGCGACGGGGCCTGCAACCGCTGCCACGGACAGACCACGGACCGGATCAAGCTGCCATGAGCCGATCGATCATGCCTTCTTGAACAGGCTACTGGGCTTCTCGAAGGCCTTGAACTCAATGGCGTGGCCGTCGGGGTCCTCGATGAAGAGGCTCATCTGCTCGCCCACCTGGCCCTTCATCACCACATGCGGTTCGATGAAGAAGGTGACGCCGACCTTCTTGAACTTGTCGCGCAGCTTCTTCCAGTCGTCCATGCCTAGCACAATGCCCCAGTGGTCGCTGGGGATGTTGCTTTGCGGGTTGTAGATCCGGGAGGTCTTGATCAGCTTGGGCACTTCCTGCACCGTGAGCTGGTGACCGAAGAAGTCGTAGTCCACCCAGTGTTCGGCACTTCGCCCTTCGGGGCAGCCGAGCAGGCCGCCGTAGAAGGCCTTGATGCGCTTGAGGTCCGTGGTGGCGAAGGCGATGTGGAATTTTCCTTGCAGCATGGATGGCTCGCCGTGGCTGGTACAACGGCGACGGCTTGAAGATAGCCCGGTGCTCCGCGCGTCCCGGAAAGGGCGACCGGGAAAGATGAACGCCGGTCGGTTGATCCCGTCCGGCGTTCGCTCCATGTGCTGCTAACCGAGGCTCAGTCCTCGTCGTCATCGCCCGCGTCGCCATCGCTGCTGCCGGCATCCTCATCGTCACCGTCGTCCTCGTCGGGCGCATCGGTATCGTCCTCTTCCTCCTCCTCAGCGCCCTCGGCGGTCTCGAGTTCATCGGCACCCTCGATGTCGTCGCCTCCGGCGGCGGCACCATCGTCCTGGTCCAGGAACTGTTCGATCTCCTCGCGGCTCTCCGCGCTGATCTTGATCAGGTAGATGGCGTCCGTGGTTCGGAGCTCGATCACGCGCAGGCTGTCGCCCTTCGCCGTGGCGATGGTGCGGATGTGCGAGTTGTCGATGCCGTCAGGGTATTGTTCCTGCAGCTTGTCGCGGAGCTCGTCGGTGAGCGTGTTGAAGGAGCGGATCAGTCGTTGCATGGTGCGGCTGACTTACATGTCGAGAATGTACGCGAACATAAGCGGTGCCACGATGGTGGCGTCGCTCTCGATGATGAATTTCGGGGTGTCGATGTCCAGTTTGCCCCAGGTGATCTTCTCATTGGGCACGGCACCGCTGTATCCTCCATAGCTGGTGGTGCTGTCGCTGATCTGGCAGAAATAGCTCCAGAAGGGGATACCGTCCATCTGCAGGTCCTGGTGCATCATGGGCACCACGCAGATGGGGAAGTCCCCGGCGATGCCACCGCCGATCTGGAAGAAGCCGATGCCCTTGCCGGAGCAGTTGTTCTTGTACCAGTCTGCCAGGAACATCATGTACTCGATGCCGGTCTTCATGATGGTGACGTTGCAGTCGCCGATCAGGCAGTGGGCCGCGAAGATGTTGCCGAGGGTGCTGTCCTCCCAGCCGGGCACCACCATGGGCAGGTTGCGCTCGGCAGCGGCCACCATCCAGCTGTCCTTCGGGTCGATCTGGTAGTACTGCTTCAGCACACCGGAGTTGATCATTTCATAGAAGTACTGGTGCGGGAACCGACGGTTGCCGCTGCCCTGGTCGCTCTTCCAGAGGTCCACCGCGTGCTTCTCCAGGCGGCGGAAGGCCTCGTGCTCGGGGATGCAGGTGTCGGTCACGCGGTTCATCCCGCGGTCCAACAGCTTGCGCTCTTCCGCAGGGGTCAGGTCGCGGTAGTTGGGCACGCGCTCGTAGTGGTCGTGCGCCACCAGGTTCATCACGTCCTCCTCCAGGTTCGCGCCGGTGCAGCTGATGATGTCGACCTGGCCCCGGCGGATCATCTCCGCCAGGATCTTGCCCAGCTCACCGGTGCTCATGGCGCCCGCGAGGGTCACCATCATCTTGCCCCCGGCGGTCTTGTGGACCTTGAAGGCCTTGGCGGCGTCCATGAGCGCGGCTGCATTGAAATGCAGGTAGTGGCGCTCCATGAAGGCCGATACGGGACGTGTGTTGCTCATTGCTTTGGAAATCCGGGTCGAATATAGAGGCCGGATGAGAAGTGCAAGCCCTTCGGGCCCTGAGCATGCGGAAAAGCGGTCCTTCGACCGGGCCGGATCACATGTCCCCGCTCATCTCGGCTTCCTCGGAAACCTCTTCCTTTTTGGCGCCTTTCAGCTCGGTGCTGGCGTCAATGCCACCAAGGACCTCCAGATTCAGGCCATCGCTCAAGCCGGTCTTGATGTGGGTCTTCTTCCAGCCCTCGCCATCCTTCACCTGCACGTAGGCGCTGTCACCCTTGGTGTTGAACTCCACGAGGCTTTCGGGTACTGTGAGCACGCTGTCACGACGGTCCAGCACGATATCGGCGTTGGCGCTGTATCCGCTGCGCAGGGTCTCACCATCCTTCAACTTCACCGCGGCGCGTATCTCGAACTGGATGGCGCCATTGGCTTCCACGCCCTTGGGTGCGATGTACTCCAGTTCGGCGTCCCATTGGGCCTTCTCGATGGCGCCCACGGTGAGCACCACGGGCATGCCGACCTTCACCTTGCCCACCTCGCTCTCGTCCACGTTGCCCTGGAAGATGAGGTCGCTCATGTCCGCGATCGAGGCGATGGTGGTGCCTTCGTTGAAGTTGTTGCGCTCGATCACGCTGTTGCCCTCCTTTACGGGCACATCGAGGACCATGCCGTCGATGGTGCTGCGGACGATGGTGTTGCCCGCGCTGGTCCGGCTGATGCCGTCGCGCACCACCTGGAGCTGCTCTTGTGCAGCGTCCAGCTCCTGCTTCGCGGTCTTCAACGCCACATCAAAGGTCTGCATCTCCGCCGCGCTGATGACACCCTTGTCCACCAAGGGCTTGTTGCGGTCGTAATTGAGCTGTGCGTTCTGCACGTTGATCTCGGCGCTCCGCACCCGGTTCTCCGCGCTGCTCAGCGAGAGCATGTCGGGCACGATCTGGATGCGGGCCAGCGGGTCACCCTTCCTCACCTGCTGCCCGGCCTCCACCATCAGCTCGCGGATGATGCCGCTCACCACCGGCTTGATGAGGATCTCCTTGCGCGGTACGATCTTGCCGTTGGCCACGGTCTTCTTCACCACGTTGTTCTTCCTCGGCTTCTCCACGTTGAAGACCTCCGGTTCACTGGCGTTCTTCTGATAGAGGAACCAGAATGACCAGAGCACCACGAGGATCCCGATGGCGATGAGCAGGTATCTGAAGATGCGTTTCATGGGTGTGCGCTGAGCGGTTGTTCGGTGGTGGACGGGGTCATTCGGCCCTTAGGGCATCAACAGGCCGGATGGTGAGGGCCCTTCGCGCAGGGAGGTATCCGGCGAAAATGCCGCTGAGGACCAGGATGCCGAGCGCGATCAGTGCCACGTTGAGGTCGATCTCCGGTTGCGCGAAGAAGTCGCTGTCGATCCCCATGGCGTTGACGCCCTCCAGCAGGAGAAGGCCTGAGAGAAGCCCGACGTAGCCCGCCACCACGGTCAGCGTCAACGATTCGAGCACGATCTGGGTGGTGATCGTTCGTGGTGATGCACCGATGCTCCGGCGGATGCCGATCTCCTTGGTGCGCTCACGGATGATCACGAGCATGATGTTGCTGACACCGATGGCACCGGCCAGGAGCGTCAGCACGCCAACGAACCAGCCAAGGCCGGTGATGGCATTGAAGAGGTTGTTCGTCATGTCGAACATCTCCTCTACGTTGAACCCCCCGAACGCCAGGTCATCGTCGGGATGGACGCGGTGCTTCACCGCCAGGACACGCTTGATCTCGGCCTGTACTTCGGAGGCCGGTGTTCCGGGCATGGCGGTGAGGGCGAACCAATGCACCTTGTTGAGCGCATTGAACGCGCGCTGGAAGGTGGTGAAGGGTACATGGATCACAGCGCTCTGGTCGTTGCCCATGTTGGCTGAGGCCTTCGGGCGGTGCACGCCCACCACTTGGAAGTAGACGCCCTGGATCCGGATCCAGGTGCCGAGCGGGTCCTCGTCCGGTCCATAGAGGAGCTCCCGCACGCGTGAACCGATGACGGCGATCTTGCGTGAGTCGTGCACGTCGAGCTCGTTGATGAAGCGGCCCGCGATGACCTCCGTGCCCTGGATGCGCTGGATGTCCGGTACGTCACCGTTCACGCTGAACGCAGCGGTCTTGCCGTTGTAGGTGACGTTATCGCCGCCGCGCCAGCCGCCCAATTGCAGTCGGGGCGCCAGCGCATCCACACCGGGTACCTGGTGTCGGATCACTTCGATGTCCTGGTTGTCGAAGCTGAAGTAGCGGCCCCGTGGAAGCCCTTGGTAGGGCAACGAAGTGGTCTGGGTCCAGACGAAGCATGAGTTGTTGGCCCAGCCGGCGAACGCACGGTTCACGCCGTTGCTGAGCCCGTTGCCGGCGCCGAGCATCACGATGAGCATGAAGATGCCCCAGCCGACCCCGAACGCGGTCAGGAAGCTGCGCACCTTGTTGTGCCCAAGCGTGTTCCTGATCTCATTCCAGAGGTCGCTCTCGAACATGGTCATTCGGGTGGTCGATCGTGGTTGCGTTCAGCGGGTGATCCGTTCCGTGCTACAGGCATGGTCACTCATCGCGCAACGCTTCGATGGGCCGGATGCGGGCTGCATGGCGGGCGGGGATGAGGCCGGCCAATGTGCCGGTGATGATCAACAGAACGAGCGCTTGCGTGGCGATGGAGATGCTCACCTCCGGCTGTCGGAACATCGGTCCTCCCGGCAGGAGCTTGGCGATGCTCTCGAGCACACCGATGCCCAACAGCAGCCCTCCGTAGCCGGCGATGGCCGTGATGACGAGCGCTTCCATCATGATCTGGCCTGTGACCGATGCGGGCGTGGCGCCGATCGCCTTGCGAACACCGATCTCGCGGGTGCGCTCCTTCACCGCGATGAGCATGATGTTGCTGACCCCCATGATGCCCGCGATGATGGTGCCGATGCCCATGATCCAGATGAACGCATTGATGGCACCGAAGACCCCGGTGAACTTGACGTAGTTCTCCAGCCTGTTCTCGATCCACACCGCATGCGGGTCGCTTGGATCGAACTGGTGGCGGGTGGACAGCAGCGACCGGATGTGCTCTGCGGTCATCACGCTCTGTTCCACCGATGCGTTGCCCAGCGTCATATAGATCTCGTCCAGGTCGGTGTAGGCTCCGAAGACGCGCTGTGCCGTGCTCAAGGGAATGAAGACCTTGCTCCGTTCGTTCTGGCCACCGCCGCTTTCGAACTTGTACACACCCACAACCTCGAACGGGATCCCGTTGACGTTGATCCATTGGTGGATGGGGTCGACGGTTCCGAAAAGCTTGTCCTTGGCATCGTTGGCGATCACGATCACCTTGCGTCCCTCGTTCTGGTCGGGCTCGTTGATGTAACGGCCGGTGATCATGACCTGCGACTCCACATGCTGGTAGGCCGGTTCGATGCCCTGGATCGTGTAGTTGCCGAACTTCTCCTTGAAGTTGAGCACGCTCTGGCCGCGCCAGAGCCAGTATTCGCCGCTGCTATGCTCGATGCCCCGCACCGTGCGGCGGATGTTCGCAAGGTCCTGGTTGTCGAGTTGGATGTCCCGGTTGGGTGGGAGTCCCTTCCACGGTTTGCTTGTGCTGCCGCCCCGCACGCTCACCACGTTCGTGGCGTTGTTCCGGAAGCCGTGTTCGAAGCCGTTGCGAAGGCCCTTGCCCATGCCCAGGAGCATGATCAGCATGAAGATGCCGGTGAACACACTGACACCGGTGAGCACGGCGCGCAGCTTGTTCTTGCCGATGCTCTCGAAGACCTCGCCCCACTTCTCACGATCGAACATCGCTGGCGGGTTTGTGGGTGGCTTGCACACCGTCCATGTTGGTGCTCAGGCTGGCCGGGTCCATGTGGGCGTTCTCGATCAGGCCGTCGCGCAGGTAGATCACGCGTTGCGTTGCGGCCGCCACCTCGCGTTCGTGCGTCACGATCACCACGGTGAGGCCAAGGTCCTTGTTCACCTTGGTCAGCAGTTCCATCACCTCGTGGCTGGTGGTGCTGTCCAGTGCGCCGGTGGGCTCGTCGGCCAGGATGATCTTGGGGTTGCTGATGAGCGCCCGGGCGATGGCCACGCGTTGCTTCTGGCCGCCGCTCATCTCGTTGGGCAAGTGGTGCGCCCAGTCCAAGAGGCCGACCTTTTCGAGCATGGCGAGCGCCAGTTCGTTCCGCTTCTTCCGCGGCACCCCTTGGTAGTAGAGGGGCAGCGCCACGTTCTCCATGGCGTTCTTGAACGCGATCAGGTTGAAGCTCTGGAACACGAAGCCGATGTACTTGCTGCGCAAGAGGGCGTTCTCGGTCTCGCTTTGACCCTTGATCACCAGGTCCTCCAGCCGGTATTCGCCGCTGTCGTAGCCGTCCAGGATACCGATGATGTTGAGCAAGGTGCTCTTGCCGGAGCCGGAAGCGCCCATGATGCTCACAAGCTCCCCTGAGCGGATCTCCAGATCGATGCCCTTGAGCACTTGCAGCACGTTGGCGCCGGTACGGTAGGCTTTGCGGATACCCGTCAACTTGATCATCGGCCCCGAAAGTACCGGACCGGCACCGATGGCCGGAAGGCCTTACACGAACGGTGAGGGGCGGGGAGGAGCGGTTCAGACCCGGCGGAACACGAGGTCCAGGAAGGTCCGTTCCACGTGGATCTCCTGCAGGAGCCCAGCCCTGTAGACATAGTGGTTCACGTTCCCGTTGGGGAACGTCAGCGTGTAGGTGTTCGGTGCCGAACAGACCAAGGGGCAGTCTTTCAGGACGCTTTCCACGAAAACGATGGATTGCCCCGCAGGCTCTTCGAAATAGAGGCGTGAGGTGGTCCACTGGGTGGTCCGCTCGCAGGTGAACGCGGTCTTCGGGTGCACGAAGCACTGTTCAGCCCCTTTCACCATGCTGCTGGAATCCCGCACCGAATCGTTCACCCGCAGGCTGGTGTGGCAGGAGGTCAGCGCCCCATCGATGTATTCCGCCCGTGCGGAGGAGCGCACCACCTGTGACCAGATGACGTCCAATTCGCAATGCGAGGTCATGGTGTAGACCGCGCCGGTGGCCGTGGGCATGCGCATGGCGATCACGTTGCCGACCGGTGCATCAGCCTTGAGCACTTGGAACCGGGTGACCTGCGCGGAACCTTCCGTGGCGCCAAGGCATAGGAGCACAAGCAGGAAGGAGGTGGCGGAAAAGCGGGGCATGGGTCGCGGAGCCAAGTTAGGGGTGCTGGGCATGGTCGTCGTCTTTCAGAAGTAGGACAACGAATACCACCGATACCCCTACCGGGGAATCCTAGACCAGATCCCAGACCGAGCGCCTCCGGGCCGGCACCAGGGAAAGGACCACGGCCGCGATCACATCCACGAAGGGAACGGCGGTGAGCAGGCCCAGCCAGTGGCTCCAGCCGGTGTCGCGGGCGCGGTGCACGCTGTTCCACACCAGGCCGGCGAAGAAGGCGAAGGTGCCCAGGCAGATGATGAAGGGCATGCTCCCGGCGGTCCATGGGACCACAAGAACGAAGGGGTTCAGCCAGGACAAGGCCACGAGGCTTGCATCCGTACCCGGGATGAAGGCGATGGTCAACAGGTCCACCGTGGACTTGCCCAAGGCGAGCAGGGCGATGTTGCGTTGATAGGTCAGGCGACCTGTGCAGCCGCTGCAATGAAGGATCTTCTGTACGGTGTTCATGTTCGTTGTTGTTGTGCCCTGTCCTTCCTAAAGAGGTCGTCGAGGGCGGTTTCTATCGTGGAATGGAGGAAAGGATAGCCGAGCGCAAGCGCACGGGTGGGCACCACGCGGCGGCTCTTCATCACGAGTTCGGTCTCGGAGCCCATGAGCACGGCGCCGAAAGGCAGCATCCAGGCGGGCACGTCGAAGTGGACGAGGGGCTTGATGCGGTCGCGGAGGGCCTTCATCAGATCGGTCTCCGGTACGGGGTTCGGAGCGGCGAGGTTGATGACGCCATCCACACCGGGCGTGTCGATGAGCCATTGGAAGAAGGCGGCCACATCGGCCTCGTGCACCCAGCTCACGTACTGCCGACCGCTGCCGTGGTGGCCACCGAGCCCCAAGCGGGTGAGCAGCGTGAAGCGGGGCAAGGCGCCTCCGTGGGGGCTGAAGACCATTGCGCAGCGCACGGCCACCTGTCGGACACCGGTAAGGCTGTGCTCGAAGAAGGCCTTCTCCCAGGCCAGGGCCACATCGATGCTGAAACCGCTCCCGATCTCGCCCGTGGCTTCGTCCATGGGGCGGTCCTCCGCGTGGCGGTAGATGGTGGCCGTGCTCAGGTTGATCCAGAGGCTGGGAGGCGTGATGCAGCGGGCGATGGCGCGCCCCAGGACGTTCGTGGCGTCCACGCGGCTGTCCAAGATCAGCGCCTTGTTGCGGGCGTTGTAGCGGCAGTCCACACTGCGGCCGGCGAGGTTGATCGCGGCGGTGGCGCCTTCGAGCTCTTGGGCCCAGGTACCGATGTTGCGGCCGTCCCAAGGCAGGAAGGTGACGCCCGAGCGCTGGTGACGGGCGGGGTCGCGGGTCAGCACCACCACGCGGTAGCCCTTCTTCACGAAGTGGTCCTGGAGGATCCGGCCCATGGTGCCGGTGCCGCCGGCAAGGATGATGGTCTGGTCTTTCATGGTGAGTGGGGGCGGAAATTGCCCGCCCGTGCGCTTCAGTAAGTGGGCTCCGTGATCACGTTGCCGGCGGGAGGCAGGGGGCGGTTCGCGCGGCTCTTGCTGCGCCCGCGGAAGAAGAGGTACATGTTCAGGAAGAGCATTACGCCCAGGTAGATGGCGAAGCCGCCGATCTTCCCGGCCAGCACTTCCACCACTTCCTGGTAGCTGTCCAAGGGGTTGTAGCTGCCTTCATGGATGCGCAGGATCTTCAGCGCGAAGCCCATGTTCAGCAGGTAGAAGCCCACCTCGAACAGCCTGTTCGTGCTGTCGGCGATGTCCTCCTTGCCGCGGAAGATGTCGAGCATGAACACGCGGGCGTTGCGGAAGAGGGTGCGGGCCACATAGAGGGTGAGGCCGAGGGCCACGGGCAGGTACACGAGGTACGCAAGGACGATCTTGTTGGTCATGGCTGTTGGAATTGAGGTTGACGACGATACTTGAAGCGGCTCCAGAGCAGGAGCACGGCGATGTTCTGGTAATGGAGCCACGCGAGGGCGAAGAGGATGAAGGCGATGCGCTGGCTGAGCACGCCGAGCATCTCCGGCACGCTGTGGATGGGCTGCCATTGGCCGACGACCACCGCGATGTAACCGGCGTTCACCACATAGCAGCCCACGAGCAGCACGTTGTTCACGGCGTCCACGAAGGCGGCTTCCTGGTCGAAGATCCGCATCATCCACACCCGGCCGTTCCGATGGCTCACCTGCGCCGTCCAGACCGCCACGACCACCATCGCGGGGAAGAAGAGGGCGTAGCTGAGGAGGTTGAGGTTCATGGCGCGGTCTTTCAGGGTTGAAGTTTCAGTAAATATTGAAACATTGAGGCAAAAGAAAAGCGTCCGCCTTCGCGATGATCAAGGAGGTCGACCAGAGGTATGCTACGGCGGATGCGATCATCGGAGGAGGGTGGATGCGGCCTTCAGGAACCACTGGACATCGCTGCGGGTGCTGCGTTCCAGCACGGCGTCGATGCGGCTGGTGAGGTCGTGGAGGTCGTGGGTCATCTGGCGGAAGGCCTTGGTCTCGGCGTTCTGTCCTTCCGTGCGCTTCAGTTCGGCGAGCAGCTTCACCATGGGTTCCAACTCGCGCTTTTTCCGTTCGCGAGTGATGTGGGTGGCGATCTTCCACACGTCCTTCTCGGCTTGGAAGAACTCGCGGCGCTCCCCTGTCTTCAGGATGCGGTCCACCAGGTGCCAGTCGATCAGCGCACGCAGGTTCATGTTGGCATTGCCGCGGCTGATGTTCAGCTGGTCCATCACGTCCTCGGTGCTCAGCGGCTCCGGGCTGATGAGCAGAAGGGCGTGCACCTGAGCCATGCTGCGGTTGATGCCCCACTGGCTGCCGAACGCGCCCCAGGCCTGGATGAACTTGTCCTTGGCGTCGTGGAGTTCCATGGTTGCGGTGCGTGAACGGGACAAAGCTAGATCATCGAAATGGAAGTTTCAAATAGTATTGAAAGAAAAAGTTGATAAGGGGCGGGTTGGACTTCTTGGGCGGCGACATTCCGGTGGGCGATTACCTTGTCCGGATCGAGATCGACGGAAAAGATGGAGAAGTTGGAGACCCTGCTCGAACGCCACTTTGGCTACAAAAGCTTTCGCCCGCTGCAGCGGGAGGTCATTGAACAGGTGCTGGCCGGCCGTGATGCGGTGGTGCTGATGCCCACGGGCGGCGGCAAGAGCCTGTGCTTCCAGGTGCCCGCGTTGGCGTTGGATGGGTTGACCGTGGTGATCTCGCCGCTGATCGCCCTGATGAAGGACCAGGTGCAGGCCTTGCAGGGCAATGGCATTCCCGCCGCCTTCCTCAACAGTTCGCTCAGCTTCCCGGAGGAGAAGGCCATCAGCGACCAACTGCACGCGCGTACCCTGAAGCTGCTCTATGTGTCCCCGGAACGCTTGTTCCAACAGGGCTTCCTGGACTGGTTGCAGCAGCTGGGTGTGAAGCTGTTCGCCATCGATGAGGCGCACTGCATCAGCAGCTGGGGCCATTCCTTCCGGCCCGAGTACAAGCAGCTGCATGCGATCAAGCAGCGGTTCCCTCACACGCCGGTGATCGCGTTGACGGCCACGGCGGATCGGACCGTACGCGGCGACATTGCTTCAAGCTTGGGCCTGCGGGATGCGCGGGTGTTCGTCAGCAGCTTTGACAGGCCCAACCTATCGCTTGCCGTGTTGCCCGGGCAGGACCGCTGGAAGGCGATCGAGCGCATCATGGCGCGCCACGCGGGTCACTGCGGCATCATCTACTGCAACAGCCGTTCGGGCACCGAGAAGCTCGCCGCCAAGCTGCGTGACATCGGGGTGCGGGCCGAGCACTACCACGCCAAGCTCGAACCGACGGACCGCAGCCGCGTGCAGGACGACTTCATCCAGGGCAAGCTCCACGTGATCTGCGCCACCATCGCCTTCGGCATGGGCATCGATAAGGGCGACGTGCGCTTCGTGATCCACTACAACATGCCCGGCACGGTGGAAGGCTACTACCAGGAGATCGGCCGCGCCGGTCGCGATGGGAAACCTGGAGAGACCATCCTCTTCTACAGCTATGCCGATGTGCAGACGCACATGCACTTCGCCGAGGAGATCGAGGACCCGCGCTACAAGGACGTCGTCATCGCCAAGCTGGACAGGATGAAAGAGTATGCCGAGGCGCAGGTGTGCCGGCGCACGATCCTCCTCAGCTACTTCAGCGAGGAGAGCGTGGAGGCCTGCGGAAACTGCGATGTGTGCAAGGATCCACCGAAGTACTTCGATGGCTCGGTGCTGGCGCAGAAGGCCCTCAGCGCCGTGGCGCGCAGCCAGCAGCAGCTCAGCCTCAGCGTGCTGGTGGATGTGCTGAAGGGGACGTACAGCGCTGAGGTGAACGAGAAGGGCTGGCAACGCATCAAAACTTTTGGCGCCGGACAGGATACCAGCGCCTTCGCATGGATCCTCTTCATCCAACAGTTCGTCCAGCTCGGCCTCATCGAGGTCGACTACCGCGAGCACCACCACCTCAAGATCACTCCAGCTGGAGAGGCCGCCTTACGCGGTGACCGCACCGTTCGGTTGGTGACGCCCGACACGGTGAAAGAGCGCCAGGAACGTTCCAAGAAGAAGGAGGTGTTCGTGGCCCAGCCTTCCTCGGATAGTGCCGACCTGCTAACGGTGCTCAAGGACCTGCGCCGCAGCATCGCGAAGGAGATCGGCAAGCCCGCCTACATCGTGTTCAGCGATGCGTCGTTGATCGACATGGCGGGTAAACGTCCGGCCAGCCTGGCCGAGTTCCGCACCGTGCTAGGCGTGGGCGACCACAAGGCGAAGCTGTATTCGGAGCGGTTTCTGGCGGCGATCGCGGAGTGGCAGGTGGTGGGGGTGTGAGGAACGGATGGAAAACAAAGAAGCCCATCGTGCGATGGGCCTCTTCTCCTGCGGTCCGGACGGGACTCGAACCCGCGACCTCCGCCGTGACAGGGCGGCATTCTAACCAGCTGAACTACCGAACCGACTGACCTCGTTTTTCAACGAAGCGGGTGCAAAGGTAAGGGCGAGCGCCGAATCTGCAAAGACTTGGGAAAAACTCCGTACTTCAGTACAGCCGTGCCCGCTTGGTGAGGAACTCGAGCAGGATGGGTTCGAAGCCCGCGTTGATGTCGGCCTCAACCAGGTCGATGCGGTATTGGGCGCACTTGAGCTTCAGGCGGTGCCAACGGTCGGCCATTGCGGCTTTGTAGGCCTCACGCACTTCAGCGGGGTGGGCCTTCACCTGCTCGCCGGTCTCGACATCCACGAAGGTGTAGGGGCGGTCCTGCAGGTCCAGTTCCAACTCGTGCTTGCGGTCTACAACGTGGAAGAGGATGATGTCGTGCTTGTTGAAGCGCAGGTGCTGGAGGGCGTCGAACACCTCGGTCTCGCGGTCCTGGTCATCGAGCATGTCGCTCAGCACCACCACCAAGCTGCGACGATGCGCGCGCTGGGCGATGTCGTGAAGGGCCTCCACGATGTGGGTGCGTTGCCCGCGGTCGGGCGCCCCGGTGGCCAGCAGGTTCTCCAGGTGCTGCATCAGGTGCCGCAGGTGGACGGCGTTGCTGCGGGCTTCTTCCGCCACAAGGACCGTATCGCTGAAGGTGGTGAGGCCCACGGCGTCGCGCTGTTTGCGCAGGAGCTGGATGAATGCGGCACCGGCATGCACGGCGAACTCCACCTTGTTGAACTCGGTCGCGCGATCTTGGGCCGCGCCCGCCGAAGCCTTGGCGGAGGCGGGGTAATACATGGAACTGCTGGCGTCCACCACCAGGTGGCATCGGAGATTGGTCTCCTCCTCGTACCGCTTCACATACAGCTTGTCCGTACGGGCGAAGAGCTTCCAGTCGATGTGGCGGGTGCTTTCGCCGGGGTTGTAGGCGCGGTGCTCGGCGAACTCCACGCTGAAGCCGTGGAAGGGGCTCTTGTGCAGGCCGGCCAGGAAGCCCTCCACCACCTGCCGCGCCTTGAACTCAAGGGCGCTGAGGGCCTGGATGTGGCGTTGTTCGATGGGCATTGTGGAACAAAGGTCGGCGATCGGGGCTCAGTCCTCATCCGGCACGTCACCGGCCAGGTTGAAGAGTCCCCAGTTGTCCCAGTTCCGCTGGGAATCCTTGAAGGTGGATACCCATGTAGCAAAGAGCGGCCGGAACTCCTCCACGGCGTTGCGCAACAGATCGAAATGGGCCGGTTCGCTGTGCCCTCCCATCTCCAGACCCCGCAGTGCCACCACCAGTTCGCGACACGCTCGCCGGATGAGGCAGGCGTTCTCCATCTGCAGGTCGTACAGGTCCATCGCGTAGGCCCCGGCGATCTTTGCACCGATCGTGTAGGCGTGCTCCAGGATGTCGTTCTTGCTCCTTTCCAGCATGCGCGATCGGTATTGGTCCGAGCCATTGCCACTGGCGTCCGGCGCACTTTCCACAATGGCTTCGGCGAGTTCACGGATATCCTCCGCTTTCTTGAACAGGGGGGTCTTGCGGTATGCATCCATGATGGGCGAAGTTCGCATGTATCCGGAGCATGACGTCCATGGGAACAGGGCCGATGCGCTGGAGCGCGAAGGACCCCGCATCGCCAACGGCCATGCGGGGTCCTTTCAGGTGCGTTCGGCTCAGGCCAGCTGACCCTCGAGCTTCTGCGCAAGGGTGCTCTTGGGCACGGCGCCCACGGCGCGGTCCACGATCTCGCCGTTCTTGAAGAGGAGCAGCGTGGGGATGCTGCGGATGCCGTACTTCATGCTGATCTGGGCATTGTTGTCCACGTTCAGCTTGCCGATAACGGCCTTGCCTTCGTACTCCTTGCTCAGTTCCTCCACCACGGGACCTACCATGCGGCAGGGTCCGCACCATTCCGCCCAGAAATCGACGAGGACGGGCTTGTCGCTCTTGAGGACGAGTTCTTCGAAGTTGCTATCAGTGAATTCGAGTGCCATGGGGGTTGTGGCGCCTTTTTCGCGCCTTTGCTTGGTTTCTGGTTCAGTGTCCTTTTGCAGGGGACGCAAGTTGGGGCGTTTCGGTCCCCGCCTTGGCAAGGACTTATGCTCAGTTCCTCACCGCGTACCGTTGGCAAAGGTACCCTCCTCGGTCAATTTCCTTGCCATGGAAAGTATCCTGCCGATCCGTCAGTTGAGGGTGTAGGATACAGCGGCAAGGGAATCCAGTCCGCGGATCAGCTCTTCGCTCAGCGCCACGCTCAAGCCCTTGCTGGGGGCTTCCACCGCCATGTTCTCCTGTTGGCTGATCACCTGGAAGGTGACTTTGCACTTACCGGGTGAAGCCTTCAATAGCTGTCCAAGTTCGCGGACCAGGTTGTCGTCCACATGCTCGGCCTCCAGCTTCAGGTTGAGCTTTGTGATGTACTTCTCCCGGGCATCGCTGAGCAGGTCGATGCTGCTGATCTTGAACTCCATCTGGCCTTCGTCGCGGCCCCAAGTGCGGGCACTGGCCCTGCCTTTCAACAGAAGCAAGGCCCCGGTCTGCAGGTAGAGCTTGAACTTCAGGTAGTCCTCGCTGAAGAGCATGACGTCGAAGGTGCCGTGGTGGTCCTCCAGGCACAGGCTACCGAATGCTTTTCCGCTCTTGGCGATGCGGTGCTCGGCCTTGGTAACGATGCCGCTGAAGGTGAGCTCGCGACCGGCCAGCTTGTCCAGTTCCTTCAGTTCCGGCAGGGTGGTGTTGCAGAGGTGCTTGATCTCCAAGCGATGGTCGTCCAGTGGATGCCCGCTGAGGTAGAAACCGATCACCTCCTTCTCATGGTGCAGTTGTTCCAGCGCGCTCCACGGTTCGATCTGGGGCAGGGCGGGTTCGGGGATCCCGGCGGCATCATCCGAGTCGCCGAACATGTTCACCTGGCTGCTATCCTCGCCATCCTGGTGCTGCTGGCCGTAGCGGGTCAGCGTCTCCATGTAGGTGGGTTTGCCTTCTGCGGGGCTGTGGAAGAAGTGCGCACGGTGGGTCCTGTCGAAACCATCGAAGGCACCGGCATAGGCGAGGCTTTCCAAGGCCTTGCGGTTGGCGCTGCGCAGGTTCACCCGGCGCATGAGGTCGAAGATGCTGGTGAAGGGTCCGCGCTCGCTATTGCGTTCGGCGACGATGGATTCCACGGCGGCTTCGCCAACGCCCTTCACGGCACCGAGGCCGAAGCGGATCTGCCCGGCCTTGTTCACGGTGAACTGCAATCCGCTCTCGTTCACATCAGGCCCCAGCACGGAGATGCCCATGCGGCGGCACTCCTCCATGAAGAAGGTGATCTTGTCGATCTGCCCGCCCGCGTGGGTGAGCACGCTGGCCATGAACTCGCTCGGGTAGTTCGCCTTGAGCCAGGCGGTCTGGTAGGCCACGAAAGCGTAGCAGGTGGAGTGCGACTTGTTGAAGGCGTATTGCGCAAAGGCCTCCCAGTCGGTCCACACCTTGGTGCAGACCTTGGGGTCGAGCCCGTTGGCGGCGGTGCCTTCCAGGAACTTGCCCTTCATCTTGTCCAGTGTGGCGCGGTCCTTCTTGCCCATCGCCTTGCGCAACACGTCCGCATCGCCCTTGGTGAAGCCCGCGAGCTTCTGGCTCAGCAACATCACCTGCTCCTGGTAGACGGTGACGCCGTAGGTCTCTTTCAGCAGCTCCTCCATCTCAGGGAGGTCGTACACGATCTTCTCCTGTCCGTGTTTCCGCTTGATGAAGGTGGGGATATACTCCAGGGGGCCCGGACGGTACAACGCGTTCATGGCGATGAGGTCGCCGAAGGTGTCGGCCTTCAGTTCGCGCAGGTACTTCTGCATGCCCGCGCTCTCGAACTGGAAGGTGCCGTTGGTCTCCGCACGCTGGTAGAGCGCGTAGGTCTTCGCATCGTCCAGCGGAATGCCGTCGATGTCGATCCGGATGCCGTGGTTCGCATCGATCATGCGCAACGCATCGCGGATGATGGTGAGCGTCTTCAGCCCGAGGAAGTCCATCTTGATCACACCGGCATCCTCGATCACCTTTCCGTCGTACTGCGTGATCAGCATGGGAGAATCCTTGCTGGTGCAAACGGGGATGAACTCGGTGAGGTCGCTCGGTGCGATGATGAGCCCGGCTGCATGGATGCCCACGCCGCGTACGCTGCCTTCCAGTTTCTCGGCTTCGCGAAGCACGTCGGCCGTCAGCTCACCGCTCTCCAGTATCTCGCGCAATTGCTTGGCTGCGGCGATCTCCTCACTGCTGAAGTTCTCCTTCTGTTTCAAGCTGCCCTCGCCCTCCAAGGGTGCGCGCAGGATCCGTCCGAGTTCGATACCCGGCCGTTCCGGGATCAGCTTGGCCAACCGGTCCGCCTCCTGCAACGGCAGGTCCAGCACGCGGCTCACATCGCGGATGCTGCTCTTGGCGGCCATGCTGCCGTAGGTGACGATCTGTGCCACCTGGTTCTGGCCGTATTTCTCCACCACGTAGTCGATCACTTTCTGCCGCCCTTCGTCGTCGAAGTCCGTATCGACGTCGGGCATGCTCTTGCGGTCCGGGTTCAGGAACCGCTCGAAGAGCAGGTCGTACTTGACCGGGTCGATGTTGGTGATGCCGATGCAATAGGCCACCGCGCTGCCCGCGGCACTGCCACGACCGGGGCCGATCAGCACGCCGATGTCGCGACCGTGGTTGATGAAATCCTGCACGATCAGGAAGTAGCCCGCGAAGCCCATCGTACGGATCACGAACAGCTCGAAGTCCAGGCGCTCCTTGATCTTGGTGTCCAGCGAATCGATGCCACCCACCAGCCCGCGCTCTACGCCATTGCTGGCCGCAGGCTGCTGGCTGCTGGCCAGATATCGGCGTATCGCGCCTTCGTAGGTGAGGTGCTGCAGGTATTCGTCCTGGTCCGTGAAGCCAGCGGGCAGCTGGAAGTTGGGCAGGAGGATGTCCTTCTTCAGCTTCAGCGTCTCCACCTTGTCCACGATCCGGTTCGTGTTGTCCAGGGCTTCCGGCAGGTCGTGGAAGGTCTTGGCCATCTGCGCCTGCGTCTTGAAGAAGAACTCGTCGTTATAGAACGCGAAACGCTTCCCCTTCGAGCCTTCCTCATCGCCATCCTCCGCCTTTGGCGTGCTCTGCTTTTCGCCGGTGTTGATGCAGAGCAGGATGTCGTGCGCGTTGCTGTCCTCGCGATCGGTATAGTGGCTGTCGTTGCTGGCGATGATGGGTACATCGTACTTGCGGGCCCATTGCACGAGCACGGCGTTCACCTGGTCCTGTTCGGGGATCCCGTGGCGCTGGATCTCCACGTAGTAGTCCTCGCCGAACAGGTTCAGCCACCACTTGAATTCGGCCTCCGCTTTCTGGAGGTCGCCGGTGCCGCCGCGCAGGATGGCCTGCGGCACGCTGGCGCCGAGGCAGCAGGTGGTGGCGATGAGCCCTTCGTGGTACTGCTCGATCAGCTCCTTGTCGATGCGGGGGTATTTGCTGTAGAACCCATCCATGTAACCGAGCGAGCAGAGCTTGCTGAGGTTCTTGTAGCCGGTGGGGTTCTTCGCCAGCATCAGCTGGTGGAAGCGCTTGTCCTTGTCCTCGCGGGTGAAGACCTTCTTGTGGCGGTCGGCCACCACGTAGAACTCGCAGCCCACGATGGGCTTCACCTTGGGCGTGCCGTCCTCGTTCTTGTGCTTGCCGGCCTCGGCCACGAACTTGAACGCGCCGAACATGTTGCCGTGGTCGGTGATGGCGATGGCGGGTTGACCATCGGCCGCGGCCTTCTTGAACAACGACGGGATGCTCGCAGCACCATCAAGAAGCGAGTACTGGGTATGGACGTGTAAGTGCGAGAATGGCATGACTTACACAAGGGGAATGAACCTGCCTGCCGGCAGGCAGGCGTGAAGGTGGGAGAACTGCATTGGAAGAACGGCGGGAAGGGGAGGCCGAAGTTACCGGGCAGGGGCGGGGCGGAGGCGGATCAGTTTTCCACGATCCCTCCCACCCGCACCACCGCCTCGTACCGCACCGGGAAGTTCACGCTCCGTGCGATGAAGCAGTACTTGTGCACCTCGCCGTGGAAGAAGTGCGCTTTCTCCATCATGGACCCATCGGCCACCAGCACTTCCGGGCGCAGCACCACTTCGGTGAAGTGTCCGCCGCCATCCTTGGTCAACAGCATCGTACCTGATGCCTGGTCCCGGTAGCTGGTGACGTTGATCCGCGCACGCGCACAGAGGGCCAGGTAGGTGAGGAGGTGACAGCCGCTCAGCGCGGCGAGCAGCAGGTCCTCGGGGTTGTGCAGCGTGGCATCGCCCCGGAACATCGGGTCCGCTGTGGCGATCAGATCCGGCTTGCCGGCGATGAGGATGTGGTACTCGCGCGTGTAGGTGTCGTAGGTGCGGGTGTGGTCCCCGCGCCACTGCAGGTCGAGGTGGTACCGGTGCTGATCGGTCATGAGGCGAAGTTCGGCCATCCACTACCTTCACGGCATGTCCGTCCTCCACACCTTTTACACCGCCTTCGCGCAACGCGACTGGGCGATCATGGGCGTCTGCTACCATCCGGAGGCGCGCTTCAGTGATCCGGTGTTCCCGGACCTGGACGCGGAAGGCGTGAAGGCCATGTGGAAGATGCTGCTGACGAGGAGCTCGGACCTGTGCATCAGCTTCACGGTGGTGAAGGAGGATGCGCATGGGGGCAAGGTGCAGTGGGAGGCGTTCTACACCTTTTCGAAGACCGGAAGGAAGGTCCACAACGTGGTGACCTCCACGTTCACCTTCAAGGATGGCCTGATCCTGAAACAGCACGATCACTTCTCGCTCTGGGCATGGAGCCGGCAGGCGTTGGGGCTCTCCGGCAAGCTGCTGGGCTGGACCTCCGCCGTGCAACGGAAGGTGCGGGGCGAAGCGGCTTCGGCCCTGCTGAAGGCCATGATGAAGCACGAATGACCGGGGCGGTCCTCACTCCTTTACGAAGGTGGCTCGGAACCCGAGATCGACCGCCGAGATCGTGTACATGCCGGCGGGTAGGCCGGTGATATCGAGCCTTCCCTCGCATCGTTGGACCATCCACACACGTCCGAGGAGGTCATTGACCCGCACCGAGGCCGAGGTGCCTGCTGGCCAGGCCATTGAGACGTTAGCGGTCGCAGGATTCGGAAAGACCCGCTGATCACTGACCCCTGGGCGAGCTTCGATCCCTGTGGTGCAGGTGCTTCCCGGCGCGAAGTAGTGCAGGTCGAAGTAGGCCTCGATCACCACCACCAGCGAATCGGCGAAGCGCGAGCGGTCGGCTGCGGTGCCGCGGATGCCGGTGTAGTAGCATTCCACCTGCACACCGTCGATGGTGCCACCCGAGTAACTGCTGTGCTGCGCCACATTGTACCCTCCGCTGAAGTACGGCTGGCCAGCCAATGGGAAGGGGTCCTGCTGGCCGGGAACGGCCGGGTAACCAGCGTTGGCGAGCAAGGTTCCCAGCGCATATTGTCCTTGGAGCAGTTGGGCGTGCGTAAGGCCTTGCTGGTTGTTCCCGGCGAGGTTCCGGATGCTGCTGTAGTTGATGTAGGTGCTGCTGTTCAGCGTGGCCGGTGGCAGGGCCAGCTCATCCTCGTAGAGCAGGTAGCCGAGCTCCACCCGCTGGATCGCATGGCCATGCCCGTGAAGGTCGAGGTAGAAGCCTTTGGCGTTCAGCGCAGAGACCGTCGCGCTCGCACTGTCGATGAAGTCATGGAACGCGTTCCATGCCAGCACGGCCTGCGGATCGCCGCAGGCACCATCGGTCAGGTTCCGGTTCGCGTCCAGTTTCCGCCGGGCAAGGTGGTTGATGATCAGGTGAGGGCGGCATCCGCCATGGGCCTGGAAGGCACTATCGATCGCAAGGCTCAGCTCCACGGTGTTGGCATCGACATCGTACACGGGACTGTTGCAGGTGCGGTCCGGGATGTCCACAGGTTCCAGACTTCCACCGTGCGGTACGGAAATGATCAGGGGCAGGTCTCCGCAACGATATTCGATGTGGCCGTTGGGGCTGAAATAGGTGTTGCCGGGAAGGAAGGGCTGGGCCTTCGCTCCCACGCATACCGGAAGCAGTGCGATCACCACCGGAAGCCAACGACAGGGTACGCGTGCACAGATCATTCCTTGATGAAGTTGGCCCTGAACGAAAGCGCAGGGCAGGTCAAGGTATACAGGCCGTTGGGAAGTCGGCTCACGTCGATGGGGCCATTGGTCCATGTGGTGGTGGTGACGCGCCCGGTGAGATCGCAGATGATCACGCGCACGTTCGGGTGACCTGAAGGGAGCAGCAGGGTGATCCGATCGGTGGTGGGGTTCGGGTACACAAGCAGTGCTGGTTCCTCGTATTCCACCAGCCCCACGTCCGGCTCCAGGACCCATCCGATGTCCTGCATCATGGCGATGCACAGCGGACCGGGCCAGTGGTTCGCATCGCCGGCCGAGCTGAAGGGCGTCATCAGTTCGTTGGGGTCGCCCGCCGGGTAGGTGGACTCGTTGAGGTGCACGCAGCTGCTGCCCAAGGCGAAGGTGGTGGGCGCGTAGATGCGTGGTGCATTGCCACCGTTCGCCGCCATCACCAAGGGCCCGTTGAAGTAGACCTGGTTGCCGGTCATGGCCGCGCCGAGCATGGTGCCGGGGTTCGTCATCAAAGTGAATGGTCCGTCCTGCAGATCGTTCAAGTAGCGGTCGAAGATCCCGGGCAGGGTGTCGAGCTGCGGCCAGGGAAAGCTGGTGGTGAGCGGCGCGAAGTCGGAGGCGAGCAGGAGGCCCAAGGAGCCTTCGCTGAGCACCTTCTTGCTCAGGCCGATGAAGCCCAGGCCATGCCCCAGTTCGTGCAGCGCGACGGAAACGAGGTCGTATTCACCGGCCCCGGGGTTCCCGTCGACGCCGGTGTACCAGTTCGTTGTGGAGTTCAGGTAGATGTCGATGTCGCTTTCGCCGGGGTTCAGTTCCACGCCCGCGATGCTGTTCGCGAGGGCAGTGGCGTACCAGGTCTGTGGCAGCGGTGCCCCCGGGAAGTCGCGACGCCCGTTGGGGAAGGTGATGCCGAGGGCGTTGGCGCCGAGCGGAAAGAAGGTGACGCGCACCTTGATCGGCACCGCGCTCTGCAGGATCCCGCCCCAGATGTCCGCAGCGGTTTCGATGGCCATCGCTTCCGCAGGTGGCGAGTTCACATGCGTGAAGGTGAAGGTGGCGGCGTGGCTGCTCTGGCCGAGTGCCACGCTTGCAACGATCAGTGTGCGGACGCATCGTGAGAGGGCCATGTTCTTCACGGTTGTCAGATGGTCATTGAAGCTCCGGCGAAACGACCTTCACTGGGGCGATGCCCTTCATTTCAGAAGGCGGCACAGCGCGTACGGTCGCATACCAATTGCGGTCCAGTTCGATCTTGGCCTTCTTCACCTTGCCCGTGGCGATCACTTTCCAATCACGGCCGATGGTGGTGAGCATCGGCTTCCCGTTCATGGTGATCTGCACCTGCATCCGGAACGTGTCGATGCAGTTCGTCCACCGCGCCAGCAGCTGCTTATTCGCCACGCCCCATTCCAGTTGGGGCACTTGGGTGGTCCGCAGGTACTGATCGAACAGGGGCGTCAGGTCGTTTTCGCTATAGCTGTTCATGAAAGCCTCGAGCTGCGCACTGGTCACCACCTGGTGCCGGAAGCGGCGTTGCATCTCCAACAACATGGCCTTGAACTTCTCGTCGCCGAGGATGTGCCGCACCATGTGCACCACGCTCGCTCCCTTGGTGTACATGTCGCCGCTGCCTTCCTGGTTCACGCCGTAGGGCCCGATGAGCGGCCGGTCGTTGGAGATGTTGTTGCGCACGCCGACGAGGTACTCTTCCGCGGCATCCTTGCCGCTCTGGCATTCGGTATAGAGCACCTCGCTGTACATGGTGAAGCCCTCGTGCACCCACATGTCCGCGATGTCCGCCGTGCTGATGCTGTTGCCGAACCACTCGTGCCCGCTCTCGTGGATGATGATGTAGTCCCACTTCTTCCCCCATCCGCTGCCGCTGAGATCCATGCCCAGATAGCCGTTCACGAAGCCGTTGCCGTAGGCCACCGCGCTCTGGTGCTCCATGCCCAGGTGTGGTGCGCCGACCAGCTTGTAGCCGTCCTCGTACCACGGGAAGGGACCCATCCATTGCTCGAAACAGGCCAGCATCGGCTTGACCTGTTGGAACTGTTGCTTCGCCTTGTCCAGGTCCTGCTCCAGCACCCAGTAGTCACAGTCCAGTTGACCGCTCACGCCCGCGTACACCTCATTGAAGTGCGCGTACTTCCCGATGTAGGGGATGAGGTTGTAGGTGTTGATGGGACTGCTCACGGCCCAGTTCCAGGTGCTGGTGCCATCGCCGTTCTTCACGGTGCTGCGCAGGCGTCCGTTGCCCACCGCCACCAGGCTGTCCGGCACGGTGATGTGGAGCGCCGCCCCGTTGTCGGGCTCGTCGCTCTGGTGGTCCTTGCACGGATACCACACACTGGCACCGAGGCCCTGGCAGGCCACGCTCACCCACGGGTTGCCGCGCTTGTCGGTCTTCCAGATCCAGCCTCCGTCCCAGGGCGGGTTCTTCGCGGCGCGCGGCTTCCCGTGGTAGTGCACGCGCAGGGTGTTCGCTTCACCCGCGCTCAGTGCCAGGGGCAGGTCCACCCACACTACGTTCTCCTCGTGCGTGAAGGGCACCGGCCGATCCTCGATGGCAAGTGCTCCGTTGCGATAGGCCTGCACTTCGTAGGTGATGCTATCCACTACCAATGGTTGTTGCAGGTCGAGCTGCATGCGCTGGCCCTTGGCCACAGCCACGAAGGCGATGATGGTGGTGCCTTGGATGCTGCGTGCGCTGAGGTCCGGCTTCACCGTCACATCGTAGAAGGTGGCATCCCACCAGGCGCGTGCGGGGCCTATGCTTCCGCGGAGGCTGTCACTGTGCAGCTTGAGCATGGCGGAAGGGGAGATGCCGTCGAGGACCTGGGCTTTCAGGGCCTGAGCCGGAAAGACCTGTGTGAGGCTCCAGATGAGCGCGTGGATGAGGATCTTCTGCATGTGGTCGTTCCGATGGGATGTTGGTCATCGACGTTTTCGCGTGCCGCGCTTCGTTCCCTTTTCGGTCGCGGGATCATCCTTCAGGACCTTCGCCATCACGGCTTTCAATTGCTGTGCGGAAGGTAGCTTGCCACGCAGGGGCTTGGGGAGGTCCTGGAGCAGGGCATAGCTCGCGACACCGATCGGGTTGCCCTTGGACCGCAGTGAGTACTCCACTTCCAGGGCATCGTTCTCAGCGCACAGGATGATGCCGATCGAGGGGTTGTCGTCGGGCGCGCGTTCCTTGTCGTTGAGCAGGTTGAGGTAGAAGTCCATCTTGCCCGCGTGCTCCGGCTCGAATTCGTTCAGCTTCAGATCCACGGCCACCAAGGAGCGCAGGAACCGGTGGTAGAACAGCAGGTCGATGAAGTACTCCTTATTGCCGAGGGTGAGGCGGTGCTGCTGCCCTACAAAGCAGAACCCATAGCCCAGCTCCAGGATGAACTCCCGCACGCGCTCGATGAGCCGTTGTTCGAGGTCGCTTTCACTGAGCACTTTGGCCACCCCGAGGAACTCGAGGTTGTAGGCGCTCTTCAAGGCCTCTTCCGCCTGCTGCGCCAGTATCGGCGAGAGGGCGGCGGAGAAGTTGTGCGCCTTCGCTGGCTTGAGGCTTCGGGCGTGCGCCTTGCCGATCACCTGGTTCAACAGTACGTTGCGGCTCCATCCGAGCTTGGCGGTCATCCATAGGTACCAGATGCGCGCAGCAGGGTCCTGCACCTTGTTCAAGAGCACCAGATGGTGGCCCCAGGGAATTTCTGCGACAGCTTGTCGCAGAAATGCCTTTCGCGCTGAAAGCCTTGCTGGTACTGCCTTTGAGACTGCTGGTTGAGTGCCCTTCATGAAGGCATCACGGCGTGTTCCCAATTCTGCGACAGCCTGTCGCAGAATTGCCGGATCGCTCCAGCTTTCATGGAACCGGCGCATGTCCCAGAGGTTGCGTGGGGAGAATCCGAACGTTCCCGGATAGTGCTTGCAGAGGTCTTTCGAAAGGCGCTCCACCACGCCATCACCCCAGCCCATGGTCCGTTGTTTCTCCAGGATCGCGGCGCCGATGTCCCAATAGAGCAGCACCAGCTCATGGTTCACGGAACGCACCGCACGCGACCGTGCCGTATCGATGCGTTCGCGCATGTCCGCCAGGAAGCTCCGGTAGGCGGCTTGTGTGATGTTCTTGGCCATGGTGAAACGCTTGTACTTATTCATGCTCAACGCACTTCGATCTCGTCCAGGAACATCCACGCGGGGTTGCCAGCGCCGGGATACCCCTCGGGGATCTTGCCGGGGTGCTTCACGGTGAACCGGATGAAGCGCGTCCTGGTCACGAGGTCGAACTTGTAGGCTTTGCGACCAACTCCGGGTTTCACTTTCGTGGAGCCCTGTGACACGAAGGTCTTTCCGTCATTGCTCGTGCTGAACTCCACTTGCTCCGGCAGGTGGATCCAGCTGTAGGTCTCGTTCAGCGCACCGATCCCCGCAGTGCGAACATCCTGCTCGCTGCCCAGGTCCACGGTGATGGTGACGCTTCCACGCCAACCGAGCCACTCGGTGTTCACTCGCTTTTCACCGGCGGTCATCCCATCAACAAGTGTGAAGGCGCCACTTTCCGCGTAGCGCTCGTTGGGCGGTTCGCTCAGGGTGATCTTCTGCGCCGTGGCCTTGTTGAACAGGAAGCGGCGCTTGGAAATAGGGCCGGTGAGCCCTTCGCGTTGGATCCAGCCGTGCAGTTCGCGATCGCTGTTGATGATCACCGGGGCCGAATAGACCGCAAGACCGGCCATGCTCTCATCGTACGGTGGAGCCATCTCCGTCATGCTGAAGCTTCCTCCGGATGCCAGGTTCATCTCAACGGCGATCTCCCCGGGCTTGGGCCCTTGCTTTGGGCGTATGCTCACCTGGTAAAGGCTCTTGCTCGCGCTCACTTTCATCGCATCCAGCTTCGGGAACTCGTTCTCCAACCGGCTGATGAAGTCCGCTTCATTGCGCTTTGCCTTCGGTGTCCACAGCACTTCCGCCAGGGCCAGCAGGCGCGGCACGGCCATGTACTCCACGTGCTCGGGCGTCAGGATGTACTCGGTCCACACGTTGCCCTGCGCGCCGAGGATGAACTTCGCTTCCTCCGCGTTCAGCTCGGTGGGGATGGGCTCGTAGCTGTACACTTTCTGAACCGTGGTGTATCCGCCGATCGCCAGTGGCTCGTTCGCGGGGTCGCCCTGGTAGTGGTCGAAGTAGCAATGGCTGCCGGGGCTCATCACCACGTTGTGCTTCTGCTTCGCTGCGGCCACGCCGCCTTCGGTGCCGCGCCAGCTCATCACGGCCGCGTTCGGCGCCAGCCCGCCTTCCAGGATCTCGTCCCAGCCGATGATCTTGCGGCCCTTGCTGTTCACGAATTTCTCAATGCGTTGGATGAAATAGCTCTGCAGTTCGTGTTCATCCTTCAGGCCTTCCTCTTTCATGCGCGACTGGCATTCGCCGCAGGTCTTCCATCGCTCCTTGGGGCATTCGTCACCGCCAATGTGGATGTACTCGCCTGGGAATAGCTCCATCACTTCAGTGAGCACGTCCTCGAGCACTGCGAACACCCGATCGCTGCCAGCGCAGAAGACATCATCGAACACACCCCAGCCCTTCTGCACTTCATACGGACCGCCTGTGCAACCCATGTAGGGGTATGCCGCAAGTGCTGCCATCGCATGGCCGGGCATCTCGATCTCCGGCACCACGGTGATGTGCCTTGCCTTCGCGTAGGCCACCACCTCGCGGATCTGGTCCTGCGTGTAGAAGCCGCCGTAGGCCGTACTGTCGTATTCGCGACGGCTGTATGGCCCCACCTGGCTGCCGCTGCGCCACGCGCCCACTTCGGTGAGCTTCGGGTACTTCTTGATCTCGATGCGCCAGCCCTGGTCCTCGGTGAGGTGCCAGTGGAAGCTGTTCATCTTGTAGCGCGCCAGAAGGTCGATGTACTTCTTCGTGAATTCCACGCTCCAGAAGTGTCGAGAAGCATCGAGGTGCATGCCGCGCCAGGGGAAGCGGGGGCTGTCGGTGATGGTGAGGCACGGCAACTCCGTTGAGGTTCGTCCTTCCTCAAAGAGCTGCGCGAGGGTGCGGCTTCCGCGGTAGAGCCCGGCCTCGTCCACGGCGACAAGGGCGATGTGCTTCGTGGTGACCGTCAGGGAATACCATTCCGGGGGCAGGAGGGTGTCCGGCCGGATCAGATCCAGGGACAGCTCGTTATGGTCCATGCACTCCTGGAGGCTGGGGGAGAGGGCCAGTTCCAGGTCCGCCCGGATCAGTTCGACGAGCGCCGGGTCCACCTCTGAGCCGGCTCGAACCGAAAGCGGGCATTGCAGGTCCATGGTGCCTTGGGTGAGGCTCAGCGCCGCTGGCTTGGGAATGAGGTTGACCTGGGCCGTGGCGAGGTTGACCAGGCAGATGGCCAACAGGGTGGGAATGAGGGGGTAGCGCTTCACGGCGGAAAGATGGCGATGTTCGTGCCACGACGGTGCGGTCCGGGGGGTGAACTGATCCCGGAAGGGTTGTGAGTTCCGGATGATCGGTTACATTTGCGGCCCCTTAACAGTGAGGGGATTAACCCAAACCGCGACATGCCAACTCGCATCCGCCTTCAGAGGAAAGGCAAGAAAGGCCAGCCGTACTACCACATCGTAGTGGCTGATCAGCGCGCTCCGCGCGACGGGAAGTACATCGAGAGGATCGGTGCTTACGACCCCAACCAGAACCCCGCTTTCGTAGAGATCGACTGCGAAAAGGCGCTCGATTGGATGCAGAAGGGTGCACAGCCCACGGACACCTGCCGTGCGATCCTGAGCTACACTGGTCTGGTTTACAAGAACCACTTGGCGGGCGGCGTGAAGAAAGGCGCCTTCACCCAGGAGGAGGCCGACCGTCGTTTCGACATCTGGCTGAACGAGAAGAACACGAAGATCGAGGCGAAGCGCACGAACCTCTCCTCCGGTGCTGAGCAGGCCAACAAGGCCCGTATGGATGCCGAGAAGAAGAAGGCCGCTGAAATGGCCGCGAAGCTCAGCGCCAAGTTGGCCGCTGCCGCCTACGTGCCCCCCGCACCAGTGGAGGAAGCTGCTGCCGAAGCCGCTGCCGAAGAAGCTGCTCCCGAGGCCGAGGCTCCTGCCGCCGAGTAATTCGGAACCACGATATCGCTCGAAGCCCCGTCCCAGCGACGGGGCTTCTTCATTTCGCGGTGTTCCAGTCGAAGATGCGGTCCATGCGCACCCACTTCTCGCCGGGCTTGGCGAAGGGCAGCGCCTGCTGGTAGGTGGCCATCAGGTCCTCCCATTCCTGCACACGCGGAGGAAGTGGGGAGCCGCCACCATCGGTAGCTGCGCCGCTATCGCTCCCCACGATCATGAACAGGCGGTTCCCGGTGCGGTGGATGGAACAGCTACGGATCCCTTGTGCCTTCAGGTGCTCCAACACTTCGGGCCACACCGCCCGGTGCCAGGACTCGTAGGCCGCGATCAGCGCCGCGTCGTTCTTCAGGTCGAGGGCGTAGCAGGTGGTCATGGGGCAGGGAATTCAGGGAGAAAGGGTGAGAAAGTGAGAAAGTGAAAGGGTGAAAGCGTGAAAGCGTGTAAGGGATCCAAGGCTTCACCCTCTTACTCTTTCACCTTTCGACCCTCTTACCGCATTCGCGAACCACAGCACCACAACGAAGCAGATCAACGGGACGAGGTAGGCGGGTTGGATCCCCTGGCGGTCGCTGATCGCGCCCATCAGCGGTGGAATGACGGCGCCGCCCACGATGCTCATCACCAGCAAGGAGGAACCCAGCTTCGTGTCGCGCCCCAGCCCATCGATGCTCAGTGAGAAGATCGTTGGGAACATGATGCTCATGAAGAGCTCCACGCCGAGCAGGGCGACAACGGCCGTCCAGCCGCCGGTGCCCACCGCCACCCCGACCAGCACCAAGGCGCTCGCCGCGCAGAGGGCCAGCAGGGTCGGCGCCGTGATCCACCTCATCAGTGCGGTGCCGATGAAGCGACCGGCCATGAAGAGCAGCAGCCCGATGGACAAGAGGTAGGCCGCGTCCTGCTCGCCGATGCCCGCCACCTGTCCACTGAAGCGGATGAAGAAGCTGGCCACGCCGACCTGGGCGCCCACGTAGCAGAACTGCGCCGCCACACCCCGCCACAACCGGCGCCAAGCCTTGGGGTCGCGCGCTCCGTTGCCATCATCCGTGTCCTGGATCTCCGGCAGGTGGATGCGCAGGAAGAGCGCCGCAGCCGTGAGGACGATGAGCCCGATGATCAGATATGGAACGCGCACGGCCAGGGCCTCGTTGGCGAGGTAGGCGTCCAGGGCACCGGGCTCCATGGCCGCCTGCTCCGCCGGGGAGAGCGCCGTTCCACTGAGGATGAAGCGCCCACCGAAGAAGGCCGCCAGCGCAGCACCCAGACCGTTGAACGCTTGTGCGAAGTTGAGCCGTCGCGGTGCCGTGGCCGGATCGCCGAGCACGCTGATGTACGGGTTGGCCGCGGTCTCCAGGAAGGTGAGCCCGCTGGCGATGACGAAGAGCGCGCCAAGGAAGAAGGGGTAGGATCGAAGCGTGGCGGCGGGCCAGAAGAGGAAGGTGCCCGTGGCGAAAAGCAAAAGCCCGCCTACGATGCCAGCCTTGTAGCCGAAGCGTTTCATCACCGCCCCGGCGGGCAGGGCCATCACGAAGTAGGCGATGAAGAAGGCCGAATCCACCAGGGCCGAGCGCAGGTCCGTGAGCTGCAACGCCTTCCGCAGGTGGGGGATGAGGATGGGGTTGAGGTTGTGCGCCAGCGCCCACAGGAAGAACAGGCTCGTGACGAGCGCGATGGCGATGCGGTTGCTGGTCATGGCTGAGTTAACCACGGATGGACACGGATGAATACAGATGGGCTCTCTTGGTGCATTGATCAGTGTCCATCCGTGTCCATCTGTGGTTCGTTCTCAATAGCCTCCCCGCCGGATCTTGATGCGCAGCGCGCCGGGTAGATCCTCGCGACGCACCAGGATGAGGTAGCCACCGCCCCCGGCCCCGCTCAGTTTCCAGCCAAGGGATCCCGGTGCGTGCTGCGCGATCACCGCGCGGATGTCATCATCCACCATGTGCGGGAACATGGCCAGCTGCGCGTCGAAGGAAGCACGGAACGCAGCCCCGAACGATCCAGCATCCAGCGCGCGGAGGGCATCCCAGCAGGCCCCGGCGGCATCGGCCAGCGCCTTCGCTCCATCCCGTTCGATGCGGGTGTCGCTGAGCACGCTGTAGCCTGCGCGGCGCGGACCGAGTGGCACCAGTTGCAGATGTTCCTCAATGAAGGAAAGCACGGCTTCGTCGTTCACGCTTTCGATGTGAGTGGGCCAGTAGCCCCCTTCGTAGTGCAGCCGGTTCAGCCCGGGGAACACGATGCCGATGCTGTCCTGGGAGCCGCTGATCTCCACCGTCCCCGGCGGGTTCTCGTAGGCGAAGAGCACCTTCGCCAGCTGCTCACGGTTGCCATCGGGAAGGTGCGTGCGCCACAGTTCGATCGCCTTCTTCCGCGTGCTGCTGCTCATGCCGCTGCGGTCGTTGAAGTCGTGCGTGGGTTCGATGCTCACCGTAAGCACACTGCCGGCATGGTGCTTCGATACGAAGGGCTGATCCATCCAGCCACCCGCAAGGTCGATCCGGAAGGGGATGGTGCATTCGTTCCGCAGATCCGTGGTACTGCGTGCTTTCAGTCCGGCGTGCGGGATGCGTTCCAGCACCACGTACCGGGTGCCGTGCTTCGCGCAGAGCGCGGCCTTGGCCTCGGCGTGCCCGTCGCTGTTCACCACGAACACGTCCGGCTTGATCGCGGCGAACTCGTTCAGGAAGTCCATTTGCCCGCTGCCGCTGTTGATGTGGACCGCATGCACACAGCTCAGCGCTTCCAGCATGTAGGTGCGCTCCTGCTGGTCGTTGATGGGCCAGCGTCCCTTCAGCGCATGCACCGTGGTATCGCTGCCGATGCAGACGTGCAGTTCGCCGTGCGTGGCGGCCTCGCCCAGGAAGGCCACGTGCCCACTGTGCAGCAGGTCGAAGCAGCCGGTCACCATCACCTTCGGTCGTTCCATGCACGGCAAGTATACCCGAACGGCCCTTTGCACCTAATTTCGGTTCGCGATGGAAGAGGAAAGCCTGCACCGGTTGGGGAAGTTGGGGAAGCCTTGGGGACACCAGGGCGAGCTCACCGTACACCTCGACGACCTCGGCCCCGAGGACCTCAACCACACCGGCACCTTCTTCGTGGAGATCGATGGGCAGCATGTGCCGTTCGCATTCTCCAAGCTTTACGAGAAAGGCCCGCACGTGCTGGTGAAGTTCGAGGACTTCGCCGATCCGCAGTCCGCGTCGATCTTGGTGGACCTCGACCTGTTCGCGCCACCCGGCCATTTCAGCGACGCCAGCGACGAGAGCTGGGACCCCGAGGAGTTCATCGGCATGCTGGTGAAGGATGAGGTGCATGGCGAGCTCGGCGAGGTCACCGGCATGGAAGGCACCGACAAGAACCCTGTGCTGGTGATCCTGCATGGCGAAGTGGAAGTGATGGTGCCGCTGGTGGAGGAGATGATCGTGGACATCGACATGGAGGAACGCTCCATGACCATCCGCACACCGGAGGGCCTGATCGATCTGTACCGGACCCTTAAGTAGCACTGAACTCTGATCACAACATGTTGCGCTGGTTCACGCCTGTTCCCACTTACCTTAGGATTTACAAGGACAGAATGGTTTTGAGGCGCGTAGATACAGGAGGGTCACTCGACCGCATATCTTCAGTGCCATTCACATCGGATAGGTTACTCGTTGGCGATTTTCCGGCTGCGTCGGAACTCCTCAATGGAATGCTGCGGGATGTCAATGACCGTGTAGGGATCTTCAGCCGGAATTTGCAGTTGGTCATTCATCCGATGGAGATGATGGAGAACGGACTTTCGAGCGTTGAGAGGCGAGCGTTCTTGGACCTTGGGGAGCATGCCGGAGCGAAGCCTGTGATCTTGGCGGACTCTAGGGAGGAGTTGAATGATGCACAGATATTGGACCTTCTCTCAGAGCGCCAATAGGAATGTCATTCGCCCATGGCTGGTGAGCGATTTCAATTCAAGCAGTTCAGCATCCAACAGGACCGGTGTGCCTTGAAGGTGGGCACCGACGGTGTGGCGCTCGGCGCATGGGCGAACGTGGAAGGGGCGAAGCGTATCCTCGACATCGGAACAGGAACCGGCTTGCTCGCGCTGATGGCCGCGCAGCGGAACAGCGATGCGCACGTCGATGCCGTGGAGATCGATGATGCTTCCGCCGGGCAGGCCGCGGAGAACGCGGCTGCAAGTCCGTGGTCCGATCGTATCCGCGTGCATCGCCTCGATGTGCGGCGCATGAGCGCGGCGGAGCCCTACGACCTGATCATCTGCAACCCGCCGTTCTACGCCGGTGAAATGGATTCACCCGATGTGCGGAAAGGACTGGCGAAGCACAGTGGCGAACTGAGCTTCGAGGAACTGATCGAAGCCGTGCGCACGTTGCTCGCGGAGGAGGGTCGCTTCGCGTGCATCATCCCCCTCAACCGCGAGGCTGAACTGGTGGAGCTCGCGGATGCCGCCTGGCTGGGTGTCTCGCGCCGTTGCGTGCTGCGCTACCTTGAAGGTCGACCGCCCAAACGGGTGCTGTTGGAGTTCGTTCGCGATGCTGGTGTTCCAGAGGATGAGGAGCTCATCGTTGAACATGCGCCCGGCCAGTTCACCGAAGGCTACCGCGCGCTGCTGAAGGAATTCATGCTGAAGTTCTGAGCCTAGGTAACAGCCAAGGGGATGCCGTCGATTGAGTTCTGATGTTCCCGGTCCAGGTAGGTTCGTGCTGCGGTGTCCAGATCAGGGAACTCCTCACTGCTCGATTCGGCAAGTTGATGAGGTGCTATCGCTTGTGATCGTTGGTAGTGAAGAAGAAACTTCCCATCAGACGCTCTCTCTATGAAGTGGCCTTCAAACACAGGTGCTGAAGAGTTGTGGGTCTTGGAGTTCGATGGGAACCAGCCGTGTTGATGGAGGATCAGTTCCATCGCGTTTCTGAGCTCAGGGAACGTGATCGCCGCAAGACCAAGGGCCTTTCGCTCCGGCACGTTCAAATGGCCAGTGTCCAAGAGCTTGGCTATGAGCACCCCACGCTCCATTCTCGTGATTCACACCTCCACCTCCGCCTCCTCGAACACCACCCCGTGCTTCTCGAGCTCGTCGAGGATCGGCTCGTAGATGTGCGCCTTCAGCGGAAGCAGCACGCCGTGTTCGTGGATGTGCTGGTTCAGCACCAGCTTGCAGGCCATGGCGATGGGGAGCCCCACGGTGCGGGCCATCGCGGTGTGTACCCGGTCCTGCCCGGTGACTGAGAGCGAAGCGTGGATCTCCTGATGCATGCCTTCCACCGTGTAGCGGAAGCGGTGCCACATCACCACCAGGTCCTTGTCATCCTCGTCGAGCTTCCACTTCTGCTCCAGCAGGTGCTGCAAGGTGGCCGCCGGTGAACGTCCGGTGACGCCGATCCGCCCATTGCCGAAGAGGCCGAGCCAGTCCAGCTTCGCCATCACTTCGCCATGCAGGTCGAGGCCGAGATAATGGGCAAGGTTGGCGCGGGTGCTGCGCGTGGCGTCGTGCGGCAGGAAGGCGTTGAGGTAGTCGGTCCAGGTGGCGTGCTCGTCAAGTTCCATCGCGAAGCCGTCATCGGTGCAGCCCAGTTGCACGAAGGCGTCCCAGGCCTCGCAGTAGCCGGCCTTGCGCAGGGTGCCGCGCTGCAGGGTGGGGATTCCGTCGAGGCCATAGTGGCTGCGGTACTTCAGGCTGTCGCGGTTCGAATAGCCATCGAAGTCGCCGGTGCCGGGCACGCTGATGCGCACGGTCTGCTGGAAGAGCTTGTGGTAGGGGATGTACTTGGTGATGCCGTCGCGGATGTACTTGGCACTGCCGCCCTGTCCGGCGAGGATCACGTTGCGTGGGTTCCAGCTGAACTTGTAGCCCCAGGGATTGTCGTCGCTCTCCGGCGCCACCAGCCCGCCACAGTAGCTCTCGAAGGCCTCCATGCGGCCGCCTTCCTTTCGGACGCGGTCCAGGATGCGCATGGCGCTCATGTGGTCGATGCCAGGGTCCAGGCCCATCTCGTTCAACACGATCAGCCCGGCGGCCTTCAGTTCGGCATCCATGGCCCAGAGCGCATCGGGCACGTAGCTGGGGGTGATCACGTGTTTGCTCAGGCGCAGGCAGTCCTTCAGCACGTCCATGTGCATGAATGCGGGCAGCATGCTGATCACCAGGTCGTGGCGGGCGATGATGGCGGCGCGGGCGTCGGGGTCGGTGGCGTCCAGGGCCACGGCCTGCGAAACTCCGGGTCCTTCGTGCACCATCGCCTGTGCGTGGGAGAGCTCGCGGTCCGCCACAGTAACGCGCCATTCCTGCTGGTCGGCGTGGGTGATGAGGTAGTGGATCAGCGAGCTGGCGCTGCGGCCCGCACCGAGGATGAGGATGTTGCGCATAGGTTCCGCCGAAGCTTTGGCGAAGTTGGATGGTCCACCCCGTGCTTCGGTCGTTGCAAAGGTGCGATGCGATCCGCGCTCCGGAACGTGCATCTTTGCCGGGCACCATGGCGCTCAGTTCCCCCCTGCTTGAGCAGGCCGTCGACCAGTTGGCCACACTGCCCGGTGTGGGACGCCGCACGGCGATGCGCTTCGCTCTGGAACTGCTGCGGCGCGAACCAGCGGAAGTGGTGCGCCTGTCCGAGTCCATCCGCAGGTTGCGCGAGGAAGTGCGCTTCTGCCAGGAATGCTGCAACATCAGCGACCGGGCCGTGTGCGAGATCTGCTCCGACCCCAACCGCGATCGTTCCCTGGTCTGTGTGGTGGAGGACATCCGTGATGTGATCGCCATCGAGAACACCCGCCAGTTCAAGGGCCTGTACCATGTTCTGGGAGGCGTCATCAGCCCCATGGATGGCGTGGGTCCGGATGACCTGAACACCAAGGAGCTCTTCGCCCGCATCGCACAGGGCGAGGTGAAGGAGGTGGTGTTGGCCCTGGGCGCCACGCTCGAAGGGGATACCACCAGTTTCTACCTCAACCGGCGGATCAAGGAGCAGGGTGTGGACGTGAGCATGATCGCCCGCGGCATCAGCGTGGGCGGTGAGCTGGAGAACGTGGACGAGCTCACCCTTGGCCGCAGCATCATGGACCGCAAGCCTTATGAACAGGGCGTGAAACGAGGTTGACATGTGCCCATGTGCACATGTGCCCATGAGCACATGAAACTCTCCGTCATCATCGTCAACTACAACGTCCGGGCCTACCTGGAACAGTGCTTGCGCGCGGTGGTGGAGGCGATGAAGGGCATTGACGGGGATGTATTCGTGGTGGACAACCAGAGCACCGATGGCAGCGTGGAGATGGTGCAGGCAAAGTTCCCCGGCGTGAGACTGATCGCCAACCAGGTGAACGTCGGCTTCTCCCGTGCGAACAACCAGGCGATCCGAGAAAGCACGGCCGAGTACGTGGTGCTCCTGAACCCCGATACGGTGGTGGGTGAGGACGTGTTCGAGAAGGTGTTGGCGTTCATGGACGCTCACCCGAAGGCCGGTGGCTTGGGGGTGCGGATGATCGACGGCACGGGCCGTTTCCTGCCGGAGAGCAAGCGCGGGCTTCCCACGCCCTCGGTGGCCTTCTACAAGATCATCGGGCTCACCCGTCTGTTCCCGCGCAGCAAGGTCTTCGGGCGTTACCACCTGGGCCACTTGGCGGAGGATCGGGCCGCGCCGATCGAGATCCTTTCCGGAGCCTGCATGTTCATGCGCAAGCGCACGTTGGATGAAGTGGGCCTGCTGGACGAGAGCTTCTTCATGTACGGCGAGGACATCGACCTCAGCTACCGCATCACGCTGGGCGGCTACGAGAACTGGTATTTCCCGCAGGCGCACATCATTCATTACAAGGGCGAGAGCACCAAGAAGAGCAGCGTGAACTACGTGTTCGTGTTCTACAACGCGATGGCCATTTTCGCGAAGAAGCACTTCACGCGCAAACGTCCCGATCTGCTCTCCGGGCTCATCAACGCGAGCATCTACCTCAGTGCTGCCGGTGCCATCGTGACGCGCTTCCTGGGCCGGGCCTTGCTGCCCCTGCTGGACGCCGTGAACATTCTGGTGGTGGTGTCCCTGTTCGGACCCTTGGGCGGCCTGGTGCCTGGGCAGGCCGCGTGGCAGGCGGCGCTGATGCTGGCGCTGGTGGGGATACCCTGGGCGGCGCTATTCGGCGTGTACGACCTGCCCGTAAAGCTGTTCAATGTGGCCAAGGCCTTGTGGATCCCGCTCCTCTTGGCGCTTTCCCTACTGGTGTTCGGCGGGTGGAACATCGTGCCGCGCGAGCTGCTGTTGGGGACCGCTGTGCTCGGTTTGGCCTTGCTGTGCTCCCGCCTGTTGCTGAACGGGCTACGCGTGAAGCGCTACCAGCTGCGCGACAGCGAACGCCAACGGGTGCTGGCCATCGGCTCTCCCGAGGAAACGAAACAGGCCATCGCGCTCTTGTGGCAGACGCACTTCGGCCTCGGCCGCCAGGAGGAGATCTCGGCCCAATTGGCGGCATCCCCCGAAGCAGCGCCCCGGATCGGGAAGTTGATCCGGAAGCATGACATCGACGAGGTGGTCTTCTGCGCGAAGGACCTTTCCTGGGGCCGCATCATCGAGTTGATGGAGCAACTTCAGCGGACGGGTCCGGTCTTCAAGATCGCCCAACCCGGGCATGCGTTCGTCATCGGTCCCAACAGCATCGAGAGCGTGCATGACCTCCACGTGATGGAGCGCCACGCCCTGAGCAGTGCTGAGGGCCGCCGCACCAAGCGCATCGTGGATGTACTGCTGGCGTTGCTGCTGGCGTTGAGCGCGCCGTTCTGCATCTGGGCCGTGAAGGACAAGCCGTCCTTCCTGCGGAACGTCGCCCGCGTACTTTCCGGGTCCCTCACCTGGGTCGGGTTCCATCCGGGGCGCCATCGCACCTTCAAGCTGCCGCGCCTCCGCGAGGGCGTCATCGACCCGGTCACCGCACAGGGCCTGCGTCCCGATCCGCTCACGGTGGACCGGGTGAACATCTCCTACGCCAAGGATTACCACCCGTGGCAGGATGTGCGCTGGACGCTGCGGAACTTTGCGAGGCTGGGTGACTGAGGGCCGTCGCGGCTCCGTTGTCACCCCGCACGGTTGCTTACTTTCGCGGCCCTTCGCCAAGGTGGCTGATGCACTGCGGCGATCCATTCGGCGAGCATGGGACCGGCCCTTCACACACCGCTTTACATCGGCCCCGGCATCGGGGTGGGTACCATCGTCATCATCCTGCTGGTGCTGGCCTTGGTGGTGTTCTCCTTGGGCGTCATCGTCTGGATCCCGATCAAGCGGGCCCTGCGTGGTGGGTCCGGGACGACCGGGGAACGCCCGCGTCGACGGCTGTCTCCCGCCTACGTGGCGCGTCTGGCCATGTGGCTGGTGGTGCTCTGCTTGTACAGTTGGGCCGTGCAACACGTGGTCAACGGGGGGCGCTCCCTGGGGGGCTTCACCAAGCCGCTGAAGGCCTTTGCCGAGTTTCCGGACAAGGTGGGAGAGGTGCTGGCCAGTGATGCGCTGCGCAACATCCCCGATTCCTACTTGAAGCTCGCACCCGGTTTTTCCCCAACGAACGAGCTGCAGCATGACCTGTATGGCCTGAACGGATTCTGGAACGCGGAGCGCGATGTGTGGGACATCCATATGTTCAATTTCCGGACGGATTCCGTGCTGCACACTTGGTCGATCCCCCGGAACGCCCAAGGCCGGACATGGCAGCTGGACAAGGCTGAGCGCCTCTTCGAGAACGCCCCGCCGATGCACAGCTACGTGTTGCCGGACCGCTCCGTGATCGCGAAGCTCAACAAGACCCCCAACTTGCTGAAGCTGGATCGCGCAAGCCGCATCGTGTGGACCAACCACGACCTGATCTGGCACCACTGCATCCAACCCTCGGTGGATGGCCATATCTGGACCTGCGGTTCGGACATCCCCTACCGCGTGGGCAAGCCCAGCATCGGGCGGCGCGTGGTCAACCTGAATGGGCACAAGGTGCCGTTCCAGGAGGACCACATCGTGAAGATCGACGTGAACACCGGCAAGATCCTGTTCCGCAAGGGCGTGGGCGAGATCTTGGTGGAGAACGGCTTGGCGGGGCGCTTGTACGGTGGTCTGCTGCAGGATCCGATCCACCTGAACGACTGCAGCCCGGTGATGACCGATGGTCCGTATTGGAAGCGTGGCGACCTGTTCCTCAGTGTGCGCGGACGTTCCATGGTGCTGCTCTATCGCCCCTCGGAGAACAAAGTAGTGCGTGTGGTCGATGGTCCGCTGATCCTGGAGCACGACATCAACGTGCTGGACGACCACCGGATCTCCATCTTCAACAACCGCGCGATCAACTCGAACCAATACCCGGAGGAGCCGGAAGTGCACCTGCCACGCAGCATGTCGGTGCCCGTTGATTCGCTGAACCACTCGCAGGTACTGGTGTACGATCTTGCGGATTCCTCCTTCACCCCGTTGTACGATGACCTGATGCGTTCCGAGGACATCCAGACCCTGACCCAGGGCATGCAGGACATCCTCTCCACCGGGGAGCTCTTCGTGGAGGCGCAGAACATTGGCAAGTACTACGTGCTCGGTCCGAGCGGTGTGGTGATGCGCAAGGTGTTCGCTACGCCGGTGGAAGGCCGCGTGCACGGACCGAACTGGACGCGCATCTTCGAGCAGCGTCCCTGGCCGGCATCCGAAGATGACCCCGCGCACCGGGGCCTCCTGCCCTATGGGAACGGTGCCTCCTCCACAGCCGCAGCGGGAACGAACGGTGTTGCCCATTTGCCCGGACCCGCGCCTGCTCCTCCCGGACCGGTGCCCTCCTTCCTGGCGGTGCTTTTCGCCAGCTTGTTGCTGGCCATCGGCATACTCCTGTTACGCCCGCCCTTCATCGCGTTGGCCGGGCGCACCGCCAAGTTGGTGGATACCCTGCTCGATCGCGAACCCGACGAACGGGTGCGCCAGCGGAAACTGATCGCCAGTGCCACCTCCGAAATGAGGAGCCTGGGCTGGCTTTTCCTGTTGCTGGCCGGCGTGCTGCTCGTTGCGGCGTTGCCCCTTTTCGTGGTCGGTGGCTTCAGTATGGCCGGCATGGCTTCCATCGAACTGCTCCAGGGTTGGAACCTCGGAGCCATGCTCCTGGGCACCTCGCTGCCCTTCCTGTTCGTGTCCCGCTTCTCGTCCAAGAGCGACTATTCCGATTGGTCCAAGCTGCTGCACCGGATCGTGTTGGACAATTACCACATCGGTCGCTACCTCTTCAACCGCGAGCGGGAACGGCTCAAGGACAGGGCTGCAGATCCTGCAGCGGTCGGTCCGGTCATCGTGTCGGGCCTGGCGCGCGCCGGCACCACGGCGCTCACCACCATGCTGGCGCGTTCCCCGGCGTTCCATTCCCTTACCTATGCCAACATGCCCTTCCTGTTGGCGCCCAACCTGTGGCGGCGCTTCTACACCCCCAAGGGCGATGCGGCCAAGGAGCGGAGCCACGGCGACAAGGTGCTCTTCAGCCTCACCAGTGTGGAGGCCTTGGAGGAATATTTCTTCAAGGTGTTCCTGAACGATGGCTACATCCACGACAACGAGCTCGTGGAACATCAGGTGGATCCCGGAACGCTTCAAGCCTACGACGATTATCAGCGCATCCTGGGTCCCAAGGACAGGCCGGGCTCCATCTACCTGGCGAAGAACAACAACCTCATCCTTCGCTACCGTTCGCTGAAGGACCATCGTCCGGGCCTGCGCACCATCCTGCTGTTCCGTGACCCCGTGGAACATGCGTTCTCGCTGATGAAGCAGCACGCCCGGTTCTCCGCCTTGCAGGAGAAGGACCCCTTCGTGCTCGAGTACATGACCTGGCTCGGTCACCATGAGTTCGGCAAGGGGCTGAAGCATTTCGCGTTCGCCGACGGTCCCACCCTTACGCCCCGGGGCCCGGAGCACATCGACCACTGGCTCGCCGTGTGGGTCGCCTATTACACCAGGCTGCTCAAATTGATCGATGGCGAGGAGGTGCTGCTGGTGGATTATGCGGACCTGTTGAAGGCCCCCGGAACCGTGGTGGAGCGGATCGAGCGGTATGTGGGGGTGAAGCTGGACCTGGGGGCGATCGAGCCCTTCGAGAACGCGAACGCCTACACGGGTGAACGCGACGAGGCCCTGGTGCGGAAGGCCATGGAGCTGCACGCACGCCTGGTGGACCGCGCGCAGCGTTCCTGAAGGCCCGGGAGCGAGCCGGAGCTCCGGTGGCCAGCCATTGTTCCGTGTGCATGACCGGCCTCTGCGATACACTGGTACATTTGCGCACCGCAACCGCTGCCATGTCCCAGATCGACATCCTGCTGCCCAAGATGGGCGAGAGCGTGGCCGAGGCCACGATCATCAAATGGCTCAAGAACGAAGGCGACCATGTGGCCGCCGATGAGCCGATCGTGGAGATCGCCACCGACAAGGTGGATAGCGAAGTGCCGGCGCCCCAGGACGGCATCCTGACCAAGCGCCTGGTGAACGAGGGCGACGTGGTGAAAGTGGGTCAGCTGATCGCGCAGATCGGTGCCGAAGGTGCTGCCAAAGCGCCCGCTATAGCCCCTGCGACCGCTGCTTCTCCCAGCAACGGGACCCCGGCCGCAATGCCTCCGGTCAGGGCATCGGCTCCCGCCCCGGTCCAAGCCGGTGCTCCGGTGGGCAGGACCGGATCCAGCGGCAAGTTCTACAGCCCCTTGGTGCGCAACATCGCCCAGAGCGAAGGCGTCTCGCTCACGGAACTGGAAACGCTGGCAGGTTCCGGCCAGGGAGGCCGCGTCACCAAGAAGGACATCCTGGACTATCTGCCACAGCGTGTGGGCGCTTCTGCTCCGGCGGCTGCCCCTGCAGCTGCGCCACAGCCCGTATCCGCGCCCGCTCCGTTGCCATTGGCCGCGCCGAACGCCAAACCTGCGGCGCCCAAGCTGGTGCCCGGCCCGGGTGACGAGATCATCGAGATGGACCGCATGCGCAAGCTGATCGCGGACCATATGGTGATGAGCAAATCCACCAGCCCGCACGTCACCAGCTTCGTGGAAGCGGACGTCACCAACCTCGTGCTGTGGCGCGACAAGGTGAAAGGCGCGTTCGAGAAGCGCGAAGGGGAGAAGCTCACCTTCACGCCGATCTTCATCATGGCCATTGCTCAGGCGATCAAGGAGATGCCCATGATCAACGTGCAGGTGGACGGGTACACCATCATCCGCAAGAAGGAGATCAACATCGGCATGGCGGCGGCGCTGCCCAGTGGCAACCTCATCGTTCCGGTGATCCGCAATGCCGACCAGCTGAACCTGGTGGGCCTGGCCAGGAAGGTCAACGACCTGGCCAAGCGGTCGCGCGAAGGCAAGCTGCTCCCCGACGAGATCAGCGGCGGCACCTACACGGTGACCAATGTGGGCACCTTCGGCAACGTGCTGGGTACCCCGGTGATCAACCAGCCGCAGGTGGCGATCATGGCCACCGGTGCGATCCGTAAGAAGCCGGCGGTGATCGAGACCCCTTCAGGCGACCTCATCGGCATACGCCAGCTCATGTTCCTGAGCCACAGCTACGATCACCGTGTGGTCGATGGGGCCTTGGGCGGCCGCTTCGTTCGCCGTGTGGCGGACATCCTGGAGGGCTGGAGCATGGATCAGGAGTTCTGATCGACCCAAGGGGGGGGCACTGCCGAAAAAAGTTACTTTTAGCCACCGATCGGTGCTCCGGTCGATCGAACCCGTCCAGCGCATGAGATACGGTTACACGGCCCTTCTTTCCTTCGCTCTTTTAACGTGCTCCTTGCCCGTCCGGGGGCAGGGTCAGAACACGAGCTTCCAATGGAAGTTCGAGGAGGCCAGCAAGTTGATGGAGGAGAAGTTCTATAATCAGGCAGCGGACATCTGGACCGAACTGGTGACCGCTCAGCCGGAGAACTCCAACCTGAATTGGAAGTTGGGTCACTCCTACATGAACTCCTACAACCAGAAGGCCAAAGCGCTGCCTTACCTGAAGGCCGCCTCGGAGAAAAGAACCCAAGGACACGGCGGTTTCAATGCATCCGGTTACGACCCCTTCGACCCTGCGGAGGTGAACGCGCCGGTGGAAGTGGATTACTGGCTGGGCAGGGCTTACCATTTGAACGGTGAGTTCGACAAGGCCGATGCGTCCTACGACAAGTTCCTCGCCGAGGTCGACGGTAAGCATGACTTGGTGAACCAGGCCAAGCGTGGCAAGGAACAGACGGCCAACGCGCGGGTGCTTGGTGCCGACCGGAAGTCCTATGTGGTAAGCAACGTCGGTGCGGTGATCAATACCGAGCTTCCTGATTTCAGCCCGGTGATCAGCGTGGACGGTAACGCCATGTTCTTCACCAGCCGCAGGGTGCGCACGGACAGCAGCAATTCCGGGGTGCTCGATGAGACCGTAGGCATGCCGTTCGAGGACATCTTCGTGAGCTACAAGGATCGCTCCGGCAACTGGCAGGCTCCTGAACTCCTCAACATCAGCGGGCCCGGCCACGAGGCCACCGTGAACGTTTCCGCCGATGGACAGACCCTCTTCATCTATCGTTCGGACGATGGTGATGGGAATCTCTACGAGAGCAAGCTCGTTGGTGAATTGTGGAGCGATCCGGTGCTCATCGGCAGCGATGTGAACAGCAAGAGCTGGGAGCCCCACTGCGCCATGAGCGCCGATGGTTCCACCCTGTATTTCGTGAGCGACCGCAAGGGCGGCCAGGGCGGTCGTGATCTCTACCGCGTGGTCAAGCTGCCCAATGGTGAATGGAGCAAGTCGCAGAACCTTGGAACCGTGCTCAACACGCCCTTCGATGAGGATGCGGTGTTCATCCATCCGAACGGCCGGACCATGTATTTCTCGTCCACCGGTCACAACAGCATGGGCGGCTTCGACATCTTCTACACCGAACTGGGGGAGGATGGCGTTTGGAGCAAGCCGGTGAACCTGGGCGTGCCCATCAATACGGTGGATGACGATGCGTTCTTCGTGACCACCGCCGATGGCCGTCGCGGCTATTTCAGCAGCGACCAGGTCGGTGGCTACGGGGAGAAGGATATCTACTTCGTTGACCTGCCTGAGGACATGGAGGCGGATGGCCTGACCGTGCTCAAGGGCTTCATCGTCCCGGCTCCGGGAGAGACCTTGCCGCCGAGCACCATTCTGTATGTTACGGACAAAGCCACCGGCGATGTGAAAGCGTATAAGCCACGGCAGCGTGATGGTGTGTACGTGGCCATCCTGCCGCCCTGCAAGAACTACAACCTGGATTACCGCGTGAACGACGTGACGGTCCACACCGAGGACATCTTCGTGGAGTGCGAGAGCTCCTACCAGGAGATCAACAAGGAGATCTACCTGAACCCCATTTCACTGGGTGGGCCGGCCAGCGCCTTGAACCTGCCGCCCGGTTCACCTCCCGGCTCCAAGGAGAAGGGAGATGCTGTGGCCCCCCTCACCGATGCACAGCTCAAGGACAAGGCCTCCAAGCACGTGGCCCCGGATGCGACGTATGATGGTGAGTACGCCAAGTACTATGCCTACAACATGAAGGACATCGACCAGAACGAGATCGATTGGAAGACCTTCGTGGATGTCGTGGTGGGATTGATCGATAAGAACGGCCAGGCACGGGTGGTGGTGGAGGCGAGCGCCTCCAAGGTGCCCACCAAGACCTTCGGCACCAACGAGAACCTCAGCAACCAGCGGATGGAGGATGCCCGTAATCGCCTGCTCGAAGCGGTGGCCGCGCGTGGCAAGGACAACACCAAGCTGCTCCTCGAAGCGGTGAACAGCAAGGTGCAAGGGCCCAAGTACGATGGTGATTTCAGGAACACGGACAAGTACGGCAAGTTCCAGTTCGTGATGTTGAAGGTGCACTAAGCCTTCGATCGGCCAAAGACTTCAAGGACCCCGACGCAAGTCGGGGTCCTTTCATTTACCTTCAGCCCATGCGATTGAAACTTGAACGACCGCTGGCCTTCTTCGACCTGGAGACCACCGGGGTGAAGGTGGGCAAGGACCGCATCGTGCAGATCGCCATTGTGCGCATGATGCCCGATGGTGAACGGCAGCAATACGAGACCCTGGTGAACCCGGGCATGCCGATACCGCCGGAGTCCACGGCGATACACGGGATCTCCGATAGCGACGTGGCCATGGCGCCCCGGCTCGATGACATTGCGCGCGAGGTGCTGGGAGAGCTGGCCGGTTGCGATCTGGCCGGGTTCAATTGCCTGCGCTTCGATGTGCCCATGCTCTCCGAGGAACTGCACCGCGTGGGTGCCCATTGGGACCACTCCGGGCTGCGCGTCGTGGATGTGCAGCGCATCTTCCACAAAAAGGAACCGCGCGACCTTGGCGCTGCCCTTCGGTTCTACTGTGGTCGCGAACACGAAGGCGCCCACCAAGCCCTGGCCGACGTCCAAGCCACCGCCGACGTGCTCATCGCACAGCTGGAGCGTTATGGTGACCTGCCGCTGGATGTGGAGGGGCTGGGCGAGCTCAGCGGTGACCGTGACCGCACACCGGATGCCGCCGGCAAGCTGATGTTCGACGATCGAGGACAGGTGTGCCTTGGCTTCGGTAAATACAGGGGCTGGACCTTGGAGACCATCGGTCGCAACGACCCCGGATACATGCAATGGCTCATGACCAAGGCCGAGCTGCCCTCGAGCACGCTGGCCGTCATGCGCAGCGCCCTCGCCGATCTGCAGACCTGACCCGATCCCTCTCCCATGAAGATCATCTGCATAGGACGCAACTTCAGCGATCACGCTGCTGAACTGGGCAATGCCGTGCCCGAGGAACCGGTGTTCTTCCTCAAACCCACCACCGCCTGCCTGTACCCCGGTCAACCCATCAAGCTCAAACCTTTCCTGGGCGAGATCCACCACGAGATCGAGCTGGTGGTGATGTTGGACAGCTACGCCAAGGATGTACCGGAGCCCATGGCCCTGGGCCTGGTCGCATCCTATACCCTGGGTCTGGATCTCACGGCGCGCACGCTCCAGAACGAATTGAAGGCCAAGGGTCTTCCCTGGGAAAAGGCGAAGGCCTTCGACGGGTCCGCCGTCCTTGGCGATGTGGAACTGCCCATGACCGCCAGCACCGACCTTCAGCGCCTGGCCATCGAGCTGAAGAAGAACGGGGTCACGGTACAGACGGGACAGACCAAGGACATGCTGTTCCCGGTGGCCAGGCAGATCGCTTTCGTGTCGCGGTACATCACCTTGGAGCCTGGCGACCTCCTTTTCACCGGCACGCCTTCGGGCGTAGGCCCCATTGCTGAAGGTGATGTGCTGGAAGGCTTCCTGAACGGACAGCGGGTGCTGAACGTGACCGTGGCGAAAGGGTAACTTTGCGCCGTACAAACCGGGAAGGAGAACCATGACCAAGATCGTCCAAGTCGGCAACATCGCCTGTGGCAGCGACCAGCTGTTCCTTATCAGCGGCCCCTGTGTGATCGAGACCGAGGACATCATGATGCGCACCGCCGAGAAGCTGCGCGAGGTCAGTGAGCGCATGAAGGTGCCCGTGATCTACAAGAGCAGCTTCACCAAGGACAACCGCAGCAGCGTCGATTACTACCAGGGCCCGGGTCTTGAAGAGGGCTTGAAGGTGCTGGAGAAAGTGAAGAAGCAGTTCGGCTTCCCCCTGATCACCGACATCCACTACCCCAGCCAGGCCAAGGCCATCGCCGAGGTGTGCGACGTGATCCAGATCCCCGCCTACCTGTGCATGCAGACGGAGCTGGTCACCACCACCGCCAAGACCGGTGCCGTGGTGAACATCAAGCACGGTCAGTTCCTCGCACCGGAGAACATGATCAACCCGGCGAAGAAGTGCGAGAGCGTCGGCAACGGCAAGATCATCCTCACGGAGCGCGGCTACACCTTCGGCTATAACGACCTGGTGGTGGACCCGCGTGCGTTCTACCACTTGCGCAATACCGGCTATCCGCTGGTGTTCGATATCACGCACAGCATCCGCAAGTACGGTATCCCCAGCGCCGATCCGCGCGGCGGCAACCGTGAAGTGATGCCCACCATCGCCCGGGCCGGTGTGGCCGCAGGTGTGGATGGCGTGTTCATTGAAACGCATCCCGACCCCAGCACCGCCAAGTGCGATGCCGCCAGCCAGCTCTGCGTCACCGACCTGGAGGAATTCCTCAAACCCCTGCTGGACCTCCACGCCGTGGAAGTGCAGTACCGGAATACCTTGGTCAACGCCTGATCGAAGCACCCGTACTCGCGACCCACTGGGTTGCCCCAACGGGTGCGATCAGCCACCTCATCTGAACCGACCCACACAGCACTCCGCACCATGGAACTTTACCTCGACAGCGCCGACATCAAGGAGATCGACGAAGCTTTCAAGCTCGGCTTCCTCACCGGTCTCACCACCACGCCCACCTTCATGCACCGCGGGGGGGTCACGAACATCGACAAGATGATCCTCGACCTCGCCAAGAAGGTCCCCATCCTGCAAGTGGAGGCCTTGGGCGAGACCGCCGAGGAAGTGGTGAAGGAGGCGAAGCGCCAGCTGAAGATGGGCCTGAAGAAGGAGACCACCGTCTTCAAGATCCCCGTGAGCCTCGAAGGCCTGCGCGCGTGCCGCATGCTGCGCAATGAAGGCATCATGGTGAACGTACACCTGGTGTACACCTTGCAGCAGGCTTACATGGCCATGCAGGCCGGTGCCAGCTATGTGTGCCCGCTCGTGGGTCGCCTGCAGGACCAGGGACACGACGCGCTCAGCCTCGTGCAGCAGTGCGTTGAGGCTGTGAATTACTATGGCTACGACACCAAGATCATGTTCAGCAGCGTACGCACCGTGGAGCACGTGCGCAATGCCGTGGAACTGGGCGTGCACACCATCACAGTGCCCTGGAAGCTGATGAAGCAGCTCACCGACAACCACTTCACGGCCATCGGCACCAAGCAGTTCTACGTGGACACGCGCCTGATCACCATGAAGGTGAAGGACGTGCTCTCGCGCAGCAACCCCATCGTGAAGGACAGCGCCACTGTGAGCGAGGCCCTCGTGGAGATGACCAAGCACGGCTTCGGTGCGGTGATGGTGGTGGACGCGAAAGGCAAGAACCTCGGCGTCTTCACCGATGGCGGCCTGCGCCGTGGCATCGAGAAGGAGGGCAACAAGTTCCTCGCCAAAAAGCTGAGCACCCTGAAGTTCAACGCGCCCTTCAGCATCAGCCCCGAGGCCCTGCTCGACGAGGCCCAGAAGGCCTTCAAGGAGCATAAGGTGGACACGCTGAGCGTGAGCGAGAACGGCAAGCAGCTCGGCATGCTCGACATCCAGGACCTGATGAAGGCGATCGCGGGTTAGGCTTTTCGCTGGTCTGCGCGCGTTGCGTGTAGGGTCGGCAACTCTGAACGCGCAACGGCCCGTGGCAAAGAAGATAAACGTCTTTGACGAGGTAGCCAGGCAATGGCAGGTGGATGAACGTTCTGCGTTCAAGGAGAACCCTGCATCCAAGGTCTATCGAACGATCTCGTCCTCGACGGTCACCAAGATCATCGGCCGATGGCCACAGGTGAGCCATATCAATACCTTCATCGCACACGAGCTCAATTACCACCAGTTTCCGTGGTTCCCGGTCAAGTTTGATCGGATAGACCTTTACAGATCCGCCAAACTCACGGATATCATCAGTACCGCTGCGATCAGTGCGCACGCCTTCATCCTAAGTGATAGAGCGCTGAAACTCTTCCAACGGTTCGACCTCGGAAAGCACGCCATCTACCCAGCGGCAATTCACCACAAGGATTCCGTCAACGAATACCATGTCCTTCATTTCATAAATGACGTTGAGGATCGCTTGGACTGCACACGGTCAAGGTTTCACGTTACGGATATGATGGGTACTCCCCGGTTCGGAATTGACATCAAGGATCTGGAAGACCTACGGGCTAAGAGGGAGCAGGTGAAGAAAGGAGAACTGCCCGGTACGGAAGAATACGACTACGTGCGATTGACCTTTGGACACTTCGTTACAGGTCCGGGTCATCCGGACATCTTCTCGATCCGATGTGCCGGTATTGACACCTTCATCACGTCGGCATTGGCTTCGGCCATCAATGAGGCCGGACTTACAGGTTTCCAGATCCTTCCCGCCCAGGAACTGGCGGATCCCGTTCCTTGATAACCATGTCCCTCCTCCTCCCCTTCACCACCCACGGCCTCCGCACCACCGCACCGGAGCCCGAGCTCCTGCGCCGCCTTGCCCGCACGAAGGCCGTGCTCTTCGACTGGGACGGCGTGTTCAACGACGGCTTCAAGGATGCCGAGGGCGGCAGTCCGTTCAGCGAGGTGGGCAGCATGGGCGTGAACGGGTAACTTGTACCAAGTGCGGCTGTCGGAACTGTTCGCGCATCGGAATGGATGATCTGGAAGGATACCTGAGGCAAGGAGAACCGGGCAAAGCGGAGAAAGCCCGGGCATGGCGCGTGGCGATCGGCCTGCAGCAGGTCGATGGGTTGAAGCCTTCGGACTACCTGATCGAGACGGCCAAGCAGAACATCGAGGGTGAGATCACCATCCAGGAGGTCAAGCAGCGGATCGACGGCTACTACGCCCAGCATCCCTTCAGTTCTGAAGGCGATCGCACCGAGGAGGCCGACAAAGTCTCCGCCCGCATCACGGAGATCCTCGGGGAGCAGACCTTCACCTTCTCATCGGCGGGTTACATCGCCATCCATCGCCGGTTGTTCCATGGCATCCATCCGTTCGCCGGACAGATCCGGGACTACAACATCACCAAGCCGGAATGGGTGCTCAACGGTGAAACGGTCCTCTACGCGAGCGCGGACAGCCTGAAAGCCGCATTGGAGCATGATCTGGAGCAGGAGAAGCAGTTCAGTTATCGTGGCTTGGACCAGCAGCAGGTGGTCGCACATCTCGCCCAATTCACCTCCAACCTGTGGCAGGTGCATCCCTTCGGCGAGGGCAACACCCGCACCACCGCCGTGTTCCTGATGAAGTACCTGCACAAGCTCGGCTTCAAGGGCGTCAACAACGACCTCTTCGCTGCCCATTCCTGGTACTTCAGGAATGCCTTGGTCCGTGCCAACTACGAGAACGTGGCCGCCGCCATCCACAAGAGCGACCAGTATTTGATCCGGTTCCTCCAGAACCTGCTCCTGAAGGCGGGCCATGAACTGAAGAACCGAACGATGCACGTGCAACGTGCTGACCCTGCAAAGCCACCGAATGACCCTGTAGGTGAACCTGTGACCGGCCGACATGACACGGTGGATCCCGCGAGTGGCACTGTAAATGACACTGTAAATGGCACTGTATTTTCGCTCATCAGGCAGGATACCTCCATCACAGCGGTCGATATCAGCGAACGGCTGGGCATCAGCCTGCGCACCGTGCGACGGCAGATCAAGGCCCTCAAGGAACAAGGCCTCATCGAACGCATCGGTAGCGACAAGTCGGGGCACTGGAATATACTTCGCCCCTGAACCCACCGCTTGGAGCCCATGCCGAACGCAACCATGTCACTCCTCCTTCCCTTCACCACCCACGGCCTCCGCACCACCGCCCCGGAGCCCGAGCTGTTGCGCCGCCTTGCCCGCACCAAGGCCGTGCTCTTCGACTGGGACGGCGTGTTCAACGACGGCTTCAAGGATGCCGAGGGAGGCAGTCCATTCGGGGAGGTGGGAAGCATGGGCGTGAATCTGCTGCGTTTCGCCCTGTGGCTGCGGAACGGGCACCTGCCCAAGGCGGCGGTGATCACCGGTCAGCACAACCCCTTCGCCGAACGCTTCGCCGAGCGTGAACGGCTGCACGGCCTGTACATGGGCTTTGCCAATAAGCCCGATGCCTTCGATGCCTTCCTGGCGAAGCATGACCTCGAAGCGGATGAAGTGGCTTTTGTGTTCGACGATGCCATCGACCTTCCTGTGGCCGCGCGCTGCGGTTTCCGGGTGCTCATCGGCAGTGCAGCGACCGCGTGGTTCGTCGAGCAGGTGGTGGAGCGTGGCGAAGCGGACCTCGTTACGGCGAACAGCGGAGGCAACAACGGCCTGCGCGAGGCTGCGGATGCGCTCATCGCCCTGTTGGGAAGCGGCCCGGAGGTCATCGCGCACCGTGCGGGTTTCACCGAGACCTACCGGCGCTACCTGGCCGAACGGCAGGCCGTGGAACCGGTCTTTGTGCGCAATACCCGCTGATCAGCGCAGGTTGATCCTCGAGGTCTGGGTACCGCCCTTTACGGCGATCGCGGCCAGCTTGAACGAGGGTACCCCCAAGTTCACGGGTGCATCGTTGCTGAACCCGTAGGGCTCCTGGGGCCAGCCGATCCAGCTCGTGTCCATTACGCCGTTGCTGTTGATGTCGTGGAACACCTTCACCGCATAGGTGCCGGGCGCCAGTCCGTTGAAGGTGCAGGAGACGGTGTTCCCCGAGGCCGCAACGGTCTGAAGCGTGCAACCGACCTCCTCATCATAGGCCTCCTTCGAGGGGCAGAGCGCCACCTTCAACACACCGCCCGCAGCAGGCTTGTTGAGGATCAACTCCACCTTCAACGTGCCTTGTGCATGGGATGCACCGATGGTGAACAGCAACAGCAGGGGCAGGATCGAACAACGCATGGGGTCAAAAGTCGGGATCTTGGTCCAAAGCGACTGCAAGCATCGTGCGGAATTTGATGCGCGGCACCTGGATGGCCCCCAAAGAAGCGGTGTGCTCGTTGATGTACTGGCTGTCAAGAAGGGTGTATCCGCGTTCGCGCAGGTGTCCGGCCAGGTTGAAGAACGCGGCCTTGCTGGCGTTGCTCACCCGGCTGAACATGCTTTCGGCGAAGAACGCGCTGCCCAGCGTAACACCGTACAGCCCGCCCACCAACACCTCCCGCTGCCATACCTCCACGCTATGCGCGCACCCCATTCGGTGAAGCCCGACATAGGCCTGGAGCAGTTCCTCCGTCATCCAGGTTTCGGCGCGGTCCGCACAGGCCCGCATCACCAGTTCGAAGTCGTGGTCGTGCGTGAAGTGGAAGGCGGCGCTGCGAATGGCACGCTTGAGCCTGGCGTTCGGCCGGAGCTCCTGCAAGGGGAAGATGGCGCGTGGGTCCGGGTCGTGCCAGTGCAGTTCGCCATCCTCATGGGCCATGGGGAACCAGCCGCGTCGGTAGGCACCCAGCAGCAGGTCGGCAGTGATGGGAGGAGCGCTTCCGGACATGGCTACATTGGCGACATGCAAAGGAAGGTCTTGGGACTGTGCACGCTGGTGGGCATGTTGGTCGGGTGTGGTTCGCCGGAACCATCGGGTCACACGGTCCAAGTTGAAGCCGACACCAAGCTGCAGGATACCGTTCCCCTTCCACAAGGGCTGTCGGTGGATGCGCTTCCCTTGGACACCACACCGCTTCACCTCGTTCCGGTCACCATGAACCTGGCAGATGGTCGGGCGGTCACCTTGAGCATTCCCGAAGGATGCGAGCTGAAGGTGGCCGCAGAAGGCATGGAGCGTTTCCGGTTCCTGGCGCCTTCTCCGGACGGCAGGCTCTTCGCCACGGACATGCACGACCTCACGGACAACCGCAAGGGACGGGTGTTCATCTTCGACGGTTGGAACGAGGACAGCGCGCGTTTCGCGAAGCGGTACATCTACCTCAGCGGTCTTCACAACCCGAACCAGGTGGCCTTTCACAGCACGGCCACGGACACCTTCCTCTACGTGGCCACCACGGGAGAACTGCTGCGCTACGCATACCACGCGGGCGATACGGTGCCGGACACGAAGCCGATGGTGATCGACACCTTCCCCAGCCAGGGCCTGAGCTACAAGTACGGCGGCTGGCACCTTACGCGGAGCATCGCGTTCCATAACGGCAAGCTTTACGTGAGCGTGGGCAGCAGCTGCAACGCCTGCATCGAGACCGAGGATGTGCGGGCCACCATTCTGGAAATGGATCCGGACGGTGGTAACGGACGCATCTATGCCACAGGTCTGCGCAACGCCGTGGGCCTGCGTTGGATCGGCGATGAACTCTTCGCCACGGGCATGGGCAGCGACCACTTGGGGACGGACGCCCCGGACGATGTGCTCTTCCACATTGAGGAAGGGAAGCATTACGGTTGGCCGTTCCACTACCAGGTTGGCGAGGAGCTGATCGCGGACACCGCCTACCTGAAGCCGAACATGCGGGTGATGGCGCCGACCAAGGCCTATGCGCCGCTGGGTGCGCGGGTGGCTCCGCTGGGCTTCGACCTGTTCGAGGGCTTCGCGGATGTGCGCTTGGCCAACTGGTTCGTGGTGGCCCTGCACGGCAGCAGCATCGTGAAGATGGGCAAGGGCTACGCCATCGTGCGCGTGCGCAAGGGCCGTCTCCCGGAGCCTGTGGTCACCGGCTTCCTACAGGGCAACGACCGCGTGTCCAGGCCTTGTGACATCCTCATGCACGACAGCACCTCGTTCTTCTTCACGGACGACCACAAGGGCGTGCTCTATCTGTTGCGCATGAAGCGCTGAACAGCCAGGGGCTCAGTCCACCTTCATCACGGGCACGGTCATCTCACCGTAGCCGAGCGATGCGCGCATCACATAGATCCCGCTGCGCAGGTTCAACAGGGCCCCGTCAGTAACGAGGAACCGCACGTAGGCTTCACTGTCGATGCCCCGTTCAGCGCTCCAGACCTTGCGTCCCGTGGCATCCCAGAGGTCGAGCAGGAGCCGCTGTGAAGGGCCCGAGTAGAGCGATACCTCGAAGTGGTCGGTGAAGGGCATGGGCTGCACACTGAGGATCTGGGGAGCACTGAGGCGGGTGAGGTCCTCTCCGCCAAGGAGCAAGTGCGCTCGCCACAGGTCGGGGATACCGTAGCCGATGGAATCGTTGGGCTGGTCGAAGTGCGAAGCGCTGCGGCGCACGGCGTCCATCACCTCCTGCGCGTTCTTGTCCGGATGAAGCTGCCACAGGCAGGCCACGCCACCCGCGACCAAGGGGCCGCTGAACGAAGTACCGCTGATCCGCGCGATGTCGGTACCGTCGAAGCCCAGGCCGATGCTGCCCCATCCCACCGCACTGACGTCCGGCTTCACACGGCCATCAACGCTGGGGCCTCGGGAGCTGAAGGAGGCGACCACCCGATGATCGTTCACCGCACCCACGGAGAGGATGCCGATCGCATCAGCCGGTGCACTGATGTAACGCCAGTCGCTGCTTCCAGCATTGCCGGCGCTGTTCACGGGGATCATGCCCTTGCGCGCTGCGATGCCCGCGGCGATGCTGATGCGGGTGGTGAGCCCGTCCAGGTCCGCGTAGCTGTGGTCCTGCGTGCTGTCATCGAAGGTGGTGTAACCGAGCGAGGTGTTCAGCACATCACAGCCGATGCTGTCCGCGCGCTCTGCACCGCTCACCCAGTTGTCCTCCTCCACCAGGTATTCCGTACCCGCGTCCTCCGTACGCAACAGCACCACGTCGGCGTTCGGTGCGATCCCCAGAAGCTTGCCGGGGAGGTGGCCCGTGATGACCGACAGCACGGAGCGACCGTGCCAATGATCGCCGAACACATCGCCATCGTGCGAAACGAGGTCCTCCGTGTACAGGATGCCCCCACGGTCACGGAGGTCACCGAACGCGGGCAGTGAGTCCGCCCGGTCGAAGCCGGAGTCGAGGATGCCGATCAGCATGCCTTCGCCACGCGCGTTCCCATGCGTGTGCAGCAGGTGGGCGTTCATCATGCTCACCTGCCGCAGCGAAGCGCCATACTCCGAGGCGTAGGTGGCTCCGATCTCGATGTCGCCCTTCGTCATCGTCGGGAACTTGTCAACGGTCCGTAGCCCATGCGGGGCGCCGTCCTGGAACGTTCTGACCTGCTTCACGAAAGGCAGCAGATGCAGGGTATCCAGTGCAAGCGTATCGGTGCTGGTCATGGTGACGGCGTTGAACCAACGGCTCACGTTATGCACCTGGAACTGGCCGGTGGCCAGAAGGGCGTTGATGTAAGCAGGGTCGACGGGAAGGTCGAGTGAGTCGAGGGCGATGCCTTGTGCCTGGCGCCGTGATATGGCACGAGGGGAGAGATAGTCCTCCGGGGCGCTGAAGGACCAGGGGGTTCCGGCCTTGTCGGTGAACTGCACCCAGTAGGTGGCCGGTGCGGTCTGGGCAAGGCACCAGAGGCTGGGCAGGAGACCGAGAACGAGCAGGAGGGGCCTCATGAACATTTGGCGGACCGGTCAGTCCTCGTAAGCAACGACCGTCAGGCGCAGATAGTTCCCTTTCGTTTGAGGGATCAGCTGGTTATTCACGGTGAAATATTGTGTGTTGCTCACGTCCACCTGCCGGTAGACCAAGCCCACGTTCTTTGCGTAGCGTTCGAAGTAACGAACGGTATCCACCAGGTTGTTCACGAAGGTGGTGCGTACCACACAGGTGCTGTCGAAGGTGAGGCCATTGACGCTCCATGGCTGGTCCCACGTCTCGTAGGTCAGTTCCAACGGTGTTTCCGTGTTCTCGGCGTTCGTGTTCCAGGTCTGACCGCTTCGTACGGGGAATGCCAGTTTGATCTTGCGCAGGTTCTCCTCAGCCCGTTCCACACGGAAGTTGTCCTTCATCTGCCACCATACGTCCTTGGGCCCCCAATTTCCCAATGAGTCCTTCACTTCGCGCACGATCCGCTGAGCCGGTCGGCCCTCGGGATCCGTGAAGTTGCTTTCCTGCACTTCCCGCAGGGGGTAGGTGATGGCGCCCTGGACGTTGTTCTGCTCGTCGATCCAGCTGCTGTCCACCCGGTATTCGATCCAATGGCCCACGCGCGTTGGAAAGTAGCCGTACCCCAGGTCCACGGGGACCGGTTCATCCTTTTTGCAGCCTGCACCCAGCAGCGCGATGGCGGTCAGGAACAACAGTGCGTGGTGGGTCCGGTTCATGGCTTGGGTGGTTCACGGTCGATGAATCCTCCTCCGATGACATCCTCTCCGTCATAGAAGACGGCGGACTGCCCGGGTGCGATGCCTGTGACCGGGGCATGGAATTCAACACGTACCCGCCTGCCTGCCGGCGAGGCAGGGTCGCCGTCCATCGACAGCGTGCCGGGGGTGCCTTTGTCCTTGTAACGCACCTTGATCACCGCTTCCATGTCCCCTTTCAACGCGGCCACCTTTACAAAGTTCGGCCGCCTTACCCACATGTGGTGTTTGTCCAGGTCCTCTTTTGCGCCCAGCACCACGGTGTTGCTTTCCGGCCGGATGTCGGTGACGAACATCGGTTCGCCCGTGGCGATCCCAAGTCCTTTGCGCTGCCCGATCGTGAAGAAGGGGTAGCCATCGTGCTCGCCGAGCACCGTTCCGGACGCGGTGACCAGCTTCCCGTGCGCGAGCTTCTCAAAGGCGGCAGGGTCCTTTCGCTTCAGGAATCCACGGTAGTCGTTGTCCGGGATGAAGCAGATCTCATAGCTCTCGCTTTTGCTCGCCAGCTCGGGAAATCCGCTCTTCAGGGCCATCTCCCGGATCTCGCTCTTGCGGAAGCGCCCGATGGGGAAGCGGGTACGGGCGAGGTTCTCCTGCTGCAGGCCCCACAGCACGTAGCTCTGGTCCTTTGTATGGTCCAGACCCTTGCTCACCACATGGCGACCGTTCTCTTCGCGCACACCGGCGTAATGGCCCGTGGCGATCAGCTCACAGTCGAGCATGTCCGCACGCTTCAGCAGGGCCTCCCACTTGATGAAGGTGTTGCACAGCACGCAGGGGTTGGGCGTGCGGCCGGCCATGTACTCATCCACGAAATTGCCGATGATGGCGCCCCCGAACTCCTCGCGGATGTCCAGGATGATGTGGTGGAACCCCCGGCTCACCGCCATGTTCCGGGCGTCGCTGATGCTGTCCAGGTCGCAGCATCCGGTCACGCGTTTGCCGCCGCTGTTGTCCGCGTAATCCCAGGTCTTCATGGTCACGCCGATCACCTCGTAGCCCTCCTCATGCAGCATCAGCGCGGTCACGGAGCTGTCCACCCCGCCGCTCATCGCCACCAATACTTTTCCGTGCTTGCTCATCCGTTCGCTCCTTCGTCAGCCTAACCCCCTTTCCCGTTTCCCTTGTCCCGTTTCAGGTTTCCACCTTCAGGTTTCCACTTTCCACTTTGAACTTTCCACTTTCCACTTTGAACTTTCCACTTTCCACTTTGAACTTTCCACTTTGAACTTTCCACTTTCCACTTTCACTTCACCTCCCCAGCAACGTAGTTCACCGTGCGGATCAGCCTGCCTGCCTCGTCGTACTCCTTCACCTCGCCATCGAGCTCGTCGTTCTTGTATGTGCCTTCGCGTTTTTTCGTCTGGCCTTCCAGGACCCGCTCCAGGTCGTTCTTCTCTGCGCCTTCCGGTCCGATCTTCACCGGGCGTTCCACCCAGGTACCGTCGTTGTTCCATTCGGTGAAGCGCCCTTCCCTGCGACCGGCCTTGTAGGTCACTTCGCTCTTCAGCTTGTCCTGGTCGTGGTATTCCTTGAAGGTGCCGTTCTCCTTCTTGTCCTTCACATACGCTCCGGCCTTGTAGAGCACCTGGATCTGTACCGTGCCATCCTCGTTGAAATAGAACCAGGTGCCATCGCGATCGCCGTTCACCATCTTCCCTTCGATCTCCTTCTTGCCGCTGGGGAAGAAGTAGGTCATGGTGCCTTCGGGCTCGCCTGAGGCATAGTTGGCCCGGGTCTTCACCTGGCCGTTGTCGAAGTACTGCTCGAAGGCCCCCTGCTGGACACCTTTCACCCAAGTGCTTTTCTCCGCCAACGTGCCATCGGCATAGTAGGTCAGCTGTTCACCGTCCTTCTTGCCCACGTTCCACCGCTCGGTGCTCCGTTTGATGCCGTCGGTGTTGAAGAAGACCCAGGTGCTATCCTTGGCCTGTCCCACGTAGCGCCCTTCAGCCATCAACTTGCCGTTGGGGTGATAGTGCCTTGCGTGGGAGGCTTTACCACCGGGGTAGTGGTCCAGCACACTCTCTACCCGGCCCTTGGTGCTGTAATAGGTGAAGCGGCCAACAGGCACGTCGTCCTTGAACTGACCCTCGTAACGCAGCTGGCCGCTCTCGGCCCAGGTCCTGGACCAAAGGCCCTGCTTCAAGCCCTTGGCGTCCTTCTGGTTGGCGGCCGGGGGCTGCGCGGAACAGAGGGTGGCAAGGACCAGCGAGGCGGAGAGGAACGCAGCACGAAGCGACATGGGCGTAAAGATACTTTGGGAGGTGAGCGCACCCTACCGCAAGAACGCGGCCGAACGTTCCGCGCGCATGGAATGCTCGTTATCCCCGGCGCCGGTCCGGCCGGTGTTCCTCATCTTCGCCTCACGGACCATGCGCTTCGCCTTCCTTTCCGCCTTTCCCCCTTTTCGGGGCGGCATCGCCCAGTTCAGTGCGGCGTTGGTGCGGGAGCTGCGGAAGGACCATGCCGTGGCGGCCTTCACGTTCACCCGGCAATACCCGGACCTGCTGTTCCCCGGCACCTCCCAGTTCGATACGACCACGCCGGATGGCACGGGGGCCGTTCGGGTGCTGGACAGCATCTCGCCTCTGAGCTGGGGCCGCACGGCCGAGGCCATGCTGGAAGGGGGGGCGGAGATCGCGGTGCTGCGGTATTGGATGCCCTTTTTCGCGCCAGCGCTGGGTGTCGTGGCCGGTCGGTTGAGGAGCCAGGGGGTGCCCGTAGTGTGCATCGTGGACAATGCCATTCCCCATGAGCCACGCTTCTATGACAGGCTCTTCACGAAGTGGTTCGTGGGGCGCTGCGATGGTTATGTGGCCCTTACCGAGGCCGTGGCCGCGGACATCCGCAGCTTGCGGCCCGACGCGCAGGTGCTCGTGCTGAAGCACCCGCTCTACGACCACTTCGGCGCGCCCATGCCCATGGCGGAGGCCAGGAAGCAGCTCGATGTCCCTGCCGATGCCCGCGTGCTCCTCTTCTTCGGGTTGATCCGCGACTACAAAGGCCTGGACATCCTGCTGGAGGCCTTCGCCGATATGGACGAGCGCTATCACCTCGTGATCGCTGGAGAGCCTTATGGCGACATGGCCCCGTACACCGAGCGCATCGCCCGGCTGCCGGATCCTTCACGGGTCCATCTTCAGGCCCGGTACATCACCGATGCCGAGGTACCGGCGTTCTTCTGTGCCGCCGATGCCGTGGTCCTGCCATACCGCAGCGGAACCCAGAGCGGTATCACCGCCATCGCGCAGCACTTCGGCGTGCCCGTGCTCGCCACCGACGTGGGTGGATTGAAGGAGGCCATCGAGCACGATCGCACGGGACTGGTGATCCCCGGGCCTGGTCCCGATGCCGTTCGGGCAGCGTGCGAACTGTATTTCACGAACGACCGCCCCGTCCGCTTTCGGGAAGCCCTTGCCAAACTGCGTGAGGACCTTTCCTGGTCGCGGTTCGCAGCGGAGTTCGTTGCGTTCTGCGCGTCCCTCAGGCGTCCATAGGCACAAGCTGCCAAACAATGTGAACGGATGCGCTTCGTTAAGCCGGTGTGGTACTTTTACAGCATCCATGAGAGTGCTTTTGTTCGCCCTGTTCGTGCTGCTGGCCCCGGCCACCTACCAAGCGCATGCAGGCCGGTCGCTGGAAGAGGAGGAAGTGGATTCCTTGCACAAGCTGTGCGGCCTTTCCGGGATCCTTCCGCAGCAGGTCTTCGACCAGGCCTTGATAGCGGCCCGCAAGCATGGTCTTTCTCCGCACGTGATCGCCATCGCGGACATGACCCGGCCCAGCACGGAGAGGCGGTTGTACATCATCGACCTGGACGCGCGCCGGTTGTTGGGCACGACCTGGGTGGCCCACGGCAGGAACTCCGGCGACCTGATCTGCACGGCTGTGAGCAACAGGAGTGGATCCCTTCAGACAAGCAAAGGGCTGTACCGCGTGGGCGAGGAGATCGTAAGCCCCAAGCATGGGCAGGCCTTGTTGCTGCACGGCCTGGACCGCGGTGTGAATGACAATGCCCAGGATCGCGAGATCATCATCCATGGGGCGGACTATGTGAGCGCCGCGTTCATCCAACAGCACGGGCGTCTGGGCCGCAGCTTCGGTTGCCCTGCCGTGCCTGATGCCTTGATGCCACGCATGGTGGAATGGCTTGCCGGTGACGGCCTGCTTTACGTGCATGCCCGTTAGTTCGCGACCCGTATTGAAGGGCCTTGCGGGAGCGCTGGTGCTCTCCTTGCTGGGTTGTACCTCCACGAACACCGCACCCCGGAATGCCGGGAACTCCGCCAGGGACCTGGCCACTGAGTTCGAATCGCAGGAGGCCTATACCACCAGGCGCATCGACACCACGATGCTGGCGCGTTTCCTGTCCAGCGATACGGCATACGATGCGTTCGATGGCCTGATCACCGAGTTCTACCGGAAGCGCGACTTTCAGTTCGCGTGGTTCCTGGGCGATAGCCTTTCCACGGCGGCACAGAGCTTCATGGACCTGTCCGGGTCACCGGATGCAACGGACAGCGCATCGGTCATGTCGCACCGGTTGCTGCTCGAACTGGTGGGTGCCTTGAGCGATACGGCTTACGCCTCCGTGGACCATACGTTCGTGGAACTGTCCCTGACGGCCGCCTACTTCGCGTTCGCCGACCGGCGATATGGAGGCTCCGTGCGGGACCTGAAGGGCCTCGATTGGTACATCCCCCGCGCCAAGAAGGATTACACGCGCCTGCTCGATTCGCTGGTCAGCGGCACCCGCGACCTGTCGGCCATTGAGCCGGTCCATCCTCAGTACCAGAAGCTCAAGGCATGGCTGAAGCGATACAGGGCGCTCGAACGGGACAGCACCTGGTCCCCGGCCTTCATTGATCATGCGCGCTTCGTTCCTGGCGATTCCGCGGAGGCCATCGGGCAGGTCCGGGTCTTGTTGCAGAAGTGGGGTGATCTGGCCGACAGCAGCGCTTCGATGCGGTACGACAGCACCCTGGCCCAGGGCGTTCGTCAGTTCCGTGTCCGCTTCGGCCTGAAGCGGGTCGAGGCCATTGACGACGAACTGGTCGATGTGCTCAACGTGCCCCCCGACGAGCGCGTTCGCCAGATCCTGATCAACATGGAACGGCTTCGCTGGATGCCCGATCAGCCCAGGGGTGAGTTCCTGTTCGTGAACATCCCGGACTACCGGCTGTATGTGATGGACAGCGGGCGCGTGTCGTGGAACATGGATGTGGTGGTGGGACGCGAGGCCACGCGCACCGTCGTGTTCAGCGACCCGCTGTCACAGGTCGTGCTCGCACCCTATTGGAACATCCCACAGAGCATCATCCGCAACGAGATCCTGCCCGCCGTGAAGCGCGACCCCGGTTACCTGGACCGCAAACGCATGGAGGTGGTGCAAGGCGGCACGGTGGTATCCTCCCGGAGCATCGACTGGAAGCGGTACACGCGCGGTGTTCCCTTCACCATCCGCCAGAAGCCGGGTCCGGGCAATGCGTTGGGCCGTGTGAAGTTCCTCTTCCCGAACGCCTATAGCATCTACCTGCACGACACGCCGAGCAAGGGTGGTTTCAAGGAGGATCAACGCGCCTTCAGCCACGGCTGTATCCGCCTCAGCCAGCCCATCAGGCTCGCCGAGCACCTGCTGCGGAACGACACGGCCTGGACCCCGGAAAGGATCCGGAAGGTCGCCGACGGCAAAGTGGAGACCACCATTGCGGTGAAGCCTGCGGTGCCTGTCATCATCGGCTACTTCACGGCCTGGGTGGACGACGCGGGGCGCCTGAACTTCCGTGACGACATCTACGGTCACGACGCGCGGTTATCGCTTGAACTGTTCGACGATCAAGGCACGGAGGTGGTCCCGGTGCCCTGACCTTCAATGAAGGGTGCCTATTCCGCCGGGGCGAGGTGGACCTCCTTCCACCCGAACCATAACGCGTAGTCCGTATTCTGAAGGAAGGTGGGGTCCGAGCGAAGCTCCAGCACATAGAGGCTTTTCGGCGGGTCGACGATGGGCGGCAGCGTGATGATGCCATCAGGCCGGGAGCGTTCCAGCAACGCATAGCGCTGCCAGAGCTGATGGTCGCTGCGTTCAGCGCGTCCGGTGAGGAGGTCTTCGGTCGCTCGTCCTCCGTTCCTGGTGATGGCAAGGCCGACGACGATGATCAGCAGCAGCACAAGGTGCGTTTCCTTTCGCTGATAGCGACCCGACCACTGCGCAGGTATCCGGGTCCTCAGGTGGGCAAGGGCAACGAACACCAGGGGCAGGGCCAGGAAGCAGGCCACGTTCAACGTGCGGTACTGCCCCAGCAGCCCTGTGCTCCAGTACGACGGGAACACGCACAGGAAGACCACGGACGGGATGGATAGCAGCGACAGCCATGGATTCAGTCCTCCGGCCAGGCGCAGGGGGGGGAACCGCTCGCGCAGCCGCTCGTGCTCCAGGATGAAGAGGCCGGCAAGGCCCAGCAGGACCGGGGAGCTGCACCAGATGAGCAGGAAACGTCCGGTCTGTGCCAGGCTCATGACAAGCGCATGGAGCAGCTGGTGGCGCATGGGGAAGCGGTCCGAGCGCACGGCATTCCCCGGTGCAAGGATCATGAGCGCAGCACCGGTCAAGGCGATCGCCAGCAGCACCCAGAGCCACGCGGGAGGGTGTTCCCGGCGCGTCCGCAGGAGCAGGAGGATCGCGATGTGCCCCACGACCATCAGCAGCATCATCACTTCGTTGAAGCCGATGAGCAGGAAGAGCACCGCTGCCGCCAGGCAGAGGCCAGGCAGCGAGGGCCGCCGATGCAGGCGCAGGAGCAGGGCCATGTGGACCAGGCAAAGGGCGTTCGCCAACTGATAGGTCACGGCACCGGTGTACCAATAGTACCCCTCGGCGATGTCCGGCATGAGGTGGAGATGCAGTACGGTCCAGATCAAGGCACCGCCTGCGCATGTACGCCAGGTGGCGCGGTCATTCGTCCAGGTCCGGAGCAGGAACAACGCGCCAGCGAAGGTGGCCGCCATCAACACCAGCGGTACCACGCGGTAAAGGCCGATGGCCTCCATGCCGCCCCGCATCGGTCCGAAGAGCATGAGGAAGTTGCTCGCGTAGCGCCCGTTCCAATGCAGGTATTCCCAAGCGGCGGCGGCCCATGCGCCGATCGATACGTCCTTGCTGGCGTACCAGAGGTCATCCGCCATCGGGTGCGCGTAGCGCGCCAGCCAGGCATGCAGCGCGAGCATGGCCAGGAGCACAGCGAAAAGCACCGGTCCTGCAGGGAAGCGCCGGGGTGCCATGGGGTGTCCGGTCAGGCGCCGAAACCGATGCGGTCGGCCACGCGGTAGTGGTTGCGTTCGGCGCTGTTGCGGCTCACAAGCTCGGCCACGAAACCCGCCAGGAAAAGCTGTGCGCCGATGATCATGGCGGTAAGCGCGATGAAGAAGAGCGGCTGATCGGCCACCAACGGCGCACGCTGGTGCGTGGCGAGGTGGTAGAGCTTGCTGCCGAGGATCCACGCGGTGCTGAGGAAGCCCAGGAAGAACATGCCCAGCCCCAGGCTCCCGAAAAAGTGCATCGGCTTCTTGCCGAAGCGGAACACGAAGGTGATGGTGAGCAGGTCCAGGAAGCCGTTCACGAACCGGTTCATGCCGAACTTGCTCCGGCCGAATTTGCGCTCGTGGTGCTGCACCACCTTCTCGCCGATCTTCGGGAAGCCTTCCTTCTTGGCGATGAAGGGGATATAGCGGTGCATCTCACCGAAGACCTCGATGCTCTTCACCACTGCCTTGCGGTAGGCCTTCAGTCCGCAGTTGAAGTCGTGCAGGTGGATGCCCGAGGCGCGGCGCACGGTCCAGTTGAAGAGCTTGGTGGGGATCGTCTTGCTCAGTGGGTCGTAACGCTTCTTTTTCCAGCCGCTCACCAGGTCGTAGCCCTCCACGCTGATCATGTGGTACAATCCGGGGATCTCGTCCGGGTCGTCCTGCAGGTCCGCGTCCATGGTGATCACCACTTCGCCCTGGGCCGCCGCGAAGCCTTCGTTGAGCGCGGGGCTCTTGCCGTAGTTGCGGCCCAACTTGATGCCCTTGATCGCAGGATCGGCGGCGGCAAGGCGCTGGATCTCCGCCCACGATCCGTCACCGCTGCCGTCGTCCACAAGGATCACCTCGAACTTCAGGCCCATCGCCGCGATCACCGCGCGGATCCGTCCGGTCAGCTCGGCGAGCGACTCACGCTCTTCAAAGAGGGGGATGACGACCGAGATATCCATGGGTTCGCGCCGCTGGCGGGGCGGCCCGCAAAGATGATCGGAAAACCTGAGCGGCACAGGAACAGCCCGCGTGTGGCTGCTTTGGCACAGCCCTTGCCATCAGGCCACCACACCTACATTTGCGAACCTGTCGAATTTCACCACCATGCAGCGCATCCTCTCCGTCGCCATCACCCTGTTCCTTTCCACCCTGGGGTCGATGGCCCAGACAAGCGACATCGTCGTTTTTTCCGACATGGGCGACAAGTTCACCCTGATGGTCGACGGTGCGGAGATCAACGCCACGCCAGCCTCCCGCGTTGTGGCCACAGGGATCCGGAATGAAACGCCCAGCCTCCTCGTGCGCTTCGCCGACGCCACCAAGGCGCCGATCAAGCAGAACGGCTGGTTCCCCATGGGCAAGGAGTACACCGTGGTCATCACCACCAACAAGAAGGGCCAGACCATTCTTCGCCCTTCTGGTGAGGCCGAACCGGGGACCGCCGCAAGGACCGAACCGGTGAAGACCAAGCCGGTCTCCTTTGTGGAGGATGCTCCCACCACCCCCTCCACAGGGGATGAGGACATCGCCGTGACCATGGGTGGCCGGACCGTGACGAGCACCACCACCGTGGTGGAAGAGAGCGTTGCAGGCGATGATGACACGCCGGGCGCGGAGAACCTGAACATGAGCATGGGGTTGAACGGCATGGGTGTGAACATGAACGTGAACGTGAACGGAACGGGCACAGGCACAAGCACCTCCAGCGGAACCACCGCGAAGACCACCACGACCACCACCACGGTGGTGAGCCAGACCACCACGGGATCCTCCTTCGGCACCACCACCACCAAGCCACCGGTGGCCAAGGAGGAGGCCGTTTACCGCATGCCTGGCTACAACGGTCCGGTGGGCTGCCCGTTCCCGATGAGCACCAGCGAATTCCAGGAGGCCAGAACGAGTATCGCGGGAAAGAGCTTCGAGGATACCCGCATGACCCTGGTGAAGCAGATCGGCGGTGAGCGTTGCTTCACGGTGGAGCAGGTGAAAGGCCTGATGGGGTTGTTCAGCTTCGAGGACAACAAGTTGGACCTGGCCAAGTTCGCCTACGACCATACCTATGACATTGGCAACTTTTACAAGGTGAACGATGTCTTCAGTTTCGAAAGCTCCACCGAGGAGTTGAACGAGTACATCAAGTCTCGCTGAACGAGGCGGCCACGGCCGCGCCAACACAGGACCCATGAGGACCACAGGACATATCGCTTGTTGCGCTGCCATCGCGGTGGCCCTGCTCGCCGGGTGCAGTGGCTCCAAAGCCTATTCGAAGAAGGGGGAGAAGCTGGACGAGGCGGGGCTGTATGCCGAAGCAGCGGACATGTACCGGCAGGCCGTGCAGCGGAACCCGAAGAACGTCGATGCCAAGATCGGCCTCAAGAAGACCGGTCAGCAGGTGCTGAACGACAAGCTCAGCACCTTCTTCAAGGCGTTCAGTGTGGGCTCGGAGAAGGGGGCGGCGGTGAACGCCTTCCTCGACGGCAAAGCCTACTACGACATGGTGCAGCGCACCGGTGTTTCGCTTGAGATCCCGGACAGCTACAAGCGCGATTTCGAGCAGGTCAAAGGTGAATTCCTGGTGGAGCTCTACACCCGCGGCCAGGACCTGTTGGCCGATCAGGACTACAAGGGGGCGGAAGCCACCTTTGCCCAGATCGCCAAGCTGGAGCCTGGGTACAAGGATGCCACGAGCCTTCAGAGCATGGCCTACCTCGAGCCGCTTTACCGTTCAGGCAAGGAGGCACTGGAGGCGAAGCGTTACCGCAAGGCGTATGACGACCTGACCAAGGTGCTGGACAAGGACCCCGGGTACAAGGATGCTGGCAGCCTTCGCCAGCAGGCGCTCACCGGTGGCAAATACACCATCGCCGTGGTGCCCTTCACCAGCACTGTACGCAACAGAACGGACCTGGCCCCCAAGGTGCAGGCCTATGCCACCACGGCCCTCACCGAGGTCAGCGACCCCTTCATCCGGGTGGTGGACAGGGAGAACATGGACCGCATCCTGGAAGAGCAACGCCTTGGCCTCAGTGGTGTCGTTGATGAGCAGACCGCCGTGCGGGTGGGCAACCTGATGGGTGCTCAGGCCGTGCTGATGGGTGAGGTCATCGATTACCAGGAGATCGCAGGAACGGCCCGCCGGAGCACCAAGGATGGCTTTGAAAGCTACCGCGTGAAGGTGGCCGACCCCAACAACCCGGGCCAGGTGATGATGGTGACCAAATTCCGCCCGGTGAAGTACGCGGAGTTCTATCAGGAGAACAAGGTGAGCATCAGCGTGAACTACCGCCTGGTGAGCCTTGAGACCGGCGAGGTGCTGCTCAGCAAGGTCGTTGACCGCACGGTGGAGGACCATGCTTATTACGCCAGTTACGATGGTGCCAAGGAGAACCTCGTGCCGGCCCGCAATGGCGCGGCCGATGCCAGCGATCGCTCCCGCAGTGAACTGCAGTCCTTGCTCAGTGCTTCGCGCGAGGTGAAGCCCGTGGCCACGCTGGGCACCGATGCCATGCGGGGTTCATGCGCCGGCATAGCGGCTTTGGTCCAACAGGAACTGGCCTCCAAGCTTCCGTGAGGACCTTCCTGTCCATAGCGATCCTGCTGTTCTTCGCGGCCTGCAAGGACAAGCAAGCCGTGGTGAGGACCACCCCGGTACAGCCCCCGCCGCCCGCCTGGGTGAGCTCCCGGCCGGTCAGCAGTGCCGATTACGTGGGCATCGGGCTGGCCAGCAAGTCGCGCAGCGATTTCCAGGAGGCCGCCAAGAAGAACGCCCTCAATGACCTGGCCAGTGAGATCAGCGTGAAGGTGGAGGGCAACAGCCTGTTGTACACGCTGGATCGCAAGAGCTCCTTCGATGAGTCGTTCACCAGCACCATCAACACCAAGACCAGCGAACAACTGGAAGGGTTCGAGCTGGTGGACAACTGGGAGAACGGCTCGGAGTACTGGGTCTATTACCGCTTGAGCAAGGCGGAGCACGCCCGCATCAAGGCCGAGAAGAAGCGACAGGCCATCGCACAGGCCACCGACCTCTACGCCCGTTCCCAAGCGAGCCTGGCCGCCGGTGACCTCAAAAGCGCCGTGGACCAGGACCTACGGGCCTTGCTCGCCATCAAGGACTACTGGGGCGAGAACGACGAGGTGCTCATCGGCGAGCGGAGCGTTCCCCTGGCCAACGAGATCTACAACGACCTGCAACGGATCACCAGCGGGGTGCGGCTGGTCTCCCTTCCCGAGCGCTGTGCATTGGACCACGATAACCACTTCAAACGGGAGCTGTTGTTGACCGTGCGATCCATCAACGGCACCACGAGCCGCGATCTCGCGCAGCTTCCCTTGGTCATGAGCTACCCCGGCACCAGCGGCAAGGTCACCACCTCCAGCAATACCGATGGTGAAGGTCAGGCCCGGACCACGGTGCAGGGCATCGATCTGGGCGCGACAGGCCCCGAACTGCTGGTGCGCGTGGACATGGAGGCATTGGTGAGCAGGGATCTTGACCCGACCTTCGTGAAGCCGCTGTTGAGCAGTCTTAACGCACCGGAACTGCGTGTGCCCATCGACGTGCGCCTGCCCAAGGTGCACATGACCGCCTTGGAGAAGAACCTCGGTCGACCATTGAACGAGGCCGGTGCCGCCTTGGCCATCCGTCAGGAGCTCACCACCAAGGGCTTCCGCTTCGTGGAGAAGGAGAGGGAGGCCGACCTGCTGATGACCGTGACCGCCGTGACCCGCGAGGGTGGCACCTCGAACGGGTTCTTCACCGCCTTCCTCGACCTCGCCATCGCCTGCAAGGACCGCCGCACCCAGGATGTGATCTACACCGGTGGCAAGCAGGGCGTGAAGGGCGTGCAGCTGACCTACGACAAGGCGGGCCTGGAGGCCTACAAAAAAGCCGTGCAGGACATCCGCCAGGAGGTGGTGCCTGCGCTCATGAACGCAATTCTGTAGGAATGACAGGCCTTGCCGTAGTTTGGCACGCCGTTCGCAAACTCCCACACACAAGACACCATCAACGTAGACCACCATGAAAACCTTCACCCCCAACCGCACCGTTACGGTCCTCCTGACGGCGCTGATGCTGTCCGGCGCGATGACAGCCTGCAAAAGCAAGAAGAAAGCCGCCGCCGCCGCCACCCCACCCTCCGGTGAGACCGAGGTGAAGGTGCTTTGCTCGGGTCCCGAGTTCTTCACGGACGATAAGTTCTTCCGCGCCAACAACCTGGGCGAGAGCATGGACCAGGCCACCGCCAAGAAGAAGGCCATGGCCAACGCCCGCGCCGACATGGCCAGCGCGATCAACACCCAGATCAAGGGGGTGATCGACAACTACGTGAACAGCCGCGAGATGAACAACAAGGAGGAGGTCGCCGAGCGCTTCGAAGGCCTCACCCGTGAAGTGCTCGACCAGAAACTGAGCGGCACCCGCACCATCTGCGAGAAGATGATGAAGGTGGAGGCCACCAGCAACTACAAGTGCTACGTCGCCATCGAGCTCAGCGCCCAGGAGCTGCTCGCCAGCTACAACGAGCGCCTCAGCAAGGATGAGCGCCTCCGCATCGATTACGACTACGAGAAGTTCAAGCAGACCTTCGACAAGGAGATGGAGAAGCTCCAGAACAAGTAAGGTCCTTCAACACATCAACGAAGCCCCTGCCGCACGGTGGGGGCTTCGGCTTTTGGTGACCACCTTTGCGGCATGCAACGCAACACCCTCGCCCTGGCCGCTGTCGTCATGCTCACCGCCGTGGTCATGGGCGCTTTCGGTGCCCACGGCCTGAAGCCCCGCATCAGCCCCGAGGCCCTGGCCAACTGGCACACCGGGGTGCAGTACCAGATGGTGCACGGACTGGCCCTGCTGTTCCTCTCGCTGGCGGCAGGCCAGGTGGATGCCCGGTATGCCTCGTTCGCGCGGCTGCTGTTTTTTGGCGGGGTGCTCTGCTTCAGCGGCTCCCTCTACCTGCTGAGCACACGTGAAGTGCTTGGGACACAAGGGCTCGCCAAGATCCTAGGGCCCATCACCCCTTTGGGTGGACTGCTTTACATGGGCGGCTGGATCGTGCTTTTGGTCAGCGCCTTACGTCGTTCCTGACACCGGTCAGTGGACGCCGGTCCAACAGAAGGGTTAAATTTGCGGCCCCGAACGGGCGGTCCTGATGACCGGCCGGGGCCGGGGAAAAAGCGAACCATCCAAGACATGAACGAATTCGGGAATAAGCCAACGAACGCCGACCTCGCGACGATCGGCCTGGGGAAAGTGGGGGATGCCTACTGGAACCTCGAACCCGCAGAGCTCATCGAGAGCACCATCCTGAGCGGCGAAGGCGTGTTCGCCGACAGCGGCGCACTGGCCATCGAGACCGGCGAGTTCACCGGCCGCAGCCCCAAGGACAAGTTTTGCGTGAAGGACGACAAGACCGAGAACACCGTGTGGTGGGGCGATGTGAACTACCCCATGGACAACGCGAAGTTCGACCAGCTGCACGCCAAGATGTGCGCCTACCTGCAGGGTCGCGAGGTCTTCGTGAAGGACGCCATGGCCTGCGCCGACCCCACCTACCGCCTCAACCTGCGCGTGGTGGCCGAGAAGCCCTGGAGCGCCCTCTTCGCCAGCAACATGTTCCTGCGCCCCACACACGCGGAGCTGGAGCACTTCAACCCCGAGTGGCACATCATCTGCGCCCCCGGCTTCACTTCCGACGGCCCTTCGGACGGAACGCGCCAGCACAACTTCGCAGCCATCAACTTCACCAGGAAGATGATCCTGATCGGTGGCACCGGCTACACTGGCGAGATCAAGAAGGGCATCTTCACCGTGCTCAACTACGTACTTCCGCAAGAGCGCGGTGTGCTCAGCATGCACTGCAGCGCCAACATCGGCAAGGACGGTGATACGGCCGTGTTCTTCGGCCTCAGCGGCACCGGAAAGACCACCCTCAGCGCGGATCCCGAGCGCCGCCTCATCGGTGATGATGAGCACGGCTGGAGCGATCAGGGCGTATTCAACTTCGAGGGCGGCTGCTACGCCAAGTGCATCGACCTCAGCGCCGAGAAGGAGCCCCAGATCTGGGATGCCATCAAGTTCGGTTCCATCCTCGAGAACATCGTGTTCGAGGGGGAGACCACCGCGGTGGACTTCACCAACGGGTCCAAGACCGAGAATACGCGCGTGAGCTATCCCATCAACTACATCGACAACATCGCCGTTCCCAGCGTGGGCGGTCATCCAACGAACATCTTCTTCCTGACCTGCGATGCGTATGGTGTGCTGCCCCCGATCAGTAAGCTGAGCCCGGGCCAGGCCATGTACCACTTCATCAGCGGCTACACCGCGAAGGTGGCCGGTACGGAAGCGGGTGTCACGGAGCCGCAGAGCACCTTCAGCGCCTGCTTCGGCAAGGCCTTCCTGCCCCTGCACCCCACGAAGTATGCGGACATGCTGGGCGAGAAGATGAAGCAGCACAACGTGCGCATCTGGTTGGTGAACACCGGTTGGAGCGGCGGCGCCTACGGCACCGGCGAGCGCATGAAGCTGAAGCTGACCCGCGCCATGATCACGGCCGCGCTGAAGGGCGAACTGGACACGGTGGAGTACAAGCAGCACCCCGTGTTCGGCGTGAGCTTCCCCACCAGCTGCCCGAACGTGCCCGCAGAGGTGCTCGACGCCCGCGGCACGTGGAAGGACAAGTCCGCCTACGATGCCACCGCCGACAAGCTCGCGAAACAGTTCAATGACAACTTCGCCAAGTATGCGGACGGTGCGAACGCCGAGATCCTCGCCGCCGCCCCCAAGACCGCGGTGAAGGCCTGATCCGGAGAATCCTTGAGGAAAGGCCCTGGTCACCCGACCGGGGCCTTTCGCATGGTGCGCGATCGTTCATAACTGCGGTGGAACGGTGCCTTGCGCACCCGCTAATTTTGAGGTCCGGAGCGATGCAAGGCAACATGGGCAGGAACTTGAGGTGGTTGATGATGGTCCCGCAGTTGGCGGTGCTTGTCTGCGCAGGGCAGTCCGGTGCGTTGGACCGGCGCTTCAATCCCGAGGAGCTGCGCGAGGATGTGGAAGCGGTGCGGAAGGCCATCCACCACCTGCACCCGGATCCCTATCGCTACGCCACCAGCGCCGTGCTCGACCAGCGCTTCGATTCCCTGAGCGCTTCATTGGCATTGCCGATCACCGCAACGCAGTTCCAGATGCGTCTGGCCCAGCTGCTTCGCACCGTGGGGGATGCTCACCTGCGGGTAGCGTTGCCAGCGGACCTGGAGCACGACCTGCGGCGTTCCACGCCGTTGTTACCGGCCAAGGTGCGCATCATCGACGGGGCCCTCTACCTCGAAGAGGAGTTGATGGGTTTCCGCTCCATACCGCCAGGGAACCGGGTGCGACGGATCAATGGCATCGCAGTGGAGCGACTGCTGATGGAGCTCAGCGCCCAGGTGAGCACCGACGGGCAGGACCGGGCCTATGTTGAACGCGTGGTGGAGCGGGACTTCACCTACCTGCTGGCCGTGCGGCACGGGACACCGGCGCAGTATGTCATCGAGCACACCGGTACCGATGAAGCGCTGCGGACCAGCGTGCTGCAGGCGCTCACCGGTGAGGAGATCGACCGTTCGTACCGCCCCGCCATCGCTCCGCTTCGCCCCTGGCGCCTGGAGGCCTATGAGGAAGAGCATGCCGGCTGGCTCATCCTGCGCACGCTCGACCGCGATAGCCTGTCCAGCGAAGGCATCGACCCCGAGCGGCATGTTGACCTGATGCTGCAGGAGCTTCGGTCCAAGGAACTGCGCACCCTGGTGATCGATGTGCGTGGAGCCGGTGGCGCCGATCTGGGGATGGCGGAACTGGTGTTCTCGCTTATCGCGAAAGAGCCCTACCGCGTTGTTCAGGGGATCTCGATGCGGCAACCCGAAGGGACCAGGGACGGACCGGCACCGGTCTACGCCAGTGTGGGTGAACGCTCCTTGCCTCCTGGGGATGGCGCCGTTCAAGTGCCCGCCGACGATCCGAGACTGGCGTACGCCAAGCCCTATGTCAAAGCCTTCCAGGGCAAGGTCTATGTGGTCTGCGATGGCCTCACACGGGATGCGGGCGCCGCGTTCGTCATGCTGTCGCGCCGGAGCGGTCGGGCGCGGATCGTGGGTGAGGAGGTGGGGAGCAATAGCCGCAGCTTCTGCGGTGGGAAGGAGCAACACATCGAACTTCCGCGTTCCAAGGTGCGCCTGGTGCTTCCGCTCACCCGCTTCGTTCCGGAAGGGCAGGGGGACGGACCGGCCGACCACGGCGAACAGCCCCACCATGCCGTGTTCCAGCAACCCTGGGGCCTGGTGAAGGGCCGCGATACGGTGAAGTCCGCGTTGCTGGAGATGATCCGCGAACTGCAATGAGGCTCGCGCTGGTCGCGTTCATCCTGGCCCTTGCCGGGTGTTCCGGTCCGCCTGCACCGGTCGCTTTCCGAGCCCTTTGGGTGCAGGAGCCCATGCGCTATGCCACATCCTTCCAGATCTGGCATCACGGCGACGACCGTCTGCTCATCGTCTTCGGGCACGGGGGAATGACGGATACCGTTTCGGTGATCCACTGCTCTGACGACACTGCTTTTGCACAGCTGCCCTTCAAGGCCATTCAGGTGAACAGGAGGCTGGATCGCCTGGCCCTGCTCAGCACCACGCATGTTCCCTTCCTGACCGCGATCGGGGAGGTCGGCAGCATCGTGGGTACCGTGTTGCCGCAAGACGTCATGGACAGCACCTTCCGCAAGGCATGGGCGGATGGGCGCGTGCAGGGGCTCGGCGGATCCGGAACGCTCGATCGCGAACGGCTCATCAGCCTGCGTCCGGATGCGGTGCTCGCCTATCCATACGGTGCACAAGGCAATGCCACCTTGCGTGACGCAGGGCTGCGCGTGGTCCAGGTGAGCGAGTACCTCGAGGAGCATCCCCTGGGTCGTGCGGAGTGGATCCGCTTCTTCGGGGGGCTCACCGGTCATCAGCGCGAGGCCGACAGCCTGTTCGCCGGGATCATGCAACGCTACGAGGCGCAAGCGGCGCTCGCCGCCCAGGACTCCGTGCATCCCGTCGTGTTCTTCGGCAGCCAGTGGAACGGGCAATGGAGCGTGCCCCCGGGCAACAGTTACATGGCCCGCTTGATCGCCGATGCGGGTGGTCGTTACGTTTTCGCGGACCGCACCGCATCAGGTAACATCGATCTTGATATGGAGACGCTCGTGGCCACGGTTTCCAAGGTGGACAACTGGGGCATGATCGCGCAGGTGGAGGGCCATGCGTTCCCACGGCACGTAACGAACAACGACCCCCGGCTGATGCAGTTGGACGTGGTGAAGGACGACCATCTTTTCTGCGGGAACACGCGCACGGCGGACCTCTTCGGGCAGGCGTTGCTGGAACCGGACCAGGTGTTGCGTGACCTGCGCTATTGCATCGGTGATGCCTGGCGCTGGAAACCGTGGGAGGAGGACCATCGCTACTTCCTTCCCCTGCGGCCGGAGCCGGTCTCCATCCCTTACGAGCCAGAGGGAGTGCCGCTGGATCAGTAGCTGATGCCGAACCGGCGGTAGAGCTTCGCCAGCAGCCACGCGGGACCGATCAGCAGGAACTGCAGGTCCTTCAGGAAGCTCGGCTTCTTCCCTTCGATGTGGTGGCCGATGAACTGGCCGACCCACGCCAGCGCGAACACCACCAGGCTGATCCCCCACAGGGGCCAGGGAGCGTCCGCATCGAGCCAGTGCGCAAGTGCAAGGCAAATGATGGAGAACAGCGCCATGCCGAACCAGAGCGAGAGCGAGCGCATGAGGTAGAAGAGGAGCGCGATGCCAACGACGATCTCAGCTACCGGGAACTTCCCGATCACGGGGAGTTCGAACGCCGGGATCGACACCACCAGCCCGATCACGCAGAAGTAGATCACGGGCACGCAGACCCAATGGATCGCCGTATTGGTGGCGTTCTGGTGGCTCTCGCCGTACTCGTCGAACCAGGCTTGGATGGGGCGCATGGTCACAGGTAGCGTTCGTTGAGGACCTTCACGTGATGCATGGCATGGCCGGCGATGGCCCAGCCCAGTGCGGCAACGCTGAACCGGTTGCCGTTCGCCGTGCCGGTGCGTTGCAATTCATCCGCAGAAAGGCCTTGGAAGAGCGTGATGGAGGCATTCCGCACGGCGTCGTGTTCGACCATGATCACGCGCAGGGAACGGAGGCTTCCTTCGGTCGCCGCGGCCCACGCATCCTCGTCGAAGCCGGGCAGGTCGGTGTTGTCGTTGCGCGCGAAACGGAGGGCGCGATAGGCGAACACCCGCTCGCTGTCGATCAGGTGCTGCACGAGTTGCTCGATGGTCCACTTGCCCGGTGCGTAGCGGAAGTGCGCCTTTTCGGGCGGGATCCGCCGCACCGCGGCCCACGTGTGTTCGCTGGCCGTGGACAGGGCTTCCAGCAGGTCACGACCATCGGCCTGGTCGATGTAACGTTGATAGAAGGCGGGAAGGTCTCCCGGCATCGGGCGTTCCAAAGCGTTCATGGTTTGAAGATACACGAAGCGCGCAGTGCGGGTCAGTGGGTCAGGTCCACCGCGTACGGTTCTGTTGAACCGCCAAGTTCCTTCAGCACATGGAACCAGCCGGACCAGTGCTTCCACCAGTCGTCCGCGTCGCAGCGTGGATCGTTGATGCTGATCACGCCCACCGCGATGCCCGGACCGCAGCCCCGACGGAACAGTTCCCGCGAGCGGCGCGCATGCACCCCGAGCGTGTAGACATCCACGGCGGTGCAGCCCTGCTGCTGCGCGTAAGCGCCGAAGGTGGCGGCGTTCGCCCAGGAACGGCTGTCCGGCTTGCCCCAGGTGGGGATGGCCAGAAGGCGTCCTTCCGGGATCCCGGCCTGGTGCAGCGTATGGGCAGCGGCATGCGCGTAGGTGGGCCACCCCTGGCGAAGGCTGCCATCGGCCATCACGCGCAGTGTTTCCCGTTGCAGCAGGTGCAGGTACTCTCCGTTCACCGTCACTTCGATGAGCGCCACGTTCTCCGCTTCTCCATTCGGCGCGATGTCGTTCACGGATACGAAGCGCAGATGGGACAAAGGCGCACTGAGCGACACCGTGCGGATGGAGGCCGTCTCCTGCACGTTCCAGGTATCCAGCGTGTCACGGTCGCCCAGCAGGATGATGCGCGCCCCGGGCAGTCCTGCGGCGCGGATCCGAAGTTCACCGACGGCCGGCTCGCGCAGCACCACGTCCACGCCCTCGCGCACATGCAGGTGGTAGGTGAAGGGCCTGATCGTACCTGTGGTGTGGATGCGGCGGTAGGGGAGCGCTTCCAGTTGGATGGCGGCCTCCCGCAGGCGCTCCGCGGGCATCCATCCTTCCACCACCGCCACGTCCGCGCCCACCGGTTCGGTGATGGCCAGGTGCGGGTGGCTGAGGAGAATGAAGACCGCAGCGATCACCGGCAGCCCCAGCAACACGGACCATTTCAGCCAGCGACGCATCAGTCCTCGTCGCCGCTAAGGGCGTTCTTCAGTTCCAGCAGTTCGGCTCGCGCCTTCCGGTCCCCTGTGGTGATGCACTGCAACGAGCCGATCTCGCACACATGCACCGCTTCGGGAACACGCCCCAGATCGGCGAGTATCAAGGCCAGCTGGTAGTAGGCCGCGATGTACTTCGGTTCGTCCTTCAGCAGCGCCTCCAAGTGCGTCGCGGCCTTGTGCATGTCGCCCATGCGCTTCACTTCCAGCGCGATGGCGTAGCGCACGAAGGTGTCCTTCGGGTCTTCTGCCAGAAGCTCCTGAAGCTGGGCCAGGCGTTCGGTGCTCATGGCGTGAACGGCTGAGCGGACCACTCACTGCGCAGAACGGATGCTTCGGCGATGCGCACGATGCGGCCCTGGTCCATCTCGGCGATGCGGTCGGCCACGTGAAAGGCATCCTCGCGGTCGTGGGTGACGATGATGGCCGTGGTGCCATGCGCCCGCAGGATGCGCAGCACTTCGGCCCGGACGTTCTTGCGCGTGGTGGGGTCCAGGTCGCTGAAAGGCTCATCCATCAGCATCAGTTGCGGGCGCCGTACAAGTGATCGCGCGATGGCGACCCGCTGCTGCTGCCCGCCCGAGAGCTGGTGTGGATAGCGGTCCCCGAAGCCTTCGAGGTCCACCGCCCTCAGCTCTTTCGCCACCCGTTCGGCACGCTCCGCCTTGGGCACCTTGTGCAGCCCGAAGGCCACGTTGCCGTTCACGGTGAGGTGCGGGAACAGGGCCAGCCCCTGGAACACGAAGCCGATGGCGCGGTCCTCCGGAACGATGTACGTGTCCGCTCCGGAAAGCAGCTGATCATCGAGGGTGATGCTTCCCGCCGAAGGCAGCTCCAGCCCCGCGATGCACCGCAGCAGGGTGGTCTTCCCGCAGCCGCTGGCGCCCACGATCACCAGCACTTCACCTTGGACCACCTCAAGTTCCACACGGTCCAGCACGGTCCTATCGCCATGGGCGAAGGAAAGGGCGTGGATGGAGAGGAGGGTGGGCATGCGGACAGGACCGCGAAGCTAAGGGAGAGCATGCGGCGCATTGGTGCGAGCACATCAGGTGGCATCGCATTCATCTGTGTCCATCTGTGTTCACTGCGCCTGTGCGTAGCCGCTTCGGCGAAGCAAGGTCTGTGGTTTAGAACCGCGGATCAATACCCCTTCAGGTCCACCTCGTCGGTGCCTTCCAGCATCACCCATTGCCCCATCTTCTTCTGGATCACCTTGAAGAAGGCCTGGTCCTCGGGCGTCACGATCGTGAAGGCCTCGCCGGGGTTCTGCGCACGGCCGGTGCGACCGATGCGGTGCACATGGTCCTTCGGTGAGCGCGGCAGTTCGTAGTTGATCACGTAAGGCAGGAAGGCGATGTCGATGCCGCGCGCCAGCAGGTCGGTGGTCACCAGCACACGGAGCTTGCCGGCCTTGAAGTCGGCCAGCGCTTCCTGCCGGGCGTGGTGGCTCTTTTTGCTGTGCGTGGCCCGCGCGTCGATGCCGTTCTTCACCAGCTTCTCGGCCACGTGGTCGGCGCTGTGCGTGGAGGACGTGAACACCAGCACCTGCTGCATATCGTGGCGCTTGATCAGGTAGCGCAGGTAGGGGCCTTTGCGTTCCTCGGGAACACGGAAGGCGCGTTGCCGGATCAGCGTCACTTCCTGGGGCTCCTCGGTCACCTGGAACACCTCCGGCTTGTGCAGCACCAGCTGGGTGATCTCGTTGACCGCGTTGCTCAAGGTCGCGGAGAACAGCAGGTTCTGCCGCTTGCGGGGCATCAGCGCAAGCAGACGGTCCATCTCGTCCTTGAAGCCCAGGTCGAGCATGCGGTCGGCTTCGTCCAACACCAGCACCTTCACTTCGGCCAGGTGTACGGCCTTGCTGTCGATCAGGTCCAGCAGGCGGCCCGGCGTGGCGATCAGCACCTGCACGCCCTGCATGCCGATCATCTGCGGGTTGATGGAGACGCCTCCGTACACGGCCACCGTCTTCACGCGATCCGGCAGGCCGGCGCTCAGCTCATTGAACACCGCTTCCACCTGCAGGGCCAGCTCGCGCGTGGGCACCAGCACCAGCACGGGCACGTGGCGGTTGGCCATCGCCCAGTGCTCCTTCTGCATGCGCGCGAGGATCGGAAGCACGTAGCTCGCGGTCTTGCCCGAACCGGTCTTCGCGATGCCCAGCACATCCTTCCCGAAGAGCACCGCTGGGATGGCCTGCTCCTGGATCGGCGTGGGTTCGGTGTAGTGGCGGTCGGCGAGCGTCTTCAGCAGGGCGTCGGATAGGCCGAGGCTGCGGAAGGGCGAGGGGGAAGGGTTCATTGAGGTGCTGCGGTGGGTGCGCAGGGCATCCCGAATGCGACCGCAAGGTACCGACCGAGGTGGAGGACGTCCGTAAGGACCGCGTGTTCCCTATCCGCTTGTCATTTCCTGTTGAACGACGTTCCGCGCCCTCGCGGAATGGCGGTCAACGTTTTGGCGCTTGGCGAAGAAGCGGATTTCGAAGCACTAAACTGTCTGCCAGCACTGAACTTGATACGAAGCACAAAGCTTCATTTAACCACTGAACCCGCTTTTTTGCCAAGCGCCTGTTAGCAGTAGTGCTTTTAGTCTTCAATTCTTTGGTATTTAAGTGTGTTTGTGTTGTCATAAATAGATACAAATAGTCTAGTCGGAATGTTATCGATTGTTGAATAAGTTTCTCTTGAATAAAATTCTGGATACTTGAAATTAAATACTTTTTCACTTGTCCCAAATTGCTCGGTGTCGTTGTCGTTAGCCATTTCCAGTCCATTTGCAAATGATTTGAAATTTGCGGATTTTTTTATTTCATTAATTATTCTGTCTTTGTCCTTCTGCGTAATTTGAATTTCCGTTTCTTGAATTCTTTCAGGCATTCCTGTCACTTCATTATTAGTGATTTTAAAGTCGTCTTTTAGTTCAATGTCGATATGTTTTAAGTCGGTAATAATGTCTTTTTTTGAAATAGTAAATTCGTCTATGGTGTTTGTCAATAATGCCAAGATTACTACTAAAATCATAACCACAGAAATTGTAAGTCCAATTTTTGATTTTTTCTTTCTTGAGTATATAAACAGTCCAATTCCAATGCTTAAAAAAATTAGCAAAAAAATTAAACCATAAATTAAAATCATTCCCATTTTACTATGTCGTTTTTTGTTAGTTTCTTGTCAGGTGTGTCGTCTGCCAGCATTACTGCTAACGTTTAAGGCTTGCCGCAGGGCTGGTATTTTATAACTGTCCGCCCGGTAACTGAAGCCGATTGAAAAACTGATGATGAAGTTAACAACTAAAAGCCAAATAGAATTCGGTCAAGCTCGTTATTAGCTGATAGAAGTACAACTGATGATTGTTATTCCGTCAGCCAGCCTTGCGGCAAACCTTTTGTTGGCTGCTGTATTATTTATTTATCCATTCTTTGACTGTCGAAGAAATATTTTCTTTTTCACCGTTTTCAATTTTTTTTATTGATTCTTCGACTACCGCAATCCAATAAGTCCAAATATCACAATGATTTGTACCTTTTTTAAAAGTGTCTGCAAGATTACTTTCTATATTTATTTTGCCAACATTTATGAAGTCGTTGTCAATATTTTTATTTAGTCGTTTATATTTTGCTTCAAAAACTATTTTCCAAAAATATTCTCTAAAATATCCAAGAGAATCAGTATGTCTTGCTGTTAAAACTTTTGATTCTAAAAAGTCCTCAGTTGTAGGAACATTTTTCAAATTAATGTTAGTAGCTAATACATAATTTTCACCTTCTAATGTATCAATTAGCTTTTCAATTACTAAAAATCCACCATAATTACCATTTTTCATTTTAAATGCTAAACAAGTTCCTTTCTCATAATTACCAGAATAGTACTTAATTTTTTTTCTTGCTTTTGGTTTTTCTTTTTCTGACGATATTGTAAATAGGAATTTGTCAAGTACTTTTTCTCTTTCCCTCAAATCTTTTTCAGTCGCATCTAATTCCTTCCAAACTTTAATGTCAATTTTTGACTTAATAATCTCCTTTACTTTTTCCAAAGTATTTGAGTCTAATTCTTTACATTCCCAAAGAGCTTTAGCTAAAGCAAACCAATAATCATTTGAAGTCTGTTCACTATTAATTGTTTCAGCAAAATCAATTTCTAATTGCTTTTTTATGTCGGCAATAGAAGAGTTATGATTATAATAATGAAAGAAAGTTTCATACACTTCCATAAAAGTGTCATTCGATGAAATTCCTGTTCCCCAATGTCCCATTTTGAAGTATTAAGAGGTTTGTCAATATAGCAGCCAACGGTTCGCGCATAAACGCCGGTTGGGTTTGGTGACCGAAAGTTATCAGTTCACCATGAAATTTCCAAAGGACCACGAGCTAAAAATTTTCCCCCAAAACCCAACTGGCGATTATGCGCTGTTAGCTGCTGGGTTTCTATTTCTTCCAAAGTTCGTCATTGTGATAATCTTGTCTATATGCAATTCCGCAACTACAATCAAATTTATATTTTTTGTCTGGGAAAAACTTTTTATAAAGTTCAAGTCTAGTTTTTAAATCCACTTCCAATGGGTCTAGTCTATTGTTAAGCCACATTCCAATGACCATAATAGGTTCGTGTTTAGGTGGTCGCCAACCGTCAAACTCGCAAAATCGTGTATGATAGATAAAATGCATTCCAAGTATTTTTTCAGTCATAAAATTCTTGTCGAGTTCAGTGTAGTTACTCGATTTGAATTTTTCAATAGAGGCGATTGCTTTCTTGTAGTCTTGTTCAATGCATAAAACTGTCCCAATGCAAAGAACTATAGCCGTTAAGAAATAAAATCTTGTGAGCTTATTTGTCGGCTTAATTAAATTTTTCCAAATAAGTTGAGCAATGAAAAAGTGTGGTATAAAAGTCACTAAACCAATGCCTGCAATAATCATAACAAGTCCAAAAAAGTTCATTTGTTCGAGGAAAATAACACAATAGATAAAAACGAAAAGAGTTACTCCATTTATGAAACCTGTCAAAGGAGTAAATTTTGAATTGTCGAGAATGGGATATAAAATTGTGTTTGCAAAACAAATAGCAAGAACAATAATTGTCCAAGTAGTCGGAATGCAAAACGCCTGAAAGTATATGTTAAGTAAAATGAGAATTGTGATTAAAACGCCATTCAGAACAGCCAAATTTTTCGGCTTTGAAAAGTGCTGATACGCTTTTTTAATCATGTTCATTTTTGTCAGATTAACTTTGTCTTAACCTTTTTATTGTCCGTTGTCCGTGTCGTGTGTGGTCGTCTAACCTTGCAGCTAACGATTTGCATGCTAGCGATGGCCGCGATACCGAAGCACTGAACTGCAAACCTATTACAAATTTATAAAAGAAATACGAACTTCCAAATTTGCGCTGAACCAGCGGCTATCGCTAGCATGCTGTTAGCGGCTGTTGCCTTTCTATTCATAAATTTCATTCCAATCATAAGGTGCTGGATTAGTCAATTTAATGATTGTCTTTTCTCTTTCGTTAAGTCCATTATAATATTCGCAAAAGAACTTTAAATAATCTTCGCCTTTTCCCATACGCCAAAACAAATCGTATTTGTCAATATTGGGAAACTTATTCCAAGGTGTTTGTATTGTGTTGTCAAGCGGTTTGAAGTGTCCAAATTCTTTTAAGAATCCTCTTACTTCCATAAGCGCAAAACCTAGAAGATTAAGTCCACGCCAAGAATAAATATTGTCGATTTCGCTGTCTTCTTGAGAAAGTCCAACACCCCAAATGATGTCAACTGGACTAGCTTCAACTAAAACACTTTCACCAGTTTTTATTAAATATTCAGCTATTTCAAGATTTTGATTGAACTTGTGAATGTTTCCAGTCTTGACAATTTCAAATCGTTTGGCGTTCCAAATATGTTCGTCAAAACCTAAAACTATTTTACCAAGTCCTATTGCTTCCTTGGGTGTCTTTGCAATCAAAATTTTTTCGTATGTTGACTTATCGTTAAATAGCAGTGCTTTTTGAGACATCATCCAATGTTCTGAAGTTTTATAGGTCTTGTTTTCAATGGTGAATGGACTTTCAAACCATTGACTAAAACAAAACTTTCCTATTTCATTTTTGTATTTATTAGTATGTCCCCAAAAGAAAATGAAATTCAATTCTTCTCCTCTCTCAAAGCTGTCGGTTAACCATTTTAAACTATAATGCTTTGTCATTTTATTGTACTTACTTTCAATTTAGAAATGTCACGTGCAATTGCCGCTAACTGCGGGTTAGCGCATTGCGTCAATTTCCGGACTTGGCTGAGCTTGGTAGTTGCGTAAAGCCCACCCGATTGGGTGGTAAAGCGCAATAGCCTCAACCGAGGTCCAGGTCATCGAGCGGGCTGCGGATCTTGCCAAGGGCTTTGGTGCTTACGTGGGTGTAGATCTCGGTGGTCTTGGAGGAACTGTGCCCCAACAGGGTTTGAATATAGCGGAGATCCGTTCCCTTCTCCAAGAGGTGAGTGGCGAAGGAGTGGCGGAGCGTGTGCACGGTTGCCGGGGTAGTGATGCCGGCCTTGTCCTTGGCCCGGTGGAAGACCTGTTGCACGCTGCGCGGAGAGTAGGGGCCACCATCCGCGCCTTCGAAGAGGTGTACCTTGGGGGTGTAGGTCTTCAGGTATTCCTGCAACGGTACCATCACCTTGGTGCTCAGCAGGGTGATGCGGTCCTTGTTGCCCTTGCCGCCCCGAACGACCAGTTGGTTGCGGTCAGTGGCCACATCCGGCAGGCGGAGGTTGATCAATTCGCTCAAGCGCAGCCCAGCGGAATAGATGAGCATAAGGATGCAGCGGTGTTTGAGGTTGTCCACCGCGCGCAAGAGTGAGCCGACCTCTTCCTCGCTCAGCACGGTAGGCAGCTTGCGCTCTTTGCGCGGCCGCTCAATGAACGACACGCGGGTCGCGTCGCCCAGCACGTCCTTGTAGTAGTAGCGCACGGCGTTCACCACTTGGTTCAGGTAGCTGTTGCTGGCCTTCCCCCTGGCCAGGTGGTACTGGTACGCCTCAATATCCTCGGTGCGGAGGTCGTTCGGGTGCTTCGCTGGGAAGTGCAGGAAGAGCTGCTTGGTGGCGTTCAGGTAGGTGTTGATGCTGTTGGGGCTGTACCGTGCGATCTCCAGCTTGCGCTTCATGTGCGCCAGGGCCTCCACGTGGGCCGGGGTAGGCGTTGCCTTGGGAACGGCCGGAACCTTTTGCGCCTTGGCTGCCTGTGGTTTCGGTGGCGGGCTGGCAGCAATGGTCTTGGCGGCGAACAGCGGTGTGCTGTCCACCCACGCCAGCCCTTTGAAGGCCGCGAAGATGCCGCGCAGCTGTTCGGGTGTGTTCGGCGTGTACCAGCACTTGTTCGTGGCGCTCCACCGGGCACCTGCGCTTTTCGCAGCAACGATCAACCCTGTTTCGTACGGGAAGCGAAGGGCGATGCACGGCTGCCCCTTGTAAGTGAGGTGCTCAAGGCGGACCGTGGTGGCCTGCTTGTCGACTTTCTTGTCCATGGAGGTTGTATCAAGATAAGTAACGGGCAGGGATGATCGTTGCTCACCCCTTCCGCTCCAGCAGCCGACCCAGCAGCACCACCGGCACCAAGCCACAGGCCACGAGCAGCACGGCAGGCGATCAGGTGAGCCAATGTTGGCGGATGATATCAGGGAAGTTGGTGACCCGCTCGGCCAACGCAGCGTTGAACAGGAAGGGGCGGACATCTTCGGCTTGTTCAGCCATGTTCAGGGTGGCACAATGGGCCAGGAGCTTCTCGGTGAGTTCGGGTAAGGTGTTCACGTGGATCCGCTCACGCAAGTAGTCCAGGTCCGGTGAGGCGTTGAGCCCGAGCAGGAAGACCACATCGAAGAAGTCCCTTCCCTTGTTCCGCGGCCGGCCCATGATGGCGAAGCACTTCTGTGCCAACAGCAGGTCGAGCGAACAACAGGGCAGGCTGAAGGAGACATCGAACTTGTCCAAGCGCCGGAGAACGGGCGTGTAGGTGTAGTGCTGTGGTTCGGTGTCGAATTGGATCAGGATGCGCTGCTCGGCATGCCCGCTAAGTCCTTGTTGGAACAAGAGGCCCGGGAAGCGCACCTTGCAGCGGAACGCGGTGCGGCTGCGGACCTCCACTTCCACTTGGTAGCCTTCGCGTTCAAGTCCCCTTCCCACGAGTTCAGCGAGCTCCTGTAAGCGCTCCGCGTCGAGGCCGAGGTTGTCGAAGTCTAGGTCCTCGCTGAAGCGCTGGTTCCCATGGATCAAGCGCAGGCAGGTGCCCCCCAGAAAGACGAGCTGACGGGCGTGCGCTGTGCGGTAGATGAGCTGCAGGATCCGGTACTGCAGGTATTCGCGCAACAGGAACGACGAGCGGTCGTGCAACGCCGCCGGATAGCCTGCGCAGATCTCATCAAGCGTGATCATGGAGCCATTTCTTGAGCGAGTGATAGCGTGACCGCATCGCATCGGAACCGCCGATCCCGGCGAAGTCGTCCATGCGCGCGGCATCGATCCGGGCCACGATCTCCGTAGCGTCCAAGCGCCATGCCTCGAAGTCGCTCGTGGTGGCCATTTCGGGGTGCAGGTAAAGGACGTCCAACAAGGCCTTTTCGGGGCTGGCCATCCGTACCCGAAGGCCCTGGTGCTCCAGGAAGCGGTACCCGAAGTGGAAGGCCGGCTTGATGTGGCGATAGGTGTATTGCGTGCCGTTGAACGCGAACCGCTTGGTGTGGCCGGTGGTCACCGATTCAACATGGAACACGCCCTCCGGAATGAAGTTGTAATAGCCCAGCGCGGACCGCAGGCTGATATAGCTCGGTGCGTGGATGGAGTTGGCGATGGCCCATCGCTCGTGATCGTTCATCGGGCGGCTTGCCATCCGGTAGAAGCCGTTCCTTATTTTCCGGATGTAGCCCTTGGCTTGCCATTGGCTAAGGCGTTCCGGTCGCATACCCGGGAAGTGCAAGCTGACCTCCGCCACGGAAATGACAGGTGAGCTCGCGAAGACCTCCTCGAAGACCCGGAAGCTGTGCCGTTGCTGCCGTTCAGGTGAGATCGGACTCATGGCTGACCTTGGAGGTATGTGTTCAAAACTTGCTAAATATAGCAATAAATGTACATGAAAGTGCAAGCTGAATTAGCCGTACCGATCTCGTTGCTCACCCCTCCCGCTCCAGCAGCCGGCCCAGCATTACCACCGGCACCAAGCCACAGGCCACGATCAACGAGGCGGACAGCGCGGCCTCGCTCCGTTGCTCGATGCGCTCCACCGGGCACCTGCGCTTTTCCCTGCAACGATCAACCCCGCTCCTTAAGGGAAGCCTCTGATGCAAGTTGCTTTTCGAATTTATTGCAAATAATGAGCACTAACAGCCCAAACAATATAGATGCTACGATCAATACAGTGTTCATGATCCCTTCTACGGAAAATGATATCCGGATCAGGATGGTTGAAATAATGAATCCTGAATTCCGAATGACCTTATGGAACTCGTCCGTATGAAAGAATGAGAACAAGAGCAGGATGACATCAGCAATGATCAAGATCGTAAAGAACTGCTCAAAGAAAATGTTGTTGATGTTCTTGAAGGAAAGAACACTCGGTTCATTGGGTTGAAAGACCCCGAGGCTCCAACTTATGAAGGCGTACAGTGCAGTGATGAATAAAATGGGGACCAAAGCAGTGGCTATCCATTTTTTGGCAGTGATGAATTTCGATAGACTATTTAGATGTTCCTGCCCTCTTGCAGCTGTTTCATAGACCTTGGAGCGTTGGACATGGAACAGGAAGATGAGGTAGAATAATACGACCGACGCAACCAGATCGTAAGTGAATTGAAGATCATTCTTGATGTTGAACCAATTTGCCGAAAGCGATAGGTCTGAGAGGTCCTTGAACAAGCGCCTGATGATGATAAGCGTAATGATCTCATACTGTTTTGAGATATACGTCGAAGTCGACTTTGGAAGGTAGTAAACGAGAAGATAGACCTCATACACGAGGATAAAGGAGAATGGGGTATAAATAGCTGCGATGGGATCCGTTAATAAATAGGATGGCGAATCCAAGGAAATAATATTGAAATGGACCAAACCGATGATCCCTAAGTGGATGATGAAGCTCGCCAAGGCGATCCATAGGATAGCCTGCTCACTTCTTTCCCTGGTTCTGCTGGAAAGAAGCTTTTGATAAAGTCCTTCAGCCAACCTGCCTCTTCCTCTGTTCATTTTCTTCTCCATTGGTTCTGGATCGAGGCATGGCCAGGTCCTGAATGATAGATGCTCACCGCCCTGCACTCTTCCCTACTGGACCAGAACATTGACGTTGATCGGCGAATGGTCCATCCTGTTCCGGCATTCGATCAGAATACCTCATACAGCTCGATCTCCTGGGATCGTGCTGTTGCGTTGAACTCGATCAATGCGGACTTGAACTTGGGTTCGCCGAAGGGCTTGTAATTATTGCCGAAACCCACGGGTTCTTTCGGGATGCCCAGGAAGTTCATGTCCGTTTCGCCATTGCTGTTCATGTCCTGATGGACCGTGACCGCATATGTGCCATAGGGTACTTGAAAGGAAGCGGTCCGAGCGCGCTGATCGGAGGGAAGTTCCAGCCTTTTGTAGGGAGTTGTCAGCCAGCCCGTCTCACTGTTGTAAAGGTCCACAACAACGTTCCCACCGGGCTGTTGGATGTTCACGACTTGGATCGTCAATGTCCCTTGGCCAAAGGATGAGAGGGGGGAGAAGGACGCCATCACCATCGTGAAGGTGAACAGGATGGAAAAGCGCTGTTGAAGGATCATCGGTTCAGGGGATGTATGGAGCTTCGGTCAGTGCTATGCGGCGATCGTTGGTTATTCCAGTGCCCGCGTGCAAGGGCTGCCGGTATCGGTCAGAACGTGGATAGAACGCCTCGCTGCGTTCAACTGTTCCCGGCCGATCCGTGATGTGCGCTTATCCGGAAGAATGATCGGGACCCTTGTTATCGGGGAAGGACTGACGGTCATCAGTGACCCGTTGACCCATCTGCTTTCACTCACTACGAAGGAACACTGGCGAAAAGGTCCGGGCAGGTAAGTCGATCACCCCTTCCGCTCCAGCAGCCGATCCAGCAGCACCGACACCAGACCGCACAGCACGATCAACTCCGCGATCAGAAGGACGGTGCTTACCTTAGGCACATGGCGAAGCAGCCGAAGGGCATGTAGAAGTACAAGGGCGGCGAGGAGGTCCCCGTGGAAAAGGTGAGCGAGCCACAAGCCACTTACGCCCGGAAGTCAGCGCGCACCGGCATGGCCAAACGCGCGAAGCCGAAGGGCTACGATGCCAAGCGCTATACGGGCATGATACCGGGCATCGCGAAGCGCATGAAGGACTATCTGAAGCAGGTCCGTGATGACCGTTGAGCGTGTGCTGGTGGACACCAATGTCCTCGCCCACCACATCAACGGAGACAAGCGTATCGAGCGGCTCCTTCAGGACCGGACCATCCACATCTCGTTCGTTACCGAGGTGGAGTTGCTGAGCTTTCCCGGATACACACCCGATGAGCGGGAGGCGGTGAAGAAATGGCTGCGTGGCTTCATTGTGAGCGGTGCCGAAGAGGGCATCCGATCCATTGCCATCGATCTGCGCGTACGGTTCCGAATGAAGCTGGCCGATGCCTTCGTGGCAGCCACTGCGTCTTACTTGAGCACACCGCTGCTCACGGAGGATAAGCACTTCAAGAAATTGAAGGCCGATATCGTCTTGCGTTTGGTAGAGGCTTGAGCGCGATCAGCAGGGCTCCTTGGCCGCATGGCCGCGGCTCACCGCTTCCGCTCCAACAATCGATCCAGCAGGAGCACCGGCACCAGTCCACAGACCACGATCAACAAGGAAGGCAGCACGGCATCGCTCCATTGTTCGATGCGGGCCTTCTCGAACGCCTTGGTGCTGAAGGTGTCGGTATCGAAGGGGCTATGCGAGCACCTTCGATGCCGGGAAGGAAAGGAAGTCCTCCAGGTCCAGGCCACCTGGTCCGATCAGCAGCGAGCGTGCCGGCGCGAAGGCATCGTGGAAGGCGTTCATGCCGGAGAAGCGCCCTTTGACCGCACCGCTCTTCACCTCGATGGCGGTGAGCTTGTTGCCGCGTTTCACCACGAAGTCGACCTCGTGATCGCCATCGCGCCAATAGAACAGCTCATAACCTTCGTTACGGGCGCCGTGCAGGAGGTGCGCACCAACGGCGCTCTCCACGATGCGGCCCCAACTGCTGGTGTCCTTTCGGGCCTGGGCCATGGTGAGGCCCGAGGGTGCGGTGAGCAGGGCGGTGTCGTGTACCAGCCATTTGGGGCTGCTGGCGCGCTGTCGCACCTGCTGGCCGGCATATTTCTGGAGCGGCGTGAGCAGTCCGGCGTTGCTGAGGAGGTCCCCGTACCAACTGAGGGTGGTGGTGTTGCCGGCATTCTGCAACTGGCCGAGCAATTTGGTGAAGCTGAGCTCACGGCCGCTGTAGGAGCAGCCGAGCTCGAACAGGCGTCGGAGCAAGGCGGGCTTGTCCACGCGTGTCATCTGCAATACATCGCGTGCAATGCTGGTCTCGATGAGCGATTCGTGCACATAGGCCCGCCAGCGTGCAGGCTGACCCACCAGGCGGGCGGCACCCGGGTAGCCGCCGTGGAAGAGGTAGCGGTCCAGGTCCCAGCCGAACGCATCGCGCATCTCGCTGAAGGACCATTGCTGCATGCGCAGAAGCTCGAACCGTCCTGCGAGGCTTTCGGTGAGCCCTTGTTGCATGAGCAGCGGTGAGGAGCCGAGCAGCACGACCTTCAGTTTCGTGCCGGAGCGCATATCCTCGTCCCAGCGGGCCTTCACGGCATCGCTCCAGCGGGGCACCTTCTGCACCTCATCGATCGCCAGCACCGCGCCGCCCCGCTTGTTGTCGTGTGCGAGCAGGCGTGCCCGATCCCATTCGCGGGCGATCCAGGCGGTGTGCTGCGCATCGGGGTCGTCGGCACTGACGCTGATGGTGGGCAGGGACAGGTCCTCGAGCACCTGGGCCACCAGGGTGCTTTTGCCCACCTGCCGTGGGCCGCTCACCACCTGGATGTGGCGGCGGGGCGCACCAAGGCGCTTCAGCAGGGATGCGTATTGCGGTCGGCGGTAGGGCATGGCATCGGTGTTCCGATTGGCAAAACTACTCAATGGGTTGAGTAAAATAACTCAATAAGATGAGTAAATACCTGGTCGATCCCAACCGATAGGGTTCACCCCTTCCGCTCCAGCAGCCGATCCAATAACACCACCGGTACCAGCCCACAGGCCACGATCAGCAAGGCGGGCAGCGCGGCCTCGCTCCATTGCTCGATGCGGGCCATCTCGAAGACCTTGGTGCTGAGCGTGTCGGTATCGAAGGGCCGGAGAATGAGGGTGAGCGGGAGTTCCTTCACCACTTCCATGAGCACCAGCAGCGCGGCGGCGAGCAAGGAAGGCTTCAGCAGCGGCAGGTTAACACGGAGGAAGGTGCGCAGGGGGCTGGCGCCGAGCAGGCGTGCGGCCTCGTCCAAGCTGGCGGGTTGTTGGTCCAGGCCAGCGCGGAGGGGTTGTGTGGCGAGCGCCAGGAAGCGCACGGAGAAGGCGTAGATCATGAGCACGATGGTGCCGATCAGCACCACTCCCGTAGCATCCGTGAGCCACCCAGCGAGGCTCATGACCCCGATGGCGATCACCGCGCCGGGCACCACATAGCCGATCCCGGCCAGTTGCCCGAAGCGGCTGCGGCTCTTGCGCTGGCCGTAGCTGAGCACCAGCGCCAGCAGGAGCGTGAAGAGGGCGGCGAGCACGCCGATGAGGAGCGTGTTCCCCATGGCCGGCAGAAAGTTCGGTGCGGCCTGCATGGTGCGTTCGCGGAAAGCGTCGAAGGCCAGCGCGACCACAGGAATCAGGAAGGCGGCGCCCAGTACCAGTGCGCAGAACAGGGAGGCCATCGCCGCCCTGAGACCGGTCAAGGGTACGGGGCGCAGGCGCTTCCCCGAAACGCTGCGCCGGGCACCGCGGTCCGAGAGGCGGCCGAGCAGCATGAGCATCAGCACCACCAGCAGCAGGATGCCCCCGATGCGCAAGGCACTGCCGCTATCGTACAGGCCGCCCCAGCTGCGGAAGATGCCGGCGGTGAGGGTGCGCACACCGTAGTGCCTCACCGCGCCGTAGTCGTTCAGCACTTCCATGGCCACAAGCAGTCCACCGCCACCGATCGCCGGGAGCGCCAACGGGAAGGCCACGCGGAAGGCGCGGCGCAGCGCGCCACCCCCGAGCATGCGCGCGGCATCGAGCTGGTCGCTCATGCCCGCACTGAAGGCCGCCCGCGCAGGCAGGTAAACGTAGGGGAAGAGCACCAGCGCCAGCACGTAGGCCAGTCCCGAAGGGGTGAGCATGTCGATGTGCATGCCCGTGCGCTCCGCGAACCAGATGCTGCACGCGCCGGTGGGGCCCCACAGGTCGGCGAAGGTGATGGCGCTGATGTAGGTGGGCAGGGCCAGGGGAAGCACCAAGGCCCAGCGGAAGAGACCACGTCCGGGAAAGTCGTTCGCGGCCACGAGCCACGCGGTGCCGACACCGAGGACGAGCGCGAGGAGCACGGTGCGGCTCACCAGCACGGCGGTCTCCCAGAGGTAGGTGGGGAGCAACGTGGTGCCCACGTAGGCCCACTCCGGCGCGGGCGTGTGCAGAGGAGCGGTGGCCACCACGAGCAGCGGTGCCAGCACCAACAGGGCCAAGGCACCGGTCAACCCGTGTTCACGCCAAGCTCGGGTCATCGGGTGGTGAAGGTGCTGACAGCGCCGAGGAACATGCGAATGGAGCGGAACGCTCTCGCTCGGGCCAGATCCACATTTTCACATTCGATCATCTCCACATTCGCTCTACTTCCATCCAGCCGCTTCCAGCACCTTCACGGCGGCCGCGTTGTTGCGACCCAACGCTGCAAGGTCGAGCGTGTCGGGGGTGAAGGCCCCGAAGCCTTGGAGCACTTGCGCTGCGGGGATCCCGGCCTTCACCGGGAACTCCATGTTGCCCTCGGCGAACACGCGCTGGGCCTCATCGCTCACCAGGAACTCGAGCAACTTGATCGCTTCGGCCTCGTGCTTCGCATGTTTCGCCAAGCCACCGCCACTGATGTTGACGTGCGTGCCACGGCCATCGAGGTCGGGGAACACCACGCCGATGGCGTTCTTCGCCTTCTGCCGCGCGGGGTCGTCGCTGGTGAGCAACTTGCCGATATAGTAGCTGTTGGCGATGGCCACCTCACCCTGTCCTTCGCCGATGGCGAGGAGCTGGTCGGTGTCGCTGCCCTTGGGGTCGCGGGCCATGTTGGCCACCACACCGGCGCACCAGGCCTGGGCCTTCTCGGGTCCATCATGCGCCACCATCGCCGCCACGAGGCTCTGGTTGTACACGTTGTCCGCCGGGCGAACGAGCACCTTGCCCTTGAAACGCGGCTTCGTAAGGTCGGCGTAGGTGCGCAGCTCTTCGGGCTTCACCTTGCTCTTGTCGTAGGCGAACACGCGTGCCCGCATGGTGAAGCCGAACCAATGGCCTTCCGGATCGCGCAGGTGGCCGGGGATCGCGGCTTCCAGAATGGCGCTCTTCACGGGCTTCAGGTATCCGCGTTGGCGGGCGAGTCCCAGGCGTCCGGCGTCGGCGGTGATGATGATGTCGGCGGGGCTGTTCTGTCCTTCGGCCTCCAGGCGGCTCAGCAGCTCATCGTCATCGGCCATGATCACCTTCACTTCGATGCCGGTCTCCTTGGTGAACTGCGCGAAGAGCTGCTTGTCGGTCTCGTAGTGGCGGTGGGTGTAGACGTTCACCACGCGGGCACTGTCGGCAGTGGGTTGGGTGGTCGTGTCCCCACCGCCCTTGTTGGTGCAGGCAGCGAGCAGGGACAAGGCGAGAACGGGAAGGAGGTTGCGCATGGGTGGGTTGAACGGCTGCGAAAGTACCAGTGGGCATTCGGTCGGCCCATCGCACGATCATGGTATTCAGGGTGGGGCGATTCGATCGGCCTACGCCTTGGCCAAGTCCAATGCGACCTGCACCGCCACCTCCGGCCGCACCCAATGCCAAAGCTCCTCGCGCCGCAGCCAGGTCATCTGCCGCTTCGCGTAGTTGCGCGTGTGCTGCTTCATCAAGGCGATCGCTTCATCCAGCGACACTCCCTCTCCTTTGGGGAGGGGCGGGGAGGGGCGATCGAAGTGCAGGAAGAGCTCCTTGTAGCCCACGGTCTGCAGGGCGTTGAGCTGGCGGTGGGGGAACAGGGCGCGCGCCTCTTCCACAAGGCCACGCACTACCATCTCGTCCACGCGGGTATCGATGTTTCGGTAAAGCGCATGTCGGGCCACATCCAGCGCGAAGAACAGGGGTTCGAAGCCTGGCCGGGGTCGCTTGCCGCGGTGGAGTTCGCTCACCTTGCCGCCGGTGAGCAGGCACACCTCGATGGCGCGGATCAGGCGGTGCGGGTTCTGGCGGTCGATGCGGTGCCACATGGCCTCGTCCAGCCGCTTCAGTTCATCCTGGAGAGCTGCGATGTCCATGCGTTGGAGCCTTTCGCGCAGTGCCTTGTCCGCCGGGGGGAGCGCATCGAACTCGAAGCACACGGCATCCACGTAGAGCCCGGAGCCGCCGGTGAGCACGGCCACACCATGCGCGTCCAGCAGGCGCTCGATCACGGGCAATGCGGCGTTGGCGTATTCCTGTGCGCTCACGGCCTGTTCCACCTCCAGGTGACCGATGAAGTGATGGGGCACGCCGAGCATCTCGGCTTCGGTGGGCTGGCCGGTGCCGATGGGCATGGCGCGGTAGAACTGGCGCGCATCGGCGCTGACGACCTCGGTGCCGAGGGCTTTCGCCACTTCAGCGGCCACGCGGGTCTTGCCGCTGGCGGTAGGGCCGCAGATCACGATCAGGGTACGCCGTGTGCTCACCATTCGCTCGAAGCATCATGGCCCTCGTCATGGCCATGGCCGCCCTCGTCGTGGTCGCTCTCCTCTTCCTCGAAGCCCATGTCCTCGTCGGCGTCATAGAGCTCTTCGGTCTCCAGCTTGTAGGTGTCGTCGTCCTCGGCCAGGATCCCGGCGCCGAGATCCAGGTCACGGCTGTGCTCGTGGGGTGGTTCGCCGTGGCTCAACACCACCTGCGGGTAGCGTTTGCCCTTTACAGGATCGTGCGCCTCGATCAGTTCCACCATGAACATCCACATGTGCAGGAAGTCATAGGCGTACACGAAGTGCTGGTCGGTGTCGCGGATGTGGTCGCCGATCTGCACCTGCTCCATCATCAGCGGCACAGCGCCGTCCTGTGCGAAGCCCATGTCGGCCAAGGGGATCTCCACGCCCTTGGTCCATTCGGCGTCGCTCACATAGAAGCAGGCCATCTCCTCACCGATGAAACCGAAGGCCTTCTTGATCGCCTTGTGGAAGTCGAGGAAGTTCTGCGAGCTGCGGATCTCGATGTCGCGGAACGCCTCGCTGGAGTGGTCGATCAGGACGCGGAAACGGTAGATGGCCATGATGGGAAATGCGTTCGCGAAGGTATGCCGCAGGCCGTGGTGAGCGCAGGGCACCCCGTTGGTTGAACTACTAACTTGGACCCATGATCCGCACCATCCTGTTCATTTCGAGCCTTTCCATCATGGTGTGCTCGTTGCAGGGGCAGCCGTTCGCCATCGGCTCCACGAACCTCACGTTCACCGATCCTTCACGAGGCGGGCGCTCGATCCCGTGCGAGGTGTACTACCCTGCGACCACGGCCGGGTCCAATGTTCCGGTCGCGGCCGGTGCCTTCCCGGTGCTGGCCTTCGGGCATGGCTTCGTGATGACGGTGGGCGCTTATGCGAACGTTCGGCAGGCCTACGTACCCGAAGGGTTCATCCTCGTCCTTCCCACCACCGAGGGCGGTTTCTCACCGAGCCATGGCAACTTCGGACTGGACCTGGCCTTTGCCATTGCGTCGATGCAGGCCGAGGGTGTGGCACCGGCCTCGCCCTTCTTCGGCCATGTCCTTTCAACATCGGCGGTGATGGGCCATTCCATGGGGGGCGGTGCCTCGTTCCTGGCCGCAGGTGGGGCTCCGCAGATCACCACGGTGGTGAACTACGCCGCGGCGGAGACGAATCCTTCGGCCATTGCGGCCGCAGGCAACGCGACCATGCCAACGCTCGTGTTCTCCGGCAGCCAGGATTGTGTGGTGCCGGCGGCGGGCAACCAGCAGGACATGTACACCGCTTCCGCCTCCACGTGCAAGGCGTTCGTGAGCATTACAGGTGCCGGCCATTGCCAGTTCGCGAACAGCAACTTCAACTGTACGTTCGGTGAAACGACCTGTGGAGGTGCCGGTGGTCTTAGCCGGGCTCAGCAGCAGGACGCTGCACAGGACCTCACGCTGCTCTGGCTGAAGCGTTACTTGAAGGATGATCTCACCGCAGGCGTCGCCTTCGCTGATTCACTGGTGCTGTCCGCTCGGATCACGTCGCAGTCGACCTTCACGGATTGCCCGCCGATCGTGGTGCGCGTGAATGTGAAGGCGTTGCTCGATGGCCCCTACAACGAACAGACCGACCTGATGGGTGATGCCTTGCGTTCGCAGAACCTGATCCCGGCCTCCGAACCGAATACCGCTGCGGGTTTCGTGCATGTCGGCGGCGTTGTGGGGGAAGCGTTGGATCCGGCCTTGCTCACGGTCACAGGTTCCGATGCGGTGGTGGACTGGGTCTTCGTGGAAGTGCGTGATGCGGGAACGGGCGTTCAGGTGCTGACCACGGCGAACGGCCTGGTGCAGCGCGATGGCGACATCGTGGCGGCGAACGGGGCCGTGCTGACCTTCAGTGCGCCGCCGGGCAACTACCGGATCGCAGTGCGCCACCGGAACCATTTGGGCTTGATGAGTAATGCGGCTTTCTCCTTGACCCGCGACCCCATCGCCATCGACCTGTCCGATCCGCTCACGATCGCTTACGGCACGGAGGCGCGCCGCTTGCGCGATGGCAAAGCCCTGCTCTGGGCCGGTAACGCGCGTTTCGATGCGGAGCTGAAGTACACCGGTGCGCAGAACGACCGCGATCCCATGTTGCAGGTGATCGGCGGCATCGTGCCCACGCTCACGGTCACCGGTTATTTCACGGAGGATGTGAACCTGGACGGGGTGGTGAAGTACGCCGGCGCGGTGAACGATCGCGATCGCCTGCTGCATTCCATCGGCGGTGTGGATCCCGTGGTGGTGCGGCAGGAGCAGCTTCCGTAAGCAGGTTCACATCGGCGACTCCGAACCCGGGACGGGCTCCCTGCCCAGCGCGCGTCCGGTATCGAGCATCAGCTGCCAGGCCTGTGTGCGGTCGTTCTCGATCTGGCCATCCAGGATCGCGTCCTTGATCACCGTCTTGATGTCGCCGATGAGCTTGCAGGGCGGCACGCCGAAGGCGCGCATCACGTCCTCTCCGGTGATCGGTGGCTGGAAGTTGCGCACGCGGTCCTTCTCCTCGACCTCGCGCAGCTTCTGCATCACGACTTCGTAGTTCTGCAGGTAGCGCTCCTTCTTCTTCTCGTTCTTGCTGGTGATGTCCGCGCGGCACAGGATCATCAGCGCGTCAATGTCGTCGCCCGCGTCGAAGAGCAGTCGGCGCACGGCGCTGTCGGTCACGATCTCCTTGGTGAGTGCGATGGGGCGGAGGTGCAGGGCCACGAGGTTCTGCACGAAGCGCATCTTCTCATCCAGCGGCAGCTTCAGGCGGCGGAAGATGGTGGGCACCATGCGCGCGCCCTTGTCCTCGTGCCCGTGGAAGGTCCAGCCGTGGCCGGGTTCGAAGCGCTTGGTCTTCGGCTTCGCGATGTCGTGCAGGATGGCGGCCCAGCGCAGCCACAGGTCGTCGCTCTGCTCGCACACGTTGTCCAGCACCTGCAGCGTGTGGTGGAAGTTGTCCTTGTGGCCGATGCCGAACTTCTCCTCGGCCCCGGAAAGCTCCACGAACTCAGGGAAGAACTCCTGCAGGAGCCCGGTGTCGCGCAGCAGGTTGAAGCCGATGCTGGGCTTCTTCGTCCCGATGATCTTGTTGAGCTCGGTGTGGATGCGCTCGGCGCTGATGATCTCCAGGCGCGTGGCGTTGCGCTTGATGGCCTCGAAGGTGGGCGGATCGATCACGAAGCCGAGCTGGTTCGCGAAGCGCACGGCGCGCAACATGCGCAGCGGATCGTCGCTGAAGGTGATGTCCGGATCGAGCGGTGTGCGCAGGATGCCGCGGTCCAGGTCGAGGATGCCGCCGAAGGGATCCACCAGCGCCCCGAGGCTTCCGGCGTTGAGCGAGATGGCCAGCGCATTTATGGTGAAGTCGCGCCGCTCCTGGTCGTCCTTGATGCTGCCGGGCTCCACTTCGGGCTTTCGGCTGTTGCGGCTGTAGCTCTCCTTGCGGGCACCGACGAATTCAACTTGCCATTGTCCCCCCGAGCCCGTCGAGGGGTCGCCGAACATGAACATCGCCGTGCCGAAGTTCTTGAAGATGTTCACGTGCCCCGCGCCGAGCCGTGCCGAGACACCTTCCGCGAACGCGATGCCGTCGCCTTCCACCACGAAGTCGATGTCCTTGCAGGGCCGCCCGATCAGCCGGTCGCGCACGTAGCCGCCGATCGCGAAGGCGGGAATGCCCTGCTTCGCCGCTTCCGCCGCCACCGCCGCGAACAACGGCTCGCCCACCACGCCCTGAAGGCGGTCGGGGTCGACGGTGTAGCTGGTGGTGCGGGACATGGCGATCAGACAATAAGATGATCAGATGATCAGATAATGGAATGCCTCCTTGATGGTAAGTGGGCGGCAAAAGTAGGCCGGGGCTCAGGAAGCCACGCACGCAGCCTCTATTCCGAATATTGGCGCGAGCGTCCACGATCATGTCTTTCATGACCGAATGTGACCGAGAGCGGCACGAGCGTGGACGCTCGCGCTATTGGGGGGCGGACAGCTTTTCGAAGATCTCTATTCGCTGGGACATCTCGAGGTCGTCAGCGTGAAGCGTTCGGTGCATGGATACGAAGGTCGGTAGGGATCGGTCAGGATCGAAGCACAAGGTCATCTGTTCATTGCCATGTATGGTGCCCCCCTTGAGGCTGTCCATCTGGTCCCATTCGCCCATTAGATCGCTCAGAAAGGCGTCCATGTCCACCATGCCATATTCACCCCAGCCAACCCATCCGACGGCATCGTTTCCACAGATCGGTGGATCATCCAAGCGGACGTGGTAGGGCATCATTCCTTGCTCGGAATAAGGCTGGAGAGAGGTCAGTTCGAGCGTATCACTGTCGGTCAAGCTCATTCCGAAGGTCCGGTGGAGCAGTTCAGCATCGCGTAGCAACGAGGTGACCATCCACGCGCTATCTCGAATTCCGCTTGAGTTGATCTTCGCTCGTTCGGCGGCTGTCAGGTCCACAAGATCCATGTAGTGCTCGATCATTGGGTCGACATGGGCCTTCACCTCGGGGTAGTTGAGCATACGAATGATGGAGCCGGTGCTGTCGCATTGATAGACCAGTCGGTACATGGCGAGCCATTCCTGCTCGCCGAGAGGATCGCTCACATCCTCTGCACTACGGTCAACAAGATGGAGTTCGAACCATTCGATCGTCGCTCCGCCCGCAGTGTCGAGTATGGTGAACCGGATCGTTTTGTCAACGAACTTGGTCTGCTTGTCGCCATCGGCGTCATGTGCGCTATCAGTCTGTTGAATGCGGTACCAGATCGTATCGCCGGGTGACCAATTTCGCGTATCAAAGCTGATCTCGCGAGGTTGTCGCGAGCATCCGATCAGCGAGACAAGGATGAGAAGGAGAAGAGTTCGGATCGCCTTCATGCACATTGCGCGTTACAGATCTGGGAACGCTTTTTTTTGAGTCACTTCGATCCCCAACGCACACCGGAAATGCCCTTTCGGACAGGCCTTGTGCCCGTGCAAACCACAGGGCCGGCAATCCAGCTTCTCGGTGGTCTCCACGATGCGGCCGTTCGCGCGCAGCGGACCGAAGCCGAAGGCGGGCACGGTGCTACAGAACACCGCCGTGACCGGTGCGTTCATGGCGCTGGCGATGTGGAGCGGGGCGCTGTCGTTCACGTAGTTCATGGCGGCGCCTTCCATCAGGGCAGCACTGGCGAGCAGGGAGAGTTCTTCAGAGAGGTCGTGACCTCGGCCAGCCGCCTTGATGATCCGTTGGCAAAGCGGTCCGTCGCTCGGTGCACCGATCAGGAACACGTGCAGGTCCTGCGGCAGGGCCTTGATCAGCTCGATCCACTTCGCCTCGGGCCATTGCTTGGTGAACCACACCGAGGCGGGCGCGATGCACACGTATCGGCCTTCGCCCTCGGTGAACTGGAAACGCAGCCTTTCCGCATCGGCGCGGGCTTCGGGTGTCGGGTAGAGGCGGGGCATTGGCTTGGTGCCATCCGTGAGGTGCGCGATCAGCGCGTTCAGCCTATCCATCTCGTGAACGGTGGCCCTGAGCGGAGTCGAAGGGTCGCCGATCACATGCTTCACACTTCGGGTGAACCCGATGCTCAACGGGTTCTTGTCGTAGCCGATCTTCTCCTTGCCCCGCGCCATCACGGTCATCAGACCGGTACTGAAAAAGCGCTGGCAGTTGATGATGTGATCGTACTCGGTCTTCCGTAGGTCGCTGATGAGTGCGAAGAGGTTCCTGTTCTTGTTCTGGCGCTTGTCCCACACGAAGAGCTTCCGCAGGAACGGATGCTGCTGGAAGAGCCCGTCGTTCCCCTTGCGCACCACCAGGTCGATGGCGGCATCCGGATACCAGGCGTGCAGCTTCTCCAGCAGTCCCGTGGCCAGCACGGCATCGCCGAGGAAGGCGGTCTGGATGACGAGGAACCGCTTCATTCCTCGAGGAGCGTGATGAGCACCTTGTCGATGCGGTTGCCGTCCATGTCCATCACCTCGCCACGGAAGTGCTCGTCCGCGATGCGGTCGCCCACGGCGGGGATTCGGTCGAGCCTGCTGAGGAAGTAGCCGCCCACGGTTGCGTATCCGGTGGAGTTCTCGTCCAGCACCGCGCGACCCAGGAACTGGTTGAAGTCGCCGATAAGGACCTGTCCACCCACGAGCAGGGTGCCGTCCGCGCGCTTCACGATCTCCGGTGTGCTGTCCTCGTCCTCGTCGGGCAGGTCGCCCACGATCACCTCGGTGAGGTCGTGCAGGGTGAGGACCCCTTTGAACCCGCCGTGCTCGTCCACCACGATGGCGATGTACTGCTTGTTCTTCTTGAAGAGCTTGAGGATGTCGAAGGCCCCGGCGCTCTCGGGGACGATGATGGCGGGCTTCATCACCTTTTCGATGCGGAACCCTGGCGCGGTATACTGCTCGAGCAGGTCGCGGATGTCGAGGGTGCCCTGGATCTCGTCGAGCGCACCCTTGCAGACGGGGTACTTGCTGCGCGTGCTCTCCTTCACCTGCATGATGAGCTGGTCCAGGGGCTTGGTGCTGTCGATCCATTCCACCTGGTTGCGGTGGGTCATGAGCGTGCGGGCCACGTGCTCGCTGAAGCGGAAGATGTTCTGGTGGGCCTCCGATTCCTGCTTGTCCAGCACGCCCTGTACGTTGGCCGTGCGGATGATGGCGCGCAATTCCTCCTCGCTCAGGCGGTCGCTCTGGTCCTCCTTGATGGGCAGCAGCTTCACGATCATGGCGGTGCTGAAGGAGAGCAGCTTCACGAAGGGGTACATGGCCATGGTGAAGACGCGGATGATCGGGGCGCTGAACAGGGCGATGCCCTCGGGGTTGCTCATGGCCACGCTCTTCGGCACCAGTTCACCCACCACGATGGTGAAGTAGGTGATGCCGCCGATGACCACGATGAGCGCGATGTTATGCGCGTACGGTGCGAACGTGGGCGAGCCCAGCAGCACCGCCTCCATGTCGCCGGTGAGGGCCGTGCCACCGTATGCACCGGCGATGATGCCGATGAGCGTGATGCCCACCTGCACGGCGCTGAGGAAGCCCTCGGGGTCGGCGAGCAGTTTCAGGATGGTCTTGGCCCGGCCATCGCCCTGGTCCGCCAGCGCCTGGATGCGCGAGGCCTTCACGCTCACCAGCGCGATCTCGCTCAGCGAGAAGAAGCCATTGAGCAGGGTGAGGAGGACGATGACGAGGATCTCCATGGATCAGGGGACGGTGGAATAGAAGGGTGCCAGGGTGCGGAAGAACTGCGGCCAGCCGATGTTGCCGTACGCACCGCCCAGGCGGACGATCACCAGTTCACGCGCCGGGTCGACGTAGACGAACTGGCCGAGGATGCCTTCCGCATGGAAGTCACCGTCGCTGGACGGCAACCACCATTGGTAGCGGTAGCCGCTCGCACCGCCGTTGGTGGTCACGGCCTTGGTGCTGGTCTCCACCCAGGCCTGCGGCACCAGCTGCTGCCCGCGCCATAGGCCGTTCTTCAGGTAGAGCGAGCCCAGCTTCGCGAAGTCGCGGGCCGGTGCGTTGATGCAGCAGAAGGCCTTCTCGATACCGTCGCCCTTGTGGTCGATGCTCCAGGACGAGGCGTGCTCCATGCCGAGCGGGGACCAGATGCGGTCGCTGAGGTATTGGGTCAGCGTGCGCTCATCGCCCTTGGCGCGCAAGGCCCGCTCCAGCAGCAGGCCGAGCAGTTGCGTGTCGCCGCTCACGTATTCCCACTTCGTGCCGGGCGTGTGCTTGAGCTTCAGGTCCAGCGTGTACTTGGTGAGCTGTCGGCCGTAGTAGAACTTGGCCACCGTGCCGAAGGGGTTCACGTAGCTCTCCTTGAAGTCGATGCCGCTGGTCATCTGCAGCACGTGTTCGATGGTGACCGCATCGAAGCCGTTGGCCTTCAGCTCGGGGATGAAGTCGGTGATCGGCTGTTGCACGTCGCGGATCAAGCCATCGGCGATCGCCGTACCGATCAACATGCTCACCACGGACTTGGCCATGGAGAACGAGGGGTGCACGTGCGCTTCGTCATAGCCCTTGAAGTAGCGTTCGTACAGGATGGTGTCGCGGCGGATCACCAGGAAGGCCACGGTCTTGTGGTCCGCGAGCCAGTCGTCGAAGGGCACATCCTTGCCGTTCTCGGTCACGTTCCGGGGACCGAGCTCCTGCGCCGCCACGGGGTAGTGGAAGGGTTGGGGCGAAGCCACGAGCGGGCGTGTCGGGAACTTCTTATAGTCCCTGCGGTCCGCGAAATTCCATTTCACGAAGCGGCCCAGTGTGCAGCCGCTGGCGAGCAGCAGCAAGAGTGCGAAGGGGAGGAATCGGGCGAGGCGCATGGTCGTTACACCGCCACGCTGTGCTCGCGCAGGGCGTCGTTGAGGCTGGTCTTCTTGTCGGTGCTCTCCTTGCGCTGGCCGATGATGAGGGCGCAGGGCACGCCATACTCGCCGGCGGGGAAGCGCTTGGGCACGGTGCCGGGGATCACCACGGAGCGCGGTGGCACATAGCCCCTCATCTCCTTCGGCTCCGGACCGGTGATGTCGATGATGCGGGTGCTGGCGGTGAGCACCACGTTGGCGCCGAGCACGGCCTCGCGACCCACCCGCACGCCCTCCACCACGATGGCGCGCGAGCCGATGAAGCAGCCGTCCTCAATGATCACCGGCGCGGCCTGTACGGGCTCCAGCACGCCGCCGATGCCCACGCCGCCGCTCAGGTGCACACCCTTGCCGATCTGCGCGCAACTGCCCACCGTGGCCCAGGTGTCCACCATGGTGTCGCTGTCCACGTAGGCGCCGATGTTCACGTAGCTGGGCATCAGGATCACGCCGGGGGCCAGGTAGCTGCCGTGCCGCGCGATGGCATGGGGCACCACCCGCACACCCAGGCTGGCGTAGTGCCGCTTCAAGGGGATCTTGTCGTGGAACTCCAGCGGTCCCACCTCCATGGTGTGCATCTGCTTGATGGGGAAGTACATGATCACGGCCTTCTTCACCCATTCGTTCACCTTCCACGTCTCGACTGCGCTCGACGTGACAGATAATACCGGTTCTGCGACCCGTAGTTCGCCCTTGTCCAGCCGTGCGATGGTGTTCTCCACCACGTCAACGACCTCCGGGTAGCGGAGCATGGTGCGGTCCGCCCAGGCTTTCTCGATCAGTTCATGCATGCGTTGTCCCGCCGAAGCAATGAGCGAAGGCGGAAGGCAAAGGTGCTCAATGGATCAACTGGTCTGAACATTGGTTGCATGAAGAACCGGATCCTTACCGGACCTGAACAATAGGTTTGCGGCGCCGCAAAGGACCTGCAGCGACCTTTGTTCTTCATCATCTGATTTTCTGATCCTCTGATTATCCGATCGCCATGCCCCGCATCCTCGCCATCGACCACGGCAGCAAGCGCACCGGACTGGCCGTCACGGACACCCTGCAGATCATCGCCAGCGCGCTGGACACGGTGCCCACGGAGGAGGCCATCGATTATGTGAAACGTTACGTGGCCAAGGAGGACGTGGAAGGCATCGTGGTCGGCATGCCTTTGAACCTGGACGGTCGGCCCACCGACGCTACGCCGGGCGTGCTCACCTTCCTGGAGCACCTGAAGCGCGCCTGCCCGAAGCAGTGGGTGGAGACACTGGACGAGCGTTTCACCAGCTCCATGGCGCAGCAGGCACTGAACCAGAGCGGCAAGGGGCGAATGGCCCGACGGGAGAAGGGGCAGCTGGACCGCATCAGCGCCACCATCCTGCTGCAGGGCTTCATGGAGCGTCGGACCGGTAGGAAATAGCGGTGATCTGGCGGGCACGATCGCAGCTGCGCGGCCGGGCTGGTTATTTTTGCGCCCCCCGATCGTCGTTCCACGGGGCTCCGCTACCGCATGATCCTTCCCATCCGCGCCTTTGGCGATCCCGTGCTGAAGAAAGTGGCCGCCGACATCGAACCGGGCCACCCCGGTCTGGAGCAGCTGATCGCCGACATGTTCGAGACCATGTATGCCGCCAGTGGCGTGGGCCTCGCCGCACCGCAGATCGGGCAGAGCATCCGCCTCTTCATCGTCGACGCATCGCCCTTCGCCGAGGATGAGGAAGGGAAGCCCACCGAGGACGCGCACCTGAAGGACTTCAAGAAGGTCTTCATCAACCCCTACATCGTGGAGGAGGAAGGGGAGGAGTGGCCCTTCGAGGAAGGCTGCCTCAGCATCCCCAACATCCGCGAGGAGGTCTTCCGCCAGCCGAAGATCGTGCTGCAGTACCAGGACGAGCACTTCAAGGAATACGAGGAGGAGTTCGAGGGCTTCGCGGCCCGCGTGATCCAGCACGAGCACGACCACCTGGACGGCATCCTCTTCACCGACCACCTGACGCCACTGCGCCGCCGCCTGCTGCAAGGCAAGTTGCGCGACATCTCCGTTGGCAGGACCGAAGCCAAGTACAAGATGCGTTTCCACGCCACGAAATAGACCGATGATGAACCGAGCGATCCCCTTCTCCCTCTCTTGCTCCCTGTTGCTGCTGGCCGCCTGTGGTGGCGGTGCGAAGGACGGTGCCGATGCGGTCAAGGCTGCGGATACCAGCGCTGTGACGCCCACGTTCATGGCGGGTCGCATCCATGCCATGGAGGACTCCATCTTCGCGAATCAGCTGTTCGACCGGCGCGGAGCAATGGCTCTGCTCGATGTGTACAAGGCCTACGCGAAGGCCTTCCCGCAGGATCCCCTCGCGCCCGAGTACCTGGTGCGTTCCGCTGGCATCCAGCGCAACCTGAAGGACCCCAAGGCGGCCATCGAACTGTACGATCGCGTGATCCGTGATTATCCGCAATGGAAGGACCTGGTGGTGTGCTACTACCAGAAAGGCCTGATCTACCAGGACGACCTGAAGGACCTCGGCATGGCGAAGCAGGCCTATGAGGACGTGGCGAAGCGCTATCCGGACCACACCTTCGGCAAGGAGGCCAAGGTGATGATCGACAATCTCCAGTATTCCGACGCGGAGTTGATCGAGCGCTTCCGCAAGCAGAACGAAGCTGCGGACGCCCAGGCGGCCGGCCGGTAGTCGCGTTCGCCCTCAGACCAGCAGTGGTCCGTCCGCTGCGGTCAGGTTCAGCACCGCACGACCTTGGGCGATGATGCCCACCGGCCTGCCTACCAGGTGCTGTCCGAGGAAGGGGGTGTTGTGGGAGCGGCTCACGAGATCTTCCTTGTGCAGCTCACGGTCCACGGAAGGATCGAACAGGGTGATCTCGGCCATGGCGCCTTCGGCGATGTGCGGCACGGGCAGCCCGAGCACCGCGCGTGGTCCGGTGCAGAAGCGGTCCACGATGCGGCGCAGGGACATGCGACCCTTGAGCGCGGTGTTGGCCACGGCGAAGGACGTTTCGAGCCCGATGATGCCGAATGCGGCCTGCGGGAACTCGACCTTCTTGTGCTCCACATCCTCAGGCCGGTGGTCGCTGATGATGGCGTCGATGGTGCCGTCCTTCACACCTTCGCGCAGCGCCTCGATGTGCTCCGCATCGCGCAGCGGAGGCATCACCTTGTAGTTGGTCTCGAAGCCGCGCAGGCAGCCATCGTCCAGCAGCAGGTGGTGCGCGGCCACGGCTGCGGTGACCTTCAGTTTGCGGGCCTTGGCCTGCCGGATCAGCTCCACACCTTGGGCGGTGCTCACGGTGGCCACATGCATGCGCGAGCCGGTGTATTCAAGCAGCGCAAGGTCGCGTGCCAGTTGGATCTCTTCCGCGATCGCCGGGATGCCACGCATGCCGAGCCGTGCGCTCATCGGTCCTTCATGCATCTGGCCGTGCGCGCTGAGGTCCGGATCGCTGGGGAAGCTGAACACGGTGCCCCGGAAGTTGAGGGCGTACTGCAAGGCCAGCAACATCAGGCGGCTGTTGCGGACCGGATGCTGATCGTCCGTGAAGGCCAGTGCCCCGGCGCTATGGAGGTCGTAGAGGTCGGCGAGCTGTTCGCCTTTGAGTCCGCGGGACAGCGCACCGAGCGGGAGGATACGCACCGCATGTCCTTCCGCTTTGCGCAACTGGTATTCTACCGCGGCACGCGTGTCGACCGGTGGCGTGGTGCTGGGCAATGTGGCCACGGCGGTGAAGCCTCCGGCAGCCGCCGCGTCCAGGCCATTGGCGAGGCCTTGCTTGTACTCCTCCCCGGGATCGCGGAAGTGGGCCTGCAGGTCCACCCAGCCCGGGCTTGCATGAAGGCCTTCCACCTTCACCTCGCGGGCCTCGCCCTTGGGGATGCGCTGGCCGATCCGCGCAATGCGGCCACGTTCCACCAGGATGTCGACCACCGCCTCGTGGTGAGGCCCTCCCGGGTCCACCACCGTCACGTTCCGCAGCAACAGGTCCTTCATCGTTCCAGTCGGATCAAGAGGATCTCCAAGGTCAGGAAGAGCAGCGCAGCGATCACGAACCACTTCCACAGCTTCACGCCCTGGTCAAGTTCCTTCAAACTTAGCGAAAGGTCCTCCGCCGAGGTCTCCAGTACGCTGAATCCTTTCAGGCCGCGCTGCGCGATGGCGGTGCGCAAGCCCTCGATGCTGAACGCGCTCAGGTCGCTCTCGGTGCGGGGCAGATCGAGGGCGAGCAGCTGCAGGGTGTCGGTGCCCAGTACCACGGCGTACGCCCCGGGCACCAGGTCCTGGTCATGCAGCACGAGTGACGTGCCGGCCATTGAGCGGCGGAGCTCCGGCACCATATCCACGCCTTCTGGGCCCTTCAGGTGCGCGGCACCTTCGCCGGTCACCTCCACGCCGTCCAAGGGGATCACGGCCTCCTCGCCGATGATGTGGTAGAGCGTGCCCATGGGCCGGCTCAGCTCGGCCATGCGGAGCAGTGAGGTGGGCAGCAGGGCATGCCGGGTGAAGGTGCCGCCTTCCTCGGAGAGCGGTGATGCACAGATGTACACGCGCCCCCGACCACTGCGCACGGCGCTCAGGAAGGGAGAGCCGTCCTGCAGGCGCAGCAGTACATCCGCTCCTGGCTTGGGTATGAAGGCATGCCGGAGCCGAACGGTGGGCAGTTCCACGTTCCGTGGCATGGTGGTGAACACCTCGCGGTAAAAGGGCTCCTGCAGATCGATGCGGTCCACGTTCATGGCCGCGGTATCGGTGCGTCCGGGGCCGGTGATCCCGAAGGGGCCGAGCAGCGCTTGGAGCGCAGCGGCGTCAGGTGTTTCCGGGGGGAACACGGCAAGGCTGCCACCGGCATCCACGAATTCCTTCAAGGCCCGGGCCATGCCACTGGGCACGTCCGGCAGCGCGTTCAGCACCACCAGGTCCGTGCGTTGCAGCGAGGCCAGATCGAAGGCTCGATAGGGCTGCACCGTGAAGCTGTGGCTGCTGTCGGTCCTGTCCGTCGGCCGGTCGCCGGTGAAGACCGCACCGATGCTGCGATCGCTCCGGGCATCGCCGCCGCTGATCAGCGACACGCGCAGGCGCTCGGCCGTGTGGTAGGCGATGGTCAGGTCGTCGTCGAAGGTCACGGGCCGGTCCGTGAGGCTGATGTGGCCCCAGTGGTCGCCGGAGGCATCGTTGGTGAAGCGCAGCACGGTATCCACCAGCGCACCGCCTTCCACACTGAAGGTGGACAAGGCCCGCTGTCGGCCGTCGATCGTGAGGCGCAGGGGCACGTTCTCCAGGGCCTGTACGCCGTGGTTCCGGATGCGCACGTGCAGCTCTTCGTTATGGCCCAGGCGCCGCACCGGAGAAGCGAACCACGCGGAGTCGATGGCCAGGTTGTCTGTGTTCGTGCTGGCGATGGGCACGATGACGGTGCTGATGGTGCTGTCCTCGGACCAGCGTTCCACATCCACGGTGGCGCGCTGCAGATCGGTGAACAGGAAGCGGCGGCGCACCGGAGCCTCGGTACGGGCCAGGGCCTCGGCCTGTCGGGCCAGTACCTGGGAGAGCGGGCGGCTGAAGGGGCCCACTTCGGCCTGCGCGGCGGTGGCGAGCGCCTCATCACGTCCGGTAAGGATCTGCTGCCTACCCTCGAAGCGCCCGGTGAGCACCTGGAAGCGGTCGGAGGCGGAGTGGCCCATGATCACGTCCTGTGCGCCTTTGCGGGCCTGGTCCAGCAGGCGGCCCCCGGCGTTCTGTCCGTCCATGCTCCAGCTGTCGTCCACGTAGATGGAAACGGCGCGTTGCCCGCTGCTGACGGTGGCGTCGGCGCGAGGGATGTAGGGTTGGGCGAAGGCGAGCACCAGGCAGGCCAGGGCCAACAGGCGCGCCAGCAAGGTGAGCCAATGGCGCACTTTCTTTCGGGCACGGGTCTGTATGGCCACGTCCTTCAGGAAGCGGACGTTGGGGAAGTCGATCCGCTTGAAGCGCCGGAGCTGGAAGAGGTGGATGAGGATGGGGATGACCAGCGCGGCGAGCGCCCACAGGAAGCCGGGGAAGAGGAAGGTCATCGGGGCGCGAAGATCGGGCCTATTGGTGAACGCCCGTTGCGCGGTTCAGCCATTGGGGTAGTTCGAAGTACCTCATTCCGGCGTCATCGGTGCGCTGCACCGCCCCTTCGGGCGAGCGGCTCTCGTCCAGCCATGCTTCGTTGCTCCTCAGTTGGATACTTCGTTCCAGTATCCGCTCTTCGTCGCGCCTCGCCTGACAGAACGATAGCCGCCCGTGCCATCCGTTCGAGGTTCTTCGAACTACCCCTTGGGCGCCAACTTGCTATGGCGCCAGCCATACGCGAAGTAGCACACCAGCCCCACCAGCAGCCAGATCCCGAACCATTGCCAGTTGTTCACGGCCATGCCGGTGAGCAGGTAGCAGCAGCTCACCAGCCCCAGCAGCGGGATCAGCGACCAGTTCTTCCGGAAGCTGAAGTAGGCCAGCACCAGGCAGAGCAGGTAGAACACCAGCAGCGGGATGTTGGCGTCCTTGCCGGTGCGGCCCAGCAGGCGGTGGAAGTGGTTCGGGTCGAAGGTGACGAGCAAAGCCAAGGCGGCCAGGCCCAGGAGCGGGGCGATGTACTTCGCGTTGTAGTAGGGCAGGTGGAAGCGGCCTTGGGTCTTTTCGCGGAAGGGCAGCATGAGCACGCCGCCGCATACCAGCACGAACGCGAAGAGGGTGCCGATGCTGGTGAAGTCCAGGATGAAGGTCTCGTCGGTGAAGAAGATGGGGATGCCCACCACGGCACCGGTCACCAGGGTGCTGAAACCGGGGGTCTTGTACTTGGGGTGGATGCTGGCGAAGCGGGGGGGCAGCAGCCCGTCGCGGCTCATGCTCATCCAGATGCGGGGCTGGCCCAGCTGGAACACGAGCATCACGCTGGTCATGGCCACCACGGCCGCGATGCTCACCAGGAAGAGCATCCATTTCACACCGCGCAAGGCGAAGACCTCGGCCAGCGGGTCGCTCACGTTGAGCTTGTCGAAGGGCACCATGCCGGTGAGCACCAGCGCCAGCACGATGTAGACCCCGGTGCAGATGATCAGGCTCCACATCATGCCCTTGGGCAGGTCGCGTTGCGGATCCTTGCTCTCCTCGGCCAACGTGCTTACCGCGTCGAAGCCGATGTAGGCGAAGAACACGGCGCTCACGCCCGCCATCACCCCGGTGAACTTGTTGGGCAGGAAGGGCGTCCAGTTGTCGATGTCGATGTAGGCGGCGCCCACCACGATCACCAGCAGGATGATGGCCAGCTTCACCATCACCATGATGTTGCTGGCGTTGCGGCTCTCCTTCACCCCGGTGTACACCAGCCAGGTGATGAGGATGTTGATGGCGAAGGCCGGCAGATCGAAGATGATGCGCAGGCCGCCAAGCACGGGAGCGTTGCTCCAAGCGGTAAGACCCTCTCCAGCGGAACCGGCCAGGGCGGCAGCATGCGCGCTGCGGTAATTAATGGTCAGCCATTCCGGCATGTGCAGGCCGATCCCATCCAGTAGGTTGGTGAAGTAGCCGCTCCAGCTGAAGGCCACGTAGATGTTGCCGATGCTGTACTCCATCAGCAGCGCCCAGCCGATGATCCAGGCGAAAAGCTCCCCGAAGCTCACGTAAGCATAGGTGTAGGCGCTGCCACCGCTGGGCACGCGGGCGGCGAACTCGGCGTAGCACAGGGCGGTGAAGCCGCAGGCCACGGCGCAGAGGATGAAGAGCAGGATCACCCCGGGTCCGCCGCTGGCACAGGCCTGCCCCATGCTGCTGAAGCTGCCCGCCCCGATGATGGCCGCGATGCCGAAGAAGGTGAGGTCCCGCGCGGTGAGCGTGCGGTGAAGGACATGGCCGTCCGGTCGGTCCTCGGTGTGCGTAGGGTTCTGAAGGGACCTGCGGCGGAACAGCGATCGGCTCATGCGGTGGAAGGCCCGGGCAAAGTAGCATTTCGGGCCCGGAGGGCGTTGGATCTTTTTAACGACGCGGGGTTCAGGGCCGAAATGCCCCCCCCGGAACGATCGGTTACATTTGACGCCCTTTCAGCAACGTTAACGGACGAGAAGTCATGCAGATGAAGATGATCCTGGCCCTGTGCCTTGGAGCCCTTGTGGGCACCACGGCCCTGGCCCAAGTCGAGGACCCGGTATTGCTCACGGTGGACGGCAAGCCGGTGACCCGCGGTGAGTTCGAGGCCATTTACAAGAAGAACAACAAGGATGCGCCGGTCACCCCGGAGGCCTTGAACGAGTACCTCGACCTGTTCATCAACTACAAGCTGAAGGTGCGCGAGGCCGAAGTGGAGGGCCTGGACACCGTGGCCAAGTTCAAGACGGAGCTTGATGGTTACCGCAAACAGCTGGCCCGGCCCTACCTCATCGACCGAGAGCTCAACGACCAGCTCATGAAGGAGGCTTACGACCGCATGAGCGTTGAGGTGCGTGCGAGCCATATCCTGGTGCAGGTGGCGCCCGAGGCTTCGCCCGAGGACACCTTGGCGGCCTACAAGCGACTGGCGGCGCTCCGTGCCCGCGTTGTGGCCGGGGAGGACTTCGCCACCGTGGCCCAGAGCAAGGGCGGAAGCGACGACCCCAGCGCCACCAAGAACGGCGGCGACCTGGGTTGGTTCAGCGCCCTGCAGATGGTGTATCCCTTCGAGACCGCGGCTTACAATACCAGGGTCGGGGAGGTGAGCGCTCCGGTGCGCACCCGGTTCGGATACCACATCATCAAGGTGGTGGGCAAGCGACCCGCCCGTGGCCAGATCCAGGCTGCGCACATCATGATGCGCACCGCCGAGACCGACAGCCCCGAGCGCACGGCGGAGGTGGAGAAGCGGATCCGCGAGGTGCACGCGCAGGTCATCAGTGGGCAGTTGGCCTTCGGCGATGCAGCGCTGCGCTTCAGCGAGGACGAGAGCTCCAGTGGCAAGGGCGGCGAGTTGCCCATGTTCGGCACCGGCAAGATGATCGAGGAGTTCGAGGACGCCGCGTTCGCCTTGAAGAAGGACGGGGACGTGAGCGAGCCGGTGAAGACCCGCTTCGGCTGGCACATCATCAAGCGGCTCGAATACAAGGCCCCCCCAACGTACGAGGAGGCCCGTGGCGAGCTCAAGGCGAAGATCAGCCGTGACAGCCGTGCGGACATCACCAAGAAGGCCTTCCTGGAGAAGCTGAAGAAGGACTACCACTTCACGCCGTATCCTGCCAACGTGAAAGCGCTCTATAAAATGGTGGACAGCACCGTCTTCATGAAGGGCAACGTGGTCACCGATACCTTGATCCGCAAGGACGTGACCGAAGGCATCGTGATGCACAAGGGAATGCGCTACAAGCGCGAGATCAATGGCACCCTGCAGGCCGGCAAGCTGGTCAACATCCGCAGCCGCAAGCACGACGACCTGGTGAAGAACCCCACCGACACCGTGGTGGTGCGCGATGTACATGAGGGCTGGAGCTACGACAGGGCCAAGGCCGCCAAGATGACCAAGCCGGTGTTCACCATGGACGGTGCGAGCGCCACCCAGATCGACCTGCTGAACGACATCGAGTCCAAGCAGCGCCGTGAAGGCGTGAAGCCCCTTCCCTCCTTCGTGGAAGATCGGTTCGCCATGTTCTCGGACGACAAGGTGCTCGAGTTCGAGGATTCGAACCTGGAGACGAAATACCCGGAGTTCCGCATGCTCATGAAGGAGTACCGCGATGGCATCCTGCTGTTCGAACTCACCGATCAAAAGGTGTGGAGCAAGGCGGTGAAGGACACCGTTGGGCTGGAGCGGTATTACGAAGCGAACAAGAGCGTGTACATGTTCCCGACCCGGTACGATGCCGACCTTTACAGCTGCGCCAATGCGGATGTGGCCAAGCAGGTCCGATCGCTTTACAAGAAGGGCAAGCGCGGCACGGACATGACCACCGTGGTGAACGACATCTCCGCCTTGAACCTCACCATCGAGAACGGTCTTTGGAGCGAGCAGGACAAGCCCTTCCTGAAAGGCAATATGCTGCCTGGTCTCAGCCCCAATTATGAGGTGGACGGCCGTGTGGTGATCGCGGACCTGCGTGCCGTCGTGCCGCCGAGCCCGAAGCCCCTGAACGACACCCGTGGCCTGGTGACCGCCGCTTACCAGGACCAGTTGGAAAAGGACTGGATCAAGGCGCTTCGCGCCAAGTATCCCGTGGTGGTGAACAAGGACGTGCTCAATACGATCCGCTGATCGCGTGAACACCCGGCGCAACGGCATTGGAGGGGCGGCGACGATCGCCGCCCTTCTGCTATGCGCCTGCAACGCCGATGGCGACGCGGGTGATCCGCCTGTGGCCAGGGCCTTCGATCGGGAGCTTTACTGGAGCGACCTGCGGCAGATGATCCCCATGGAGGCCACTGCAGCGGACAGCACATTGATGGCGGACCAGTACATCGACAACTGGCTTCGCGAGCAGGTGGTGCTGCACCAGGCGGAGGCCAACCTGGGCGATGATCAGCGCTCCGTGGAGTCCCGCATCGAGGATTACCGCCGCTCCCTGCTCACCTACACCTACGAAGAGGCCTTGGTGGCCCAGAAGCTGGACACCGCAGTGGGCAATGCCGAAGTGGAGGCCTATTTCAACGAGAACCGCAAGGAGTTCGTGCTGAAGGATAACATCGTGCGCGTGCGCTGGTTCAAGGTGCGCGAGGACGACCGCCGCACCTTGCGCAAGGTGGAGGAGCTGTGGCGCAGCAGCAAGGAGGCCGACCGGCACGAGTTGGAACTATGGCTGGCGGCCCATGGCAGTCCCATCACCGACAGCCATGACCAGTGGGTGCCCTTCACGGACCTGCTGGCCCAGGTGCCCCTGAAGGTGGAGAATCCCACGGACTGGCTGCCCCGGCAGACCAAGGTGATGGCCAAGGACAGCCTCCATGCGTATTTCGTGGAATTGCTCGAGCACAGACTGAGCGACGGTATTTCGCCGTTCCCGCTGGTGCGTGAACGCATCCGGGCCATCCTGCTCAATCAACGGAAGCTCCAGCTCATTGAACGCATGCGCAACGACCTTTACCAGGATGCATTGGACCGCAAGGACATCGAGGTGCTTTAGCACGCTCATTCTGTTGCTCGGTGCGGCACGGGCGTGGGCCCAGCCGCCACCAGCGCCGCCCCCGGCGACCACCTCATCGGTCGCTCCGCTTCCCGCGGGCCAGCTCATCGATCGCGTCATCGCGAACGTGGGTGGTCGTGTGGTGCTTTACAGTGACCTGGCCACGCGCTTGGAACAGGCGCGGAACGCAGGGGAGAAAGTGGATGATGAACTGGCCTGCAGCGAGCTCGAAGGATTGATGTACGAGAAGCTGCTCCTGGAACAGGCGCGCATCGATAGCCTTTATCCCGACGAAGCGCGCGTTCAGGGAGAGCTCGACCGTCGCATCCGGCTCTTCGAGCAGCAGCTTGGCGGACCGGAGGCTTTGGAGAAGTTCTATGGCAAGACCATCAAGGAGATCAAGGCGGACTTCCACGACGCCATCGCTGACCAGCTCCAGGTGGGCATGATGCAGGACCAGCTCACCAGCGGCCTGCGCAGCACGCCCAAGGAGGTGGAACGGTTCTACAAGGACATTCCCCAGGACAGCCTGCCTTTCATCAATGCCGAGGTGGAGTATGCAGTGATCATGCGCAAGGCCAGGCCCAGCGAGGACGAAGAGCGCAGGTCACAACGCAAGGCGGAGGAGCTGCGCGAGCGGGCGGTGAAAGGGGATGACTTCTGTGTGCTTACCGCCTTGTACTCCTGTGACCCCGGTTCCAAGGAGAAATGTGGAGAGCTCGGCATGGTGCCCACCGGTGTCATGGTGCCCGAATTCGATGCGGTGGCCATGAGCCTCAAGGACGGGGAGATCTCCCAGGTGTTCAAGACCCAGTTCGGATACCACTTCATGCAGATGGTGGAGCGGCGAGGCGAGAACTACAGCGCCAGGCACCTGCTGATCTGTCCGGTGGTCGGCTCTTCCGACCTGCGGAGCACCAAGGCCTTCGTGGACAGTGTGGCCTCCCTGGTCCGCGACGGGATCATGGATTTCGGCAAGGCGGCCCAGGACCTCAGTGATGATGAAGAGAGCCGCTCCATGAACGGGGTGATGATCGAACCGGGGTCGGGCGCCACCAAATGGGCCATCGGCGACCTCGATCAGCAGACCTTTTTCGTGGTGGACAAGCTCCGGGTGGCGCAGGTGAGCGAAGCCCAGTCCATCACGCTGGAGGACGGAGCGCAGGCTTATCGGGTGATCCGCCTGAACTCGCGCAGCGAGCCGCACCGCATGAACCTGAAGGAGGATTACCAGCTGATCCAACAGGCCGCCGAGAACCGCAAGCGGCAGGACGTGGTACAGACCTGGATGAAGGACCACATCATCAACACGTATATCCGTGTTCTGGACGATTATTCGGGGTGCACCTTTCAACATCCGTGGATCCCGCAGGCCGGTCAGTGACCAACCCACTAATTTCGACGCCCCATCCCATGACCATGATCAAGCCGGCCAGTGACGTACAAGCCGTGGAGCAGTTCGGCCAGAAATTCAAGCAATTGAAGGCGGAGGTCAACAAGGTGATCATCGGCCAGGATGCCGTGGTGGACGATGTGCTCATCGCCATCTTCAGCCGGGGCCACTGCCTGCTGGTGGGGGTTCCGGGCCTGGCCAAGACCTTGCTGGTGAACACCGTGGCCCGTTCCTTGGGCCTGTCCTTCAACCGGATCCAGTTCACCCCTGACCTGATGCCGAGCGATATCATCGGCAGCGAGATCCTCGACCAGGACCGGCAGTTCAAGTTCATCCAGGGCCCCCTGTTCGCCAACATCATCCTCGCGGACGAGATCAACCGCACGCCACCCAAGACCCAGTCGGCACTGTTGGAGGCCATGCAGGAAAAAGCCGTCACGGCCGCTGGTCACACCAGGCGCTTGCCCGAGCCCTTCTTCGTGCTTGCCACGCAGAACCCCATCGAGCAGGAGGGGACCTACCCGCTACCCGAGGCGCAGCTGGACCGGTTCATGTTCAACATCTGGGTGGATTACCCCACCTATGCGGAGGAATTGGCCGTAGTGAAAGCGACGACCAGTGATGTTCAGCGGGAGGTGGAACCGGTGCTCACCGCCGAGGAGATCGCCTTCTACCAGGGCCTGGTCCGACGGATACCAGTGCCGGACAACGTATTGGAGTACGCCGTGAAGCTGGCCACCCGCACGCGACCTGGACAACCGGGCACACCGGCCATGATCAATGACCACATCAGTTGGGGCGCTGGCCCACGGGCCAGCCAGTACCTGGTGATCGGTGCCAAGTGCCACGCCTTGGTGCGTGGTCGCTTCAGCCCCGATATCGAGGATGTGCAGGCCGTGGCCAAGCCCATCCTGCGCCATCGCCTGGTGCGCAACTACAAGGCCGAGGCGGAAGGGATCACGGTGGACCGCATCGTGGAGTCGATCCTGTAACGCCAACGGGGAGGTCCTGAGCGCGACCCCCTGGCATGAAGTTGCCTCCGAGCGGACGCAGCGAATGTGGAGTTAAGCGATCGTTGCGCTGGGTTGGCGGCTGCGGCGGCTACCTTTGCACCAACCAAGTTCAAGGCACATCCATGGCAGCTTCCTTCCGCTTCGGCGCCGTAGCGCTTCTCGCCCTTTTCACCGGTTCGGCCTTCGCCCAGCTGCCGTTGGTGGACGCCACCTTGGTGGACAATGGGAACAACGAGTTGGAGGTGCGTGTGCGCCCCGACGGTTTTTTCGATGGACTGTTCTCCAGCATCGTGTTCACGATCAAGTGGGATGCCGCGGACGGTGCCAACCTCGGTTCCATCACCCAGCCCCTGCCTGCCGATGAATATATCAGCATCAACAAGTCCGGCGCTGAACAGAACGACATGGGCGATCGCTACCAGGTGTTCGCCGGTTTCGGATTCACCCCCCTGAGCAACGTACCCTTCAGTTGGACAGCTGGCAACGAGTATGTGCTGATGACCATTCCCGTGATCAATGGCTCCAGCACCTTCGAACTGCTGAACAACAGCTGGACCGCCGTGAACAATGCGGACTACTACGTTTCCCTGAATGGCCTGGACCGCACCGGTGTGCTTTACCAGATCAGCACCGGAGTGACCATGGGTGATGCAGCCTTGAAAGGGTTTGACGTTCAGCCCAATCCGAGTGAAGGACAGGTGTCCCTGAACTTCCAGGTGGCTGCGCCTCAGGATGTGCGGATCGAGGTGCTCAACAGTGTGGGCCAGGCCGTTCTTACCGAGCGTCTGCCCTCCTTTTCCGGTCCCTACCAGGGTACACTGGACCTGTCGCCCTTCGGTAGCGGTGTGTACATGCTGAACCTGCGCACGGCCACCGGAGTGACCACTCAGCGGTTGGTGGTGCGCTGAAGGCCCAAGTGAGCGAACCTCGATGATCGGCCGTTGTGCCGCTCCTGATGCCGCTCTGCCCGGGCGTGCTGCGTGAACTTGCGCAGCGGCACCTCGTTGCCTGCCTTTTGGGTGGTTCGATCCACTCCACAGTGCTCCGTGACCTGTTCGCGATCGCCGCCGTGGCCATTGCCGTTGCGCTTCACGCGCAGTGCATCAGCACTTTCCCTGCCACCGAGAATTTCACCGGTGGCACCGTGGGAACCCCCGGCACCTTGATCACCGGCTGGTCGAACCTCTCCGGAGATGACCTGAACTGGTTCGTGGACAACAACGGAACACCGACCGCGAACACCGGGCCCATCGGTGATCACACGAGCAACAACACCTTGGGCAAGTGCATGTATGCGGTGTGCACGGGTGCCACCGCGACACCCACTAACGTCGCCATCCTGAAAAGCAATTGCTACACCGTCCACCCAGACCAACCCTGACTCACCTTCTGGTACAGCATGCGCGGAACGCAAATGGGCTCGCTGTTCCGCGATGTGAACGTGGGTGGTGTGGTGATCCTTGGTGTGTGGTCCGTGTGCGTCGACCAGGGCTTGAAGTGGAAACAGGGCTGGCTGGACCTCGCGCCGTACTTCGGACAGGCCGATGTGCGCTTCCGCTTCCGCGCGGTGACCGGCTCGGGAGAGCACAGTAACATGGCCTTCGATGATGTGGTGGTGAAGAGCATGGTGGCCGTTCTGGGCTGCCCGGACGTGAACGCGAGCAACTACAACAGCGCGGTGAACATCAATGATGGATGCTGCTCATACGCTTGTTCTGTGGGATTCGAACGGGTCACCCTCAACATCATACGCAACAATATGGTCAGCCGGGTCTTCGCAGCGATCAACCGCAAGGAGCCATGCCTGGACCTCCACAAATACGCAGCCTGACTTGCACAGGTCTTAGAATACAGGCAGGCGAATGGCACGTATGACCATCGTTCGGCCGGACGAGGCACGGACGAAGAGCGGATACTGGAACGAAGTATCCAAAGGGAGGAGCAACGAAGTATGGCCGAAGTAGAGACTTGTGCCCGAAGGGTCGGTCCGCCGTGCGGCGCAGCGATGACGCCGGAGTGAGGTACTTTGAGGTACGCGTAAGGCTCACCCGCCAAGGCCTGAGGCCTTGGTATCGAAGTGGAGGGTCGTCCCTCTTCGTTCGTACCGATCGAACCTTCGCGAATGGGGTCGAGCACACGCAAGAAGGCTGTCTTTGAAGGAGCCATGCGGCTAGACATGTCCCGATATCCGGACCGGATGGTTTCGATCCCCGATCAAGCGTAACCACGTGGAAGATCTCACCGAGAACAAGGCGCATCTCGGCGAGCAGATGCATGAGCCCAGCAGTGCACTAACTCCGTTGTTCCATAACGAAATAGGTTGACAGCAGCACGGGTATCGCACTATCCTTGCGGACAATTACACCCAACCTAGCTGACATGAGAATCACGACCAACCTGTGCAAGAGCTTTATCCTCATGGGGATCATGCTCGTGTTGTTCCCCTCGCAGCGCATGCGCGCTGCATGTTTTACCAGCGTGGTCGATCCCTCCTGGCACATGATCAACGGCGCCACGGCCGCTGACCTGCACGCTGCCGCGCCAAGCGGTATGGCCCCGTCCTCCATGATGGTGGTTTGCTCGGCCGGCCCGGCGTCCACAACGCCGACGTTGTGCGTGAACACGGCACTTACGCCCATCACGCACACCACGTCCGGTGCCACGGGTATCGGCTCGCCCACGGGACTTCCTGCCGGTGTAACGGCGAGTTGGGTGGCGGACGTGATCACGATCACCGGGACACCCACGGCTGACGGCACTTTCAGCTACAGCATCCCCCTTGATGGCGGCTGCGGCTTCGTGAGCGCTGTGGGAACCATCACCGTGGTTGCGACCGGCACGGTGGGTGCGGCTTCTTCGAGCCCCTCCCTGTGCATCAACACGCCGTTGACGGACATTACGCACAGCACCTCAAGCGTAACTGGTATCGATACTCCTTCAGGATTGCCTCCCGGTGTTACCGCCACGTGGTCGAACCAAACCATTACGATCAGTGGTACACCCACCACTGCCGGTACATTCAACTACACGATCCCGGTCATCGGTTGCAGTGGTCCAACGGCTACCGGAACCATTACGGTGATCATGCTTCCCAATGTCATTTACGCTGTTACCAATGCCAGCTGCGTTGGATTTGGGAATGGCGCCATCGATCTGTCGGTCGATGGGTCCGGTCCATTCTCCTTCCTGTGGTCGCCCGGTGCCCAAACCACCGAAGATCTGGGCGGCATTGTTGACGGTAGTTATGCGGTTACCGTGACCGGTGCAGGTGGTTGTTCCACCGATGTTCCGGGTATGGTGGTAGGCAGCTCCGGTACGCTGCTCGGTGCTTTCCAGGATGATGACGGCGATGCGTATGGAGATCCATTGGTGAACACTACCTATTGCTCGGCGGCCAGTGAACTGGATTCCACGAATTTGATCGTCGATGGTAGCTTCGAGGATCAGGCCTCCCTGCAGAACCTTCCCGGATATGTGCCGGCAAGTGCACCGAATGAAGTATGGGGTGCAGGCTGGAACAACTGGGGCTGGACCTCTTGGCAGGATATTACCGGAAGCGGTGCATGGACCGGTGGTGCCATCGCCCGTACCGAGGAGTTCGCTGCCGGCTGGAAACGAGCCCATACGGGGAATGTTTTCGGTATCATCAAGGACAATTTCAGCATGAGCCAGACGTTCACGGTCGCTAGCGGAGGTGACGGTATCGGGAAATTGAATTGGTATGATGCCAATCGTGCCAGCTGGAGGGAACACGACTGGTTTGGACGCGATAACACCTATGACGTTACGCTTACGGACGACCTGGGTAATGTTCAACAACTAGGTACCTACACCAGTAAGGTGGCAGGTGGCACGAATTATAGCACGCCTCCCGGTGGATACGGCTGGTGGACAACGCAGGGCAAGGATTTCTGGTTCGCCCGCGCCAGCAATGACTTCACCCTCGTGGCCGGCAGAACCTACACCCTGTCGTTCAACAGTCTGACGACGAACGATGACCGCACCACCTTCCTGGATGACATCATGATCGTCAGGCGCGCACTGAATACGGTGCCTGCCGGCTATGTGACCGATTCCTCCGACTGCAATGATGCCAGCGCGGCCGTGAATCCCGGAGCGACAGAGGTGTGCAACGGTGATGACGACGACTGCGACGGCTATATCGATGATGCGGATCCTTCGGTAACTGGTCAGGATACCTGGTACGCGGATGTGGACGGTGATGGGTTAGGCTTCGGTACCAGCACAGGCCTCGCTTGCACCGCTCCGAACCCAGGCGATGTGACCAACAGCACGGACAACTGCCCCACCGTTCCCGGTGTGATCGGTTCTAGCTGCGATGACAATGATCCGGCCACCGAGAACGATGTTCTGAACCCCAACTGCGTCTGCGCCGGTGAGCCGATCGACGTGAACACGGGTTTGACCAGCCTCAGCATTCCCGGCGTTCGTGTGTATCCGAACCCGGCGAACGACCAAGTGACCATCGAAGGATCAATTTCCGGCCGTATCGCCGTGATCGATCTGCAAGGCCGCACAGTGATCATCAGCACGACCAATGGTGCTGCGTTGGTGCGCATCGATGTTTCAGCGATCGCTGCGGGCAGCTACATGCTGCGCGCGTTGGACGGTACCGGCGGCATGCTGGGCCGGTTCACGAAGGAGTGATCAACGGCAATTGAAAAAGCCCCTGGCCGTCGAACGGTCAGGGGCTTTTTGTTGTGCGCTACCGACACCGATCGCTTCAGCACACCGGTGCCTTCAACGATCGGGACCCGATACTGGTCATTATCGGTGGCGCTGTTCCGAACAGCACCCATCAGGAGCAGGTGCCTTGACAAGACCGGATCGCATTTTTACGGACAGGCCCGGCGCTTTGGTCCGGGCCTGTCGCATCTTTGGGCACCAACAGCAACTTCCACGGCCATGCGTACATCACTTCTCCTCTCCTTACTGACCATCTGGGGCTCGGCCTTCGCACAATGCGGTGCGGGCGAGGTCGAGGTCGAGATCGCGGTTTCCACTGATGGGTACGGCTATGAGACCTATTGGGAACTTCTGCCGAACGGGTCTGCATGCGGCAGCGGCACCCTCTTCGCTGGAGGCAATCCTGCCGTAGGCTGCAACGGCGCGGGACTTCAGGCACAGCTTCCGGGTGGCTACGGCAACAACCTGGTGATCACCGAAGGGCCTTGGTGTCTCACCGCCGGTGGGTCCTACGCCATCTTCTGGGCCGATGATTGGGGCGATGGCGGGGTCTCCTTCGACGTCATCGTCGATGGGGTGAGTTCGGCCCAGTTCGTGGGTGTCGGCGGTAGCCCGGCCGAGACGTTCACCTTCCTCGCCCAGCAGCCCGTGGACCATGATCTGGAGTTGACCCTGTTGAACACCCCGCTCTATGTGTTCGAAGGCGGGGACCTGTTCATCACTGGCGATATGAAGAACGCCGGGATGCTTACCGTGAACAGTTGCGAACTGAGCTATACGGTGGATGGTGGGGCTCCTGTTGTTGCCGCTCTGAACGGTCTCAACCTTGCCCCGGGTCTCACCTTGGCTTTTGAGCATCCGGTCCCTTGGGCCTCGGTCGGTGTTGGAATGCACGTCATCAGCGTTCAGTCGCTTACGGTGAACGGGAACCCGGATGGCAATACCATCAATGACGTGGCGACCATGGATACCAAGGTCCAGGCACCGGTGCCGAACATCATTGACCAGTACCTGCAGGCCGCACCAACGGTGAACGTGATCGCCGATTCGGACCAGGATCTTCTGGTGCCGCGAGACCTGGATTTCCACCCTGACATGGACCGCAATGAGCTGTGGGTCATCAACAAGGACGTGGAAAGCTCCGGCGGGAGCACGGTCACCTTTTTCGGTCCTGGCGCCGCGGATATGGAATGGATGTGGAAGCGCGATCCGAACGCCTGGCACTTCATGAGCCTGCCCAGCGGCATCGCCATGGGCGATAACAGGTTCTTCTCCACGAGTCCCGGCATCTTCGATGCCAACCAGAACGGGGGGGATCCTTTCACGGGCCCGACCTTGTGGAGCGCGGACACATCGATCTATGCGGCCACCATCTATGGTCCGTTGGGAAGCCACTTCGACATGCTGCATGTCACGCCGAACAGCCAGGGCATCGCGCATGAGCGCTGGAACAAGTATTGGGTCGTGGACGGGTTCAATGGCGATGTTGTCATGCACGATTTCGCTGGCGATCATGGTCCGGGCAACAGCTACCATGGGAACGCCATCATCAGGCGCTACGCTGATTTCACCATCACCAAGGACCCCAATGACCACATCGTGAGCCACACCGTGCTGGACAAGGCAACGGGCTGGTTGTACGTGGTGGATCATGGCGGACAGCGGGTGCTGCGGTTGGATACCCGCACGGGCTCGGTGAGCGGTCCGGGAACCTATGGCCCTTGGGAGAGCTATGTGGAGTACAGCATGGTCTCCGGTTACGATTGGGACGTGGTGGCGAGCACCGGACTGGTGGAGCCTGCCGGAATTGAGGTGATGGGGGATCGCCTGCTGGTGAGCGACCATGCCAACGGCCACATCGTGATGTATGATATCTCGGTCGACCCGGTGGTGGAGCTCGGACGGATCCTGACCGGTTCGGCGGGTATCATGGGCATCCGTGTGGGGCCTGATGGGCGGATCTGGGCGGTCAATGCCACCACGCACCAGTTGCTCCGCGTGGACCCCGCCGCGATCACAGGTGTGCCTGAGCTTCAAGTCCTCACTCCACGCGCTTATCCGAATCCTGCCCAGGATCAGCTTCAGTTCGACGGCATGGAGCTCGCGAATGGTTCCGTATTGGAGGTCGTGGACATGGCGGGCAGGGTTGTGGCCAGGCCCACGTACCGGGGTGCCGGGCGTTCCATTGATGTGTCCATGCTGCATCCCGGGCCGTACCTCCTTCGTGCATCCGGTGGTTCGCAGCACCTCAGGTTCGTCATTCAGCGCTGAGCCAGCATCGATGATCTTACCGTCCATGCGCACGAACGTGAAGGTGCTTGTGGTGCTGTGTGCCGCGCTCGCTGCTGGAACGGCCATGGCGCAGACATGGGAGGTCTTCGACATGAATTCGGCAGGACTGCCCAGCAACACGGTGCGTGCCTTGGCGGTGGCTCCGAACGACGATGTCTGGGTGGGTACCGAGTTCGGCCTGTGCCTGTTAGACGGATCCAACTGGCAGGTCTTCCAGACGGGTTCATCCGGCCTGCCTGACAACGATGTACGTTCCCTTGCGGTGGATGACACCGGTGCGGTCTGGATCGGTACGCTCGGGGGGCTGGCCTGCTACGACCAAGGCGCGTGGGAGGTTTACACCACAGGGAATTCAACACTGCCCGAGGATTACATCCGCAGCCTCGAGATCGCCCCTCAGGGTGGGGTCTGGGTGGGCACCGTGGGCGGCTTGTCGTGGTTCGATGGCGATACCACCTGGCATCATTACAACGACACGCCGGGGAGTTACGCTGGTCTTCAGTTGCCCGGGAACAACATCGCAGCGCTTTGCGCACGGTCTGATGGGGCGCTGTGCATCGGCACGGTGAACGCGGGCTTCACCTACCTCACGGATTCCACGGTCACCGTCTACACGACCTTCTCCAACGGCCTTCCGGACAACACCGCCTTGGGCGTGGCCTTGGATGGGCAGGGTTCGCGGTGGCTGGCCTGCCCCGCCGGAGCCCTGCTCAACCATGCCGGTGACCTTGTCGGGGGTGCTTGGGTACAGTTCAGCACCGTGAACTCGTTGTTGCCGTCCAATTCCCTGACCTGCATCGAAGTGGATGGGTGGGACCGGAAGCTGATCGGCAACCAGATCTCCGGGTTCACCATCTTCCAAGGCTTCAGCAGCTTCACCACCTACACCATGCAGAACTCCGACCTTCCGGGTGATGAGGTCCTGAGCCTCGCCTTGGACGGGGCCGGAAATGTATGGATCGGCACCTCCAGCGGGGGGGCGGCGCGCTTCGGCTACGCCGTCGGCCTCGAGGAGCAAAAGGCCAATGACGGAATGGTGGTGTTCCCGAACCCGGTGACGGACGATCTGCGATTCGTGCACCCGGCCGCAGATGGCGGCCGGTATCGGCTTCTGGACCTTTCCGGGCGTGTTCTGTCGATGGGGCCTTCTTCCTCCGGGACCACCGTAGTGGACCTGCGTGATGTGGCCACCGGCACCTATGTGTTGGAGGCCTTCGATGCTGGCGCACAGCGCCTTGCATGCCGTAGGATCCAGCGTCTTTGAACCTCTCTGGTTTGACGCTGGGGAAGTGCCGGGTTAACTTGGCGTTCCTTTAATCCCCCCCCGCTCCTTGCTTGTACGTTCCACCTTGTTGGCCGTGATGGTCACTGTCAGCCTTTCCGATGCATTGGGTCAGTGCACCGTTTCCGGCATCACTACGCCGAACGGAACCAACACCAGCGCGACCAGCTGCCTCTGCGACACGGCCGGGCAGACCGACTGTGATCTTCGGCCTGATGTAATGATCGCATGGAGCGCTCTCCAGACCTACGCATCCGGCCCCAGTGAGTACCCGCAGGTCTGCAGCGGAGGCTGCTCAGGGAACGATGGCCGGTTGAGGGTGACCGGGGCAACGCCGAACATCGGCAATGGGCCCTTGAATTTCCGTGGCGTGGACAAGGATGGTAAACGCTGGTTCATCTGCGGAACGGACACCTTCAGTATCGTGGACCCCAATTCGACACAGACCTTCAGTTGCCCGAACAGCGGCCTGACCAAGCAATTGGTGGTGCAGCGGGTGTACAGGAAGGTGGGAACCAGCATGCGCTTCACGGAGCGGTTCGCCGGCACCATGACCTATCACCCTTCACACGGCCACAATCACGTGGATGATTGGGTGACGTTCAGCCTGCGACTCGCGATCGCCAATGAGCCCAACCCGTTGAATTGGCCCATTGTAGGTACGGGTGCCAAGGTCGGCTTCTGCCTGATGGACTATTTCTCATGCACCAGCGCCAGCGGCAATGGACATTGCCGTAATGATCACATCTACAACCAGGGCACCGTGCTCAACCAGCAGTCCCAGTTCCAGAATTTCGGCCTGGGTGGACAGGCCTATAACTGCAGCCCGGTCAGCCAGGGCATCAGCGCCGGATGGGAGGATGTGTACAGCGAAAGCCTCGATGGCATGTGGATCAACATCCCACCGGGTACCTGCAATGGCAGCTATTATATCGTGGCGCAGGTGGATCCGTTGAACAACTTCCTGGAAAGCAACGAGAACAACAACTGGACGGCGATACCGTTCACGCTGACCCAGCAGGCCCCTGCGAACAGTGGTGGAACATGCGGCATCATCTCGGACCGTGAGCCGGTGCTCTGCAGCGGGGAGCAGGTGGTGCTCACTTGCCAGAACGCAGGTTACACCTACCTGTGGAGCACCGGAGCAACGACGCGCAGCATCACCGTGGATCAGGGTGGGAACTACACCGTGACCGTGACCAATCCGTGCGGTACCATGACCTCCGCGCCATACACGGTAACGGTGTTGAGCGCAACGGCCCCGGTGACGACAGGTGCGGTGCTTTCCGCGCCGGGGACGGCCACGTTGACGGCCACAGGCACGGATCTTCATTGGTTCGCACAGCAGGCCGGGGGAACCGAGATAGGTGTAGGCACCTCGTTCGTGACCCCAACGCTATACCAGACCACCACCTACTGGTGCGAAGCACGGGCCATGCAACAAGGGGTTTCCGCCTATGTGGGAAAGCCAACGAACACTGGTTCGGGCGGGTACAGCAGCAATGATGAATACCTCGTTTTCGATGCCTACAAGGACCTGGAGATCAACTCCGTTCGCGTGTACACCACGACGGCCGGCAACCGTACGTTCCAGGTGCTGGCGGAGGATGGCTCCTTCATTGCCCAGGCCACGGCCTTTGTGAGCACGGGGAATACGCGCGTGACCTTGAACCTGCAGGTGCCTCAAGGGAACAACCTGCGGCTGTATGTCACCAATTCCTTGCGCAGCCTGTATCGGAACAGCAGTTCTTCAGGTGTGAACTATCCCTATACCGTTCCCAACATCCTCACGATCAGAACGAGCAGCGTGGGTGTGGCGGCTTATCCCTATTGCTACGATTGGGAGATCAGCACACGGGACAAGGTGTGCGCCAGCGCTCGTGTTGCCGCGACGGCAACGGTGAACGGCACCCTCGCGCTGGGCCTCTCCGTCTGGCTCGAAGGAGCCTATGTTCAAGGCAGCGGACAGATGCGTGACGACCTGCGCGGTCAAGGCCTGATGCCTTCACAGGAGCCCTACACGGCGATGGGCTTCACCCAGACCGGCGGTGGGGGGGGCGAGACGATAGCGCCTGCACTGCTCAGCACGACCGGCGCATTGGCACCTGTGGATTGGGTGCTTGTTGAGCTGCGCAATGCTGTCGATCCCTCGGTCATCGTGGCCACACGCTCTTGCGTGGTTTTGCGGAACGGCCAGGTGGTATCCCCAGCAGGTGGTGCCGTCCAATTCGTTGGCTCGGTGGGCCCCTACCATGTGGCCATCAGGCACCGCAACCATTTGGGATGCATGACCGCTGCAGCGGTCTCCTTGAGCCCCATCGTCACCACCATCGACCTCAGGCAGGCGTCCACGGCCACTTGGGGAACGGACGCCCGCCGCACCTCCGGTTCCGCGATGGTGCTTTGGACCGGCAACGTGGTGATGAACAATGCGCTCCGGTACACAGGTGCGAGCAACGATCGCGATCCGATCCTTCAGGCCATTGGCGGCTCGGTTCCGACCGGCATCCTGTCCGGATATGTCACCACCGACGTGAACCTGGACGGACTAACGAAGTACACAGGTGCTTCCAATGACCGTGACCCGATCCTGTTGAACATCGGAGGGTCGGCTCCCACGAGCATCCGGTTGGAGCAATTGCCTTGATGGGGTCCATGGTGCCGGGACGATCTGTTCCCCGTCGTTGGTATAGCGCTGAGGCCGGTAGACCAAGCGGCGCACTCGGGCTGAACGGTGATGCTCTGCTGAGGGCCCGCGGATGGAACCACGTGAGCCGGTGATCAGGCTACATGTCTTATCATTGTCCGTAGCCTATCCAACGCCCCAACTGGAGTCATGTCAAAGAATGTTGCGTGGAATGGCCTCGCCAAGGACCTCTCCGCGTCCGTGGTGGTGTTGCTGGTGGCCTTGCCGCTGTGCTTGGGCATCGCTTTGGGAAGCGGCGCACCGCTGATCTCCGGATTGATCGCGGGCGTTGTCGGTGGGGTGGTCGTAGGTTTTCTCAGCGGGTCCCCTTTAAGCGTCAGCGGGCCTGCGGCGGGTCTCACGACGATCGTGGCCGCGGCCATCACGAAGCTTCCTTCGTACGAGGCGTTCGCTTTGGCGGTGATGCTGGCAGGCGCATTCCAAGTGCTGCTGGGGGTGGTCAGGGCCGGGGTGGTAGGGGACTTCATTCCGAATTCGGTGATCAAGGGCATGCTCGCCGCCATCGGGCTCATCCTCATCCTGAAGCAGTTCCCCCACCTGGTCGGCTATGACGCGGACTTCGAAGGGGATGAGAGTTTTCTCCAATCCGACAGCGAGAACACGCTGACCGAGTTGTAACATGCCATGGGTTTCTTCTCACTGCCGGCCGCGCTGATCGGCGTGGTGTCGATCCTTTTGCTGTTGCTGTGGGAACGCCCCTTCATCCGTTCGCACCGGTTCTTCGCCCTGGTTCCAGGTCCCTTGGTGGTGGTCGCCGTCGGCATCCTGATGCAGGTAGTGATGGCGCGCGTGCCGGAGCTGGCTCTATCCGCACAGCATATGGTGGATATTCCGAACATCGTGGGTGTCACCGGGCTGGTCTCGGTGTTGCGTCCACCGGATCTTTCCATGCTATGGCTGCCTGCTGTCTGGGTCTCTGCGGCGACCCTCGCCATAGTCGCAAGCCTGGAGAGTCTCTTGGGCGTTGAAGCCGTGGACAAACTCGACCCGTTGAAACGTGTAACGCCTTCGAACCGGGAACTGATGGCCCAAGGCGCGGGGAACATGGTCAGCGGTATGTTGGGAGGGTTGCCTGTGACCTCCGTTGTGGTGCGCAGTTCGGCGAATGTCCAGGCCGGAGCGGTCTCGAAGCGTTCCACCATCCTGCACGGTGTGCTCATGCTGTTCGGTGTGCTTCTCGTGCCCACGGTGATCGACATGATCCCCTATGCCGCACTGGCCGCCATCCTTATGGTCACCGGATACAAGCTGGTGAAGGTGAACACCTTCAAGGAATTCCATGCGAAGGGGTGGGAGCAGTTCATCCCGTTCGTGGTCACGATCCTGGCGATCCTCTTTTCGGACCTGTTGACCGGGATCGTGATCGGCATCTTCGTCGGTTTGTTCTTCATGATGCGGAGCAATTTCCGCACTACGGTGCTGTTGGTGAAGGACGGGGAGAATCATCTTCTGAGGTTGCGGAAGGATGTATCGTTCCTGAACAAGCCGATCGTGAAGCAGCGATTGGCGTCATTGCCGAACGGGTCCTACATCCTGATCGATACCAACCCCGCGGATTTCATCGACCAGGATGTGCTTGAGGTGATCAGGGAGTTCATCGTCAGCGCACCGGCGCGGAACATCCGCGTGGAGGTGAAGCGCTCGATGCAGGGAAGCATACATCCCATGCTGGTGATGAGCGAACAACCACACGTTTCATGAAGACGCACGAACGCCTCTTGTTGGAGAACAAGGCCTGGGCCCAGGGGCGTGTCCAGGACGACCCGCTGTTCTTCAAGCGCCTGGAGAGCCTGCAGACCCCGGAGTTCCTGTGGGTGGGGTGCAGTGATAGCCGTGTGCCGGCCAATGAGATCACAGGCACGCAGCCCGGTGAGATCTTCGTTCACCGCAACATCGCGAACATGGTCGTGCATACCGACCTCAACCTGCTTGCGGTGCTGGAGTATGCCGTGCATCACTTGAAGGTGAAGCACATCATCGTGTGCGGGCACTACGGTTGCGGTGGCGTGAAGGCGGCGATGACGCACACGTCCCTCGGCATCATCAACAAGTGGCTGCGCAACATCAAGGATGTTCAACGGTTCCATGCGGCCGAGCTCGAAGCCATCACCAATGAGGAGCAGCATATCGACCGGCTGGTGGAGCTTAACGTCGTGGAACAGGTCACGAACCTTGCCAAGACGTCCATTGTACAGCGTGCCTGGCACCAGGAGCAACGACCGCACCTGCATGGCTGGGTCTATGGGCTGAAGGTTGGGCTGATCAGATCCGTGTTCGACATGCCTCCGAACAGCCCATTGGACCCGCTCTATGTGTTCGACAATGTGTGATAATGGTCATGACAAGCAAGAAAAAGCCCCGCCGGAGCGGGGCTTTTTCTTGCCTGTTGGCCAAATTCAGTAGTAGATGAGGCGGCGCACCTTGGCCACGTGCTTGGCCAGGCGGATCACCTGCTTGGTGTAGCCGAACTCATTGTCGTACCAGGTGTAGAGCACCACGCTCTTGCCATCCGGGGCCACGATCGTTGCGTTGCTGTCGAACACGCTGCAGCAGGTATCCCCGATGATATCGCTGCTCACCAGTTCAGGATCGAGCTGGTAGTGGATCTGGTTGACGAGCTCGCCTTCTAGGGCCGCCTTGCGGATCAAGGCGTTCATGGCCACCACGTCCGCGATGGGCTTCTTCAGGGTGAGGTTCATGATCGCCAGGGAACCGTTCGGGGTGGGCACCCGCACGGCATTGGCGGTCAGCTTGTCCTTCAGGCTGGGGATGGCCTTGGCCACCGCCGTGCCTGCTCCCGTGCTCGTGATCACCATGTTGATGGCCGCGCTTCGGCCGCGACGCGGACCCTTGTGGTAGTTGTCCAGCAAGTTCTGGTCGTTCGTGTAGGCGTGCACCGTTTCGATGTGCCCCTTTTCCACCCCAAGGTTGTCCTCAACCACCTTGAGGATGGGGCAGATGGCGTTGGTCGTGCAACTGGCGGCGCTGAAGATCTTCTCGTTCTCAATGTCCAGCTCCTTGTGGTTGATGCCGTATACCACGTTCGGGATCTCCTTGCCGGGAGCCGTAAGGAGCACCTTGGCCACGCCTTTGGCGCGCAAGTGGCGCTCCAGGTCGGCACGTTTCGTGAAGGCCCCGGTATTGTCGATCACCAGTGCGTTGTTGATGCCGTAAGCGGTGTAATCCACATCCTCCGGGTTGGCGGCGGCGATCAATTGGATCAGCTGTCCATTGACCCAGATGGCCTTGTTGGCCACGTCCTCGATCACCGTACCCTTGAAGGTCCCGTGCACGCTGTCGTTGCGCAACAAGGCGGCACGCTTCACGATCTCGGCATCGGTGAGGGTGCGCGTGACGATGGCGCGCAGCCGCAACTGCTGTCCTTTACCGGCCTGCTTTACCAGTTCCCGGGCGGCGATGCGACCGATCCGGCCGAAGCCGTAGAGGACCACATCGCGGGGTTCGAACTGGTGCTTGTCCGCCCCGATGAAGTTGGCCAGGGTGGTGGAAAGGAATCCCTTGAGGTCCTTCTTGCCACCCTGGATGTAATCCCAGGTCAGCTTTCCGATATCGATCTTGCTCGGCGCCAGGTCCAGGTCGAGCAGGCCGCGGGCCACATCGGCCGTGGTGAACACGTCGATGGGCTTCATCACCACCTTGTCGGCGTAGTTGAAGAGGTTGATCACCTCACTGATGCTGGTGTCCAGCAGGTGGTTGCGGAAGAACACGAGCTCCACGCCGTGGCCGTACATCAACTGTCCTACGGAATTCACCAGGTCAACGGCCGCCTTTTCGCGGTCCACGTATTCCTTCAGGCCGGACTCGTAGCCGGACTTGGCTTCTGCGATCTGCATGGATGGGATGAGGGGGAATGGTTCAGGCAGGGGGAAAGGACGTGCCCCGCTGTTGAGGCGGGGCACGAAGGGTCAACCGAGGTAAGCTTTGAGCAGCTTGCTTCGGCTGGTATGCCGCAGTCGCCGGATCGCCTTTTCCTTGATCTGGCGCACGCGCTCCCGGGTGAGGTCGAACTTAGCGCCGATCTCCTCAAGGGTGAGTCCGTGGTTGATGCCGATGCCGAAGAAGAGCTTGACGACATCACGCTCGCGTTCGGTGAGGGTGCTCAACGCGCGTTCGATCTCCTTGGCGAGGGATTCGTTCAGGAGCAGGCGGTCCGCGGGTGCGCTGTCGTTGTTCGGCAGCACGTCCAGCAGGCTGTTGCTCTCGCCCTCAACGAAGGGGGCGTCCATGCTGATGTGGCGACCACTGACCTTCATGGTGTCCGCCACCTTCTCGGGTGGGAGGTCCAGCAGGGTGGCCAGTTCGTCGGCGCTGGGCGGACGCTCGAACTCCTGCTCGAGCTTGGCGAAGGCCTTGTTGATCTTGTTCAGGGAGCCCACCTGGTTCAAGGGTAGGCGCACGATGCGGCTTTGCTCGGCCAAGGCCTGAAGGATGCTCTGGCGGATCCACCACACCGCGTAGGAGATGAACTTGAAGCCGCGGGTCTCATCAAAGCGTTGGGCCGCCTTGATCAGGCCGAGGTTGCCCTCGTTGATCAGGTCGGGCAGGCTGAGGCCCTGGTTCTGGTACTGCTTGGCCACCGAAACCACGAAGCGCAGGTTGGCCTTCACCAATTTCTCCAGCGCGCGCGTGTCGCCCTCCTTGATCTTCCGGGCGAGCTCCACCTCCATGTCGGCCGTGATGAGCCCTTCCTTGCCGATCTCCTGCAGGTACTTGTCCAGCGACTGGCTTTCGCGGTTGGTGATCGACTTGGTGATCTTCAGTTGGCGCATCCTGCTGGTCACGGGCGGGGGGGGAATTAGTGGGTTAGGTCAGAGGCGTCCGGGCATCAACACAAGCTCCGCCGGTCCTCCATGGGATCCGCTGCGAATGTACGGTCCCTTACACACACGGGACAAGATGCCATGCCCCAGGGGTTTTCAACAGTGCAAGCGGCTGGTCATCAAGAGCTTCAGATGCCTAGACCGTAGTATGCCTTCATTCCGTTCGGATACACCCCTTCGATCAGCACACCGCCTTGCTTCGACTCCAAGGCGTTCGTGATGTCCTCCGGTTCACGGATGAGCTGCTGATCGATGTGCGTGATGATGAACCCTTCCCGGATGCCGCTGCTGCGCAATTTTCCACCGCTCAGGCTCTTGACTTTCACGCCGTTCTGGATCTTCAGCGCCTTCAATTCTTCCGGTGCGGCCTTCACCAATTGAGCACCAAGCAGTGCGGAAGAGGCCGACTTCTCCGGCGCTGCGGCCATTTGGGTGTTGCCTTCCCGGCCGCGCAGGGTCATGTTCAGCACATTTTCCTGGCCCTTGCGGAGCACCGTTACCGCCACCTTGTCGCCAGGGCGGAAGCGACCCACTTGCTCCTGCAGTTGGGGCACGTTGTTCACATCGATGTTGCCGACCTTGAGGATCACATCGCCGGCCTTCATGCCGCTCGCTTGGGCAGCACCGTCAGCGGTGAGGTCCTTAACATACACCCCGCGGATCCGGTCCATGTCCAGTTGCTTGGCCAATTCCTGGTCCACGTCGCCGATGCTCACACCGATGTAGGCGCGCTGCACACTGCCGAACTCCATCAGGTCGCCGGTGACCTTGCGCACGATGTTGGAGGGGATGGCGAAGGAATAGCCGGAATAGGCGCCCGTGGTGCTGGCGATGGCACTGTTGATGCCCACCAGTTGGCCGGCGGCGTTCACCAATGCCCCGCCGCTGTTCCCCGGATTAACGGCCGCATCGGTCTGGATGAACGACTCGATCGGGAACGCGTCCTGCCCTGGGTCGTACTGGAGCAGGTTGATGTTGCGGGCCTTTGCGCTCACGATCCCGGCGGTCACTGTGCTGGTGAGGTTCATGGGGTTGCCCACGGCGAGCACCCATTCGCCCACCCTGGCATCGTCGCTGTTGGCGTAAGTGATCGGGGGCAGGTCCGTGGCTTCGATCTTCAGCAAGGCCAGGTCGGTGCTCGGGTCACGGCCGATCACCTTCGCTTCGAACTGGCGCTTGTCGTTGAGGTGCACCAGGATCTTGTCCGCGCCCTCCACCACGTGGTTGTTGGTCACGATGTAGCCATCGTCGCTGATGATGACCCCGCTGCCGGCACCCCGGACAGGGGTCGAGGGCGCCTGACGATAACCCCAGAAGAATTGGGCCAAGGGGTCGTTCTGCACCACCATGGCCTCGGTGGTGACGTGCACCACGGCGTTCACGGTGCGCTCCGCAGCATCGACGAAATCGGGTGCGGCCATTACGGAGCCGCCGGGACCGGGCAGGTTCACGTACTTGACCAGCCCAGGACCGGATGTCCCGCTCACATCCCCTGAGGGGCCACGCTGCGGGTTCAGGAACAGTTCATGCGCACCGAGCGCGAACAGCCCGCCCATAAGTGCGATGGCGAAATAGGTGAAGGTCCGTTTCATGGTCATGTTCAGTGTTCCGTCCTGGGCTCCGCGAAGCGCGTGCCGTTCACGCAAAACAACGGGGCCGCTGACGGGATGTTCCGTTCAGTGCCGTTAAAATGTGTTGATCGGCAGGTCTGCTGCCAAGCTGGCCATGCCTGCACCAAAGGGCCACGTAGCATCTTTGTACCATGCTTCGGTTCGCAAAGCTGGAAGGCACCGGCAACGATTTCATCCTGGTGAATGATCGGGATGGCTCCTTTCCGGCTCAGGACCTGGCCTTGGTCCGCCGCCTGTGCGACCGGCATTACGGTATCGGGAGCGACGGATTGATCCTGGTCCAGGCGCCGCGTGAGGACGGAACGGATTTCCACATGGAGTTCTTCAATCCGGACGGGTCGAAGAGCTTCTGCGGGAACGGCAGCCGCTGCGCCTACGCGTTCTGGTGCCGGATCAGTGGTCGATCGGATCCTGCACGCTTCACCGCCATCGACGGGGTCCATTCGGCCACATGGGATCGGGGGTTCGTTCGCGTGGCCATGTGCGATGTGGCCCGTATCGAACGCATCGATGACCACACCGACAAGGCCCACACAGGGTCGCCGCACCTGTTGGTCTGGGTGAAGGATCCGGAGGCGGTCGATGTGGTGGTGGAGGCCCGCGCCATCCGGTTCAATGTGGCGTATGCCAAGGAGGGCATCAATGTGAATTTCCTGCGCTGGCACAACGGCCGGTTGGAAATGCGTACCTACGAGCGTGGCGTGGAGGCGGAGACGCTCAGTTGTGGCACAGGGGTCACGGCAGCGGCACTTTCCGCCATGTCGCGTGGCCATGTGGAAGCTGCATGCGAGGTCGTGACCCGTGGCGGTCGACTGCGTGTGGAGGCGGAACCCAACGGGAACGGAGGGTTTGCCAAGGTGCATCTGAGCGGGCCGATCGGAGAGGTCTTCACAGGAACGGTGGATCACCCCGGGTCATGAAGCGCTGGAAGATCCTCCTGATGGTGCTTGCCGTGCTGGCCGCACTGGCGGTCGGTCTGGGCTACCGCACCTGGCGGCATGTCTTCGGCCCTGGACCTGCGCTTCCGACACCCGAACGGGTCCTGCTGATCCCCACGGGGTCCACGTTCGACCAAGTGGTGGACAGTCTGAGGTCGGCGGGCATGGTGAAGGAGGAAGCCACCCTGCGTTGGCTGGCCAAGCGGAAGAATTACGTTTCCAAGGTGAAGCCCGGTCGGTACGTGATCGCCAGTGGGACCAGCCTCAATGCGCTGCTGAACCGGCTCCGGAGCGGCGAACAGGACCCTGTGCGGGTCACCTTCACGAACATCAGAACACTTCCACAGCTGGCAGGCCAGGTGGCGAAATACCTTGAGACGGATTCCCTGGCCATGATCCGTGCGTTGCAGGACCCGGTGCTGATCGAGCGCCACGGCCTGCGTCCGGAAACGTTATTGAGCTTGTTCATCCCCAACACCTATGAAGTGTGGTGGACGGAGAGACCGGCGGCGTTCATTGCGCGGATGGAGCGCGAGCACGAGCGGTTCTGGACAGCTGAGCGAAAGGCCCGTGCGAAGGCCATGGGGATGTCGGAGATGGAGGTGAGCACCCTTGCCAGCATCGTGCAGGCCGAGACCACCAAGCGCGATGAAGCGCCCGTGATCGCCGGCGTTTACCTCAATCGGCTGCGCATCGGCATGCCCTTGCAGGCCGACCCGACGTTGAAGTTCGCGCTGGGCATGGACAGCTTGAACCGGATCCTGGAGGCCGACAAACGGGTCGCATCCCCCTACAACACCTACACGCACACGGGGCTTCCTCCGGGTCCGATCAACATGCCCGAGCCCGGGTTCATCGATGCCGTGCTCGAAGCGCGGAAGCACGACCACCTGTATTTCTGTGCCCGCGAATCGCTGGACGGCTACAGCAACTTCGCCAAGAGCTATGAGCAGCACATGGTGAACGCTCGGCGCTACCAGAAAGCCCTGAACGAGCGTGGCATTTACCGGTGAGCTGTGGAAACCTCGCCGCCAGGACCGACAAGCCCCTGCCGGAGGCCTCTATTTTCGCGCCCTCAACAGCGCTGCATCATGAGCAAGATCAAGTTCGGTACCGACGGATGGCGTGCCATCATCGCCGATGAGTTCACCGTGGATAACGTGGCCCGGGTGAGCGTGGCCACGGGCAATTGGGTGAAGCAACGCTTCCCCACGGAGGCCTCCATCGTGGTGGGCCACGACTGCCGCTTTGCCGGTGAGCTCTTCGCCGAGACGGTGGCCAGGGTGTTCATCGCGCAAGGCATCCGTGTCCACCTGGCCAAGGGTTTCGTGAGCACACCGATGATCAGCCTCGGCGCGTTCCGGTTGAAGGCCAGCATGGGGGTGATCATCACCGCGAGCCACAACCCCCCGGCCTACAACGGATTCAAGCTCAAGGGCTCCTACGGCGGCCCGCTGATCCCAGAACACGTTCAGGAGATCGAGGACATCATTCCCGCTGTGCATGGCCTGGACCTCGCGGAGGTGGACCTGAAGAAGGCCGAAGCGGAGGGCATGCTGAAGTACGTTGATCTGGAGTCGATGTACGTGGAGCATGTAGAGCGGAACTTCGACCTGGAGAGCATCCGCAAGAGCGGGCTGCGCCTGGCCTATGATGCGATGTACGGTGCCGGCCAGAACGTGATCCCCAGGATCCTGCCGGACGCCGCGCTCCTGCATTGCACCAACGACCCCTCGTTCCGTGGTCAGGCCCCCGAGCCCATCCACAAGAACCTCATCGAGTTCAGTGAACTGATCAAGAAAGGGGGCATTGACTGTGGCCTGGCCACCGATGGCGATGCGGACCGCATCGGTCTGTACAACGGCAAGGGCGAGTTCGTGGATTCGCATCACCTCATCCTGCTGCTGATCCACTATCTGGTGAAGTACAAGAAGTTCAGTGGCAAGGTGGTGGTGGCCGTCAGCACCACGCCGAAAGTGGAGAAGATGTGCCGCCACTACGGGCTGGAGTACCAGGTGGTGAAGATCGGCTTCAAGTGGATCTGCGGCATCATGATCAATGAGGATGTGTTGCTGGGTGGAGAGGAGAGCGGCGGCATCGCCATCAAAGGCCACATCCCTGAACGGGACGGTATCTGGATGGGGCTCACCATCTGGGAATACATGGCCAAGAGCGGCAAGGACCTCGACGCGCTCGTTCAAGAGGTCTACGCCATCGTAGGACCCTTCAGCTATGACCGCAGCGACCTGCACATCAGCGAAGCGTTGAAGCAGGACGTGCTGGCCAAGTGCACCAGCGGTGCCTTCACCAGGTTCGGGGACCTTGAAGTGCGCCGGTTGGAGACCATCGACGGCTGGAAGTACCATTTCGACAACGACCAGTGGCTCATGATCCGCGCAAGCGGCACCGAGCCGGTGCTGCGCACCTACGCCGAGAGCAACAGCCTGGAGAACGCCCGAAGGATCCTGGCGGCGTGCAAGGAGGCCATCGGGGCCTAGTCCTTCACGAAGGGCATGCGCTCCAGTACAGCGCCCTCACTACCGAGCACCTGCAGCGTGTAATGGCCTGCTGCCATGTTGTGGAGGTGCAGGGTCACCACGCCCGGGTGCTGGATAGGGGTGGGGCGTGACAGCAGGATGCGACCAAGATCGTCGGTCACCAAGACCTGTTGTGCACCCTGTGTCCGGGTAAGGTCGACCATCAGGTCCTCTTGCACCGGGTTCGGATACAGCACGATGGTCGTGTAGCGTTGGATGGCCACGATGGGCGAATGTTCGCTCGTTCCATCGAGGTCCACCAGGTTCAACCGGTAATAGGCGAGGCCCGGAAGTGGACCTTGGTCCCTGTAGCGATAGTTGATCGTTGCGGTGCTCAGGCCGGCTGCCGGAAGACTGCCGATGGGCACAAAGAGCCGTGCGTCGGTGGAGCGTTGAACCTCGAAGACGGCACTGTTCGATTCCGATGCCGTGACCCACTCCAGCAGGTTGTCCTCCCCTTCCGGTCGGCCATCGAGCGAGACCAGTTCGACGGGCAGCACACCGATGTCCCCCACACCATTGGCGTAGCTGTAGAACCACCTGCTGTAGCGTTGTCCATCGATCAGTTTGGCCAGGTCATATTCCTCCCTGACACGCCACTTGTAGCGCAGCTGACCGGGCAGCTTGTAGACCAGTTCCTTGATCTCGGCGCCGTTCAAGGGCAGGGTCGTCCAAGAGGCGCCGAACCCGTTTGATGCCACACTGGTGGTGATCGGGTTGCCCAGGAAGGGCTGGCCTTGGAAGATGATCTCGTAACGTAGCCGCGACCTGCAGCGATGAACAGGATTGCGCGCCCGGTGACCGATGCCGAAATGGTCCGGATCGCTGAAATCCATGCCGTTGGTGCTCATCGGTGTCACGAGATCGGAATCGTACTGGCGCGTGAGGCGCCCGAGGCCGAGCGCATTGTTGCCGCGGTGCCAGAAGGTGGCGCCTTCTGCAATGAACGCGGGGGCCGCGAGCGGAGCACCGAGGAGCACATCGCTGTAACCGTCGCCGTCCAGGTCACCCCCACCGCTGACGGCTGCGCCGGATCGGGCTCCCGCCAGGTTGTTCTCAAGAACATCATGGCCTGCGGCGGTGAGCCCTGTGGGAGAGCCACGGTACACATACACCAAACCTTCCGCCGGTTGCCCGTTGGCGCCAAGCGGTGATCCAATGATCACATCGGCGTACCCATCGCCATTAACGTCACCGGCCTCCGCAACGGACCGGCCCATGGCGCTGCCCGGCAGGTTCCGCTGAAGGATGATCGTGATCGCGGCCTGGGTGCCCGAGGCAGAGCCGTTGAAGATGAAGGCGGCCCCCTCATCGGCTTCGCCCACGGTCGATTCCCATTGATCGGCACCTACGACCACATCGAAGTATCCATCGCCATTGATGTCGCCCGCACCGGATACGCTTGCACCGAAGCCTGCACCGGCCTGGTCGGCTTCGAGGCGGCGGGCATAAGGCACTACGATACCGGTGGTCGAGCCCAGGTAAACGAACGCAAGCCCTTCATTGAGCTGGCCGTTCGAACCCAGCCGCGCTCCGACGATCACATCGCTGAATCCATCCCCGTTCACATCGCCCGCGGTGTTCACTGAACCACCGAACAGGCATGACGCAGGAGCTTCCGATAGGATGAGCGAAGGGATGTTGGAAGGTCCGCTCGGGGATCCATGGAAGAGGAAGGCCTGACCGCTGCCGGGAGCACCGATGAGCAGATCACCGAAGCCATCGGTGTTCACGTCACCGGCCGGAGCCACGGAGCTGCCGAAAAGCGAGCCTCCCGTTAGCGTTTGGAGGGGCACCGCTGAGAGCCCACCGGGACCGCCCATGTATACGTAAGCGGTGCCCGTGCCGTCAAGTGGAGCGCCCACGACCACGTCAGCATACCCATCACCGTTCAGATCCCCTGCGCTGGCCACACTGCTGCCGAAGGCCGATCCCGCAACGCCGTTCTGGAGGGTGACGGACGGCAGGAAAGAGAGCCCGGTGGCGGAGCCGCAGTGGAGATAGGCCTGCCCGCTGCTTGCAGCTCCCCCGAACGCACCGGGCGCACCGAACAACGCATCGGCATACCCATCGCCGTTCACGTCGCCTGCATTCGCCACCGCGGTGCCGAGAACAGCGTTGGTCGCAGCACCGAACCGCGCAAGTGAACTGGTGGTGGAGGTGCCCACTGCACCACCATGGAACACGGCGGCCGCACCTCCCGAGCCATAGATGCGGGCACCCAGGATAACATCGCTGTATCCGTCGCCGTTCACGTCGCCGGCAGGGTTGATGCTCTCGCCCAGGTTCGCGCCTGCCGAATTGAGCTCCCATTGCACGGCTGCGGTGGTCGGGATGCCGGTGGGTGCGCCCAGGTAAAGGCGGACCACCCCTTCCTGAGCCTGGCCGGCGTTGAACAGCGTGGCGCCGACCATCACGTCCGCATACCCATCGCCGTTCACATCACCGGCCGTGGCCACGCTGCGCCCGAACCATACACCGGCCACGCTGCCGTCCAGCAAGGCGGCGGCCACCGGGTTGATGCCTGCCGGGCAGCCGTGGAACACACGGGCCGTTCCTTCGGCGAGCTGTCCACCTTGGTTGTCCAAGTACGCGCCCACGATCACGTCGCTGTAACCATCGCCGTTCACATCCCCGGCCGTGGATACCGACCACCCGAAGGAGCCGTTGTTCACCGTGCTTCCGTAAAGTGTGAGCGAAGGTGAAGGGTTGGGACCTGCGCCCAGCCCCGTGGGGGAGCCGTGCCAAACGAAGGCTGCTCCGGCATCCGGATTCACGTTCGGGGCATCCGGCGCGCCCACGATCACATCGCTGTATCCGTCGCCGTTCACGTCACCGGCGCAGGCGAGGCTGCGACCGAAATGCCCGCCCGAGATGTTCCGTTCCAAACGGTGCAGGGGAGCGGGGGCAAGACCGGTGGCGGATCCCAGGTGGAGCCATACCGCACCCTCCTGATAGGTGGGATACTCGGCGAGGTAGGCGCCGATGAGCACATCGCTGTACCCGTCGTTGTTGATGTCGCCGGCGCAGGCCACATTACTGCCGAAGTTGTCGCCCGCGTGGTTGGATTCGATCCGCTGGTCGAAGGTGCTCGATATCCCGGTGGCCGATCCATGGTAGATGAACACGGCACCTTCTGACAGTTCAGTGGACGTGTTGCTCTCCCAGGTGCGTGCTCCAATGATCAAGTCGCTGTAACCGTCTCCGTTGAGGTCACCTGCCGTGCTCACCGAACACCCGAACTGGGCGCCCACTTGATCCACCTGCAGCACCAGTGCCGGGGTCGTGGGGATGCCGTTGGCACTTCCGTAGTACACGTACGCCAGCCCTTCGTTGTTCTGGCCCTGAGAACCGCGCCAGGCCCCCACCACCACGTCGCTGCGCCCATCGCCGTTCAGGTCGCCGGCCGTGCACACCGAAATGCCGAACTCCGATGCAGCAAGCGGCGCGAGCAGAAGTGCGTTCGCGGTGGTGGACACGGGGTCGATCACAATGGGATACACGGCCTCGTGGTCGTCCACCACGATCGAAAGTCCGTTTCCGATAAGGACCAAGTGTGCGCTCAGCGGACGTTCCAACGCATCCCAGCAACGGAGCCCGGCATAGCTGAACTGCCTGACCGTGTTGGCATGGAATCCGAGTTCGTCGGAGGCGATCAGTTCAGGCCGAAGGTCACCCTTCAACCGTAAGCGGATGGCCAGTTCCCCCGGACCCTGAGGTCGTTCATGGAGGATGAAGTTCTGTCGCACACCTTGAGGAGCGGAGGTATAGTAGGCCATCATTCCTGCACCGGGGAACGCCACATCGCTGCCGATGACCTGTGCCACATCCGGATGCCAGGGGGTCAATGCAGTGCCGCGTGCATAGCCTTCGATCAGGATCTCCTGGGACCAGCGCGCCTCACCGTCACGGCTCAATCGTATCCCTTGCCCATCGATGTGCGCGATCAGGCCATCGGCCGGAGGCACCGTGAACCGGTCCGGTCCAAGTGCACGGAACCCGCCCGGTGGTCCTGCGGCCAAGGCAAGAGCAGGCATCAAGGCGAGCCAGGACAGGGTCATCCGGGATCGTCTCATCGCAGGGGAGGACGATGGAGGTGGGTACATATCGAACAGGACCATATCAAAGCTCGATCGCTGGCCTTCGGAGGTCAATTTTTTTTGCGGTGCGTGGCCGGGTACCTTTAGGCCTCCGACGCGATCGGGCGGCGATCAGCAAGGGCCGGCCTGCCGTGTTCATCTTATGCGCAGCCTGCTGTATACGAGCGTTTTATGTCTTTGTTCAGGAGGCACTGCCACGGCCCAGGTCGTGGACAGTACAGCCCGCGTGCTTCACCGGGACCGGTTGGCGGGCGTGGCGATCGGCGGGAGCGTGGTGATCGCCGGGTCGCTGATGGCCTTGGACCAGGCTTGGTACAGCCAGTACGAGCGCTCTTCGTTCCACACCTTCAACGATGGGGACGAATGGCTGCAGATGGACAAGGTGGGCCATGCCTACAGCGCCTATACCATGGGTCGCTGGGGAAAAGGGCTGTTGGACTGGACAGGGGTGGATGAGCGCACGGCCACCTGGGTGGGAGGCAGCGTGGGCCTCGTCTACCTCACGGGGGTGGAATACCTGGACGGTCGTTCCTCAGGATGGGGCTGGAGCTGGTGGGACATGGCGGCGAACGCGGCGGGCACGGGACTGTTCATCGGCCAGGAGCTGGGTTGGGGAGAACAGCGGATGCGGATGAAGTTCTCGGCACATCTCACGGACTACGCGGCGCAGAACCCGGACCTGCTCGGAGAGACCACTCCCGAGCGGCTTCTGAAGGATTACAACGGGGCCACCTATTGGCTGAGCGTGAACCCCTCATCGTTCAGCAGGAAGGAAAGGCCTTTGCGCTGGCTGAGCGTTTCGTTCGGATATGGTGCGGAGGGCATGGTCAATGCCACGCAGCAGCCGGTGGAGGGTGCGTCCACGCCGCCGCCTTACAGGCAGTACTACCTCTCCCTGGATGTGGACCTCGAGCGCATCCCCACACGGTCCAAGGTGTTGCGCACCACGCTCTTCCTGCTCAATTGCATCAAGATCCCTGCTCCCACGCTGGAATACCGCAGCACGGGGCAATGGGTTGGCCACTGGCTCTACTTCTAGGCCAGGGTACCCTCCAACAGCATCAGTTTCACACGGAGCACAGCGGCCACGGTCAGGCTGTCGATGACCTCGCCGCGGACCACCATGCCATAGAGTTCCTCGAAGGGTAGCTTGCGCAGCGCCAGTTCCTCGTTGTGGTCCGGTTCGGGTTCGAAGAAGGTGAGGTCCTGGGCCACATAGAGGATCGCGTGTTCATCACTGGCCGAATTGCTCAGGTCCATGCGCAGGATCTCCGTCCACTTTCCGGCCACGATGCCGGCCTCTTCCCGCAATTCACGTTCGGCGCTTTCCTGTGGTGGTATCGACCGGTCTCCACCGCCCTCGGGGATCTCCCAGCTGTAGGCTTGGACCGGGTATCGGTACTGGCCCACGATCCACGTGTTGAGGTCGTTGTCCAGGACCACCACGCCGATCGCAAGGTTCTTGAAGTGGACCACGCCATAGATGCCCTGCCGCCCGCTGGGGTCCAGAATGTCGTGGTGGCTCACCGAGATCCAGGGGGTCTCGTAGCGAAGCTCCTCGTTCAGGGTGGTCCAGGGTCCTCGCTTGGTCATGTGCGTGCAGGTAGTGCGGTTCACGGAGGAATGATCAGCGGTCCCGAGGCACCAACTTGAACTGGATCTCGACATGCTGGGTGCAGCGGACCCGTTGACCGTTCTTTTCGGCGGGGCGCCAACACATGGTGCGCACCAATCTCATGGCCTCCTCAGTGCAGCCACCACCGAGCTCTTCCGTCGCACGCATGTTGGAAATGTTGCCACTGGTCTCCACGACGAAATCCAGTTTCACCGTGCCTTGCAGATCGCGCTTGTAGGCGGATTCCGGATAGCGCAGGTTGGCGCCCATGTAGGTTGGAAGCCCTTTCATGCCGCCCGGTACGTCCGGTGTGGGTTGCACCTCCACGTGGAGGTGATCGGCGATGTTCAGGCTGGTGTCCGCGGTCGTTCGGGTGTCAACCAGGCAACGCCGTGCTTCCATGGCGCGCATGTAGCGTTTGGGGTCGAACGGCACTTCGAGGTAGTGTTCGGCGTCGTTGGGCGTATCCGCCACGGTGGCCGGGTGCCAGCGGACGAGACGCCCCAAGCGCAGGGCCTCCACGTCGCAAGCCGGGGTGAGCGAGCGCCAGATGCGCAGGTCGCGCAGATCTCCGGTGGACATGACACTGAAGATGAGGAACACGGAACCCTTGGTGCCTTTCTCCAATTCCGCCTCCGGGAACCGCATCTCCTGCTCCAGGAAGGTCTTCACGGCCGGTTCGCCGCCAAAGGGGCTGCACGGCTTGAACGACTGTGCGCGCAGGAGCATCATGGATGCCGAGGCGAAGAGAAAGGCGAGGGTGCGGTGCTTCACAGTGTAAATTTGCGACATGGCGGCGAAGATCTACTCAGCGGGCGACCGTGTTTCCTTCCTCAATGAGGTGGGGGGTGGGGTGGTGCTTCGGCCATTGAGCCACAACCGCGCGCTGGTGCGCACCGATGATGGGTTCGAGCTGGAGTATGCCATGTCCGCGCTCGTGCCGCGCATTTCCGGATCCGAACACGTGGTCTACGGTGTCAGCGACCATCAAGCGGATATGGTGGCGGCCAACGACCGGATGGAGGAGCGACGCAAGCGTGCCCGCCAGGGGAGCGCACCGGTCTCCAAGGCCGGAAAACGTGCTGAACGGGCGGAGGAAGGGGTGATGGAGGTCGACCTTCACCTGCACGAGCTGGTGGACAACGAGCGGGGGATGAGCGACGGGGAGAAGCTCCAGTACCAATTGAGCTATTTCGAGCGCATGCTCACCACGGCCATCCGCGAACGCAAGCGGCGGTTGATCGTGATCCACGGTGTCGGTGAGGGGGTGCTGCGCGAAGAGGTGAGGAAGGTTCTACAGTACTATGACCACCTGCGGTTCGACGACGCAGATCCCCAGCGATACGGCTATGGGGCAACGGCGGTGGACCTGTTCCACCATTAGGTCCTGCCTCCTGGCAGGGAAGCGTTCCTTGATATCCTGTGCATCGCTCCACCGCTGTCCCGATCTGTCGGGATAGAGGAAAGTCCGGGCAGCGTAGGGCACCGTGCTTCCTAACGGGAAGGGGCTTCACTGGGAACGGTGGGGCCACAGAAAGTGCCGCAGAAAGGGAGACCGCCGATCCGCCTTCGGGTGGAGGCAAGGGTGAAAAGGTGGGCCCGCCTCCGCGCGGGATAGCGCGCTTCGGCGCGTCAAAGTAAGAGCCCACCAGTGCCGGTGGCGACATCGGCAGCTTGGTAAACCTCACGGGCTGTAAGACCAAATAGGCCGGGACGTTCGTGTCCGAAAGGATGCGGGCTTAAGGTTGTCCGCCGGATCCCGGCGGGTAGGTCGCTCGAGCCTGTCGGCAACGGCAGGCCCAGATAGATGGTGGAGCCCTTTCGCAAGGAAGGGACAGGACCCGGCTTACAGATGCACAGGCCTTTCGTGAGGGGCCCCGGCGCAAGGGCCGGGGCCCTTCTCCGTTCAGGGGGAACGGTTCTTGGTGAAGCCGTCTACTTTTACACCGTGCGGATTCGTCCAACCCTTCTTCTCGTTCTCCTGCTGGGCGCAATGGATCTGTTCGCGCAGGTGGACGTGACGATCCGTGGCCAGGTGGTGACCCAGGTTCCGGAGCATGCGTTCTACGACCTGATGATCGTGAACCGACGCACCCGGAACGGCACGTTCGGGAATATCAATGGCACCTTCGAGGTGCGGGCGCAACGGACCGATACCCTGTTGATCGCCGCCGGAGGCTACCTCACGCGCCAGTTCGTGCTGACGGACCCCGTTGAGCGGGAGGTCTACGACGTGGTGGTGGAGCTCAAGGTGTGGAAGATCGAGCTCAAACCGCTCGAAGTGCTTCCGGAGCGCACGCTCAAGCAGATCCAGGCGGACATCGACAAGCTGGGCTATCGGGAGAGTGATTACCGCCTGAGCACCGTGGATGCCTTCCAGAGCCCGATCACTTTTCTGTATCAGGAGTTCAGCCGTCGTGAACGCAGCAAACGGCAGGTGGCGGAGCTGCGCAACGAGGACCGCAAGCGGGCCCTGTTGAAGGAACTGCTCACGAAGTACGTGGAGTACGACATCATCAACCTCAGCAACGACAGCTTCGATGATTTCATCGACTATTGCGCCGTGCCTGACGAGGTGATCCGGGGAATGAGCCAGTATGAATTCCTCATGTACGTGCAGCGGAAGTACGAACTGTACACCAGCCTTGGGCCGACACGGAAGCACTGAGATCCATTGAGCGATGCGGATCTCCAAGGCGGTGCCGATGCTGCTGGCCGTCCTCGGTCCTTCGGGTGCGGTGCATGCGCAGGGAGAGGTGGACACGATCATGAACGTGATCCAGCTCGGTGACCTGGTGATCCGCGCACAGGGCAACGGGTTCAACGTGGAAGGCTTCGTACAACAGGTGATGGACGACACCACCTTTCAACATGCGTTCCTGAACACGCGGTACCACCCGCATCGCGTGAAGAGCCTGTTCAGGGTGCGGAACAAGGATGAACGCGAGACCGCTTCGCTGTACCGTCGGGGTCGGCTGGTGCGCGAGGGTCCAGTGGCGCGGATCGAACTCGACAGTGTGAGCGAGCAGGGCCGGTTGCGGGAGCGTGACGGTGGTCTGCGCTATCTCACTGCGGAGATGTACGATGACGTGTTCTTTCCCAAGGGATCGTGGACGGCCAGCAACCGCATCGCACAACGGCAGCAGGAGATCGACCGCTCCAGCCGCTTCGACAAGTACAAGAGCGAACTGAAGAAGTTCATGTTCAACCCCGGGCAGGAGATCGCCAGTGTGCCCATGATCGGCGACAAGCTTGCGCTCTTCGATCAGGAGATGATGCCGTTCTACGACTACCGGATCGACCAGGGCTTCCGCTCGGGACATTCCTGCTGGGTTTTCAGTGCCGTGTCCAAGGATACCGTGGACGGTGATCCGGCCGATGCCGACGACACCGTGATCAAGCGCATGTTCACCTGGTTCGACCAGAGCGGAATGCAGGTGGTGGCCCGCGAGTACCGCATCGCGCACGCCTCGTTGATCCTCGACTTCGACATCTCGATCACCGTGGACAACACCCTGGTGAACGGCGAACTGGTGCCGGTGAAAGTGACCTACGATGGCGTGTGGGACATCCCGTTCAAGAAGCGGGAGATCGTCCGTTTCTTCCTGGATTATTCCGATTGGCAGGTGCCGTAACGACCTTTGTGAACGCTGATGAAGACCACCCTGGTGCTGGGCGCGAGCCCGAACCCCGATCGCTATTCCAACATCGCGGTGCGGAGGTTGGTGGCGGCAGGGCATCCGGTGATCGCGGTAGGTCACCAAGACGGACGTATCGGCAATGAGGCGATCCGCGCTGAGGTTCCCGAGGGGAGCAAAGTGGATACGGTCACGCTCTACCTCAACGCCCGGAACCAGGAGGCATGGATCGATCGCATCCTTGCGCTGCGACCGAAGCGCATCATCTTCAACCCGGGTGCCGAGAACCCCATACTCGCTGATCAAGCCTCAAGTCAGGGCATCGAGGTGGTCGAGGGCTGCACGCTGGTAATGCTCGCCGCACGGACGTATTGATCGTCGTCGCTTCAGGCCGTGGCCGTGGAGATGGCGCGGAGGATCACGGCGCTTGCTTCGCGCACCTGAGCCTCGCTGATCACCAACGGTGGCGCGATGCGGAATGCCGTGGGGCAGCTGAGGAACCAGAAACCGAGCACGCCGTGGGCCAGGCAGTCCATCACCACACGCTGCACGCGCTCGGCGTCACCAAGGTCCACCGCGAGCATCAGGCCTTCGCCACGCACTACGCGGATGTCCGGATGGATCAAGAGCTGCTTGAACAGGTCACCCATCCGTTGTGCGTTCGCGATCAGCTGCTCGTCCAGAAGCACTTGCAACGCCGCGTGGCCGGCGACGCAGGGGATCGGGTGGCCGCCGAAGGTGGTGATGTGACCGAGCACCGGGTCGTGGGTGAGGAGCTCCATGCGCTCGCGTGAACTGACGAAGGCACCCATGGGCATTCCACCCCCCAGCGCCTTGCCCAGCACCAGGATGTCCGGCACTGCGCCGAAGTGTTCGAACGCGAAGAGCTTGCCGGTGCGCCCGAAGCCGGTCTGCACCTCGTCGAACACGAGCATTGTTCCCGTGGCATCGCATCGCTCACGCAGCGCCTTCATCCAGGCGACATCGGGTATGCGCACGCCTGCATCGCCTTGGATCGGTTCCACCACCACGCAGGCCGCTTCCTCCGTGATCAGGTCAAGGTCGGTCAGCTCGTTGAAGGTGATGTGCAGCGTGTCGGGCAACAATGGCAGGTTCCGGTAACGCTTCTTCGGGTTGTCCGTGAGGCTGAGGGATCCGTGTGTGCTGCCGTGGTAGCTCTTGCGACAGCCGATGAGACGCGTGCGGCCGGTGATGCGCTTGGCCAGCTTGATGGCCCCTTCGATGCCTTCAGTACCGCTGTTCACGAAGTACACGGAGTTCAGCGAATGCGGTAGTTGTGCGGTGAGCGCTTCCGCGAAACGCACTTGCGGCTCCTGCACGAACTCGCCGTAAGGGATCACATGCAGGTAGCGGTCGCACTGGTCCTTGATCGCCTGCACCACTTTCGGATGCCTGTGCCCCACGTTGTTCACCGCCAGGCCGGCAACGAGATCGAGGTAGGTCTTTCCGCTGCGGTCATGCAGCAGGCAGCCTTCGGCTTTGACGATGTCCAACGCCAGCGGATGCGGGCTGGTCTGGGCGAGGTGCCGGAGGAAAACGGTGCGCAGGTCGTCCATCCTGCGTTCGTTCAACGGCGCACCGGCTCCTCCTGGTGCAGGTAGCCCAAGAGTTCCATCATGCGCTCCGCGCTCTGCACCTCAGCGAACACGCGGTCGGTGAGGGTGCCGTCGGGCAGCCGGTCCAGGAGCACGTGCTTGGGCTTCGGGATCAGGCAATGTTGGATGCCTCCGAAGCCGCCGAGCGAATCCTGGTAGGCGCCGGTGTTGAAGAAACCGATGTACTGCTTGCGGTCCTCTCGGATCTTGGGAAGGTAGATGGCGTTGACGTGCTGCTCGCTGTTGTAGTAGTCGTCGCTGTCGCAGGTCATGCCGCCCAGGAACACCCGCTCGTATTCGTCGTTCCAGTTGTTGATGGGCAGCATGATGAACCGTTTGCTGATGGCCCAAGTGTCCGGCAGGGTGGTCATGAAGCTGCCGTCGATCATGTTCCAGCGCTCTTTCTCATTCTGCTTCTTCTGGTAGAGCACGCTGAAGAAGGTGGCTCCACTGTCGCTCACGGTGAAGCTGCCGAACTCGCTATAGATGTTGGGCTCCTTCACCTTGTTCTCCTGGCACACGTCCTTGATGCGGCCCACGATCTCGCCGATCATGTAATCCACATCGAAGCTGAAGTTGAGGCTGTTCTTGATGGGCATGCCACCACCGATGTCCAGTGTGTCCAGCGTTGGGCAAAGCTTCTTCAGGTCGCAGTACACGTTCACGCATTTGCTCAGCTCGTTCCAGTAGTAGCTGGAATCGGTGATGCCGGTGTTGATGAAGAAGTGCATGAGCTTCAAGCGGAATTTCTTCTGCTTGCTCACGTTCCGCATGTAGAAGGGGATGATGTCCTTGTAGCCGATCCCCAGGCGGCTGGTGTAGAATTCGAACTTCGGGGCCTCTTCCGCAGCGATGCGGATGCCGATGTCGCAGGTGCCTTTGATCACCTCGTCCAGCGCATAGATCTCGGCCATGTTGTCGATGATGGGCACCACGCGGAAGCCCTTGTTCGCCAGCCGGCCGATGTTGCGGATGTAGCGTTCATCCTTGTAGCCGTTGCACAGGATGGTGCAGGTCTCCTTCTGGATCCGGCCGCGCTCGATGAGCAGCTCGATGATCTCGATGTCGTAGGCACTGCTGGTCTCCAGGTTAACGCCCTTGTCCAGCACCTTGTCGATGATGTAGCTGAAGTGATTGCTCTTGGTGCAGTAGAAGTACTCGTAGCTGCCGTTGTAGCCATGCGTCCCGAAGGCCTTGGCGAAGATGTTCCGGGCCTGGTCGATCTTCTCACCGACCTTGGGCAGGTAGGTGATGCGCAGCGGGGTGCCATGCTTCTCCAGGATGTCCATCAAGGGCAGCTCGTTCCAGAGCAGTTTGCCGTCCTCCAGGGTGAACTCATCCTTGGGGAAGTCGAAGGTCTGTTCGATCAGGTCGACGTAACGGGTCTTCATCGAGCGGTAAGGCGTGCGGTGAGCGGTTTGGAAAGGACGGACAGGGGGCAATCACCGATGTCGGCGACAGATGAACGAGGCGATCGTAAGGACTTCGGCATGCACCGGGCACAGGACGGAGCGGACATGGGGTCCTCGATCTTCCTGGGGGGCATGGCCGGGCACGTCATCGGAAGGTGCGGGGAAGACGGCCCTGTTGCGCCGCGATGAGCAACGCCGACCAGGTCTGGTCGCTAAGGCCGATGGCCCTGACGGAGAGGGGAGGCGCGTACATGTCCGTGGACAGGTGCAAAATAACGGTGCACGGCGACGCGCCACCACACTGCGGGGAAATAATTGGGAAGGACATGCTCAGAGCCAGCGCTTCCGGCGGAACCAGAGGAGCATGACGATGGAAATGGACAGCATGGCGCCCATGACGATGAAATAGCCATAATGCCAGTGGAGTTCGGGCATGTGGTCGAAATTCATCCCGTACACGCCCACGATGAAGGTGAGCGGGATGAAGATGGTGCTGATCACGGTGAGCAGCTTCATCACCTGGCCCATGCGCATGTTCACCCCGGCGTGGTAGGTGTTCTCGAGGTTGGTGAGCATGTCGCGGAACGTATTGATGCTATCCGCGATGTAGACCGTGTGGTCCTGCAGGTCATTGATGTAGCGGCGGGTCCCCTTCTCGATGAGCTCGCTCTGCACGGTGTTCAGGCGCCCGGCCAGTTCGCGGGTCGGCGTCACATAACGGTTCACGGTGATCAGGAGGCTGCGGATCTCCTGGATCGTGAGGAGGTCCTCATTGCCCGGGCGAACGGTCACCTTGCGCTCCAGTTCCTGGATCCGCTCACCGACACGCTCCACGATGAGGAAATAGTTGTCGACGATCACGTCGAGCAGGGCATAGAGCAGGTAGTCCGGCCCGTGTTTTCGGACACGTCCCAGGTTCTTGCGGATCCGTTCACGGATGGGCTCGAGGATGTCCCCGGGCCGCTCCTGGAAACTGATCAAGGTGCCCTTGGACAGTACGAAGCTCACCTGCTCCATGTCGATGCCGCCGGTCTCTTCGTCCAGGCTCAGCATCTTGCACACCACGAACAGGTTGTCCTGGTATTCCTCCAGTTTCGGGCGGTGGTCGAAGTTCAGCACATCCTCCAGGAGCAAGGGGTGAAGCCCGAAACGTTCTCCTGTTGAACGGATGACAGTATCGTCATCCAGGCCGTCGATATCCAGCCAGGTGATGCCGTTCGCCGCGCTGGTCGCTGGCATTTCCTCCAGCCCCTTCAGCACATGCTCCGTGTAGGCATCCGCCGTGTAGGTGAACCGGGTGATGAGGGAAGGCGTGGCCAGGGCATCGCTCACACGCACGATCGACCCAGGAGGAAGTCCAGCCTTTCCGGAGCGGCTTCGGACCTTCTTCATGGGCGCGGTGTGGGCAGTGGTGCGTGCCCTTGCTTGTAGGTGATCGTGCGGTGCGGGTAGGGGATCTCCACGCCCTCCTTGTCGAAGCGGAGCTTGATGCGGCGGTTCACGTCGAAGTGCATGCTGCGGGATGTCACCGGGTCCTTCGCCCAAGCAGCGGCCCGAAGCACCATGCTGCTCTCGGCGATGAGGACCAAGCGCACGGGCACCTTCGGCACACCCGTTTCAAGTTCCTCAGCCGTGCGTCGGTCCATGCAGTCCGGATGGGCTGCGCATTCCTCGGCCATCACGGCCATCGCCCGGTCCAGGTCGCTCTCGTAACTGATGCCAACCTCGATGAACTCGCAGGTCGCCTCGTCGCGGATCGTGCTGTTGGTGATCACCTCGTCGCTGATGATGGAGTTCGGGATGATCACCCGGCGGTTCTCGAAGGTGTTCAGCACGGTGTGCCGCAGGGTGATGTCCTCCACCACGCCCTGGTACTTGTCACCCACACGGATCAGGTCGCCCACCCGGAAGGGCTTGAAGGAGACGATGAACACGCCGCTGATGATGTTGCTGAAGGCGTCCTGTGCCGCAAATCCGAGCAGGGCCATCAGGATGCCCGCACCGGCGAAGAGCGTGAAGGCGAATTGTTTCAGCGCAGGCACGCTGTAGATGATCCCGATGAACGCCAGAATACCCACGATCAGCCGTGTGGCATTGCGCAGGAACTTGTAACGCGTGCGGTCCTCGGGGTCCTGGTCGCTGTGCAGGTAGGCCCGCTTCATCAGGAAGGTGGCCGTTTGCTCCAGGATGAAGGCTGCGACCACGATCAACACAACCTTGCCCAAGAGCACGAGGTCGAAACCTAGTTTCACACGCAGACGGTCCAGTTCGTCGGTCAGGTCCATAGGGCAGTGCGCTGAAGGCCCACAAACCTAGACCTACAGGATGGCCGATGGATGAGCTTTTCCGGGTGCGGTGCGAACAGGAGAATGTTGGCGGTAGTGCAAGTGCCGATCGGCCGATGGGAATGAGGACCAGGACAGCCTGTATGGGTAAAGGTCGGATCAGGGGGGCGGCGGTACCGACTAGTTCAGGTCGCTCAGGTCTGTCCGGAACGCACTTCCTTCAGGCACTTCCACCGGTTCACTGCCGTGGCGGAACAAGCGCATGGCCCTGCCGATCAGCTCGGTGCGATCGTTGTGTACGACCAGCCCGGAGCCTTCGCGCAGGCCGACCACGGCAACGCGTTGGTTCAATGCAAGGAACTCGTTCAGCCGTTGGTCTCGGGTCTCACCACCGTGCCCGTCCAACTTCACATCCGTGTAGTGCGGGTTGATCTGGTAGGGGATCAGGCCCATGGCCCGCAATGTGGGCACCTCGGTGATGGGCATGTCGTTGGTGGTCATGATCGTGGGGCAGGCCACGTTGCTACCGGCGCTCCAGCCGATGTAGGGCATACCGCTCTGGACCTTGCGCCGGATGGCACGCACGAGCTCCGTGCTGTAGAGGGTGCGCAGGAGCTGGAAGCTGTTGCCCCCGCCAACGGCCACCGCATCAGCGCCTTCCAAGGCCTTCACCTTGTCCGTTCCGGTGTGCAGGCTGAACAGTTCGTGGCCCATGTCCGCGAAGGCGCCCTGCACGATGTGCGTGTACTCATCCATGCTGAACGAAACCGCCGCGAAAGGCACGAAAGCGATCTTCTTCGGAGGGGGGCCAAGGAACTCCACGATGTGCTGGCGGGGCCATTGGAGGAAGGGCTCACCGGGCAGGGTCGAATTCGAAAGGAGCAGGAGGTCCATGATCACTTGTGGGTCACGATGGTGCCCGTAAGGGTGAGCACCAAAGATGCGGGATCGCCGTCGGTGTTGATCGTCACATGGCGCTCCAATGGTCCTGCCGGTGCCTTGCCGCTGAAGAGCACCTCGACCTCCTCGGTCTGTCCGGGTGCGATCGCCTGCTCGGGCAACGTGGCCGTAGTGCATCCGCAGTCGGCCTTGGCGGAGAGCAGCTTCAATGGTTTGTCGCCCGTATTGGTGATCGGAAAACGCACGGTCGCCGCAGTGCCTTCCAAGTGGAGTCCGAGGTCGATCGTGGGCACATCCGCACGCCCGCTGCCGGAGCCTGCGGTGATGAGCTCCACTTGTTCGATCTCGATGCGTCTTTCCATCGAAGCACCAACACTGTACACGGACTTCTTCAGGTCTTCGAGCACGTCGCTCACATCGCCGGCCGAGCGGTCCTCACCGAAGGGGGCTTTCTCGATCACCAGTCGGCCCCCGTTCTTCGCGGTGCCTTCCAGGTAGGGGACCAGCGATCCGCGGTCCACGGTGCGCAGGTGGTTCACCAGGCTGCTGATCCGTCGCAACGAGAGGTTCCTGTTGTAGTCGCTCTTGGCCAGGGGGCTTGCGAAGCCGCGCACCACCAGCCTGATCCGCTGGCCTTCTTCAAGTGCTTGCTTCAGCAGGTAGACGAAGTCGAGCAACTGCGCGAAGCCCAGGTCCACGCGATCACGGAAGAAGGCATCGATGGCCGTGGTGCCTACAGGGTTGTCCACCCAGGCCCGCTGGTATTCCGGCACCAGGTCCTTGTAGGCCGTGTAGGTGTTGCCGTAGGTCAGTGTGGTCAGCGTGTCCCAGCTGCGCGGGTCCGGCTCGTCGTTGTGGAAGTAGAGGCGCAGCGGCAGTTTCTCACGCAGGCTGGTGATCCGCTTCATGGCCACGACCTGCTCGGGAGTCGTTGGTACCACCTCGGGCTTCACCTCCCGCGGCACGGACCAGCGGTAGAGGTCGTTGCAGCAGGTGGCGCCCTTCTTGGCAAGGGATCCGATGCGGTTGCTGGTGAGCATGCCCCGGCCCGTGCGGTCGTCGAAGGAGGGGTATAGGTCGTTCGCCGGGCTGTTGATCGGCGCACCGGCATTGATCGGTGGCTCATAGCCGCCGAGGGTGAGCTTGCTGGTGAAGATGTCGTAGCCACCCATGCCTGTCATGAAGTCGGAACTGTAGTAGAGGGTCTTCGTTGTGGCCTCGAAATAGGGCGACGCTTCGTTTCCGGGGGTGTTCACGGTGGGGCCCAGGGGTCGCGGATTCAAAATGCGCGGGCCATTCACCTCGCAGATCCAGATGTCCATGCCGCCTGCACCGTTCTCCCTGTCGGAAGCATAGTAGAGCACGGAGCGGCCATTGAGCATGGAGACCATCGGCTGCGTGCTGATCGCGTTGTCGGCAAGTCCCTGCACAGGCTCCGGCGCACCGAAGGCGCTACCGTCCCAGCTGCTCACATGGATCGCGCACGGCGAACCGGCCACGCACCGGGTGAAGTAGAACCACCTGCCATCCGGTGACCAGGCGGTGTTGGCGTTGTCCTGGTCGGTGTTGATCACAGCGGACAAGGGTTCCGGAGCGGCCCAGGCACCGCCCTTCTCCGGGGCCTTCCAGATACTGACATGGTAGGTGGCCGTGTCGGTCACCTCATCATCATCGCTCAGCTTGCCCCTTAGCGTGCTGAAGTAAAGTGTCCCACTGCTGTCGGTCCTTCCGCCGAACTCGCTGTCGTAGCTGTTCACCGGTTCCGCGAGATGCTCGATGGTGACGGTCTTGTCGGGAGCGCGCAAGGCGTCCTTGGCAAAGCGGCAACCGAGCAGGCCGCTCTCCGCGCGCAGGGCTTCGAAGGAGCTCTTACCGGCTTCGCGCTTCCGGAGCTTCTCCCACGAACGTTGCGCGTCATCGTACTGTGCGGTGCACATCTGCATCTCCGCCAGCCAACGCAATGCGGTGGGGTGAGTGCGGTCCAGGTCCTTGCGTTGCACCTTTTCGTACATCTCCGCGGCCTTGTCGTACTGGTTGCTCAGTCGGCAGGCCTCGGCGTACTTCCATTGCAATTCCATGCGGCCCGGCTCAAGCGCCAGTGCTTCGCTATAGAACCGGGAAGCGCCATAGCGATCGTTGCGTTCCAGCGCAGCATCGCCCCAAGCGGTCCACTGGTCGACGGATTGGGCCTGTGCCTCTTGCATGAGGAGCAGGAACAACAACAGGAACGGTCGCAGGGTCCGTGGCATGGTCACAACAGGTCAGGGCAGGCTTTGAAACGGGCCGGTACCATGGGCCGCTTGCGGAAGATGTGCACGGCGGTGAATTCGATGCCACCACGGTTCCTGCTGGCGGGCACCAGATCACTGAAGTTGATGTCGTAGCTCACGCCGAAGGTCCAATCGTCATGTTCCAGGCCGGCGTGGACATATCCGGCATCCGCAGCGCGGTAGAAGAATCCTCCCTGCACAGCGCGCAGCACACCGTAACGGTCCTTCAGGATGTAACGCACGATGCCCCCGAGGTCCAGTTCGCTGAAGGGTCCCTGTCCCATGTATTGGAACATCGGCAACACGTCCACCTTCTCGCTCACGGGGAACTGGGTGAGCACATGGAAGGTGGTGCGCAGGTCCAGCGGATCACCTTCGGCATTGAAGAAGCCGATGCGCGGCCTGGTCAGGTTGAACAGCCCGAACCCGGCCTGCACGAGCTCGCGCTTCGCCGGGTGATAGCGGTAGACGCCGCCCACATGAACATCGGGATGCACAAGCGCATCGCGCGCGAACGATTCCCCGTTGGAAAGCGATGGATCGTAAGCGAAGCCGTTGTATTGGCTGTCGAATTGCAGGTCCGCATAGTTGATGCTGATGGTGGTCAGACCGACCTGCAGTCCACCGGTGACACTGTGCTCCCGGCTGTCGCCGAAACGCTCGGTCCAGCTGCCTCCAACGCTGATGTGAAAGGTGTTGAACCGGGAGTCGCCTGCGCGGTCGTTGTAGAGCCAGGCACCTGCGCCCAGCCCATCGATGCCAAAGGCATTGGCCGCATCGCCACCGATGCCGAAGGTGCGGTAGGGTGTGGTCACCGCACGCCATTGCTGGCGGAACACCCCTGCGATGCGGTGATCGCCATCGAACAGGCCGATGTTCGCAGGGGTCAACGCATAGGGTGTCTGGAAGAACTGGCTGAAGTGGATGTCCTGGGCAACAAGGGAAGGAACGGCACACAGCCAGACCAGCGCTGTAAGCAAGGCATGGCTCCTGGAGCGGCGAGTACGGAGCGGCGAGTGATGCTTGGGATAAGCATGCTCGCCGCTCACGACTCGATACTCGCCACTCCTGTGCTTCATCGGATCACGGTCACGTTACCCTTTTTGAAGTAGGTCTGTCCCCCTTCGCAATCCACCTTCAGCCAGTACACGAAGACGGCAGGGTCCACAGGCTTTCCATTGAAGATGGCATCCCAGCCAAAGCGTTGGTCGGTGGTCTCGAACACCTTCTCGCCCCAGCGGTCGAAGATCTTGAACTCCAACGCGGTGATGTAGCGTCCCCGCACGAACAGGAGGTCGTTGTTGCCGTCACCGTTCGGCGTGAATGCGTTCGGTACGAAGATGTCCGGCTCGTCACAGAGGAATTCGAACACGCGTACGGTCACGGAGTCCAGCACGGTGCAGATGCTGTCGCTCACCACCACCACGAAGGTGGTCGTCTCGTTCACCACGGCTGTTGGGTCCGCGATGCCACTGTTGCTGACCGCGCCCGAAGGAGACCACGTGTATGTGACACCCGTCGCCGGAGCGGCCTGGAGCTGAACGGTGGTTCCTGCGATCACGATGGGTTGGTCCACCGTGGCGTTCACCTCCGCGCTGTTCACCGTGGAAACGCTTACGGTCGCAGAGCCGGACCACGTGCACCCGGATGGGCTTGTGACATTCACGGAGAACACGGTCGATGAGGCGGGGCTCACGACGACCGCTGCAGTGCCCTGCCCCGAGTCGATCTGGCCCGCAGGGCTCCAGCTGATGTTCGACCCGGGTTCAACCCCGGTCAATTGAAGTGCGGTCTCCTGGTCGGCGCAGATGAGCAGGTCGCCAAGGATCGCCGGCGCAGCGAGCTCCACCTGGATGAACACGCTGTCCACGCCACCGCAGGCATTGCCCAGCGGTTGAACGAAGTACCACGCGCTGGTGGTAACAAGGACCGTGGCCGTGCTATCGGTGAGGGGCGCGTTCAAGGTGTCCGTGAAGGCCGCGTTGCTCGACCACTGGAAGAGGCCCACGGAGCCGAAGCCATTGGCCACCAGGAAAGCCGAGGCGCTCGGGCCACAGATGGACTGCGGAGCACCCGCGTCGATCACGTCGGTGCCGACGGCCACTGTTTGGGTGGCCACGGAGGTGCAGAGCCCGTTGCTTATGGTGAGGGAATAGGTGGTGGTCTGCGCTGGAGAACAGAAGGGATTGGCGATGTTCGGGTTGCTCAGCCCGGTTAACGGGCTCCACTGGTAGGTGATGCCCGGCTCAGGGATCGGCAGAACACCGATCTGCACGGTACCGCCGAGGCATATGGAAGTGTCGGGTAATTGGTACGTGCCGGCACCGAGCACCACGACCTGCTGGCTGAGCGTATCGCTCTGGTTACAGGTGGCGGCATTGCTGGCGATGAGCGTAACGGTGTAGACACCCGGGCCGGCGTAGAGGTGTGAAGGGGATGTGGAGGCGCTGAAGGATCCGTCACCGAAGGACCAGAAGTAGTTGGTCGCCCCATAACTGGTGTTGTTGAACTGGATGGGCTGGGGAAGGCAGTTCAAGGTGGAGTTGAAACCGGCCACCACGATGGGGAAGTCGAAATCGAATTTGAATACACCATTATTGCAGAAGCCGCTGTTGTTGGTGGCGCTCCAGGCACCGGGGTTCGGTTGGATGGGGAAATCGGAGTTGCCGCCGCAACCGGCGCAAACGCTTTGGTAGACCCTTCCCCGCCGATCGAAGCGGCTGGTGCCGCCGTCAACATGTTCCGCGCTGATGTTCCCACCGAAATAGGTGCCATAGAAAAGCGAGCTCATGTCGATATCGAAAACGGCGAGGTAGAAGTCGTTGCCGTCGGTGCTGAGCTGGTAGCCATCGGGGGTCACGGTCATGCCGGAGGTGCTCAGGGTGCCGCCTTGGATCGCACTGCCCCATCCGCTCACGTAGATCTTGTCACAGTAATCCACAAGGAAGGCGGTCGGGGAGATATCCGGAGTGCCATCGCCCTGACCGAACCGGGAGCCGATGAGCAAGGTCGTCAGGCCGGCATCCAGCTTGGCGATGAACTGGCCGGAATTGGGCACGTTGTAGGGGGCATTGAAGATGAGCTCGGTGCCCGGCGCCTGGGTCTGGCCGAAGAGGTAGACGAACCCGTCCTGATCGAGGTCGGCGAAGTAGCACTGGTCATAGGATGCCGTTCCGAAGTAGGTGCTGGCGACCAAGCCGCTGCCATCGGCGCTCAGTTCGGCCACGAAGCCGTCCGCCGTGCCACCCTGGAAGGTGGGGGTCAGGACACCGGTGGTGACCGGCAGGTCCGTGCTGCGCGTGCCACCGGCCACGTAAAGCCGCCCAGTGTCATCCAATTCCACCGAGTAGAGCGCGTCAGCGAGCGATCCGCCGAAGAAGGTGCTCCAGATGATGGTGGTGAGGGTGGCGTCCAGTTTCAGTACCACCCCGTCATGGGTCCCCCCTCCATAGCCTGGTTGGAAGCTGCCTGGGCTGGTCGGCATGTCAGGGGAGGACGTGCAGCTGGCGATGTACACGTTCTCGTTCACGTCCAACAGGATCTCGCCACGGACCTCATCAGCGTAGTTGAAGGTCAACCCCGGTGCAGTGTTCAACCCGTCGGTGTTCGTGCCACCCAGGTAGGTGCCGGCCAGGAGCTGCGACCCGTCCGCGCTGAGCCGTGCCACGATCATGTCCACACCGTTGGGATAGTTCGCCCCCAATCCGTTGGTGAGGTTCACGGCCGGGCCACCGTTGAAGTTGAAGTCGATGGCGCCCGGGGTGACAGGGAAGTTGTTGGAACTGGTCGTTCCGTAGACGAACAGTTCGTCGTTGCCGTTCACCACCAGGCTGTGCGGTAGTTCGTCGCTGCTGCCGCCGAGATAGGTGCTCCAGATGAGGTAAGTACCGCTGGTATCGTACTTGGTCAGCGCGATGTCGGTTCCATCGAACAGCCCGTCGCCACCGGCATGCATCACCTGGTAAGCCCCTGTGGTGGTGGGATAGTTCTGCCCGAAGGCACTGCTGCCACTGTACAGGAAGCCGTCGCTGTCAAAGGTGGCCGTGTAACCGAAGTTGTTGGCGAAGGAACCGGAATAGGTGCTGAAGGACAGGGTCGGGTCGATGACCACGGGCAGTGAAAGGTCGTGGGGGCCCAGCTCGAATCCGACCTGTCCGGAGACCGCCCTGTATCTGCAGGTGACCGGGATCCGGGTGCCATCCACTTCCTGGTAGGCGAGGGGGATGGTCTCCACCAGGTCGCCGAGCGAAGTGCGCACGAGGAGCCGCTCGGGTCCGATCACGAGGCCATCGGAACCTTCGTAAGTGAACAGGATCGCGCGCGGGTCGCTTTCAGGCGCCAGGATCAGGTCATACTTCAATCCGGTATCACCGCCGCGGATCCGGAGGTCCACTCCGGGATACAGGCCGCGTTGCACAACGCTGCTGAAGGCATGGGCATTGCCCGCCCACCGCTTCGGGTCGTTGCCCAGGAGGTAGTTGTACGCACCGGGTTGAATGCCTTGTGAAAGGACTTCCGGTGCCTCCCGGGCGTTCAGGAACCGAAGTCGGAGCGCATGGTGACGGATGATGGGCTCCCCCGGCTCGCCGGGTTGCCCCGAATGCGCATGATAGAGCGCCTGGAGGGCGGGTGCATCATAACGGTCGATCACAACGGATCCTCGCTCGCACCAGACCGTTGCTCCGGCAATATCAGCGCGGTGCGTGACAGCGGCCGGCCATTGACCACGGTTCTGGATGAAGCGGAAGGTGGCCTGCCCGTGCACCAGCGCGGGTGCCAGGGCCAGGGAGAGCAGGACCAGGAGCGTTCGTCTCATCAGGTACAGGACGCTCCAAAGTAACCATCTGTTGCCGCGTGGTCCACACGCGAATGTGAATACGGTCCGAAAAAATGGCTTCCCGGCCCGGCTAGCGGCGGCGTTCGTAGGCCTGGTCGCCCTGCACCTGAAGCCTGAATTCCACGCGGCGATTGAGGCCGCGTCCGTCCTCGGTGAGGTTGCTGGCGATCGGATTGTTCTCGCCATGGCCGATAGGAACGAGCCGCTCGGCCTGCACGCCACGGGCCACCAGGTATTCCATGATGCTCTGGGCGCGCTTCTGGGAAAGGGACAGGTTGTAGTCCTCCCTGCCCGTGGCGTCCGTGTGCGCCTCAATGACGATGCTGAGCTGGGCGTGGCGATCGAGGACCTCCAGCAGCTTGTTCAGCTGCGGTTCAAAGTTCTTCCCGAAGGTGGAACGCCCCTTGTCGAAGTAAACCGTGCTCGACCTTACCACCGTGCGGTCCAGCTCGCGCGTGCTAAGCAGTTCCAAGGCGCTCAGGTCGGTCACTTTCTCAGGATGGATGATCACCACCTCCGCATCCAGGAAATGCAGTGCCTTCACCTTGCGGTAGAGTTCATAAAGCCCTGCAAGGTCCTTGGCGTCCCCAACGGAGTAGGAATAGACACCCCGCTGGGGGTCATAGCGTTCGATCACGCGATAGGCCTTGCGGATCTCGGCGAACAGAGGGTCGTCCAGGCTCATGCGTTCCTTCCGGGCGAAGAGTTCGATGGTGAACGTGGCATCCTCGCCTTCCCGGATGATCATGGAGAACTGGTCCGACGGGAGGACCTGATACTCGAAGCTTCGGGTGGCCCCTGAGGCATCCTGGTACTGCGTCATGACAGGCGCATTCTCGATGTCCTGGGATCGCTGGATGACCACCACCGTGCGCGTGACACAGTGCGAGGCAAGGCGCCTACCGTCATTCCCCTGACCAAGGAGGTCCATTTTGATGGTGTAGGAGCCCGGTGCTTTCCATTCGTGCAGGATGGCCCTGCCCGAAGCGAAAAGGCCGTCACCGAGGTCCCAGTGGTATTCTTCCGCATTGAAGCCGGGCATGTTGCTGTGCGTGCCGTCCAGTTGGACCTTTCGCCCACTGCGGATGGTGTCGAGCGTGGTGATGTAGGGTTGCCGGACATCCTCGATCGGCATGACCATCGTGAGCTGGTTGTGGAAGAGCGATCCCGTCGCGCTGTCGAGCAGGTCCAGGCGAACAGTGTATGACCCGGGTGAGCCATAACAATGTTCGACCACCGGGCCTTCCGCCATGTTGCCGTCGCCCAACGCCCATTGCACCTTCAATGGCAATGCGGCCAATGAGCCATCGATAGGTGCGTTGAATTGGTAGCAATAGTTGTTGCGCTTCTGTTCTTTACAGTCCACGAAGAGCGGCATCACACGGCGGAATCCGAAGATGCGGTCGCTGCCATCGCGGTCCGAACTGAAGTATCCGGAACGGTCAGTGGTGAAGGAAGTGTACCCCAGGTCGTTCTTTTCCGAGTTGACCGGCTCCGGCATGGCGATGGGCGAAGAGAAGCCGCTCCCGTTCTTCGTGCAGGAATAGATGTCGAGCCCACCAAGGCCACCGCTCCGGCTGCTGGAGAAGTAGAGCATGCCGTTGGACGCCTCGAAAGGGAAAATGTCGTTCTCCTTGCTGTTCACCATAGGACCCAGGTTCACGGGGATATCCCAATCGTCCCCTTCCCGCTCGCAGACGTAGATGTCCATGCCGCCATGGCCGCCCGGCATGTCGGAGACGAGGTAGAGCCGCTGCCCATCCGCTGAATAGGCGGCGTGCATGACCGAATAGACATCACTGTTGTAGAGGAACGGTTCCGGCACGGTCCACCCGGCACCGATGCGGCTGGAGAAGAAGAGCCCCAGGCGGTCATCCGTGGCCTTGGTGTTCCCCAGCTTTCGTGCGGTCACCAGGTTACGGGTGAAGCAGATGCGGTCCCCTTGGTCGGTGAAGGTGGCCGGGCCATCGTTGAGCGAAGAGGTCAGTGCATCACCGAGCAGCCGCGGTTGTTCGTCGGCTCCTTGACCAAGGTCCAGCCGATACAGGTCGCTGAACGGCTTGTCGGTGTCTTCGTTCCGATAACCGACCACCGCATCGCGATCACGCAGTGAGCAGAAGATCAAGGTGCTGTCCACCAGGACCGGTGCATAGTCGTCCGCCCAAGCACCGGCCTTCACAGGCTCCACCACGTAAGTCTCCTGGCCATGGACGGTCATGGCCATGGACAGACAGAAGCTGAGCGTGAGGGTGAGCGGGGTCCTCATCAGAAGTAGCGGGGGTCCTTTACCCGGATGCGGTATCCGAACTCGTATTGCAGCATCAGCTCGTGAGAGCCGCCGTGGTATTGCGTGAGGCCATTGATACCCATTTCATAGGCATAACCCAGGCGCCATTGGGGGGTCGGAAGCACTTCGAACATGCCCACGAAGGCATCCTCCGTGCGGTAGCTCACACCCGCCCAGATCTTGTCCTTGATGATCAGGTTCGCGTTGAGGTCCGCTTGCAGTCCGGTCGACTGGCGGTAGCGGAGCAGGGTGCTGGGCTTCAGTTTGAACTGCTTGTTCAGCTTGAACAGGTAGCCACCGGTGAGCATGGGCTGGTATTGCATGCTGCTGTTGGGAATGACCGAACCGTCGGTCGATGCATTGTACGTGTGTGAAAGCAGTAAGGGTACACTGGCACCGATGTAGTAGGACTTCTTGTAGTAGAACGCGCCGCCGCTGAAGTTGGGTCGCACGGCGTTCCGCGTGTTCGTAGCGTAGGTCACATCCGTCCGGTCCTGCAGGCTCACCTGCGTCCACTGTGCCTGCATCACGGTGAATCCGGCGCCGATACCGAATTGCAGTTTCCCTTTTCGGAACGGGATCCGATAGGCATAGTTGCTCATCAGTCCGGTCTCACGCGATACGCCGATCCGGTCCGACCAGAGCTGCAGACCCATTCCGATCCGACGTTTTTTGATCGGGCTGTGCACGCTCATGAGCGAGGTCGTGGGCGCACCGTCGAACCCCACCCACTGTTTCCGGTAGGTGAGGTTTATGGCGAGCGCATCACGGCTTCCGGCATAGGCCGGGTTGATCAGCAGACCATTGAACATGTACTGGCTCGTCAATGGGGAATGTTGTCCCCACGATAGTGATGCCAGCACAAGGCCTGATAGGGCTATGGTCGCTCTCTTTCCGATCATCTCTTGATGATGATGTGACCGTTATACGCACGTCCCTGGCTTAGGTTCAGGACGTAGAAATACGTGTCGTCGGGCAGAGTCCCTCCATTGTTCGAGCGGCCTTCCCAGTCATTGGCGTAGCCGGTCCGTGAAAGCACGTTCTGGCCCCAGCGGTTGAATACGTTGAGCTCGGCCTCCGGGAACAGGGAGATGCCTGTGATCTCAAAGCGGTCGTTCACGCCATCCCCGTTCGGCGAATAGCCCTCGGGAATGAACAGGTCGTTGACGTGGATGATCACCGTATCGCTGTTGGTCGCACAGGCCCCGTTGTCCGCGATAAGCACCAGGATGTTGGCTCCAACACTGAGCCCGGTGATGCCCGTTACAGGGTCGTCGGCGTTCGCGAACCACGCCGATCCCTGAATGACGCTCCACGCTGAGTTGACCCCTGCATCGACCGCGCCATTGAGCGTTGTGCTGGTCACGATATCCAGGTATTGGTCCTCACCTGCATCCACCGCGATGCTGGTGCCCGGTTCGATGAACGTGATCAGGACCGTATCGCTGGCGTAACATTGCCCGTCCCCGACCGTCCAGATGAACGGATAGGTGCCAGGCACGTTCACACTGACCTGAACATCGGGAAGGTTCGAGGCGGGAGCGAACGTGCCTGCGCCGGACCAACTGCCCACGGCCGCGGCGATCTCAGCATGCAGACTGTCCGAGAGCGCGCAGACCGTCGCATCAGGACCGGCATCGGCGACGGGGGCTGGCACCACGAGTATGCTCACGGCGGATTGGATGGAACCGCATGCGTTCGATACGCTGACCGTGTAGCTTCCTGTATCGGCACCGCTCACCGTCACATTGGCGCTCGCATTGCTCGGGGTGAAAGTGCCCGCACCGGACCACGCATATTGGAGCGGCCCCGTTCCCGATGCGGTGACGTTCAGTATGAGGTCGGATCCCGAGCAGATCGGGGCATTGTCCGTGATCGACTGAATGGTCGGAGGCACGCAGGGTATCGTACCCACGCACTGGCAGCTGGCGTTCCAGGTGTCGCCTGTGGTGTTGACGTTGCCGTCATCGCAGGACGTGCCCGGTAAGGCCGAGCCGCCACTGATGCCCAGGCAATCGAAGTTGGTAGGCGTGCCCACGCACTGGCAGCTGGCGTTCCAGGTATCGCCCGTGGTGTTGGTGTTGCCGTCATCACAGGAGGTGCCCGGCAGGGCTGAGCCGCCACTGATGCCCAGGCAATCGAAGTTGGTAGGCGTGCCCACGCACTGGCAGCTGGCGTTCCAGGTGTCGCCTGTGGTGTTGACGTTGCCGTCATCGCAGGACGTGCCCGGCAGGGTCGAGCCGCCGAACACGCCGTCGCAATCAGCGGCGCAGGGGATGAGGCCGGTGTTGCCGCCCACGCAGGCTCCACAATTGTCCAGGAAGGCCGTGCCACCCGCAATACCCGCACAATCGATGGGCTGTCCTGCACAGGTGCAGCTGGCGTCGAGTACATCGTTGCCGGTTGTCGCATCTCCGTCATCACACGCATCTCCTGGTGACATGATGGTGAGGACGAGTTCCTCGGTCACACAACCCACCACTTCACTGTAGGTGCCGCTGGAGCTGTAGGTCTGCCCGTTCACGCTCCAGGTGTAGCTGTCGCAGGCGGAAGCGTTGGTAGTGTTGGTGCTGCTGGGTGTGATGGTGAGGACGAGTTCCTCGGTGACACAACCCACTACTTCACTGTAGGTGCCGCTGGAACTGTAGGTCTGTCCGTTCACGCTCCAGGTGTAGCTGTCGCAGGCGGAAGCGTTGGTGGTGTTGGTGCTGCTGGGTGTGATGGTGAGCACGAGTTCCTCGGTGACACAGCCCACCACGGTGCTATAGGTGCCGCTGGAACTGTAGGTCTGCCCGTTCACGCTCCAGGTGTAGCTGTCGCAGGCGGACGCGTTGGTGGTGTTGGTGCTGCTGGGGGTGATGGTGATGGAAGCGGTGGTGCTGAAGGCCGCGCAACCACCAGCCGCAGCGATGGCGTAGGTCACCGTGTAGGTACCCGGTGTGCTGGTGGCCAGGTTCACCTCGCCGGTCGTGCTGCTGATAACGAGTCCCGCCGCACTGCTGAACGTTCCACCCGTGGAGCCCGTGAGGGTCACGCTGGCGGTGATGCCGCTGGTGCAGTAGGGCGAACCGGTGTAACTGATGCTGGCGCTGGGCGCCGCAGTGACCGTGATGGAAGCGGTGGTGCTGAATGCCGCGCAACCACCAGCCGCAGCGATGGCGTAGGTCACCGTGTAACTTCCCGGAGTGCTCGCACCCAGGTTCACGGCACCAGTGCTACTGTTGATGCTCAGTCCCGCAGCACTGCTGAAGGTTCCACCCGTGGAGCCCGTGAGGGTCACGCTGGCGGTGCTGCCGCTGGTGCAGTAGGGCGAACCGGCATAGCTGATGCTCGCGCTGGGCGCCGCAGTGACCGTGATCGAAGCGGTGGTCGAGAAGGCCGCGCAACCACCAGCCGCAGCGATCGTGTAAGTCACCGTGTAGGTACCCGGTGTGCTGGTGGCCAGGTTCACCTCGCCGGT
>JBIIYP010000056.1:0-20643 GCA_044346705.1 Flavobacteriales bacterium
CGGCCCGCTGATATTCGGTGTACGCCACCATGTTGGGCGTGAAGAGGACCTCGTCCGGTGTAAAGCCGGCGTGCAACGCCAGTTCCACCTCCTGGATGCTGACCGCATCGAGGCCGCAGCCTTGCGCACGCAGGTGGCGCAGCACGTTGATGTTGGTGAGGGCCTTGCAGGCGTAGAGGATCCGCACGTCCATCCGCGCGAAGGCACGTTTCAACCGGAGCACCTGCGCCGACATCACGGCGGTGTCATACACATAGACAGGGGTGCCGGCAAGCGCAACGATGTCCTCCACGTTGAAGCCGCCGATCCGATACGTTCCGTCCTTCAGTTCCATGGCTTCCTTCCTTCGGATCGCGAAGGTAACCGGTGCCATTGGGCTTGCTTTGTCGAACTTCAATCCCTGAATGGAGCGGACGGTGGGTCTTTGGCGGAAGGTAGTGCGCGTGCTGCTGCGCGTGCTGCTGGGGCTTTTCGTGCTGTTGCTGCTCGCGCTGGCCGCCGTTGCCTGGTGGGCGAAGGACCATGGCAAGCCCTGGCTGGACCGCACCGTGCGTGAGCGGATCACCGAGGCGGTGGACCGCGCCAGCGTGGATGGGTACCGGTTCACCATCACCGGGTCGGAGACCGATGCCTTGCAGGGCGACCTGGTGGTGACCGGTGCGGTGCTCGGCTACGACAGTGCCCTGGTGGACAGCCTGCGCGACGGACGCCTGGACTACCTCTTCGCCGCACAGGCCGACCGATTGGAGCTGCGGGGCTTCTCCTATTGGCGCCTGATCCTCTTCCGCGAATTCAAGGCGGAGGCCCTGGAGGTCGTTGCACCGCGGCTAGCGTATGTCATTGGTGGCAAGCGCGTGGACCTCGGGGATCCCTTCGACCGGATCGAGGGCGGTGGTGCGAGGATCTCGGTGCTCCGCGTGGACACGCTGCTGATCCGCGATGCATCGTGCAGTGTGCAGGACCTTGGCGACCGATTGCCCTTGCTGGACCTTTGCGGACTGGACATCACCACCACCGATGCCCGCCTTGCCGTGAGCAAGCGTCGCGACAGGGTGTGGGTGAGCATGGACGATGCGCTGTTCGACCTGGACAGCCTGGGCACAGCCCTGCCCGATGGGTCGCATGTGCGCACCGGCGCCATCCATCTGGAGCGCAGAACGAGGACCGGCAGCATCCACCGCTTTCGGCTGGAGCCATCGCCCCGTGACCTCGATACCACGAACGCCGATCGCCTGCGAAGGACGGTGATGACCCTGTCGGTGGACACCATCCGCTTCAACGGCATGGATGTCGATGCGCTGATCACGCACCAGGTGTTGGAGCTGCGCCACCTGCACGTGGAGGGTGCGCGGCTGGAAGCGTGGTTGGACAAGGGACTGCGGGACGGGCCGCCGATGGCCCGCGCGCTGCCTGCCGCGGCGTTGCTGGCGTTGCCGTTCGCGGTGCGCGTGGATACCCTCACGGTGGCGGATGCCAGTGTTCACTACAACGAACGCGACAGCCTCACGCGCCGCTGGGGCCATTTGCCGTTGACGGACCTGCAGGCGCGGTTCCTGCATGTGGTGAACGATGAGGCGGACGATCCCCGCGTGGAACCGATGCCCCTCTCCGGCTCCTTCACCGGTGTGGTCTTCGATGCCGCCTCGTTCAGCGGGAACTACGATGCCAGGCTCGATGGCCCGCAGGAGTTCTCCCTGGCGATAGCGGTGCGCGAACTTCCCTGCTCCTCGATGAACGAAGCGACCCGGCCATTGATGCGCATGGTGATGAAGGAGGGTCAGCTGCATGAGCTCCGCTTGCGCATGAGCGCCGATGACCGCAGAGCGAAAGGGGTGGTGGCCATGCGGGTGAGCGACCTCCGTGTGCAGGTCGAGCCGGGCACACCCGAGCGCGAGCGGCACAGCATGTTCGGGGCCATCCTGGAGACGATGCTGGCCGAGGAGTACGGGGGCGGACTCGATATGGACCGCAGCCGCTCCTTCACCGTGGAGCGCGATCCGCAGCGCGGCGTCTTCACCTACCTCTGGCACGTGCTCCGGGAAGGCCTTGCCCGGAATCTGCTGCCCGAGGCGAAGGAACGGGTGAAGGCGATGTTGCGCGTGGACAGGGCGCGGGGTAAGGAGGCGCGTGCGAAACGCAAGGCCTTGAGGGAGCAGCGACGCTGATCGATGAACGATCCGAAGCTCAGTAGGTGCCCGTCATCGATGCATCCACGCAGATGATGATGTCCGCCGCATTGCGGTTCTCCGGGTCGAGCGTGTTCAGCTGCTCCTGGCTCACGGTGGTGATGGTGACCTGCTTCAGCTCCGGTCGTTCGCGCTTGAGGTACCAGCAGATCCCTTCGTGGAAGTCCGAATGGTAGCTGCCGTTGAAGTGCAGGAAGCGCGCGCCGGGCCGGGTGTTCGATGAAATGAAATGGGCCATGGTGGCATCCTTCAGGGCCTGGGCCTTCACCATGTCCGGGGTGCCATGGCCTTCCATCATCTCCAGCATGTGCACGTAGCGCGGCAGGGTGGGGTCGAAGGCGATGGGCAGCGGAGCGATCCACGTGCGTTGCGCGGCGGGCAAGGTGTCCAGCGCCTCGAATCCGCCTTTGCTCACCGCACGGGCATAGCGGCGTGGCACGTTACAGGCCACGAAGGGCAGCGGCTTGTCCTTCGCGAGATCCACCAGCGGAGCATAGTCCGTGTCGTAGTTGGGCCACAGCCGGGCCACAGTGTCCAGTCCTTGTTGGTCGATCTCGCCGCGCAGGTACCGGTCCAAGGCCGCCTGGTCGTCCACTTCGATCATCTCCGCGCCCATCACCAAGGGTCCGCTGGCGGCCAGCTCCCGCGCCACTTCAAGCTGGAGCCAGTGGGCGATCGGGTTGTTGTGCAGCTCGCCGAACAGGATCACATCGCCCGCCGAAACGATGCGCATGAGCTGCTTGTGCGACAGCCGTTTCCCCTGGCCGTCGAACACGGCGTAGGCGGGCAGCACCTGGGCCTCGGCGATCCCGACGAAGGACAGGATCAAGGCTCCGGCGAGGGCAAGGCGACGGGAAGCACGTGTGAAAAGGAGCATGGACAAGGGGTTCAGTGCCGGTATCCGACCGGTTATCGGAGCGGCGAGATCATTTCGTGGTGCCAGCGGGGAGGGTGTTCGCGGCTAGGGGATCAGGCGCTTCATTACGGCGGACCAGTCCGGGTAAGCCGCCGTGCCGAACTGGATCCATTCCCCCTTGAAGGGCAACGCGCCGTTGTTCGGGTGCGCATCGATCAGGAAGTCGCCCATGTTCAGGTGTTTGGTGGGGGAGATGATGAGGCGCTTGTACCCCACGTCACCGAGGTGCTCCTGCACCCAGTCCAGCTTGTGCTGCCAGGCACCGGGGTTCTTCCATGGCGCGGTGCTCAGGATGTAGGTGTGGTAGGTGGCGCTGAGCTTGCGGAACGCATCGAGCGCACCGGGCATGGGCTGCAGCCTTTCGAAGATGCCCGGGATCTCGTCCGGGTTCTCCGTGTATTGCGCACGCACGGCCGGGTCCACGTTCTCGATCGCGTGCGCCAGGTCGGCCAGCACGTCGTCCATGGCGATGTAGAGGATCTTTTTCATGGGGAGGGGATGGGAAGGGTGAAGTTCGGTGTTGTCGCGATCGCTACCTACAGGTCGATGCTGGCCACCAGCGCATCGCATGGAGAAGGCCATGCAGGGCCCTGAACGGTAGCGGGATCGCGCAGGATGTGCGAAGATGGAGGGACCGGGATCCGCCGCCACTGAGCGATGTCAGTCCGGCAGCGTGCACGGTTCACTCCTGATCGCCCCGCACCGTGCGACGGGTACCGCTCGCGAACGCCTCCTGTACGAGCTCCTTTACCGCAGTGCCACGATGGAAGACCTCAAAGCGGACTTGGAACCAATCGGTCAAGCGATGGCCGAGGGTGGTCGGCAGGATCCACACGAAGGCGAACACCGGCATCACGAGCACCATGGGCACCACGCGCCACCACGACAGGATGGGCAGATGCATGCGCCGTCGCTCCTGGACCAGGCAATTCACCACACCGGGGATGTACAGTGCGACCACCACCGGGAGCAGGAGCAGGCGGATGAGCCATGGCCACTCCAAGAGGTCCCGGTCCTGCCAACGCGGCGCTTCTTCCTTCCAGGTACCAGGGGGCAATAGCCGGCCATGATCAAGTTCAAGCAGCCCGTTCTGGGGGAAGGCGTCCGAATGGCCTGCAGGACCTTTCCGGAGGGTCGGAACGCGGTTCGCGTCGATCACCCGGAACCGACCGCTCGCCCACCAGCAGGTGAAGCCTGGGCGCAGGCCGGGGAACAGGGCGTGCCAAAGCACCAGTTCGATCAAGGGGTCCTCGAAGCCGCGGACGGCGAGGCGGGTAAGTACCAATCGCCCATGGCTGAGCGACCAGGTCGCGTCGATCCCGGCGCTGCTTTCGGGCACCAGCCGCCACAGGTCCACCACCCGTGCGGGATGGTTCACCAGGTAATGCTCCAGGAATGCCGATCGCCCGAAGAACGGTCGCACCCTCCCGCGCAGGTGAAGGAGGTCGTGAACGATCGGAGCATGGGCGGACATGCGACGAAGCTAGGAAGTGAAGGGGAAGTATCCGCGACCGACGGGACCGACCGGGGCGGCCGCCGCTGGATCGGGTAGGAAGCGTGTCACCCAGGTGATCACCGGTGACCCTGAAGCAACCGCTCGTGTTCATCGCTGTGGCACCTCGGTGCGCTGCCCACAGCGTTCCACCGCATGAAGACACCATTCCTCGCCCTGGCACTGGTCGCCGCTTTTCAGGACGGGACAGCTTCGGCCATGTTCACAAAGTACATCTCCATCTCCCCCTTGCCCTTGGCCTGCACTTTGCCGCGCGGGGTGAACGTGAACGCCGGGGTGCCGAGCGGAGTCGAGGCATCCTTCACCAACGCATACGTCGCCTCACTGATGTTCACCTGCCCCACCTCCCCGCTGCTCTCCATGCGGCTGGCGATGTTCACCGTGTCGCCCCAGATATCGTACTGGAATTTCTTCACGCCAACAATGCCGGCGACCACGGGACCGGTGTGGATGCCCACGCGCATGGTGAAGGCTGGTCTGTCCTGAGCCTGGCGCTGCAGTCGGCGCTTTTTCATGAAGGCCTGCATCTCCAGCGCGGCGAGCACGACGTCCACCGGTGCGGAGGAGCGGGGATCGGGCAATCCGCCGACGCACATGTAGGCATCGCCGATGGTCTTGATCTTCTCCACGCCGCGCGCTCCGATGATCTCGTCGAAGGCCTTGAAGCAGGTGTTCAGTTCCTGGAGCAGTTCACCCGCACCCACTTGTTCGCTCATCTCCGTGAACCCTTTGAAGTCGGTGAAGAGCACGGAGGCTTGATCGAAGTGGCGGGCGGCGGCCTCGCCGGTGCGTTTCAATTCTTCGGCCACCTCGGCGGGAAGGATGTTCAGCAGCAGTTCATCGGAGCGTTCCTTCTCGGCGCTCAGTTCCGCGGTGCGCTCCTTCACCTCCAGGTCCAGCTCGTCGCGCTGGCGTGCCACCAACCGGTTATGGTGCACGGACCGTATCGCCAGGTAGATGGCCACGCTCACCGGCACCGCCACGTAACTGCAGTAGTCTGCCAGTACCGAGAGCCAGCTCGATAGCACGAACCCGGTGAGCTGGCTGCTGATGCCCAGGGCCAGGGTCAGCAGGCTCGACGCGACCGCGCCGGCACCGACCCAACGCTCATAGCCCTTCGACCGCAGCAGCTGGATGCCCAAGCGCACCACCTCGATGGCGAACCAGACGATGATCACCCCGAAGATCAGTGCGCACAGCACCACGGTGATGATGATGCCCGATGAGAGCTCCGCGAACGTGAGCCCGTTCCGCGTGTCGGCGATACCCATCAGGTCGGCGATCGATGTCATCGCGCAGATCACGGTCATGACCAGTACACCGATCGTGTACAGGCGCGCGCGCTTGCGGCTCAGTTCACCCCTCAGCAGGCCCAGCACCATGATCAGCAGGTAGGGCGACCAGGGCGTGAGCACCGTGCCGAAGAGCTCCAGCGCCCGCGCCGTTCCGCTGGACAGCCCCATGGTGCCCAGGTCACCACCCAGGTCGCAGAGCGTGTCGAGCACGGACACGAACGACAGGAGCGCCAGAAGGAGCCAGCTGCGATCGCCGCGTTCGGACCACCCGATCACTAACGCGAGCAACAGGATGATGACGTTGATGCCAAGGAAGACACCATAGTGCATCATCGTGCGCTGCATGAAATACGTGATGTCCCCGGAATGGAGGCTGACCCGCAAGGCGGTTGAGCGCAACGACCGGCCGGGCGCTCCCTCGATGCGGATGGCCAGCACCTCCGCCTCGCCATTGCATAGGAACAGGACCGGTACGCTGAGCCGCGGGATCGAATCCGATAGGGGCAGCAAGGCGCCGTTGACCTCAGGCATCGGCTCGGAACGCACCAATGGACGACCGTTGAGGAACAGGGTGATCGCTCCCCGACCTTGCACATTGAGGATCAGCGGCAGGTCCTTGAGGTCATCTGCGGCGAGGAACCGGTAGCGCACCCAATGGACCGTGGCATCGGCAACGACACTGTCCTGTGAACCGTCCAGTTGGCTCCATGTGGTATCCACGAAGCCGCGGCCCGCAAAGGCCGTGTCGTCACCGATCCAATGCCGTGTCTTTTGTTCGTTGAGCAGCTCGATGCCGGGGATGTCGAAGCCCTGGCCCGCCACCGGGGCGTTCCCGTCGCGCAGGTCCCGTTCCTTGATGAGCTCCACGCCACCTCCGGCCTGGTTGATCCGCACGGTCTGGCCCAAGACCGGCAACACGCCGATGAACAGGCTAAAGAGCAGCACCCAGGAGAGCACGGAACGCATGGCTGAAAAGTAAGGCCTGCGGATCTTGTGTGGACCTTACGGACCTATGGCGATGGCACCTGTGTGCCTGCGGCCTCGGTCGAAGCGCCTTGCGTGGACCAACCGCAGGAAGCCGCGCGGATCTTCCTGGTCCCGTTCGAACACGTGCTCGAAGCCGAGCCCTTCGTGGAGCCGGTGCACAGCGAACGTGCGCGCAAGAGCGGTGCGCTGCTCTCGCTGCGGTCGGATGTGCCTCCCGGCCTCTACCCGGTGAGCCTCACCCAAGGCACCCAACGCGTGGCAACGAAGGTGGTGGTGGAGCAGGAGCGGACCTGCGGAGGCAAGCGGTGCAGGGCACCTTACCTTCAGCCGGCCATGCCCGAACCCGCAACCCCCTCGCACCCCAAGGTCACGCAGCCGGCGTACCAGAAGCTCAGCCTCATCATGCTGGGCCTGGTGGCGCTGTTCTATGCCCTGGGCCAGGCACAGCCCATTGTGGTGCCGCTGCTCTTCGCCCTGTTGCTGGCGTTGTTGCTGAACCCCTTGGTGAACCGCTTTTCGCGGATGCACATTCCGCGCGTGTTGGGCATCGCCCTGGCCGTGCTGCTGGCCATGGTCTGTGCCGCCGGGGTGTCGTATTTCATCCTGACCCAGGCCGTGCACTTCAGCGACACGCTGCCGGACCTCCAGGCGAAGTTGGCCGCGTTGGGCGATCGCATGAAGCACTGGGTGGAGACGCGGACCTCCATGGAGCCGAAGGCCGTGGATGAGGCGGTGGCGAAGGCCCGCGCCGAAGGCTTGACCACCGGCGGCAAGCTGGTGGGTGGTGCATTGCTCACCATGGGTACCGTGTTCGCCTTCGCCTTCCTGCTGCCGGTGTTCACCTTCCTCTTCCTGCTCTACAAGAAGCTGCTGCTCACCTTCATCGCCAGGCTCTTCCCGGAAACGTACCAGGCCGTGGTGCAGGAAGTGCTGCAGGGCTCCAAGGGCGTGGCCCAGCACTACCTCACCGGGCTCATCCTGGAGGCGGGCATCGTCACCGTCCTCAACTTCGTGGGGCTGCTCTTCCTCGGCATGCCCTACGCGCTTCTTTTGTCCGTGCTGGCCGCCGTGCTCAACCTGATCCCCTACGTGGGCATGCTGGTGGCCACGCTGTTGGCCGTGGTGATCGCACTGGCCACCCGCGATACGGGCACCGCGGTCTGGGTGCTGGCCTTGTACAGCGGTGTGCAGTTCATCGACAACAACTTCATCGTGCCGCGCGTGGTGGCCTCGCGCGTGGAGATCAATGCGCTCTTCTCCATCGTGGTGGTGATGGTGGGCGGCGCGCTCTGGGGCATCCCCGGCATGTTCCTCGCCATCCCCCTCACCGCCATCTGCAAGGTGGTGTTCGATCGCGTGCCCGGTATGGAACCCTTCGGCTTCGTGCTTGGCAGTGATGATGGTTCACCGAAGAAGCCTTCGCTGAAGGACCGCCTGTTCGCGAAGCGGAAGTGATCCCGGACGGCTTCGTGCCTGACCACCCGGTCACGCGTGCGTATCCTCCCGGTGCTGAGGTGTCACCCGCTCCACCAACGGCAAGCCCGCCGCATGTGCGATGGCCCCGGCGCTCGAACGACCCGCATCACTGAAGGTCCACACGAACAGCGTGCGGATCGGGTGATCGGCGCGGATGCGCTGCAAGGCATCCAGCGTAAGGCGCTTGGTAATGCCCTTGCGCCGGTATTCCTCCAGCACCATGCCGCTGCAGAGGTATACCGCTTCGTACACGGCACCCACCGGCGTGCGGTCGTAGAGGTCCTGCTCGGTGATCGTACCGGACACGAAGGCGTCCATCAGCTCCGCCGTGGTGGGGATCAGCAGCACCCACGCGATCGGGCCGTGCTCATCCGCCTCCTCGCTCACCGTGGCGGCGTGCAGCTGGCGCAGGTGCTCCAGCACGTCCGGATCCACGTTCAGTTGGGCGGGATCGCTGCGGGTGGCGAAGGTCTCGTCCGCCAGGTGCAGCATGCGTTCGTAGTTGCTCAGGGGCATGGTCGGCCTTGAGGATCGTTCCGCTCAATCCGCCAGGAAGCCGAATTTTCCCGCGTTGTAGTCCGCGATGCACTGGTGGATCTCCTCCTGCGTGTTCATCACGAAGGGGCCGTAGCTCACGTAGGGTTCGTTCAGCGGCTCGCCGCTCAGCACCAGCAGGATGCACGTGCGGGTGACCTGGATGCGGATGGTGCCGCCCTCGTTCTTCAGCTGCACGTAGTGGTTCTCCGGGGCCGCGGTGCCGTTCACACTGATCGCGCCATCCACCACCACGATGCCCGTGTTGAAGTTGGCCGGCAGCTCGAAGCTCACGTCGGCCCCGGCGTTCAGGTGCATATCGTACATGTGGATGGGCGAGAAGGCGCTTGCGACCCCCTTCACGCCTTCGTACTCACCAGCCACCACGTGCACCGTGCCTGCGTTCTTCGGCAGCACCACCTTCGGTTTTTGGCTGTGCAGGATGCTTTGGTACTTCGCCGGCACCAGCTTGTGCTTGCGCGGCAGGTTGATCCACAGCTGGATCATTTCGAAGGCGCCGCCCGTGCGGTTGAACGTCTGCTCATGGTACTCCTTGTGCAGCACGCCGCCACCGGCCGTCATCCATTGCACGTCGCCGGAGTTGATGATGCCGTGGTTGCCCTTGCTGTCGTGGTGCTCCACCGCCCCCTTGTAGGCGAAGGTGATGGTCTCGATGCCGCGGTGCGGGTGCACGCCCACGCCCTGCGCCAGGTCGCTCGGCGGGAAGTTCACCTCCGCGTTGAAGTCCAGCAGGAAGAAGGGGCTCATGCGCTCCTCGAAGCCCTTGCCGTTGGGGAAGTAGTTCATGACCTTGAAGCCGTTGCCCACCATGTGCGTGTTGGTGGGGGAGAGCACGCCTTCCACGCCACGAAGGCCCGTACCGGCCAGGTCCTCCATGGCCTTTGCCGTGTTGCTGAAGGCGCTGCCGATGAAGGCGAGTGCGGTGCCGAGCAGGCCGCGTTGCAGGAATTCCTTGCGTTCCATATGAGGTGGGTTGGAGGTTCGCGCGTTGATGCTTCAGGGGGCTTCAACGACGGAGGCCAGGATCGGAAGAAGCGCTTTCCCGTACTCGGGGTCCTTCACGGAGAACTCCGCGACGCCTGCCGTGACGTTGATATTCAGGTAGAGTTCCACTTCACCGTCCTTGAGAAAGAGCTTCACGGACATCCATGGGCCGGGAGGGGAGCTTCTGAATCCCCCAGCCACCATATCCCCTTCGGCGGTGCCTCGGCTCAGGTCCCGGCCGAGGATGGCAATGGTCATTGGAAGGTCATCGACCGGCGCAAACCGCTTGTAGCTGCTTTTCACCCCATGGATCTCAGCGATCCGCGAAATGAAGGCTTTCGCTTGCGAGGGTGGACGCGCCATGAGCCATCCTTTGCTGAACGTGAAGGGACGATCCGCCTTTGGCGATGGAGTACGCAGCAGGATATCGAACTGCGTATGCTCTCCCTGGCCATCCCATTCCGCAGCAAGCTTCAGCGTATCCGCGTTCGGCGGTCCGATCGGGTGAATGCGGAACTCCACGGTGCTCTGGGCTTCGGCGGTGACCGCGGTCATCGGGCCATCCTTCGTTCCGTCCGCTGATCGTTCACCAGCCATTATGCAAGCGCAGGCCATCAGGGCGGTCCCGATCGACATTCCGCGCAGGCCGCGTTGCAGGAATTCCTTGCGTGCCATGGTGTGGTCGGTTGCTTGTGTTCGGAGCGATGGCGCGGGTCGTGGGGCGGGTGTTCGGCAGTAGCGACGCGTTCTATTTCGGTGGTGTGCCGAACGTGCCGCCCGCACAAAGCTTCACCCAGGCCGTGTACTGGTCCTCGGTCAGGATGTTCTTCACCTCGGCCATCACCGTGCTGCCGTCCGCGTTGCTGATGGCGTTCGGGTCCTTCTTCATACCGGCGGCATCGCATTCTTCGCCGCAGGCCTCCTGCACGTAGCCGATGCGCCGCAGCTGGTCCGGCGATAGCTTCAGAGCGGTCCAGGCCTGGGGCTTGGTGTTCAGCAGGCAGCGCTGCAGTTCCGCAGGCCCCGGTTCCTGCACGGGCACCTGGGCCTGTGCCGCACCACCGCAAAGCAGCACCACTGCGAACACGAAAAGAGGCTTCGGCATCAACATGGGGGAGGTTCAATGGACCAACGAAAGGTACGGCACCGATCAGGTCATGCGACCGCTGCGGCCCCCGGTGGGCATGCACGGTGAAGAAGGCGCCCGTGCCCGGTGCGAAGCCGAACCACGGAACGGCCCTCGCGCCGGTCCGTGTGCAGCCCACCACCCGGTCATGTTGGACGCTCAGATCGCCCGCCGCGCTGCATCCCTTTCCCCACGTGTCCCGGAGATCGGGCGAACAGGATGCAAGGGTCCCGCGCGCCCCGGCGCGAGCCCGTGGGGATGACGGCCTGCCTTCCCCCTTCACCAGGTGGTTCGGCCACTGGTTCCGGAACGATGCTGCCGCCGCCGGGAGCCGCCGCACAGGCCGGGCCCTGCTGGTCGTTTCCGGAGCGCTGCTGCTGCCGGGCCGGCTGCTGTGGACCCGCTGACCTGCGCGAAAGCAGGCACGTGGTGAGGCCGCCCGGTCCACACCACGCGGATGCGATCAGGCAGCGCCCCGCCATCGATGCGCTGAAGGGCTCCGCTCAGGACGCGTGCTGCAAGACCGGCCGCGTGCCGTCCAACAGCTCCAAGAGGTAGCTGCCGCGACCGGCCAGCGAAAGGCCGAACACGTTCTCCTGCAACCAGGTGAACAGGGCCGTATCGGTACTGATGAGCACCGCGCGACCGCGGTAGAGGCCCATGGAGAAGACCGGTGGCGCGTCGCTGTCCGCGGGCGCGTCGGGGCCGATGGTCAGTTCCACGAACAGGTCCGCGCCGTCCAGGTGGGGGCTGAGCCAACCTTTGGCGAGCGGTGCCAGGCCCTGTGCGTCGTGCGGGCGTTGTTCCAGCTGGTGCAGGTCGGTGCGCACGGCCAGGATCCGGTCCAGCACCACATGCAGCTGGTCCTCGTTCAGCGGGTCGCGGCACCAGGTGCGCAGGCTCAGGCAGCCCTCTTCGCCGCCCAGGATGCGGTAGGTGCGTTCCTCCAAGCCGCTCGTGAGGCTTTCCACCAAGGGGTCCAACGCTTGTTGGAAGTACCGGGCCGCCTGGTGCGACTGCTGCTCGCCCGGTTTGTAGGTGATGTGGAGGGCCATTGAGGTTGTGGGCCTTGCGTGCCTCACCCTGTAACGCAGGCCGACGGCAAAAGGTGACGGGCGGAGCGAGGATAGGGCGCCGGATGCCGGTGTGGCGCGGCCTGGCGTTCATGAACGGTGCCGGACCCTGATCGCCGGAAGGGGGAAGGAAGCCGGCAGGCCCCTCAATTGGACCACACCGCATAGCCCTTGCGCCGCAGCTCCAACGCCAGTCCCTTCTCCACCTCCAAGGCTTCCGCGCGGCTCAGCGGGCCGATGTGCTGGTAGAGGCTGGGACGCAGGTAGCGCCCGTACTTCTCCACGATGTTCGCCGAGAGCTTGTGGCCCTTGGCATTGCGGTATCCGGTCTTGTGTTGCACGAAGCGCTCCTTCGGCGTCTTGCTCGTCTGGCCCACGTACAGGCACTCCAGCACCCCGTTGTACTGCGGGTTGGCCTCGCGGAACTTCCGGTCCTCGGTGAAGACCTTCCGGCTCAGCTCGATCACATAGACCGTGTATGCGATCGGCATGGAGAAGGATCAGCCTGTTCGCAGCCTACCGCACAACCGTTCACTTCAGCGCCTCCAGCGCCGGCATGTGCCAGCTGCCGTCGATCAGCGATGGGCCCGGACCGTAGGTGCGGAACACCAGCCAGAACTCGCCCTCCGGCGCGGGCAGCCAGTTGCTCTCCTTGCCCTTGCCCGGCGAGGTGTGCTGGATGTATAAGGTCAACCCGCCGTCCTTGTCCAGCGTGTAGGGCTTGCCCAGCGAACCGATGGCCCACCGGTCGATCGGGTTCTTCACCAGGTTGTTCGTGAGGTCGTACATGGTCAGCGACCAGAAGTAGCGCACATCCGGCAGGGCACCGGGCGCAAAGTGAAGGGTGTACGCGTTCGCCCCGGTCAACGGGAGACCCTCCTTGTCCGCATGCGTGTTGAAGTACATGGCTTCCGCCGGATCGTGCGACAGGATGCCGCCCAGGCATTGCAGCACGAGCGTGTTGAGGTCGTTGTTGATCATGGCGCGGCCCATGGTGGGCGGCGGCACGCTCCAGCCGTTCACCTTCGGTATGCCACCACCGGTGGTGAGGATGGCCTCCATGCGGGCCATGCCATCCTTGGCCGCACGCGCAAGGCCGCGCTTGGTGGCCTCATCCAGTGCGTCCACGTCGAGGCCCGGGCCCACGCCGATGGTGCCGAACATGGCCAGCAACGCGGCATGCTGCGCCAGGGGCGGATCCTCGGCCATCGCCCGGTTGATCGTGCGCCAGTCCGCCAACGGATCCGTGCGCGGATCGAAGGGCGCGGGTGCCTTGCGGTCCTCGGGCACCACGGCCCCGGCCTTGCCCCATTGGGAGAGCGGGGTCAGCGCGTACGTGTCCTGCACCGCGCGCGCCGCGGGCAGGTCCGCGGCCCCCTTCAAGGCGGTGCGACCGAAGATCAGCACGTGGCCCGTTGGTGAAGCCTCCAGGCGGGTGACACCCTCCGGCAAGGTGCCTTTCCAGTTCGGACCCGTGATGGCGAAGTGCCCCGCCTTGGGTCCGGTGGTGCGCAGGCCCACGTATGCGAAGTTGTCCGAGGTGAACGAGGCGATCTGGAAGGTGAAGAAGCGGTCCACCACATCGCCGTGGCTCAGGATCACGGGCTCGGTGTTCACATCCAACCAGGCCACCGAGTAGAGGTTGTCGTTGTTGGGCGCACCCCCGTCGCGGTAGTCGCTGGTGATGATGTCGCGCGCATGCCACCACTGGTTGTAGGCCATGCGCGGCGACGTGGGGTTCTTCGGCGGCAGCACCATCCACGCAAAGCGCAACTTGGTGAGGTACAGCCACGGGAAGCTGAACTGGTAGGCCTGGATCCCCAGGGTATAGGCCTGGTCCTCCTTCCACTGGGCCACCTTCGCCTGTTCCTGCGCCTGCGCCGGGCCGTGGCCCCACAGGATCGCGATGCCGATCACGGCCAGTAAGCGGTTCTTCATGGTCATGGGGGGTGTTGTGTACACGCCTTGCCTGGTCGCCCCAGGCACCGGTCGGTAAAGGTAACGGCGCCTTGGGGAAGGATCGGCACACTGGCGGGCTTCGCATCTTCACACCATGCCCACTCCCCACATCCATTGCACCGCCAAGGCCGCCACCTGGCCGGGTGTGCGCAAAGCCGGGCCCATTCCCCCTGCCGACCCCTGGAACGGACCATCGCCCTTCGAACGGCCCCGCGCCCCCCGGCATATCTTGGCGGCCGCCCATGCCCAAACGCTTCCTCCGCTTCCTCCTTTGGCCGCTCGCGTTGGTGGCGCTCCTCTTCGCCACGGTACTCGCCGTGGCCTTCGCCAAGCAGGACGACCTGGTGCAGCACGCGCTCATCGAGGTCGACCGCGACATGGTGGGCCGGCTCAGCGTGGGCGGCAGCCACATCGCGCCCTTCGAAGCCTTCCCGCTCATCTGCATCGACCTGGAGGACGTGCGCTTCCATGCCGGGGATGATACCACGCAGGCGCCCATCTACGCCTTCGACGACCTCTACCTCTGCTTCCGCTTCTGGGACCTGCTGCGCGGCACCTTCGACGTGCGTAGCGTGCATGCCACGGGCGGCCACCTGGACCTGGTGTTGCACGAGGATGGCAACTTGAACCTGCTGCTCGCGAAACAGTTCAACACCGCCGCGGACACCACGGATGATGCCGGCCTGCACCTCCACCTGCGCGACCTGTTGCTGCGCGACTTCACCTTCAGCCACCTGCAGGAAAGCACCGGCCAGAAAGTGACCGCGCGCATCGCCGAGCTGAAGGCCGACTTCCGCATCATCGGCGACAGCATCGCCGCCGAGTTGGAAAGCGACCTGCGTCTGGACGTGATCGGCAAGCGTGACACATCGTTCTTCTTCGACAAGCGCATTGAGCTGGACCTCCACCTGGACTACGACATGGCCGGCCAGGTGCTGCGCATGCCGCTGAGCTCCTTGAAGCTGCAGGAAGTGGAGTTCAAGGCGGAGGGCAGCATCGACATCTCGCACGAGGTGGACCTGGACCTGCATGTGCACGGAGAGAAGCCGGACTTCTCCCTGCTCACCGCCTTCGCGCCGAACGAGGTGGCGGACTTCCTGAAACAATTCAAGAACGCGGGCACCATCGTCTTCGACGGCACCGTGAAAGGCCGCAGCGCACAGGGCCTGACACCGCGGGTGGACATCGCCTTCAGCTGCGCCGATGGCTGGTTCGAGAACACGGAAACGAACAAGCGCGTGGACGAACTCGCCTTCAACGGCCGGTTCACCAATGGGGGCGACCCCACCTTGCAACGCGCCGAATTCCACCTGCTGGACCTGAACCTGCGGCCCGGCAGCGGCGTGTTCAGCGGCGACCTCATTGTAAAGGACTTCGTGAACCCCTTGATCGACGTGGACCTGCACAGCGACCTGGACCTCGACTTCGTGGGCAAGTTCCTCAACGTGGAGGTGCTTACCGAGCTCGGCGGTTACGTGAAGGTGGACATGAAGCTCACGGAGCTGATCGACATCGCCGCGCCCGAACGCAACCTCGCCCGCCTGAAGCAGGGCATCGACAGCGACCTGCGCGTGCGCGACCTGCACTTCCGCATCCCCGGCCACCCGCACGCCATCGACGACCTCGACATCCACGCCGACATGCGCGAGGGCTTCGTGACGATCGACACCTTCAGCCTGCGCATGGCCACCAGCGACCTGCGCCTCAGCGGCAGCATCAGCGACCTGCCCGCCCTCTTCCACCACTACGAGAAGCCCTTCGAACTGAAGCTCGCGCTGGCCAGCCGATCATTGAAACTGCCCGAGCTGCTCGCGCACGACATGGCCCTCGCGCGCAGCCAGACCGAGGAGCTGAGCGACCTGAACGCGCACCTCCACTTCACCACCACCGTGAGCGGACTGCTGGACCACACGCCACTGCCCATCGGCGAGTTCTTCATCGACGACCTCTCCGTGAAGGCGAAGCACTACCCGCACGCGCTGCATGATGTGCATGCCGACATCCTCATCACCGACAGCACCCTGCAGATCAAGGACCTCACCGGCACGGTGGACGCCAGCGACCTCCACCTGAACGGCACCGTGGAGAACCACGCCCTTTGGTCCGGCGAGCGCAAGCATGGCGAAACGCACCTGGCCATCGACTTCCGCAGCGACCAGCTGATCCTGCACGACCTGCTCACCTACCAGGGCGTGAACTACCTGCCGCAGGAATACCGCGACGAGGTGCTGCGCGAAGCACGCTTCCACGCCGATGCCGACCTGCGCTTCGTGGACGACCGGTTCCGCTACGCCGACCTGCGCCTGAGCCAGCTCACGGGAAAGATGAACGTGCATCCGCTCAAGCTCGAGGACTTCAAGGGCCACCTGCACGTGGAGAACGACCAGCTCACCCTCGATGGCTTCAGTGGGCGCATGGGCCGCACCGACCTCGCCGGCGACCTGCGCGTGTTCCTCGGAGACAGCAGCGCCCAGCGCCCCTGGCCCGACCGCCTCGCGCTGCGTTCCTCCTTCATCGACCTGGATGCCCTGATGAACTACAGCCCGGAGAAGGAGGTGGACCACGACAGCGTGTTCAACATCTTCTCGCTGCCCTTCCCCGACCTGGAGCTGCGCACGGAGATCGGCACCCTGAAATACCACCGCTACGAACTGAAGGAGCTCCGCACCGTCCTGCACCTGAAGCCCGACCATACGCTCGTGGTGGATACGCTCAGCGTGGGCATCGCCAAGGGGCGCATCGGCCTCCGCGGCACCTTCACCGCGAAGGACCCGCTCGACATCCGCTTCACCAGCACGCTCACAGCGGACGATGTGGACCTGGACGCGCTGATGATCAAGTTCGACAACTTCGGGCAGGACGTGATCCTGAACCGCAACCTGCACGGGCACGTGAGCGGCACGGTGCAAAGCACCTGGCCCCTGCATGCGGACCTCACCCCGATGATGGAGCAGGGCGAAGCCCACCTGGACATCGAAGTGGTCGACGGCAGCTTGGTGGACTTCGCGCCCATGCATGCCATGGCCGACTTCTTCGCCGATAGGAACCTGGACCTGGTCCGGTTCGATACGCTCCGCAACACGCTGCACCTGAAGGGGGGCGTGCTGGACATCCCCACCATGAACCTGAACAGCTCCCTCGGCTACATGGAACTGAGCGGCCAGCAGCGCCTGGACCTGACCATGGAGTACTACCTGCGCATCCCCTGGGCGCTGGTATCCCAGGCCGCCAGCACCAAGCTGTTCGGTGGCAAGCGCAAGGACGAGGTGGACCCCGATCAGGTGGATGCCATCCAGTACCGCGATGCCGACCGCCGCGTGCGCTTCCTGAACGTGAAGGTGACCGGCACGCCGGATGACTTCGACATCACCCTGGGGAAGGATAGGCAGCGGTAAGGGGGGCGAACAAGCCACGGCATGACGCGTTCACCTTGCACGGAACACGCTCCCGCGCACCCCCTTGTACCCATGCACCACCGACCGCACGCACGCATGACGGACCCATCGGCGACCTGTGAATACAGTGGGCTGCGCTCGCTGGAGAGTCTGTTGCAGGAACAGGAGGAGCAGGAAGCCCGTGAACGGCGATCGCCTGAAGCGCCCTATACCGACGAGGACCGGGACCGGATCATCCAAATGGCCTGGGAGGACCGCACCCCGTTCGAAGCCATCGAGGTCCAGTTCGGACTGAAGGAGAAGGACGTCATCGCCTTCATGCGCCAGCATTCGCTGCCCTCCAGTTTCCGCATGTGGCGCCGACGGATGAACGCACGCAAGACCAAACATGCATCCCGGCGTACCGGCACCAGCCTGCGTTTCAAGAGCAGCCGGCAACGCGACACGGGCAACCGCATCGCAAAGCGGTAGGGCGGGCACGGTCCTTGGTAGTTGATGTTGTCGCCCCGATGCTCCGCACCAACGCTCCCCACATGGAACACCGAACCCACCTGCCGTCCAACTCCGCCCACTGGCTCTTTGCCGCCCTGCTGTCCCTGGCATGGGCCCACGTGCAGGCCCAGGAGCAATGGCCCGTGGTGATCACCAACAACGGCGACCAGGTGCAGGTCTTTGCGCCGCAGCCGGAGTCGTTCGATGGCACGCGCTTCAACGCCCGCGCCGCCGTGGCCCTGAAACGAGGCACCGACAAGGATCCCGTCTTCGGCGCCCTCTGGGGAGAGGGTGTGCTGGCGGTGGACCGCGTTTCGCGCATGGGCGACCTGGTGGCCTTCACCGTCACCGATCTGCGCATCCCCGGCGTGGAGGGTGCGGAACTCACCGCCTTCAAGGACATGCTCTCCGCAGAGATCCCCCAGCGTACGGCGCCCATCGCCATCGACTGGATCATCTCCGCGCTGGAGACCGAACAACGCCACGACGATGCCTATGTGAACGAGCCGCCCGTGATCCTCTACCGCGAAACGCCCAGTGTCTTGATCTTCATCGATGGCGAGCCGGTCTACGAGGAGGTGAAGGATGTGGCGGCCGCCCAGGGCGATGACCGCCGCGCCAAGGGCGGCAGCAACACGGTGCAGCGCGTGGTGAACACCCCTTTCCTGCTGGTGCGCCTAAGCGATGGCGATCACTACCTCTACGGCTCCGGCCTCTGGTACCGCGCGCGGGAGGTGCAGGGTACCTGGAAGAACACCACCTCTGTGCCCGAGGTGCTGCAGGACCTGGCACGCAAGGTGGACGATACGGCCGCGCTCACCGCAACCGCCTCCAGCACGCCGCCCACTGTGGTGGTGAGCACGGTGCCCGCCGAGCTGCTCGACCTGGATGGCAGCCCGAAGTTCGAGCCCCTGCCCAAAACGGGTCTGCTCTATGCCACCAACACCGAGGACGACCTCTTCCTCGACATCAATTCGCAGGACTATTACCTGCTCGCCAGCGGCCGCTGGTTCGCCACGCGCGATCCGAAGAACGGGCCCTGGCGCTACGTGCTTGCCGACCAACTGCCCACCGCCTTCGCGCAGATCCCCGAGGGCTCCAACAAGGACGGTGTGCTGGCCCACGTGGCCGGCACCGCGGCCGCCACCGAGGCCGTGCGCGATGCGCAGATCCCACAGACCGCCTCCGTGGACCGCCGCACCGCCTCCGTGGACGTGACCTACGACGGCGATCCGCGCTTTGAACGTGTGCCCGGCACCAACGTGGAACAAGCCGTGAACGCCAGTACCGTGGTGCTGCGCATCGATGGCCGTTACCACGTGTGCGACAATGCCGTGTGGTTCAACGGGAACACGCCCCACGGCCCCTGGACCGTGAGCACCGAGGTGCCTGTGGAGGTCAACGACATACCCCCCAGCAGCCCGCTGTACAACATCCGGTACGTGTATGTCTACGACCATACGCCGGACCAGGTCTTCGTGGGCTACACCCCCGGCTACCTCGGCTCCTTCGTGCAGAACGGCACCGTGATCTACGGCACCGGCCATTACTATCCCTTCGCCCCGGGCTTCTGGCATCCGCGCCCCTTCACGTGGGGCTTCGGCATGTGGTACGATCCGTGGGTGGGCTGGGGCCAAGGCATGGGCTGGGGAATGAACTGGTACTACCCGGCCTGGGGCTACTACGGCCAGCCCCCCTACGGCTTCGGCTGGTGGGGACCCTTCGGCTACCAACCACCGCACTGCCACCACAGCGACCGTGGCTGCTACTACGGCCATCGGGATGCCGGGGGCGGCGGCTCACGCGGCAACGACGATCAACGCCCGCCGCGCACCGCCGCCGTGAACCTCTATGCCGAACGCACCGCTACCGGCGTGCGGCCCACCATTGTGGAACGCTCGGGCAGAACGATCAACGCGACGGAAAAACCCGCTTCCGGCACCGCTGCGCCCAACACGAAGCCCGCGAAGCAGCGCATACCGCGCGACCATTTCACCGATGCGGCGGGCAACGTGTACCGGCAGGATGGCAACCGCACGGAGCAGTACAAGGGCGGCCAGTGGAACAAGGTGCCCGCCGTGCGCCAGCAGCAGCCACCGACCCCGGCCCGGTCCACGCAGCCCGCGGTGAAGCAGCCCACCGCACCCACCACGCGACCTCCAGCGTCCACCACGCGACCTCCGGCGTCCACCACCCGACCTCCAGCGCCCGCCACCCGGCCCACCGCACCCGCCGCCCGGCCCACACCGCCCGCACGTCCGCCGCAACAGATCCAGCAGGACCGCCAGCGCGGCCAGCAGCGTGTAATGGACATGAACCACGGCCGCCAGCAACGCGCCAACCCGCCCGCCGCGCGCCCTGCGCCGCAGCAACGGAGCGCCCCTGCGCAGCCGCGCCCGGCTCCCGCACCCAAAGGCAGCGGCGGGGGCAAGCGCTGAGCAGTGAGCGGGGTGGAGGGAGCCAAGAAGAGCGCGATCCGCCCTTGAAGTTCGTCGGAGCGAAGCCCATGCGTTGCTAGCTCCCCCTCCACCCCCTCGCTGATTCCCTCCCTTCGGTCGCCTGCGCTGAAGCTTCGGCGCCCACGGTCGGGGCGAGGGGGAAGGATTGAAGCATGGGCTTCGCAATGTCGTACAGCATTTCGTCACAATGATCGGTCTCTGATCTACAGCGTGAATTGCGGATCGCA
>JBIIYP010000057.1:0-20636 GCA_044346705.1 Flavobacteriales bacterium
ATCGCACCACTTGCTTACGACGCTCGATCAGAGCATCCTCGCTAAGGCTTCGTGAATCGGTTCTGCTCATGCACTCCGTGATCCATAGATCGTGCCGATCGTCAGTTTCTTTCCCACCGGCTCAGTATGTGGGCAATTTAGCCTTGCTTATTGCGAAGGACGACTTTGCACCTGTGGCTTGCCTGAACTACACGCGATCGGAAGCTGGCCTCAGCCCTTCTCCAACCGCTCCGTCATCTTCCGGATCCGGTCCTCCAGTTCCTCGCTGCTGAGCCGTTCCCGCAACCGGTCCACGATGATGGGGAAGGCGAAGGGCGTGAACCTGCCGGGATCCTTCAGCACCTTGCGTTGGGCTTGGATGCGCAAGAAGGCCTCGCGCAATCGCGGCAGCTCCATCTGCACATCAAAGGCCTCGTCATAGGCCTGGCGCAGCAGCAGGTGCTCCGGTTCGTGCTCTCGGAACACATCGAAGAAAAGGCCGCTGTTGGCGCGCATGTGGCGTTCCTTCAGGGGGCGGCCGGGCATCCCCTTGAACACCAGACCGGCGATGCTGGCGATGTCGCGGAACTTGCGCTTGGCCATCTCGGTGGCGTTCATGCTGCGTTGCAGGTCGCTCAGCAGGTCCTGCGGGCTGAAGAGGTCGTTGTCCAGCGCCTCTTCGATGGGGATGGGCTGGTCGCTCAGCAGCTCGAAGCCGTAGTCGTTCATGGCGATGCTGAAGGTGATGGGTTTCAGCAGGCTCATGCGGAAGGCGAGGAGGGAGCCCAGCGCTTCGTTCACGAACCTTCCTTCGAACGGATAGATCACCACGTGATGTCCTTCTCGACTGGTGAAGCGTTCGATCAGCAGTTCATCCGGTGAAGGAACGATGCTCGTTTCCCGCTGGCGCTGGAGGATGGGTTCCACGGCGTTCATCTCGGGTCCCGGCCGATCCGTGGTGAGCTGCTCCCGCAGCACCTTCGCCATGTAGCTGCTCAGTGGCATGCGCCCGCCCTGCCAGCTGGGGATCTTGCCTTTCTGCTCGCGGCTTTTTCGCACTTGCGCCACCAGGTCCTTCACGCGCACCAGTTCCAGCGATCGGCCCGCGAACCAGAACACGTCGCCTGGTTTCAGTTGATGGATGAACCATTCCTCCACTGTGCCGATGCGGCCGCCGCTCACGAACTTCACTGCATAGGACTCACTGCCCACGATGGTTCCGATGCCCAGCTTGTGCCGCAGCGCAATGCGCTTGTCGGTCACGCGTACCAGGCCAACGTCGTCCAGCTGGGCTTTGCGGAACTCATCGTAGGCAAGCAGGCTTTGACCACCGGTGGTGATGAAGATGAGCAGCCAGTCCCATTCCTCCGGGGTGATGTCCTTGAAGCACCAGGTGGAGCGCACCTCCTGGTAAAGGCCGATAGGGGAGAAGCCATCGCCGACGGCCAGTGTCACCAGGTACTGCACGAGCACATCGAAACAACGGAACAGCGGCTGGCGCGCTTCGATGTGGCCATCCTCGGCTGCTTGGCGCAGGGCTGCGGCTTCCACGAGTTCCAGCGCGTGTGTAGGCAGGAACCAGATGCGGCTGGTGGCGTCGGGTCGGTGCCCGCTGCGCCCGGCGCGCTGGACGAAACGCGCAACGCCCTTCGGCCCGCCGATCTGCACCACGCTTTCCACCGGCCGGAAGTCGACGCCCAGATCGAGGCTGCTGGTGCATACCACGGCCTTCAACCTGCCCGCGTCCAACGCCTGTTCCACCCATTCGCGCATCGTCCTGTCCAAGCTGCCGTGGTGCAGGGCGATGGTGCCGGCCAGCTCGGGTGCGATGTCCAGCAGGTGGTGATACCAGATCTCGCTCTGCGCGCGGGTGTTGGTGAAGATCAGCGTGCTGGTGCTCTGCTCGATGATCGGCAGCAGGCGGTGCGCCAGCTTCAACCCCAGGTGACCGGCCCACGGGTAGTGCTCCACCTTGTCAGGGATGATGCTGCGGACCTCGATGGGTTTGCGCAGGGTGGATCGCACCAGAACCGGGGCAGGTCGACCCGGTGGGTCGACTCTACGGGTGCGATCCACGAGGTCGGCGCCATGCAGGACGCCCATCGCTTCTTCGAGATTCCCGATCGTTGCGCTGATGCCCCAGATGCCCAGCTGCGGGCGAAGGGCTTTGAGGCGGCTCAGGGCCAGTTCCACTTGCACGCCGCGCTTGCTGCCCAGCAGCTCGTGCCACTCATCGGCAATGAACCAATCCAGGTGCTTGAAGAGGTCCGCGGCACCTTTGCTGGTCAGCATCACGTGCAGGCTTTCGGGCGTGGTGACAAGCAACTGGGGCAGTGCCTTCTTCTGGGCGGCCCGCTCCTTGGTGCTGGTGTCGCCGGTGCGTGTACCCACCTTCCAGCCCAGTCCCACACCATCGCACATGCGCTGGGCGCTCTCGGCGATCTCGCCGGCCAGCGCACGCAGGGGCGTGATCCAGATGGCCTTCAGGCCGATGGCGTTGCCGTTCTGCTGCAGCGCCGCATGCACCACCCCGCCCCATACCGCGTAGGTCTTGCCGGTACCCGTGGGTGCGTTGAGCAGGCCGCTGCGCCCTTGCCCCATGTGCGCCCACACTTCGCGCTGGAAGGGCAGCGCGGTCCAGCCTTGGGCGGCGAACCACGCGGCCAGGGCGGGGTGGGGGGCGGGGAGCTCCACGGCGTTAGTCGGCTTAGGCGCCACGAAGGTGCGGCGGGTTGAACAACAACCGGAAGGGGCGTTGGGGTCGTTTCATTCAAGCACTGTTGAACTTCGGCCGGTTCCCTGCGTCCAAGAGCGAGCACCACCATCCACAGCCCTTTACCCACATGCACCTCCTCACCCGGATCATCCACGTTACCCTTGCAGTGGCAGCGCTGGTCGTGTTGTTCGCCGCCTGCCGCAAGGAGGCCGAACCTGCAGCGCCCGTCACGCCAACGGGCGGCGGCATCAACATGGGCGACAGCGCCTACGTCATCACATGCACAATCGGCACCGACAGCGTGAGCGTGCAGGCCATCCTGGACAAGCCCGCCGAGGACACGCTGGACGTGCTGCTGCTGTTCCACGGCACGGTGGGCTACGACAGCCTGATCCTGGAGGCGGCGCAGAACACGCTCGAGGGTTTTGAAGCGATCCTGGACCGCGAGGATATGTTGCTGGTGAGCGTGGCGTATCCGGAGGAGGGACTGCTCTTCGGCGATAACATCCGCCACGCCGAGGCCGCCCTGCTGTGGGTGCGCGAACATGCGGAGCAGGAACTCGACATCACGGTGAACAAGGTGTTCCTGGCCGGGCATTCGCAGGGGGGCTACCTGGTCACCCGGCTCAATACCATGCACGAAGTGGACGGCGTGATCGCCAACGCCCCCGGGCCGTTGAACCTCGTTCACCGATGCGGACTGGAAGAGGACGGGCAGCTGGCATCGGGCATGGTGTGCTCACTGCTGAACCAGACCTACGGCTCCACGCAGGATGCCCCAGAGGCCTACACGGCGCGCTCGTTGCTGAGCTTCACCAGCGGTCACCTGTCCGACATCCTGTTCGTGCAGGGGTTGGACGACTCACCCGTCCAGATGTACTCGTGGTCCACCTTCCGCCAGCAGCTGGAGGCCTGCACCGACTGCCAGGACCGCACCTTCATGGAGCTGCCGGGGCTGGGGCACCAGGCGCTGTTCTACAGTCCGGTGGCGATGCAGGCGTTCAATGATCTCATCGCGCAGCACTAAGGTTTGGTGCGGGGAACCGCTCACTCCCTGACCAACCGTACACTACGGCCGCTCCCGTCCAGCAGCCGCAACAGATAGGTGCCGGAGGCGATCCCATCGAGCTGGACCATCGCGCGTTCGCCGACCAGACGGCCCGAGCGTACATTCCGCCCCATGGCGTCCAACAGCATGAAGGGAGCTGGCGCACCGACTCCTTCAAGCACCACCGCATCCAACGCCGGGTTCGGCCATGCTGCCAGCACGAAGGGGGCTTCCTCGGGTACAGCGGTGCCTTTCTCGCCGCAGGTGAAGCCCTGGAAGAAGTCCCAGATCACGTTGGTGGCGCTGAAGGTGGCACCGGTGGGCCAGGTGTGTCCGCCGCCATCGATCTTGTAATGCACCACGCTGGCGTTGCCATTGCAGGGAGCGTATACCTGCAGCTCCACCGTGGCATTGAACGGGGTGATGGTGGGCGGTGTGGTACAGGACTGGTTCGCGGACCAGAGGTCCAGTACATCCTGCACGCCCAGCCCGCTGAAGAGACTTCCGTTGTAGCTGACGATGAGGTCGGAGGTGCCATGGATCTGCAGCACGCCCAACGTGTGCTGGGGGGCACAGTCATCCACCGCACCATTGTTGATGGTCCCTGAAACGGAGGCGATCGCCGCGAAGCACTTGGGGCTTTCGCAGGCAAGCTTGTGGCTCATATAGCCCCCAGCCGAGAAGCCGGTGGCGTAGATGCGTGTGGTGTCGATGCTGAACTGGGCGATGAGCGTATCGCGCAACGCGCCGATGTAACCCACATCATCCGCGGAGCTGCCCCCGGGGAATGGCGAGTTGGTGTTCCATCCGTTGTTCACGCCGTTGGGGTAGGCCACGATGAAGCCTTCCTGTTCGGCCAGATCGTTGAAGCCGGTGGCGTTCATGATGGCCGAGTTGCTCTGGGTGAAGCCGTGCATGACGAATACCAACGGGGTGCTGGTACCCGGCACGTAGCTCGTGGGCACGTAGGTGATGTGGTTCCGGGTGATGCCGTCGTGCGTGATGGTGCCGTTCACCTGGGCGGTGGCAGGCAGGGTGAGCGTGGCGAGGACAGGGAGGAGGAGCCGTGTGTTCATGCAGATGGGGTTTCCGTTGGCGGATCAAGTTCGGGGTTCTCGGTCTGGGTAGCGCTTTCGGTCGCGCTGGCCAGGCGCTTCAGTGCCTCCAAGGTATCGGCCTCATCCGGCCTTTTATCCCTCCGCCAGCGCACGATGCGCGGGAAACGCACGGCCACGCCGCTCTTATGCCGGCTACTGGCGCTGATCCCTTCGAAGGCGATCTCGAAGACCAATTGTGGTTCCACCTGACGCACGGGCCCGAATCGTTCCAGCGTGTTCTTCTTCACGAAGGTATCCACCTCCTTCATCTCGGCATCGGTGAGGCCGCTGTATGCCTTGGCGAAGGTGACGAGCTGCCCGTCCTGCCAGAGGCCGAAGGTGTGGTCGGTGTAGAGGTCCGCTCGACGGCCATGGCCCTGCATGCTGAACGTGAGCACGGCATCGATGCTGAGCGGGTCCACCTTCCACTTCCACCAATCGCCGCGCTTGCGGCCCACTTCGTAGGTGCTGCTCCGGCGCTTCAACATCAGTCCCTCGATGCTGGTGCTTCGCGCGTGCTCGCGGTGGTCAACGATCTCTTCCCAGGTGCTGAATGCAAGGGTGGGAGAGAGCAGCAGCGACGGAAGGGCGGCCGCAGCGAGCATCTGCTCCAGGATCCGGCGCCGCTCTTTCATCGGCTGCTGGCGGATGTCCCTGCCCTCGAACTCCATGATGTCGTAGGCCATGAAGACCACGGGCACATCGCTGAGGATCTTCCTGCCGACGGTCTTGCGGCCGATCCGTTTCTGCATTTCGGAGAAGGGCAGGGGAGCACCGTCCTTCCAGGCGAGGATCTCCCCATCGAGCACGGTGCCATGGGGCAGTGCTGCGCGTAAGACCTGGAATTCCGGGTACTTGTCGGTGACCAATTCCTCGCCACGGCTCCACACGAAGTGCTCACCACCGCGCATGATCACCTGGCCCCGGATCCCGTCCCACTTGTGCTCTGCCTGCCATTCCTGCGGATCCCCGAGGGGCAGCAGTTCCTCCAGTCCCGCACCGGCCGCGCGTCCTTCAGCGCCTTCAATGCCATAGGCCAGGTAGAAGGGGTAGGGGCGTGAAGCTTGATCCGCGGTGTTCTCCGAGAAGAGCAGGTCCCGAAAGGAGGTCGTGTGCGGGCTCCAATCCCCCATCAGGCGGTGCGCGATGGCGTCCTCCTCCGTTCCGGTCGCCTTGCTCAAGCCTTTCACCAAGATCTTCTGGCTCACCCCGATGCGGAAACCACCGGTGATGATCTTGTTGAACACGAAGAGCTCCATGCCCTCGAGCCCTGCCCATGCTGCTTTCACGCGACGAGCCTTCTCGGCTTCGTCCTGATGCTTCAGGTCTTCCACGTAGTGCACCCATTCCGACAGGCTTTTGGTGATGGGCCTCTCCAGCTTCGCGATATGCGTCACCGTTTCCGCGAAGTCGCCCACCACATGGTAGCTGGCCTCGAAAAGCCAGTCGGGAATATCACTGATCTCCGCGGCCCATTGGCGGAGCTGGGTGCTGGTGACCGGACGCTTGGGGCGCCGACCGCTGAGCAGTGCGATGGTCCAGAGCTTGTCGGTATCCGTCGCCTCATGGAAGTACGCTGCGAGGGCGTCCACCTTGGCGTTGGTGCTGGTGGTGGCATCAAGGGCGTCGAAGAGTTGGGCAGCGCGCTTCATGGTGCTTCGCCTGAGGCCGGTGGGCTGCTCGGTGGGTCAACAACAGGTGATGCTGGATCGGGCTCATGGCCCGGTTCCGCGCCGCTTTCGCCGGTGAATTCGGTCGATTCCGCCGTGGCATCGTACCCCACGCTTCGCAGGTACTGGCTAAAGATGTCGGTGTAGCCATGGGTGGCGATGATCCGTTCCGCGCCGGTCTCTTTCACGGCCAGCAACAGCGCATCCCAATCGGCATGATCGCTCAGCACAAAGCCCTTGTCGATATTCCCTCGACGGCGCCAGCCGCGGAGCTGCATCCAACCACTTGCCATGGCCGTGGAAAAGGGCTTCATCTTGTTGGTCCAAGTGGTGCCGATGGCACTTCCAGGTGTAATGACCAAAGCGTTCCGGAATCGCTCTTTCGGTGTTTCCTTGGTGATCGGCTCCCATGCCGGAAGTTCGAGCCCGGTCGCTTCAAGCACCGTGTTCATGTTCGCCACTGCGCCATGCACGAGTATCGGCCCGATGGAGGGATCAACGCCTTTCATCACCCGCTGCGCTTTTCCCAGGCTGTAGGCACTGATGATGCTGCACGTATCGTTCGCGGCGTTCAGCCTCCACCAGGCGTTCATTTCGGCGAATACCTCCGCTGGATCGCGCCAGCGGTAGATCGGTAACCCGAAGGTGCACTCGGTGATGAAGGTGTGGCATTTCACCGGTTCGAAGGGGTCGCTGACCCCGTCCAAGGCACGCTTGTGGTCACCCGTGGCCACCCATACCTCGCCCCGATGTTCCACACGCACCTGAACGCTGCCCGGGATGTGCCCTGCCGGATGGAAACTGAACCGCACACCGTTGATCAGGACCGAGGAGCCTGCATCCAGGGTGTCGATCCGCAGATCGGCACCAAGCCTCGCCTGCAGAAGGGGTTTGGTGACCGGGCTGCACAGGTAATGCGCATGGCCTCTTCGGGCATGGTCGCTGTGGGCGTGTGTGATCAGCGCCCGGTCCACGCCGCGCCAGGGGTCGATGTATACATCGGCCTGCGGGCAGTGAATGCCGTTCGGGCTGAACGTGAGCAGGGCGCACATGGTGGATGACGAACAACCCGTAAGGCCGGGAAGTTCCAAGATGGGCAGGATATCCGGCCTGGGCCAACGCATCACGGACTCTTTTCTACTTTGGTCCTTAACACCAACAAAGATCCGACCCATGCCCGTCACCCTCACTGAGAAACTCTGCCTGGAGTGCGGCGAACCGATCAAGGGGCGCACGGACAAGAAGTTCTGCTCCGATGCATGCCGGAACATCTACCACTACCACGCCAACAACGCACCGATCAACTACGTGCGCAACGTGGTGAACATCCTCAAGCGCAACCGGCGCGTGTTGAGCGAATTGAACACCGGCTCAGAGGGCACCAAGAAGGTGCACCGGGACAAGCTGGTGGAACGCGGATACAACTTCATGTACCACACCAACACATACCGCACGAAGGCAGGGAACACCTACGTGTTCTGCTTTGAACACGGGTACCTGGAACTGAGCGAGAACTGGTTCACGCTCGTTCGCAGGGACGAGTACCTGGAACGTTCAGGGGATGTGAAGCCCGACTAGCCGGAGCTCAGCAGCCAGCCCAGATCAGCAGGATCACGGCCGCGAAGCAGCACAAGGCAAAGACAACAGGCGCCCCGATCTCGTTCTGTTCTGCTTCTTCGGGGAAGTGACCCTCGTTGTGATGATCTGCCATGGCGATTCGAATGATGTCGCAAATATATCCGAAGGTGGCCATGAACGGTTCACCGGGTGCCGAGATCACCAACACCGGTCGGTGGACATTGGATGATCGCCCAAGTGGCCTCAGTTCATGCTGAACGTGGGCTGGCGAAGGATCATGCGCGCAATGACGTGGGCCTCGTTGGTCCGCATCCGGCGGACAATGGCACGCACTTGTTCCTCCAACTCACGATCGCTCAGCTTGCTGAGGTCCTTGTAGACCGGAAGGCTGTTCCGGCTCTTGAGGATCAAGGCTATTTTGAAGGCGCGTGACATGGTCTCTGTTATCATGACGCGCCAGGCGTGAAGAAGGATGCCTATATCCCCCCACCGATCGGAGGGAGGGAGCTTGCAAGCCGATGAACGGTCGTTCCTGACCAAGGATGTGGAACCCTTCGGTGATCCCCCTTATCAGTAGCTAGGCCGACCAGGTCACCCCCCTTGCGACTTCTTCGCAAGGGGGGTGACCTGGTCGGGGTGAGCGGATGGCCCTCCCGTTGGTCGGGCTTTCCTTGGGGGGGGGCATCATGTCAACGCCCAACTCGCTGCGCTCGCTGGCTTTTTACTGCCCGCCTTCGCTCGAACTGCGTTCGGCTCGCAGGGCAGCAAAACCCCCTTGCGACTTCTTCGCAAGGGGGTTGACCTGGTCGGGGTGAGAGGATGGCCCTCCCGTTGGTCGGGCTTTCCTTGGGGGGGGGGCATCATGTCAACGCCCAACTCGCTGCGCTCGCTGGCTTTTTACTGCCCGCCTTCGCTCGAACTGCGTTCGGCTCGCAGGGCAGCAAAAAGCCCTTGCGACTTCTTCGCAAGGGCTTTGACCTGGTCGGGGTGAGAGGATTCGAACCTCCGGCCTCTACGTCCCGAACGTAGCGCTCTACCGGGCTGAGCCACACCCCGAAAGGAAGTCATCTTGCCTTACGGCTGGCAGGCGGCAAATATAACAGGATCCGGAAAGGCCGGTTCAGGCGTCGAACTTGTAACCGATGCCTTTCACGGTCTTGATCAGTTCGTCGCCGATCTTTTCACGCAGCTTCCGGATGTGCACGTCGATGGTGCGCTCGCCGACGAAGAGGTCGCTGCCCCAGATGTGTGAATAGATCTCGTCGCGCTTGAAGACCTTGCCCGGCTTGCTCATCAGCAGCACAAGCAGTTCGAATTCCTTCTTGGGCAACTGGAGCTCCTCCTGGCCTTTGTAGACCAGGACACGCTCGAGGTCCACCTTGATGCCGTTGGCTTCCAGCACCTGGCCTTCGCTTCGCTCCCCGGTGGACCGTTTCAGCAAGGCCTTCACCTTGCTCACGAACACCTTCGGACGGACCGGCTTGGTGATGTAGTCATCCGCACCCGCGTCGAAACCAGCGATCTGGCTGTAGTCCTCCCCTCGTGCGGTGAGGAACGCGATCAGGGTGTGCTTGAATTCCGGGAGCGCCCGCAGGGTGGTGCACACTTCAACGCCGTCCATGCCAGGCATCATGATGTCCAGCACGATCAGGTCCGGACGATCGGATTTGGCCAACTTCACGGCATCTTTACCGTTGTTGGCCGTGAGCACCTTCAATCCTTCCCGCTCGAGATTGTAGCGCAGGAGTTCAAGAATGTCCGGTTCATCATCCACCAACAACACCTTCTGGATCATGCTTCCTGCCATCAGTTCATCTATCGCTCGGCGCAAAGGAAGGGGGGGGATGAAAGCAGGGTGTTAAGGGCCGATCAAATATAGGTTAATCCATTGCCGTGGTCAGGGAATACTGAACCTTGGAACTAGCCCTATTTTCGCACCCTGATCGGGGGGCGAAGAAGACCGTGCCGAACCCGGGTCAAGCGTAGGAATACCAAGCGGGAGTAGCTCAGTTGGTAGAGCATCAGCTTCCCAAGCTGAGGGTCGCGGGTTCGAATCCCGTTTCCCGCTCATGGAAAAGGACGGCATCGGGCCGTCCTTTATCCATTTTTCCCATACCGCCCGGCCCGGACGGTCGCCAAGTACCGCTTCCGGATACCCGTTGACAATTGGCAGCAGATCGGAACGCACAAGGTCCCTTCATAGGCGTTCTTTATGGCATGAACTCCACAAAGGACAGCTTCCCACTTCTACTGGCCAGCTTGCTGGCCTTTCCGACCTTCGCTCTTCAAGCTTGTGAAACCCCTTCCTCAACCACCATGGATCACCACCGCACCCAGGACAATGAACAGGCCGCCGCTGCACCCGGCATGGATACCGCAACGTTCGGTGCCGGATGCTTCTGGTGCGTGGAAGCGGTGTTCAGCGAAATGAAAGGCGTGGCGAAGGTGACCTCGGGCTATGCCGGTGGCACGGTGATCGACCCTACTTACAAGCAGATCTGCACCGGCACCACAGGCCATGCGGAAGTCGCCAGGATCGTCTTCGATCCCTCCGTGGTCACCTTTGACGAGCTTCTGGAGGTGTTCTGGCAGACACATGACCCAACGACCATGAACAAGCAGGGCGCGGATGTGGGGACCCAATACCGTTCGGTCGTCTTCTATCACAACGACGATCAACGTCGTAAAGCGGAACACTACCGCTCGGAACTGGACAAGGGCGGCGCTTTCGGATCCCCCATCGTCACGGAGATCTCTCCGCTTCCTGTGTTCTATCCGGCGGAGAACTACCACCAGGAGTATTACGCCCAGAACCCTGACCAAGGCTATTGCCAGTACGTGATCCGTCCCAAGATGGAGAAGTTCAGGAAAGCGTTCGCCAACAAGTTGAAGCCCTGATCCGGATCGGGGGTGGAGCCGGACGGGAACTACCTTGGCGCCATGCACGTTCCCCGGATACAGCCTTTCGTGTTCGCGATCCTCTTGATGCCGTGTTGCATCGTTAGCGTCGCCCAGGACAAGGCAGGCACGATGGTGCCCAATGGGGGCTTCGAGCGTGTGAGCGCCGCTCCCCATACCTATGACCAGTTGAAGCTGGCGGAAGGCTGGAGCAACATCACCCTGGGCCTTTCGGAGGTCTTCGATCCAACCGCAGCTCCCAAGACCGTAGGCCTTCCGCAGAACGGTTACGGGGCGATCATGCCTGGCGAAGGGGTGCGCTGCGCCGGATTCTTCGCGTGGAAGGACGATCAACGACGGAACTGGGAGGGCGGGAGCGAAGACCCGTTCAGGCCGGGCTGGAGCGCATACTCCGAATACCTGATGGTTGAGCTTGCCGAGCCGTTGGAGGGCAGGCGCAGCTATACGTTCAGCATGAGCTTGGCATTGGCCTCCACCAGTGATCGGGCGGTCTCCGGGATCGGTGCCTACTTCTCGCCTGTGGCATTGCGCTACGAACACCGCCGCTTCTTGGAGGAAAAGGCCCAGGTCGCATCAGGGACCATTTTGGCCGAGCGTGGTGTATGGACGGCCGTTTCGGGGACTTTCGAAGCGGATGGTGGCGAGCGCTACCTCGTCATCGGCGTGTTCCCCTATGTCGGGTTCGAAACTCAACGCATCATCGAAGGGCCTGATAATCAGTATGCTTACTATTTTTTGGACGCTCTGGAACTGGTGCCGGGGGATGCTGCGCAGTGATGCGGAGCTAACGATCCGCTGTTGGATCGACCTTTTCTTGTGAATAACGTTCAACGTCACAAATCCTATCTTCGCGGCATCCTGCGCTTTCAACGCGCACTCCAACATCGATTTTAAACCAAACGAACGAACATGACCTTACGCTACGCCTTCATGTGTGTGGGTTCGATGGCTGCCGCTGGCCTTATGGCCCAGTCGGCCGGTCCGAACCTCGTGAAGAATCCCGGCTTCGAGGAATTCACCGAACCGGTGACCACTTGGGATCAACTGAACCGTGCGACCGGCTGGTCGAACGCCAACATCGGCACGGTGGACATATACACCGATGCTGCGAAGCCGACCACAGTGGGTGTGCCGGAGAACGAGGTGGGCTCGGGTGTCACTGCCCCTGAAGGCAAGTATTTCGCTGGATTCGTGGCCTACAAGGACGACCTGCGAAGGAATTGGAAGCGTGTACTGGACCACAACGAGGATCCCTTCCGACCAGCCTACCAGAACTACAGCGAGTACATGCAGAGCGAACTGGCCAGTTCCTTGGTGGCCGGACAGGAGTACGACATCAGCATGAAGGTGAAGCTGGCTTCAGGCAGCGATCGTGCCGTTTCGGGCATTGGTGCTTACTTCAGCCCTGTGGTTTTGAACTACTACCATCGTCACTACTTGGACGAAAAAGCCCAAGTCGTATCCAAGACCGTGGTGGTCGACAAGCAGAACTGGACCGAGATCAAGGGTTCGTTCGTAGCCGATGGCACCGAGAAGTTCATTGTGATCGGTACTTTCCCTGCAGCAGGCATGGAGAAGATCAAGATGGTGGAAGGTGCCGACAACCAGCGTGCCTATTACTACATCGACGGCATCAGCCTCACGGTGCACCCGGAGCCTGATACCGATGGAGACGGTGTGATCGACAAGGAGGACAAGTGCCCGCAGGATAAGGGTCTTGCCAATTTGGGTGGCTGCCCCGACCGGGACAGCGACGGCATCACCGACAAGATGGACGCCTGCCCCGATCTGGCCGGTCCGGCTGACAAGCAGGGCTGCCCCGACAGCGACGGTGACGGCATCAGCGACAACCTGGACAAGTGCCCGAAGGTACCCGGCGTGGCAAGCATGAAGGGTTGTCCGGAGATCAACGAGAAGACCAAGAAGCTCTTCGAGAAGGCCCTTACCGGCATCCAGTTCGAGACCGGAAAGAGCACCATCAAGAAAGCCAGCTATCCCATCCTGGACCAGGTGGTGACGGTGATGAACGAGAACCCCACCTACAACCTGGAGGTCCTGGGCCACACCGACGACCAGGGGGATGACGCCAACAACATGAAGCTTTCCAAGGATCGCGCTGCGGCCGTGGAGAAGTACTTGGAGGACAAAGGGGTGAACACCGGCCGTGTGAGGTCCGAAGGTTTCGGCGAGACCATGCCTGTGGCGGACAACAAGACCTCTGCCGGTCGTGCCAAGAACCGCCGCGTGGAGTTCAAGGTGTCCTTCATGGAGTGATCCACTCCTGATCCCGATCAACGTTGAGAGGGGCCTTCGGGCCCCTCTCTCTTTTCCGTTCGGCGACCTTCGTCAATGGTCAGCGCCTTCGGACAGGGTACCTTTACACCATGGAATGGAAGCAGACCCACCTCCACAGCATCCTCAACTTCAAGTGCCCCTATTGCCACCAAGGGGACTTCTTCGTATCGCATCCCTATGACCTGAAGCACGCTGGCGACCTTCATCCGGCATGCTCCGTCTGTCATCGGCGCTACAGCATTGAACCCGGTTTCTTCTACGGGGCGATGTATGCGTCCTACGCGCTCGCTGTGGCATGGAGCGTAACGAGCTACGTGGCCATGGCAGTGCTGTTCCCGGCCCTTTCGGTATTCGCACAGTTCCTTGCGATCACGATCGGGCTGCTGCTCGTGGGGCCCTTGCTCTACGCGTTGTCCAAGATCATCTGGGCCAACCTGTTCTTCGGATACCGCGGAATTGCCCGCACCGCAGATGAACAGGTGCGGGAGGCGGGGCGGAATTGAGCGGGAGCACTATTGACCAGGGCCGGGCTCGAAATCCATGGCCTGCACGATGAAGCGGTACGGGATCTTCTTCGTGTAGCCACCGATGTCCGTGAAGCCACAGGGCTCCAGTTCGTCCATGATCTGCTCCACGTTCACCCGCAATTCCATCGGTGGCCCCATGGGTGTCTGCTCCTGCAGGTAGTCCACGATAATGAGCTGTCCCTTCGCCGCAAGTCCGGCCTTCACGCGGGAGAAGAACGCCACCCGGTCCTGGATCGACAGGTAGGTGCGTGTGCACAAGGCGCGGTCCACTTCGCCGGGAGCGATCCCGGGATCACCCTCCTGTACCTGGCGGATGATGAGCTTGTCCGGACCATACCCCAGTTCCCTGGCCTTCTTTTCCACATTCGCCAATGAGGAAGGCTCGGTGCCGATCGCGATCACACGGGCTCCGGCCGCCAGCAGCTTGAACGTGTATGCGCCATCATCGGCGAAAAGGTCTGCAACGGTCTTTCCGGACACACCGCCCATCACCCTGAACAAGGTGTCCGCGTCCTGTTGCCCGGCATCGAGCACTGGTGCCGGGGCCGCGGGTGAAGCGGCCGGTGTGGTAGCGGCCTGTGCGGTGGAAGCGGGATCCTTTTCGCCACAGGCTGCGATGAGCGAGATGGACAGGATGGCGGAAGCGAACAATGCGTGCATGGTGGTTCCTGAAGGTTCGCGAAAATAAGGGGCGGTGATCCGTGCCGTGCAATGATCGGATAGATTCCATGGCGAACAATACACTTGATATCTTCGCCCACGTGCCGACCATTGGAGAAGAACTCGTCAGTCGCTTTGAAAGCGAGCAGCAAAAAGCGGCCCTGAACGTCCTGTTCACCTCGAACTGGTTGCGCAGCCAGCAAGCCACCTTGTTGGCGCCCTTCGCGCTGAGCATGCAGCAGTATAACATCCTTCGCATCCTGCGGGGTGCCAAGGGGGAGAAGGTGAACATGCACACCGTGAAGGAGCGCATGATCGACCGCGCGCCGAACGCGACACGGCTTACCGATAAGTTGCTGACGAAGGCCTTGGTGGAACGGGAGCGGTGCGATCGGGATCGTCGGGTGGTGTACATCCGGATCACGCCGAAGGGCATGGACCTGCTCCGTGCGATGGATGAACGATTGAAAGGTCATTGGGACCAGGTCCACGGTCGGATCTCCGTTGCGGATGCCCGCGTGGTGAACCGAGCGCTGGACCTGCTGCGGGGCTGAGCCGTCAGCGCTTCGCCGGGGCCTTCACTTCTCGCTTCCAGAGCAGCTTGCCTTCCGCATCGTGCAAGGCCATGGACAGCACTCGTTCCTTCTTCGGGCCGCTGAAGGTCAAGGTGGCGAAACAACGCTGGTCCACGTAGGTGCCGGTCACAGAGAGCTCGTTCGTCTCCTTTCGCGCATAAGCACCGGAGGTCAGTGGCGACACCGTAAGGTCGTGGATCACGTTGCCATCCGCAAGTTCCAACCGGCTCAGTTCGGCGAAGTGGCGATCGCCGGTAAGGAAGATCACACCGGTGATGCCTTCCTGGCCGATCCTGTCGATGAGCTGCTGGCGTTCCTCCGGCACGGTCGCATAGTTCTCGAAAACGGCGGCCGTATTGAGGAACTGCCCACCCATGGCCACGATCTTGAAGGAGGCATCGCTGTACTTCAGCATCTGGATCAGCCGGTCGATCTGGGCTTGTCCGAGTATGGCGGGCTTGGCGGTCACCACCTTTGGAGAGACCCTGAAACTGCGGTCATCCAACAGGAAGAAGTCCACATCGGAGTAGCTGAACGAGGTGCCGTTGCCGCTTATGCCGGGAAGGCCGTGCGTAGGATTCGCCCAGAAAAGGTCGAAGGCCCTGTGGCTCATGTCTGCGCCGATGAAGCTTCCGTCGCAATCGTTCGGACCGAAGTCGTGATCGTCCCAGATGGCGTAATGGTGCGTGCTGCGCAGCAGGTGCTGCATCTCGGGCAGCGAGCGGGTTTGGGTGTAGCGATGCAGGAAACCAGGCCAGCTTCCCCAATCGGATTCACGCAGGTAGACATTGTCACCCAACCAAAGCATGAGGTCGGGCGAGGTTGCCGCGATGCTGTTGAAGATGCCATAGCCACCGCCGTAGGGTGTTCCAGGGCGGTCGTAGGCCGGTTCGTTCACATACGTGCAACTGCCTGCGGCAAGTGTGAAGTCCGGTGGGTCCGAGCGGAACTTCCACAGCGGCTGGGTATGGAACCAGAGGGGCTCGCCGACCTCAATGGCCTTTCCCTCCAACAACACGCGATATCCATACGTGCGACCAGGCACCACATGGTCCATGGTGAACTCCATCGCGTGGGCCTTGTCCTGTTCGCTGGTGATCACCTCCGTGCGCAACAGGCTGTCGGGCCGCTCCTTCACCCAATACTCCAGCTGCGCCTGGCATGGCCCGGTGCATTGCATCCAGATGGTGGCGCCCAGCATGTCCACATGGCCCGGCATGGGACCGATGATCGGTAACTGGGCCTGGGCGGAAAGGGCACTGACGGAGAGTGCCAAAAGCAAAGCGCGGAGCATGATGCAAAGATGCACCTGCTCCGCGCCCTGCGGATCGTTGATCAGGAACGGCGGAACAAGCGGCCGAGACCGGTGCGCTTGGGCTTCTGCTCGTCCTGCTTCTTTGAGCTGGAACCGTTCTCCTCGCCGAACAACTCTTTCGTCAGCGCAGCATAGTCAGGCTTGGCAGCGGAATGCTGGCGCTCGCCTTCGTGCTGCGGACGATCACTGCGCTCGGTGCGCGGACGTTGCTGCTGTTGCGGCTGGGGGCGTGGGCCACGCTGATCGGGACGGCCACCGCTGCGGGGCTGGCGGTCGCCTTGCGGGCGGGCTTCACGTGGGGCTTGCGGACGGCGTTCGTCACGACCGGCACCACCTTCACGACGTTGCTGAGGAGCGCGCGAACGGTCGTTGCGTTGACCGTCTCGCGGACCGCGCTGTCCTTGACCTTGACCGGGGCGCTGACCACGACCGGGGCCACGGGGCTGGCGGGGTTCGCGCACTTCGGGTTCGGGGCGCTTGGGACCACCGACCATCAGGAAGGGGTGTTCGGCCACCACGGGGATCTCGCGCTTGATCAAGCGGGTGATGTCGCGGAGGAAGGCCTTCTCCTCGTGATCGCAGAAGCTCAGCGCGCGGCCCGAAGCCCCGGCGCGACCCGTACGACCGATGCGGTGCACGTAGGTCTCGGGGATGTTCGGGATGTCGAAGTTGATCACGTGCGTCAGTCCATCGATATCGATGCCGCGTGCGGCGATATCCGTGGCGACGAGCGCGCGGATCTTGCCTTCCTTGAAGTTCTTCAGCGCGTTCTGGCGGGCGGTCTGGCTCTTGTTGCCGTGGATGGCCTCGGCGCCGATGCCGGCCTGCTCCAGCACCTTCACCACCTTGTTCGCACCGTGCTTGGTGCGGGTGAACACGAGGGCCTCGCGGATGGCATCGCCTTGCAGCAAATGCACAAGCAGCTTGTTCTTGTCCGTGCGGTCCACGAAGTACATGTGCTGATCGATCGTCTCGGCGGTACTGCTCACCGGAGCCACTTCCACCTTGATGGGATCCGTGAGGATGCTGTTCGCCAGCTTGGCGATCTCCGGCGGCATGGTGGCGCTGAAGAACAGCGTCTGCCGCTTGTGCGGGATCCGGGCGATGATCTTCTTCACGTCGTGGATGAAGCCCATGTCCAGCATGCGATCGGCCTCGTCCAGCACGAAGATCTCGATGTGCTTGAGGTCCACGAAGCCCTGGCCGATGAGGTCGAGCAAGCGGCCGGGGGTGGCCACCACGATGTCGACACCACGATGCAGGGCGTCCGTTTGCGGGCGTTGGCCTACACCGCCGAAGATCACGGTGTGCTTGATCTTCAGGTGACGGCCGTATGCCGCGAAGCTTTCGCCGATCTGGATCGCCAGTTCGCGGGTAGGCGTAAGGATCAGCGTCTTGATCAGGCGCTTCTGTCCCTGGTCACCGCGCTCGTGCAGCTCCTGCAGGATGGGGATGGCGAAGGCGGCGGTCTTGCCCGTGCCCGTCTGCGCGCAGCCCAGCAGGTCGCGCCCCTTGTTCAGGTGCGGGATGGCTTGCGCCTGGATGGGCGTGGGCTCGGTGTAGCCTTCTTCGTTGAGGGCTTTCAAAATGGGCTCGATGAGCCCGAGGTCGTTGAACGTAGTGCGTTCCATATACATGCTCGCCTTGACCCCGGCGTAGGGATGTGTGCAGCGTGTTCAGGCCATTGAACCTGGACACACTTGTTTCAAGTGTTTGTGTGTTGCCCCTTTGTATCGGGTCCGGCGTGCAATGATCCGCTGGTGGATCGCGCCTGGACATCTGGGGAGCCTTTGGACCGTGGTCCGCGGCAAGAGCTGGGCGCTCGGGGCATGTCCCGATCCTTTCGGGACGGCGCAAATCTAGGCTATTCCGGGCTTGCCGCTACAGAACGGCTTTGTCCTCCACGCGGAAGAGGTAGCGTCCATCGTCGAATACCCACGTCACCACACGCGTTTCTCGGCCTTCACCGAATTGCAGATGGATGTAAAGCCGGTAGCAATCAGCCGAACGCGAAACGCTGCAAAAGGGCAGGATCCGCTGCAAGCCCTCGTCGAAGCCGCAGAACCGCGGGTCACGAAGTCCGCTCACTTCATCGTTCGGGATCTGCAGCAGCGAATCGTCCAGCAGGATGCGCAGGCTGTACAACTCCGTGTGTGCTGCGCCGGTCACGGTCCTGGCCTCAAGCCGGACCAGAAGTCCTTCATCACGGAACTCCGCATGCGTGGAAGAGCAGGAGCGAAGCGGGACCTCGATCAATGCCGCCTCGCCGAAGCTGCCTTCCATTTCGGGATAGAGCCCCTGCATGGCGATCTCCGCATGCAACAGCGGATCCGTCACGTCGGCCAAGGTGACCGGCGCTTGTTGAAGCGATGCGAGAAGCGGGAGGGGGAGGACGAACACCGCAGCGAGCGCGCGGTTGCGGAAGCGGATCATGGGTCGGGGTTCAGGTGACCCCGTGATGCATCAACGCAAGGAGCGAGGCCTTCAGTGCGTGGTCAGCTTGCGCATTCGATCGGTGCTCAGCGCTTCTTGCGTTCCGGGCGGGTTGCGCCCGCCCAATGGAGCTTGATCACCAAAGGGTCGGGCCATGCCTCGGGCTGCGCATCGAGGTAGGAGAGGAATTCCGTTCGCTGGTGCTTGTTGGCCATGGTGTGCAACCTGTCGAACACCGCTTCACGGATGCTCCGGTCGTCGGGATCGGTGGCGATACCGTCCACGGGACCAACGACCTCAGGCCTGGTCTTGAGGTTGTGTACGAGGATCCGGGCAATGCTGTCCGCGGTCGCACCCTCGCCGAGGTCCCACAGCAGTTCGATGGGGCGAAGCATGATCCGATCAAAGGACCAGCGTTCGTTCGGGTAAGCGGCCAGGCACCGGTTCAGCAAGGCGAACGCTTTGGTGGTATCCCCTTCAGCGGCCAGTGCTTCAGCCGTGTTGGACACCTGCAGGTAGTAGTTCGTCACCAAGCGCGTACGGTTGATGGTGGCCGTGTCCGCTCCGCTCATGGCGAACAGATCCATGAACACTTGCTCGGAACGACCGGTGATCACCTGTGCAGGCGAGCCGTTCGCGGTGAACGTGGTGGATGTGGAGTCCTCGAAGACCAGCTTGTAGGTGAGCCCCTGTAGCGCCAGATGCTCGGATAACCCGAAATAGGAGTCAGTACCGGTGGTGACCGCCCAATGGAACGGTCGTTCAGAGGCATGCGCAGCGAGCAGGTCGAAGACCGCCAAGGCGTTGCGCAACAGATAGTGCTTGGACACGTCCCATGCGATCGAGCTGCCTTCCCGAACAGTGAGCTTGAAACGCCGAGCAGGGATCGTGATGTCCCCGGCTTTGCCGCCTGTTGTCCCCAGGTCAGACGTGCCGAGAAGGTCCATGACCTCCGCCAGGTCAAGCGTGTCATCGCGATCCTCCAACAACGCGTACGAACTGCGGTCGCTCCAGTAGAACCGGTCCGAAAGCTGCCAGTCAGCGGGCAGGCTTCCCAAGTGTCCGTCACGTGTGGCGCGGATGTATCGCGCCGCATTCAACAGGCTCAGGTTGAGCACCAGCACATCCCGTCGGTATCCCTCCACCACCTGCACATACCACAGGGGGAAGGTGTCCGTATCCCCGTTCGTGAACAGGATGGCGTTGCTGTCGCAGGAAGCCAGATAGGCCTTGGCCAGATCCCGATAGAACGGCGCATATGCATCGGCAGGCACACATTCGAGGGCAGCGCCGGGTTCTCCGGCCATCATCAGGTCCATGTACCCGGTCATGTATTCGTGGTCCCGCTTGAGGGCGATCTCGCCAATGTGGGTCTCGAACGCAGGGTCGGTCCCGGCCAGGTCCGAATACGTTCCGCAAGCCTTGTGGAAGAGGTCCATGTAGGCGCTCAACTCCTCCCTGCTCATCACGTCACTGCTGTCGTTCAGGTAGGCGTATCCTGAAGGTCCTTCAGATTGAAGGTCATCCAGCCGGCATCGTGCGGCGCTGCTGTAGGCCCGACCCAGTCCATAGCGTGCAAAGGCGGGAAGATCGTGTCGCCCTCCGTATTCCTGGATCACATCCAGGAACCAACCACGGTAGCCGAAGTAGGGGCAGGCACGGTAGTAGGAGGCGGTCCAGTCGGTATCCTCGAACCGGTGGTCTAGCCCCCTAACCTACCGGACACGATTACAGTGGCAAAACTGTAAACTGTGTCCCTATGAGCAACAGACGGAAGTTCAGCAAGGAAGAGAAGCTGCGGATCGTGCATGAAGCCGCGGCCAG
>JBIIYP010000087.1:0-6503 GCA_044346705.1 Flavobacteriales bacterium
CCGGCAGTGGTGGGAGTGCCACTGATCGTGATGGTTTGGTTCGACCACGTGGCTGTAACACCGGGAGGCAATCCTGAAGGAGTATCGATACCAGTTACGCCTGAGGTGCTGTGCGTGATGGCCGTCAGCGGCGTGTTGATGCATAGGGTGGGGCTCGAGGAAGCCGCACCCACCGTGCTGGTCGTGGACACTGTGATGGTTCCCGTGGCGCTCACGCTGCCACAGCCGCCATCAAGGGGGATGCTGTAGTTGAAGATGCCGGCGACCGCGGGGGTACCACTGATCGTGATCACGTCCGCCGCCCAGCTCGCCGATACACCGGCAGGAAGGCCTGTGGGCGTACCGATACCCGTGGCACCGGCCGTGCTGTGCGTAATGGCCGCCATCGGTGTGTTGATGCACAGGGTGGGGGTGGACGATGCCGGACCGGCGGAGCAGGCGATCACGTTGATGGTGCCGGTCAATCCACCGCAGCTGGCCGTGTAGTTGTACACACCAGGGACCGTGGGTGTGCCGCTGATCGTAAGGACCCCGCCGCTCACCGTAGCCGTGACACCCGTGGGAAGGCCTGTCATGTTCACGCCAGCAGTGCCGGGGAAACTGTAGGTAACGGGGGTCATCGGCACATTCACCGTCGTGCTTAGGTTGTTCGTGCCTGGGGCCGAGGTCAGCGCCAATGAGGTGTTCAGGCCTCCATCGATGATGCTCCAACCAGTGCCAGCCAAGGCGGACCTACCAGCGGTACCTGCAGCGCTGTGGTACGAATACCCACCGTGGAAGCTCACATTGGGCTCCCTAAGAGGTTGCGCGGCCCAGCCGTTAAGAATACCGTCGTAATTGGGCGTCGAGAGGCACACGCCCTTGAACATGTCGACCATGTTGGAGACCTTGTCGATGTTCCAACTGCCCAGATCTTGGTCGAAGGCGCCGGCGTTCATGAACATCTCCCGCATGCTGGTCACGTTGCCGGTATTCCAGGAAGAGATGTCCTGGTTGAACCCAGAACCCTTGAAGGCAGCCCACATGTTGACCACATTGCCGGTATTCCAGGAAGAGATGTCCTGGTTGAACCCTGAACCATTGAAGGCACCCCACATGTTGGTTACATTGCTGACGTTCCAATTGTTCAAGGGTTGTTGAAATGCATAGGTATTCCCGAAAGCATCCTGCAAGCTTGTCACATTGGATACGTTCCAGTTGTTGATAGAGGGACTGCCACCGTTGTTGAAACTCACAGCGCCACCGAACGTGGACTGGAAGTTGGTGCACTGGCTAACGTTCCAAGAACCGATATCCTGGTTAAAGGAGCTCGCGACCCAGAACATGGCGAAGATGCTTGTCACGTTATTGGTATTCCAATTGCCTAAAGGCTGGTTGAAGGCAAAGGCCCAGGAGAACATGTGTGTCATGTTCGTTACTGCCGCCGTATTCCAGTTGTTGATGGTCGGACTGCCGCCATTGTTGAACGCCTGGGCGCGGAAAAACATGTAGGCCAAGTTGGTCACGTTGCTCGTGTTCCAGCTACCGATATTCTGATCAAAGGCTTGTGCCCATTGGAACATACCGCCCATGTTGGTCACGTTGGCCACATTCCAGTTGCTGAGGGGTTGGTTGAATGTGGAACAGTCTGTGAACATGTAGGTCAAGTTGGTCACGTTGCTCACGTTCCAGTTGTTCATATTAGGGCTGCCACCATTATTGAAGCTGCTCGCGCCCTTGAACATAAGACTCATATTGGTCACGTTGCTCACGTCCCAATTGCTAAGGTCCTGGTTGAACGCAGGGGTGCCGTCCCTGAACATATTGTTCATATCGGTCACATTGCTGGTATTCCAAGTGCCAATGGGCTGGTTGAACGCAGCGGCATTGCTGAACATGCGCATGAAGGTCACGACGTTCCCGGTGTTCCAATTGCCGATGGTTGGACTGCCCCCGTTGTTGAACACGCTGGCATAGTTGAACATCCCGGTCATATCCGTAACAAGTGCTGTATTCCAGCCGCCGATATTTTGATTAAAAACCGAGGGACTCGGAGCATCATACTGCAGCGTGGCCTTCGCGTTGAAGACATGGCTCATGTTGGTCACCGCCGAAGTGTTCCAAGAACTTACGTCTGCATCGTTGAAGGTGCTCGCACCAGCGAAGGCAGCACGCAGGTTAGTGACCGTTGCAGGAAGGTTGGACGGCACATCCACCAAGGCAGTGGCACCGCAAAATGCACCGTTCAGGCTCGTAAGTCCAGTAGTACCCCAGTCGATCACCCGCGTTATCCTCTCGGCGTTGGCGTAGGTGTTGCCTGACCCGAACTGGGTGAGCGTACCGGCGATGGTGATCGTATAGGTGCCTGCAGCCGCATACGTGCGTGTCACGTTCCCCGCGCTCGTGTAGGAGTTTGTGTTACCGTCGCCCCAGTTCACCGTAACATTGACGGAGCCGAAAAGGGGGAGTGTCACCTGTTGGTTGACGGCGGAGGTCGCTACTTCCAGCACCATGTTGCTGGCGTGCAGAGGCTGCGAGGCGAGCGCGACAAGGGCCAAGCAAATGAAGATGGCACGGTTCAATTTCGCAGTAATGAGCATGACGCGAGGGTTTTTTGCTGAAAGGCGTGCAAGGATAGATCAATCTCGAACGATCGTCAACGGTGCATCGACGAAAGGCGGAACAACGTGAAAGCCGACGAGGTCGGCACTGCCCCAGAAGCCGACCATGCGGCGACCGGTGGTGGTCCATGCGGCAGGCATGTGGGGCTGGGTCTCCATCTCGGTGGCGCCCACGCCCAGGTCGTACCTGCGGTCCTGGGCATTGCAGAAGGCGCCATGCTGTGCACCCGGGCAACCGTCGCAGTCGGCCGTGTCGATATGGTGCAGCAGGCGGTCGTTGGCGCCGAAGCTCGTTCGCGTGATGGATCCGTTGGGCGCGTAGCGGTCCGTGTACCACGTGCCCGGCGCTAGCGTGGTGCCGAGGGTCACCGCACTGCTGAAGCCCTCGACATCATTGCAATACAGGGTGGCCTGCGCCCGGATCGCGCTGGGGGCAAGAGTTAGCGCCCCACAAAGGGTCAGGGACAGCGTGAAGCTCCGGTGGGTCATCGGTCAGCGATTGTCTTATTGATCGAGCGGGGAACAGATCGATGCTGGCGATATCCTTTCCGGAGACAAAGCTAGTTCTACACCTGATGACGCGTGGGTGATCGTATTCCAAGCTGCGATCCACGTCCGCAAAGCGCACTTTGGCCGTGACGAGCCGGGGTGTCCCTGAGCGGGTCGGCGGCCTCCACAAGCGCACGGTACCCGATCACCGGGTCGGCGGGCGGGGTGCCTCAGCTCCCGTGGGGGTTCTGGTCCAGGGCGACCCAAAAGATGCGCTGCGTTCAGCCGAGCACGGTGATGCCTTCCAGCAGCGCGCTGCGGAAACTGCGGCTCAAGGTGTGCTCCATGCCGTCCACGGTAACGGAATCGGGATCCACGCGCTCCACATGCTGTCGGTTCACGGCGGTGTTGCGGTTCACCTGGGTGAAGGCATGCCCCAGCTGCAGCATGAGCTCGCGCAAACTGGTGCGCAGCACGAAGCGGCGGTGGCCGCAATGGAGATCCACATAGTTGCCTTCGGCATGCAGGCTGCGGATGGCGCTCTGTGGCACGCGGTGCAGGCCGTGGCGGTCGCGTACGAACACAACGGGCTGCGCAGGGTGCTGGCCGTAGCGCGGTGGCATGGCCGTTGAAGTGGATTCCAGGAACTCAGTACGGGAGAGTACGTCGTAGGTCACGGGGAGAGGTGTTGAATGGGCTGCAAGTTGCCCCGCCGGAAATCGCCGCGCATCGTCTAAATGGATGATTTTAAGGAACGGCTCCAGGGTTGTTTCCATGGAGAATAAGTCGTTCGTTCCATTTGCCACTGCCTACTGCCCACTGTGCACTGCCACTGCCCACTGCCTAACGGTCCCGTCCAGCTTCACGTCCTCGCTGCGGCATACGTTGGGCAGGATCGCGGTGGTACGGGGCCGCCCATGGCAACGAGGATGGGATCGCGATCACTGGTCACGGCGGCGAAGGACCCTGGTGGGCGTGGCGGCGTCGCGCAGCTCAAGCAGCACCCGGTCCACGATCGCATCGTCCGTATCGGCGCTGGCGAGCACCGCGGGCGCCAACGTCCCGCCACCCGTGTGGTTGGTCGGCGGTGCGGCATACGGGTGGGTGGTGGGCACAGGTCCGTGGGCGCGGTGTGTTGTGGCAGCCAAGTTCAAGCGGTCCATCCGTCGTTCCTGGAAAGGGAATGTCAACCTTCGTTCCATGCACAGCGTTCTTGGGAAACCAAGCCGAGTGGCTCCATCATTCGCCGAAGCGATCATGATGCGAAGGTTGCCACTGGTTATCGTGCCAGTGCAACTTGTTGATCGGCGCTGGCCGACCTGGGGAAGAGTTCAAGGTGATGTGCGCCGCCGACCTGTTCGGGTCAGGAGGTCCTGCACCAGCCGAAGTAGAGCCTGCTTAGCGCCCGCTCAGCACGCGCAAGCGGTCCAGCAGGCCCTGGCGATAGCTGCGCGAAAGGACGATGACCTCACCATCCACTTCCACAGAATCCAGGTCCACGCGGTCAAGGCGTTCGAGGTTCACGGCGGTGTGGCGGTTCACTTGGGGAAAACGGCGCTCACCCAGTTGCTGGATCACATCGCGCAGGCTCGTCCGCACCACGAATCGCTTGCCAAGGGTGTGCAGCTCCACATAATTGCCGTCGGCCCGCAGGGTGAGGATGCTGTTGCGGCCGATCCGTTGGAGCCCGCTGCGGTCCCGTATGAAGATGTGATCGATGGGTTCTTCCTCTGCAGGAGCGCTGCCAGCAGGTTTCCGAGGGTTCAAGGGCAGGATCTGGGCTCCGCCGTGGTCGTCCCCAGGCGCTTGTTCCCGCGCTGCGTTCAACCGGGTATGAGGATCGCGGGCCATGGTACGGGGAAGGGGGGAATGGATGCCTGGTTGCTTGCAGGACCGGCAAGTTAGACCAGTGCGGTCCGATCGTCAATAGCACGAAGGTCGGACCGCGCGGCAATGGCCGATGGCCCACGGTACACCCCCGACAGCGCGCTCGCCGCCAACGAAAAAGACCGGTCGTACTGACCGGTCTTCTTCAGACGAAGGAATGAGGTGCTTACTGCACGATGATCTTGTGGTTCTCGCTTACACCGTTGCGCACGATGCGCAGGTTGTAGTTGCCGGCGCCGTGGGAGGAGATGTCCATTTCGCGACGGTACTGGCCGTCCACCTGGCGGGGGCTGTCCTGGAACACGATCTGGCCGGCGGTGTTGATGATCTCGAGCGACATGTTGTCGCCGGTCTTCACCGGAACGGAGAGCGTGAAGATGCCGCGGTTCGGGTTCGGGCTGATGGAAACGACCTGGTCGTTGTTGGTCACGTTCGCCAGGCCCTTGTAGATGATGCCGGTGCGATCATGGCCGTTGAGGCTGAGGTAATAGTCGCCGTTGTTCTCGTCGATGTTGGTCCAACCATCGTTCACCAAGGTGAAGCCGCCCTTGCCGCTGTAAGGGATCGTGGCGATCACATATTCCTGCCCGGCCTTCCAGGCACCGCCGTTCTCACCCACCAGGTCGAAACCGAAACCGGCGTAGATCTGGTAGTTGAAGGGGCCGTCCTGATGCAGTTCGCCGGAACGCGCGATGGGGATATACGTGCCAGCGGAACTCTTCTGCTGGTGCTCCAACAGTGCACCGGTCGTGGAACGCTCCCAACGCACGGTGAACACCACCGCGGACAGGATGCCGTCGAAGTCCTCTGAAGGACGCACACGAACCTCCAGTTCCGTGCCCGTCTCAAAGAGGCCGATGTCCACATTCTGCGCCTGGGTCGCGCTGGTACCAAGCATCAGCGCTGCCGTGAGCGTGAATGCCTTGCTGATCTGACGTGTCATGAGAGAAGGGATTTGAAGAGGCGATTGAGGTTCGTCTTGATGGCTTTTACCCCGCTCAAGGGGACTTAGCGAAGCGCAAGTTCGTAAAGTCCGGAAGATCCTGGCAAGCAGCAGGTGTCGAATGGACCGTATTTGTACACCAAGTTACCAAAAACGTACACGAAACGCAATTGGAGGGTGTCTAGCGGCCCGAGATGACCTGAACGCAGGAGATCAAGGGTTCCCGGTAGTGCTTGGAGAGGGTGAAGGCCAGTTCGCCGATGCGCACCTCCTCCGGACCGATGAGGTCCAGGTGCTGGATGTTCACGGCTTGGGCCCGGTTCACCTGGCAAAGCAGGCAGGGCGGCAACATCTTCAACACCTCTGCAAGGGAATTGCGCAGCACCACACGGCGATCCGGAAGATGGAGTTCCAGGTAGTTGCCGTCGGCTTGAAGGTAGTGGATGTGCGAAGGGTCGATGCGCACCAATCCGCGCGTGTCCTTCACGAAGTAGACATCGGGAGAACCCGGATCCGAGGCATGTCGCGGCTTGACGATGAACTTCTGGGCATCGCTCTTCAACGTCTTGTTCAGCGACCGGATG
>JBIIYP010000020.1:0-65183 GCA_044346705.1 Flavobacteriales bacterium
TTCGCCCATGGGCATGTTCATGTGGGCCACCGCCAACATACACCGCTACAACCTGAGCGCCGACCACACGCAGGCCACCTTCCTGTCCACCTATTCCGAAGCGAACGCCGCCTTCCGCTACATGTGTAAGCTTCCCCTGTATTCGGGCCGATCATAACTGGAGGTTCCAGGGTCATGTGGATCAGGGTTGTTGAGGCACTGGCGACCGGTAGCCGAGTGCTTTGTGGGGGCGATGATGGTTGTAGTCGATCATCCACTCAGAGGTTTTCTCGCGGACCTCATCCAAGGTACGGAAGACATAGGCATTGAGCAGTTCGCGGCGCATGCTTCCGTTGAAGCGCTCCACGTAGGCGTTCTGGGTGGGCTTGCCAGGCTGGATGTAAGTAAGGGTGATCTTGTGCCGCCGGCACCACTCGTCCAGCTTGTGGCTGATGAACTCAGGTCCGTTGTCCACGCGGATCATCTGCGGCAAGCGTTGGGAGCTCTTGAGCTGTTCCAGCACACGGATCACCCGCAGGGCGGGTAGGGAGCTATCCACCTCGATGGCCAGGATCTCACGATTGTGGTCGTCGATCACGTTCAGCAGGCGGAAGGTCCGTCCATCCCAGAGCGTGTCGTGCATGAAGTCGATGCTCCAGACCTGGTCGGGCGCCTGGGGTTGGAACAACGCCTGCTTCACGCGGGCGGGCAGCCGTTTCTTCGCCCTGCGGCGGATGTTCAGCTGCAGGCCGGTATACACCCGGTATACCCGCTTGAAGTTCCAGCGATGGCCCATCAAGCGCAGCCTGTGATGGCATTGCCACACGCCGATGGCCGGGTGCTTCTCCGTAAGCTGCGTAAGCGCCTGTATCACGGGTGTGTCGTCCGATGGGTGCTTCTGGTACTGGGCTGTGCTGCGGGCAAGGTTCACCGCCAAGCAAGCCTGGCGCTCGCTCAACTGATGCTCCTGGGTCAGCGCCTGCATGATCGCTCGCTTGTCGTCAGGCGCCCCACTTCTTTTCCACCACCTGCTTGAGCGCGTCATGCACCATGCTGATCTCGGCGTACATCCGCTTCAGGCGTGCGTTCTCCTCCTGCAGGTCCTTCAGCAGCTTCAGCTGGCTGGCGTCCAGCCCGCCATACTTGGCCTTCCAGTTCTGGAAAGTGGATACGCTGATGCCGTTCTGCCGACAGATGTCGACGACCTTCATCCCCGCCTCATGCTCCTTGAGCATGCCGACGATCTGGTGTTCTGTGAATCTGCTCTTTCTCATGGCTACTGGATGTTGAAAGTAGCCCTGGACCGGTCAAGGGATCCTGCCCGGCCATGGCCGGGCAGGATCCCTTACCTTCAGCTATCAATGGCCGAACTATGGGGAAGCTTACACTGGGTGGCCACGATGTCGAACGAAGCGAACGCCAGGTCGGTGTTGAACGGAGAGAAGCTGTGGTTGTAGAACGGGGTGTGCTTGTGCAGGGGGATGTAGAACTCCAGACCCAGACCGTTGGCCCCTTTGAGCGCCATGATGTCCGGGTTGTTCGTATTGCTCGGCTCGTAGTAGCAGGTGATGTTGGCCGTGGACTGGATACGCAGGCCGGTGTTCCGTACGCTGTTGGTGGGCCGCGTCTCCAACTGCGCCTTGAGCGATGTCATGTTGTACCGGACGGCAGCGTAGGCCGCGATGTTCAGCACGATGGGCGCACCTCCGTTGAACGCCGGGTTGGCGGGTTGGGAAATGGTCACCGTTGCCGGCGCGTTCCCGGTCGCCACGTTCATGAAAATCGGCTCGTCCCCGGGCATGTTGTGACGCAGGGTCACATCGGGGGGGGCCATCCAGAACTCGGTCCCCGTTTGTGCATGGAGCAACCCGGCAAGCAGCACCCCGCACGCGAAAAGCAATGACTGTTTCATTCTGTCGGTCGCAGCCCAGGAGTGGTGGACCTGGCCATTCTTACGCCTCGTCGACGAGCTAGGTTATTCGCCCGAAGATTGTGTGTGCCCGTAAGAGGGGTCAGGAATGCGCTCGTCGCTATAGTATTTCGACCTTCAGCTTATTATAAAGGCGTATGCAGATGTGGACGGCGCATGGCATCCCTGTAATGCGGCGCTCGCGTGTGCGCGTTCCTATCCATCGCCGGAACCATGGAGGCGAGATCCACGCGACGACCAGCATGCACAGCTGTAAGTATTCATGGACACATTGGAACCTCCGGGGCCCGCCCTCCGTTGAACGGCCCACTCAACAGCTGGAACATGAAGAACTGGATGCCCTTCGCTTTGCTCCTGGCCACCGCGCCAGCCCTTGCCCAGAACGCTGGACCGACGGAAGCCGAACTGGAGCTCGCCTCCTTTGTGGCCGAAAGCGCGGGGACCGACGGTGTCCAGGTCCATTGGACCACGGTATCGGAGCGGCCGGATGTATTCTTCATCGTACAACGGTCCAAGAACGCACTGACCTGGGAGACCGCTACAGGCACAGCGGGGCTTGGGCTCCAGGAGACGACCATGTACACGGTCCTGGATGCGCATCCGTTCACGGATGTCACCTACTACCGGTTGATGGCCGTGGAAAATGGCCTCATGTCCGAGCTGTCGGATGTGTTCGCCATGGAGCACCGACCGGTGCCCAGCATCCACTTCCGTTCGGAGCCCACCCCCGGTCGGTTCATGGTCTCTTCAGAAGGGCTCATCACCGAGCTCAAGGTGTTGAACGACCGTGGGCAGTTCATGCCCATGGAGCTGGACATCCGCGTGGACGAGGTCCTTGTGAACATCGAATTGCTGCCACCTGGCAACTACTATGTCCAAGCGCTCGTGAACGGAACCCCGGTGCTTCGCCCGGTGACCTTCACCAGCTCCGGTGCCATCATCGGGGGGTGATCCGCACGGCGACGGTCATGCGGCCTGGCGTTCAGAGCTTCCCGCTCGTACGCGCGGCACGCACCTCGCCTGAGCCCGCGACGTTGGTGCTGACGTTCGCTGGTTCTCCCTCATAGACCACATCACCACTACCCGCCACGGAAGCGTCGAGGCGCCCGCTGGTGTGCACGGAGATGTCGCCACTGCCCGATGTGGACGCTGATGCGTTCTCCGCGACCATGCCCTTTGCATTGATCTCCCCGCTGCCCTGCACAAGCACGCGCAGGTCGGTGCATCGGCCCTCGAGCTTGATGTCTCCCGAGCCCGCCACCGACGCATCCAAAGCGCCGGAAATGAACGCGAGGTCCATGTCTCCGCTGCCCTGCACCGACAATCGCACCCAGCCCGCGGTGAACGCACCTGTACCCTTCACGTTGCCGGATCCGCCGATCGACACCACGTCGATCACCGGAGCGCTGATGTGCACCACAAAGGGCTTATCCGTGCTGTAGCCCTTGCTGGTGCCGATGACCCAAACCCCGTTGCGCACCTCCGTGGTCACCAGGCCGATGAGGTTCTCCTGGGCCTCCACCTCCACTTGCTGGTTACCCGACGGGGTGAGCACCACATCGATGGAACCGTCCACCGCAATGCCATGAAAGGCCTCCACGGAAAGCACCTTCCGGACCACGTTGCCTGAACCCTTGACGTGGACGCACGGTGCAGCGAGCATGCCTTGGGTGAACAACGAAAGGACGATGAACAGGGCTGTGGCACGCATCATGGCTGTCGGGTGTTGATGATGCACGAAGCTATCCGCGACCGGCAGCAGGTGGTCCCAAGGAATGTTAAAAGTGACGAGCGCTGCCGGCACGGCAATGGTGCAGCGCTGCGCATCCTCCGGCCAGCTGCGCTGCAATGGTTTGGTCCACGGAAGATCCCCCTCCAGGGTATCCCTTCCATCCATCGACCGCCGGTAGATCCTCTCTGAAGGCACCCCACCCTTGATCCGACGCACCGGGTTCGAGGTCGGACCCCTTCGCCTCGCCATGCTCACCTTCAGGTCCTCCAGGAGTATCGGCCACCGGTGGAATTGGTGACCAGGAACGAACCGTCGAAGACCGGGATCATCTCCCGCTCAAGGTCCCGGGTCGATACCTCAAGGAAAGGCAACGGCATGTCCTCGAACCGATCACCCCATCCGGACCGCACCGGTCCGCCTTCCGTGGTGAACCACAGGTAACCGTTGGCATCCATGGCCAGGCTCACCACGCTGGTCTGCGGAAGCCCGTTCTCCAACGTGTATTGCTGGGGAGTCCACATCGCTTGCGCGAACAGCACGCCTGCGTTGGCCATCAGCAGCGCCAGGGACCATACAGGCCTCAGGGCCATCCGGCGCTCAGCTGAGGGGGTGGTCATGCAGGTCCGCGATGCGTTGCAGGTCCAACAGGTTGGAAACCCCGAGCTTGTCGAACAACCGGGCCTCATAGGTGGCCACCGTGGCGGGTCGAATGTCCAGCCGCTCGGCGATCTCCTTCACCGTGGCGACCGGCAGCAATTCGCTCATCACCCGCAACTCGCGAACGGAAAGGGACTGGAAGCTTCGGCCAGAGGCCCCGGTGCGCAGTGCTCCATTTGGCGCAGCTCCTGTTCGTGGCTGCGGTACTCCTTGCCCCGCATGACGCGACGCGACGCGCTGCGCGCAGCACTTCTTCCTCGGTGGATCGCTTGCTCAGAAAGCCGGCGCCGCCCAAGGCCAGGAACCGCGGTGCATAGATGTGCTCAGGGCTCATGGTGTACACCAGCACCCGCATCTCCGGATGGGAACTTCGGATCTGCTCCAGCACGACCAAGGCGTGACCGTCACCGAGCTGCAGGTCCAACACCAGCAGGTCCGGTAAGGCCCCCTTGAACGCACGCATCAGCTCGGCAATGCTCCCGGCTTCCTCCATGAAGCGCACCGAGAGGTGGTCCTTCAGCAAATTGCGCAAGCCTCACCGGATGATGACGTGATCGTCAGCGACCAGGAAGCTCAGCGGTACCACTTCCCAAAGATCGTCCCTACCGGCCACCCATTGAACTATTTGGGCCCATGTAGTTACTCCACTACACACCGAGCGTTAAGCCCACCCTATGTTTGCATTGTGTTGGTGTTTGGACGAACGAACGAACCTTCCCTCTAGGTCAAGAGGGGCCAAGGGCGGGAGCGATCCCGAAGGCGGCCAGGAGAGCCTGGAGATCTGGAGGAGGGTTCGGTTCATCCTACCGGAAAGTGCCTGCGAAAGCGGGCACTTTTCATTTGCTGCCCATGACGTTCGATCCACGATCTTCGCTCTCCATGTGGAACGGTTACCTGACCCGATTGCGCTCGATGACCCGCCAGCAGCTTGGGTTCGCCGCGCTGGCCATGGTGTTCGCCGCCCTCTGCCTAGTGGCTCCCGTGTGGCCCGATGCCCCCGTTGAACCGCGTGTGGGTGGCTTCTTGGTCGGGGCCGCGATCCTGGAACTGATCCATGGCTTCCGCCGCGCCACCTCGCCTGAACGCCGATCGGCATGGCTCAGCGGTGCGCTTTCCCTGATCCTTGGTTTCCTGCTCATCAATGCCGGGCTGTTCCGCACTTCGGCACTGGTCCTCTTCCTGGCCGCCACCTTCGCGGTGGATACCCTGCGCCATGCGGCCGAGGGTGTGAAGGCATGGCGCACCGGACTGCGCTGGAACGCATCGGTGCTCTCCTTTCTCGGGAACGGCGCTGTTTTCCTGTTCGTGATCGCCCTCAGTCCGTTCACGCGCGAATGGACCGTGTCGCTCGCCGGAGCCGCACGGATCGCTGGCATCGGCTTCACCATCCTGCGCAGCCGCATAGGCACCCTGGACCAGGCGAGCGAGGACGAGGTGCACGCCATCGGCATGGGCAAGGATGCTGAAGTGCTGGCCGAAGGACAGCGCATGGAGGACGAGGAAGCGGCGCGTGCGCCCATCGACCAACGTTGGATCACCAGCCTCGTGCTGATCCTGTTCGCGATACACTTGGGCCGTATGGGCTTCGATCGCACGGCACTTGGGATCCTGTCACCGTTCATCGCCGTGGTGGGCGACCTGGCCATTGCGTTGATCATCGCATACGGCATCCTTTCGCCCTTGCGCTCGTTGTTGCGCCGTGTGAGCGCACCGATCGAACGGGCCGGCTGGCGCTGGGTGCAGCAGGCACCGCCCGAAAAGCGGAAAGGCTTCCGGCCCCGTGCCGTGCTGCGCGCCTGGCTGTTGCATCGGTTGCGCATTGGGATCCGCTTGCGTACGGCCTCCTATTCGCTGCGCGCAGCCCTGCGTAACGGCTTGCAGATCGGCCTGCCCTTCAGTGCGGTGCTCGCCGCCACCATGCCGGTGTGGGGCATGAGCTGGTACTTCGACACCGAGAATTGGGCCGCCGGCATGTGGGACAGCTGGGCCGCCAGCCACACCGATACCTGGCGCGAGGCCATGGTGAAGGCCGTGGAACCGTCACCGAACGCAGCGTCCTTCGGTCTTTCTCCGCAAGGCGTGAACGACACCGCCGACTTCCGCTTCGTGATCATCGGTGATCCGGGGGAAGGCGATCCCTCGCAGTGGGTGCTGAAGGACCGGATCCTCGCCGTATCGGAGAAGCCCGATGTACGCTTTATGGTGATCAGCAGCGATGTGATCTACCCCACCGGTGCGCTCCGCGACTACGAACGCAAGTTCTGGCTGCCCTTCAAGGGCGTGACCAAGCCTGTGTATGCGATACCCGGCAACCACGATTGGTACGATGCGCTCGAGGGATTCGCGGCGACCTTCTATACGCCCGATGCCGCGCGCACAGCCATGAACGCACGCATCGCCAGCGACCTGCACCTGAGCACCACCACCGAAGCAAAGGTGGACGCTTACATCAGGCGAACGCAACGGCTGCGCGACCTCTACCACGTGCCCAACGGCTTCCAGCAAGCACCCTTCTTCCAGGTGCGGTGCGGCGACTTCGTGTTCATTGCGATCGACTCCGGGGTGTTGCGCCGGCTGGATCCGGTGCAGTTACAATGGCTGAAGCAGGTACTGGAGGCGAACAAGGGCCGCTTCATCTTCGCGCTGCTCGGCCATCCCTTCTATGCCGCCGGTGAGTACCAAGGCGACATGACGCCCGAGTTCACTGAGCTGCATAAGCTGCTGAAGGAACACCACGTCACCATCGCCATGGCGGGTGACACGCACGACCTTGAGTACTATGTGGAACCGGACAGCGCCGGTGGTGCGCCGATGCACCACTTCGTGAACGGTGGTGGTGGCGCCTACCTCAGCCTAGGTGCCGCGCTCGCTCCCAGGGAAACCATGCCCACGCGCACCTTCGCGCACTACCCCGCACGCGGCCCCATCACCGCCAAGATCGACGCGCTGACCCCGTGGTACAAGCGCCCGGCCTGGGTGTGGACCACGAAATACAACGGCTGGCCCTTCAGTGCGGAGTGGCTCAGCGCCGCATTCGATCACAACCAGGCGCCCTTCTTCCAGAGCTTCATCGAAGTGGTGGTGGAGCGATCCACAGGCACCGTGCGCCTGATCCCCCATGGTGTGGATGGCCAGCTCCGGTGGAGCGACTTCGGGCGATCACCGGGGTTTCCCGCGCATGACGGTGAGCTGGACTTACCAGCGGAGTGGAGCTTCCCGTTGCCTCCGGTAGCGAAGTGATCACTCCTCCGCCTTCGCCCGCTCCCAATAGGTATCCATCTGTGCCAGCGTCATCTCGCCAAGGGCATGGCCATCCTTCACGCATTCGCGTTCGAGGAACTGGAAGCGCTGGATGAACTTTCGGTTGGTGCGTTCGAGCGCTTCATCCGGATCGATGCTGAGGAAACGAGCATAGTTCACCAGGCTGAAGAGCACATCTCCGAGCTCATCGGACTGCTTGGCGGATCCGCCGTCCACTTCATGCTTCAGTTCGGCAAGCTCCTCGTTCACCTTGGCCCAGACCTGATCGCGGTGCTCCCAGTCGAAGCCCACACCGCGCGCCTTGTCCTGGATGCGGATCGCCTTCACCAGGCTCGGTAGTCCGCGCGGCACGCCTTCCAGCACGCTGGGTGCGGTCGCGGGTCGACCCAGTGGATCGACGCTACGCTTCTCCGCCAATTTGATCTTCTCCCAATTGGCCTTTACCTCTTCGTCATCCTTCACCTTCACATCGCCGTAGATGTGCGGGTGGCGATGGATGAGCTTCTCGCAGATGCCGTTGAGCACATCGGTGATGGTGAAGGCCCCTTGCTCCTGACCGAGCTTGGCGTAGAACACCATGTGCAGCATCAGGTCGCCGATCTCCTTCTTCACGCCGTCGAGGTCCTTCTCCAGGATCGCGTCACCCAGCTCGTAGGTCTCCTCGATGGTGAGCGGCCGGAGCGTTTCGAAGGTCTGCTTCATGTCCCACGGGCACTTGGCACGCAGGTCGTCCATGATGTTCAGCAGGCGTTCGAAGGCGGCGAGGCGGGGATCCATGAGGAGGAAAATGAGGAAATTCGGAAATGTGACAGTGGGGGACGGATGATCGACATTCGCGTGCAAAGTTGGGGCGAACGCCGACCTCTCGCTGTTCACTTGCCCACTTCCAATTCCTCCTGCACCCCCACCATCCAACTGTTCATCAGGCGGTAACCGATGCTCAACACCACGGCTCCGGTGAACAGGCCGATGAAGCCGGAGAGAAGGAAACCACCGATGGAGCCGAGGAAGATCACCGGCATGGGCACCGCCGCACCACGACCGAGCAACAAAGGCTTGAGGATATTGTCCGAGATCATGACGAGCACCATCCATATCGTGAGGACCACGGCCGCAGTGGTGCTCATGCTGGTCCATGCATAGATCAGCACGGGAATGGCGATGAGCCCCACCCCGAGCTGGATGATGCAGAGGACCATCGCCACCACGGAAAGCAATCCTGCACCAGGTATGCCCGCGATGAACACGCCCACAGCGAACAGGACCGCCTGGAGCACCGCCACACCCAGAATACCTTTGGCCACCTGCCGGATGGTGCCTGCAGCAAGGTTCACCATGGCAGCGCCGTTGCGCCCCATCACGCGGTCCAGGAAATCCTCGGCCACCTGGCCACCGGCCTTCGCGTTCGCCAGCAGGATGCCCGCGATGACGATGGAGAGGATCAACATCACCAGGTCGGCTGTGAACCGGGCGAGGGCCTGCAAGGTGCTTTTGGCGATCGCCTTGATATCCTCCAGATGGGCCTGCAGGAACTCGGCCACGGCGCCATTGTCCGCCGGCCAGCGGTCCGCCACCAAGCGACGAAGGCCCTTGTCCTGGTACCATTCTGCCGGGAGCTGCGGCACCTTCAGCTCATCACCGCCAAGGTGCGTGCGCATGCTGCCAACGGAATCCACCAAGCTCATGCCGGTGATGTAGCCGGGCACCGCCACACAGCTCACCCCGACGATCACGATCACCACTGCGGCCCAGATCGACCTGCCACGCATCCACCGGGCCAACGTCGTGAACAAGGGATACAAGGCCACCGCCATGATCACCGACCACATCAGGACGCTGGTGAAGGGGGCCAGGATCATGATGCACCACGCCAACAGACCGCCCAGCAGGACCAGTCGGATGAAGGTGTCGACCGCCTTGGCGGGTGGCCAGCTCGGTGTGACAGGGGGGGTCTTGTTCTCGTTGCTCATGGCGGCGGATCATCAAATTCCGATCGGTGAATATCGCTTTTCCCGTCCCATTCGTGCACCTTTGAGCGACCGACCATGGATCCCGTACTTCCCTACACGCCGCTCTTCAAGATCCTGGCCATCGGTGCATTGTCCGGGCTTTGTGTGGCGGTGCATGCAGCCGGGTTGATGGTGATGAGCCGGTGGTTGCGCAAGGGGGTTGAACGCAACAAACGGTCGTACTGGCGTGATGTCTGGCTGCTGGTGCGTGTGTCGTGGGGCCTTGTCTTCCTGCACGTTGTTGAGATCACCATCTGGGGTGTTTTCTACACCTGGAAGGGGCTCCTTCCGGACCTGAACACAGCGTTGTACTTCTCCTCCATCACCTACTCCACGGTGGGTTATGGCGATGTGGTCCTTTCTACCGGCTGGCGTCTTTTCTCCAGCGCGGAAGCGCTGGTGGGCATCCTGATGGCAGGGCTATCCACCAGCTTCTTCTTCATGTTCCTCCATCAACTTTTCGCCCGGCAGTTCGACACGGGACAGACCCATCGCCCATGAACCGATTCAACAGTCGCCCGACCCTCTTCCTGGCCTTGCTGCCCCTGCTCTTCTCCTGCGCCAGCAGCAACCTGGGCCGCAGCTGGGTGGCGCCCGATGCTGGCGGCACGGCGTTCACCAAGATCGGCATCGTGGCCCTGACGAACCAGGAGGTCTACCGACGTGAGGCCGAGTATGCCCTGCAACAGGAACTGGGCGAACGCGGTCTCTCCAGCTACATGGTGTTGCCTGAACTGAATTCGCTGCGCGATACGGCCCAGGTGGTGGCCAAGCTGAAGGAAGCAGGATGCGATGGCATCGTCACACTTCAATTGAAGAGCGGGAACGTGATGCCGGACACCAAGGCCGCTCCCACCACTACGTCCTCCTACGGCGCAGTGGCCGATGATTACTGGGTGGACCCTTCCGCGCAGCAGGTAGAAGGCTTCGCGAGCGGGCAGTACTTCTCAGTGGAAGTGCACGTGTTCGACCTGGCCAAACGCAAGATGGTCTACAATGGCCTGGTGATCGAACAGGGAGCGCGAAGCACCGCGGACCTGGTGCGCATGGTGCGGCGCGATGTGATGAACGACCTGAAGAAGAAGGGGCTGGTCACCAGCAAGCCGTGACCGGTACGACCCGTTGATGGGACCTCCTGTTCAACCGTGAATGAACGGAAATGGACGGCAATGTGCGATCCATTCACGTCCATGAACGTTCATTCCCGGTTCAGCTCGGTCTGCCCTACGTCGGTGTGACGCAAGCACCCTTTATAGGACAGTGGTCCGATAATCCGATCAAGGCTTCTTCACGGTCGCCTTTGCTTTCCGAACGACCTTCTTCCGTACTGCTTTCTTCGGCATAGCGCCGACTTTCTTAGCTGCCTTGGCAGGCTTGGCCACCTTGTTCGGCGCGGACTTGCGCATCACGGTCTCCTTCGTGGAACTCTTCGCCGCGCGCTTGGGAGCGCCTTTCATGCCTTTGAGGAAATCCGCGTGGTCCTTCTCGGTCTGATCCGCGTAGAGCAGGGCGAACTTGGCCAGTGCCTCAGGAGCCGCGTCACTGCCACCGAGGTAACCGCTCAGCACGGCGCCGTTGCTCGTGCGCACGTGGGCACGGGCCAGTACGCGACCACAGAGCCGGGCGTAGGCCGTCAGTAGTTCCTCGTCGAAGCTGTCCACATCCAAGGCCATCTTCATGTCGCGCAGCTGGCGCAGGTAGAAGTAGCGGCCCATGGGGCCCGTGCTCCACCCCAGGAACATATCGCTGGCGGCCTGCACCAATCGCTGGCCCTCCACGATGCGGCGCCCCTGGTGGGCATAGGTCTCCGCTGTGGTGAACGGTGCCAGCACGCTGTTGCGCGCCTCCTTCACCTGTAGGAAGAGCGGCTCGTCGCGGTCGTTCATCAGCAGCACCACGAAGCAGCGGGTGCCCACACTGCCCACACCCACCACTTTCAGCGCCACGTCCACCACGCGATACTGTTCGAACAGGTGACGACGGTCGGTCTGCAAGGTGCGCTTGTATTCGTCCAGGAAGCGCAGGATCATGTCCATGTCCTTCTTCAGGTCGAAGGGGTGGTACACAAGCGGCTTCTCCTCGCGGATCTCGAAGCGACCGAGGTTGCTCTCCGTGAGCTTGTAAAAGGTCTTCACGTGCGTGTTCTTCTCCGCCGCCTCGATCGCATCGACCAGCACCTTGCGCGCCCGGGTGTTCTTGGCGGTCTTCGACAGCACCCGCAGATCGAACTTCAAATACCACAGGTCGAGCATGGAGATCTGCGCGTACTCCCGAACGCCATCGCGATAGGATACCCCGAGCTCAAAGGCCACCTCTTCCGCCTCCTTGTCGCTCAGGCCGGCAGCACGGGCGGCCAGTGCGAAGCTCGCGGCGAGCCGCTTCACGTCCCACTCGAAGGGCGCCTGATGTGTTTCGTCGAAGTCGTTGGCATCGAACACCAGGGATCGTTCGGGAGTGGCGAAACCACCGAAGTTCATCAGGTGGCAATCACCGATGGCCTGCACCATCAGGCCGCTGTTGGCACCTGCAAGGTCCGCGGCCATGATGCCCGCCGTGGCACGGTAGAACACAAAGGGACTTTCCTTCATCCGCTCGTGGCGCACGGGGATCAGGTCCGGAAGGCGGTCGTGATCGCTGGCCTTGATCTGGTCGATGATGGGGATGCGCTTGGCGGGCATCTTCCAGTTGCCCAGTGCTTCCCGGGGGAACTTCTCACGCAGGGCCTTCCCCTTCACGTAGTACTCGTCGAACTTGCTGGCCATGATCGCAGTGCGTAAATAGATGCTGCAAGGTCGTGGTTCTTGCGTTCCCGCGGGGTGACGCCCGTCATGTCACCGGTCGGGCTCCCTTCACCGTTCTCTGACCCGAAATGTCGTTGCGCCGATGCTGAACGCCGACAGCGCCTTGTACGAAGTTCGGCCATCTCCCGCTACGTTTGCCGATCCGCGGCCGGTCCCAAGCGACCCTTGCGGCACCTCGCCATGTCACCAACCCACCGTAACGAACTGCGCGGACCCTGGCCGTTGCTGTTCCTCCCCCTCCTGCTCGCCGCCTGCACCAGCACGCCCGAGGCGACCATCATCAGCCCTGAAGTGAGCGTGATCACCGCGGCCCAGCGCAGTGTACCGATCTACACCGAGTTCGTGGGACAGACCTACGGCCAGGAGGACATCCAGATCATCCCCCGCGTGGAGGGCTGGGTCACGGGCATCCATTTCAAGGAAGGCGACGCCGTGAAGGCCGGACAATTGCTCTACACCATCGACGACCTGCCCACCCGCAGCAAGGTGGACGGCGCGGCCGGTGAAGTGGCCCGCGCCGAGACCATGGTGGCCAACAAAAAGGCCGACCTGGACCGCGTGAAGCCCCTGGCCGCCATGAACGCCTTGAGCAAGAGAGACCTGGATGCCGCCCAAGCCGCCTACGACGCATCGCTCGCCGAACTGCGCGTGGCGCGATCCAAATTGGAGACCGCCAGCATCGAACAGGGGTACACCCGCATCACCTCGCCGATCGATGGCGTGATCGGCATCAGCAAAGTGCTGCAGGGCGACTACGTGGGCAAGGGCCAACTGGGTGGTGCCATCAACACGGTGAGCAGCCTCGGTGATATGCGCGTGCGTTTCCCGGTGAGCGAAACGGACATGCTGCGGTTCCGCGAGAACGCACGGAACGATACCAGTTTGAAACAGTCGCGCCAAGCGATCCAGCTGTTGCTGTCCGATGGCAGCCTCTATCCGCAACGCGGCCGTCTCGACCTGGCCGACCGCAGCGTGGACCCCACCACCGGTTCCATCCTGTTGCAGGCCGTGTTCCCCAACGAGGCCCGGCTGCTCAGGCCCGGACAGAGCGTGAAGGTGCGCATCCTCACCGGCCAGGTGAACGATGCCGTACTGGTGCCACAACGCGCCGTGAACCAGTTGCAGAACCTCTATTCCGTGTTCCTCTTGAACGACAGCAACAAGGTGGTGATGACGCCCGTGAAGGTGGGACAGCGTGTGGGCGCGAACTGGGTGATCGCCGAGGGACTGCGGCCCGGACAGCGGGTGGCGATCGTGGGCAATGCCCTCATCAGCCCCAAGGTGCCGGTGATCCCCAAGCCCATCGAGTGGGACATCGAAACGTCCAGCCAGGACTGAACCCTTAGCACGCCGCCCCACCCATGAGCGAATTCTTCATCCGCAGGCCCATCGTGGCGATGGTCATCAGCATCTTCATGGTGCTGCTCGGCCTGATCACCCTGCGTGGCATTCCGGTGAGCCAGTACCCGGAGATCACGCCGCCCATGATCAAGATCACCGGCAGCTACACCGGTGCCAACGCCGTGAACGTGGAGCAGACCGTGGCCACGCCCATCGAGCAGCAGGTGAACGGCGTGGAGGGCATGCTCTACATGCAGAGCATCAACGCCGGTGATGGTTCACTGGCACTGAACGTGAGCTTCGAGGTGGGCGTTGACCTCGACAATGCCAACATGCTCACGCAGAACCGCGTGAGCCAGGCCAACCCCAGCCTGCCCAGTGAGGTGAAGGCGCTCGGCATCAACACCAAGAAGTCGCTGGTGTTTCCGCTGATGCTCGTGAGCTTGACCAGCCCCAACAGCACTTACGACGCGTCCTTCCTCAACAACTACGGCTACATCAACGTGGTGGACGCGCTCAAGCGCATCCAGGGCGTGGGCGATGTGGCCGTGTTCGGCGGCAGCGAGTACGCCATGCGCATGTGGTTGAAGCCCGACCGCATGAACGCCCTGGGCGTGACCGTGACCGATGTGAAGCAGGCCGTGAGCGCGTACAACGCCATCGTGCCCGGTGGGCAGTTCGGTGGTGAGCCCAGCCTGCCCGGCACGCAGAACACCTACACCGCGCAACTGCAGAGCCGCCTCGTGAGCCCCGAGCAGTTCGGCGAGGTGGTGGTGAAGCGCAGCGATGCCGGCGCCCAGGTGCTGCTGAAGGACGTGGCGCGCGTGGAGCTGGGTACCGAATACTACAGCATGAGCAGCCGCCTCAACGGCAAGCCGGCCAGCACCATCGCCATCTTCCAGACCCCCGGCAGCAATGGCCTCGATGTGGTGGCCGCTGTGCGCAAGGTGATGGAGGAGCAGGCCCAGCGCTTCCCCCCGGACCTCGGGTACAACGTCAGCCTCGACACCACCGCGGCCATCAGCGAGGGCATCACCGAGATCATCCACACCCTCTTCGAGGCGGTGCTGCTGGTGATCCTGGTGGTCTTCCTCTTCCTGCAGGACTGGCGTGCCACCCTGATCCCGCTGCTCACCGTACCCGTGTCGCTCATCGGCACCTTCATCTTCTTCCCCCTGCTGGGCTTCAGCGTGAACGTGCTGAGCCTGCTGGGCCTGGTGCTCGCCATCGGCCTGGTCGTCGATGATGCCATCGTGGTGGTGGAGGCCGTGATGCACCACATCGAGAAGGGCTTGTCGCCGAAGGAGGCCACGCAGAAGGCCATGAAGGAGGTGGCCGGTCCGGTGGTGGCCATCGCGGTCATCCTCGCGGCCGTGTTCATTCCGGTCGCGCTCGCCGGCGGCATCACCGGTCGCCTGTACCAACAGTTCGCCATCACCATCGCCGTCAGCGTGCTCATCAGCGCCTTCAACGCGCTTACGCTGAGCCCGGCGCTCGCCGCGTTGTTGCTGAAGCCCAAGAAGGAGGGCGGGAAGAAGAACCTCCTGGACCGCTTCTTCAGAGCGTTCAACCGCTGGTTCGACAAGTTCACCAACGGCTACATCGGGGTGGCCGGTTTCTTCGCGAAGAAGGTGATCCGCGGCGTGGCCTTCCTCGGCATCATCGTGGTGGTGATGGTGCTGCTCGGCAGGAACGTGCCGGGCGGCTTCGTGCCCGAGGAGGACGAAGGCTACTTCCTGTGCAGCGTGACCCTGCCCGATGCCGCCAGCCTGCAGCGCACCACCGAGGTCACGCGCAAGCTCGAGGCGCTCATCGCCTCGGTGCCCGGCGTGGAGAGCGTGACCATCGTGGATGGCAACAGCACCCTCACCGGCACCATCGCCCCCAACAGTGCCACGGCCTTCGTGCAGCTGAAGGAATGGAGCCACCGCGAGCACACCAGCAAGCAGCTGATGGCCCAGGTGAACGCACTGATCCAAAGCCAGCTCAGCGAGGCCACCGCCTTCGCCTTCGGCCCGCCGCCCATCCCCGGCCTCGGCTCCAGCGCCGGCTTCAGCCTGATGCTGCAGGACCGCCAGGGCAACACCCCGCAATACCTCGAGCAGCAGGCCCGCGCCTTCATCAAGGCCGCGCAGGAACGCCCGGAGATCGGTCGCGCGCTCACGCTCTACCGCAGCGCCATCCCCCAGAAGAGCATCCAGGTGGATAAGGACCGCGTGGAGAAGCTCGGACTGAAGCTGGAGGATGTGAACCAGACGATCGCCGCCTTCCTCGGTGGCAACTTCGTGAACAACTTCAACCAGTTCGGTCGCCAGTACAGGACCTACCTCATGGCGGATGCGCAGTACCGCATGAGCCCAGCGGCGCTCAACGACTTCTTCGTGCGCGGACGCGACGGCACCATGGTGCCCTTGGGCGCTGTGGCCGCCGTGAAGGATACGGTAGGTCCGCAGTACACCAACCGCTTCAACCTGTACCGCAGCGCCGAGATCATGGGCGGTCCGGCACCGGGGTATACCAGCGCCCAGGCGCTCGATGCCTTGGAGGAAGTGGCGAAGGCCACCCTGCCCGCGAACATCGGCTACGCGTGGAACAACATGAGCTACCAGGAGAAGGCGGCAGCTGGTTCGAGCGGCACCGTGTTCGCCATGGCCCTGCTCTTCGTGTTCCTGATCCTCGCGGCGCAGTACGAAAGTTGGAAGCTGCCCTTCAGCGTGCTGCTGGGCACCCCGTGGGCCGTGATGGGAGCGCTGCTCGGCCTGTGGATCATGCGGCAGTTCAGCGAGAGCTACGTGAACAACGTCTTCGCGCAGATCGGCCTGGTGATGCTCATCGGCCTCAACGCCAAGAACGCCATCCTCATCGTGGAGTTCGCCAAGATGAAGATGGAGGAGGGCCAGGACGTGCTGGCCGCTGCGCTTGATGGTGCCAAGCTCCGGTTCCGCCCGATCCTCATGACCAGCCTCGCCTTCATCCTCGGTGTTACACCCCTGATCACTGCCGTGGGCGCCGGGGCCGAAGCACGCAAGGTGATGGGCATGGCCGTGTTCGCCGGCATGATCGTGGCCACCACCATCGGCGTGATCGTGATCCCCAGCCTCTTCGTGCTCATCGAGCGCAAGAAGAACCCTTCGACAGGCTCAGGGCAGGGAGCGGATGCGAAGTGCAACACGCAAACACCCGCCAGCACATGAGCCCGCATCGTTGCCTCCTGTGCCTGCTCCTGTTCCTGGCCCTGCTCCCCGGCTGCATGGTGGGGCCCACGTACGTCGAGTCGCCGCCCGCGGCGGATACCATCTACGCCTACCCCGCGCCGCCGAACGCCGACACCAGCGCCCTGATCACGTGGGTGCAGCTGTACGACGACAGTGCGCTCGTGAAGCTCATCCGCATCACGCTGGACAGCAACCGCACGCTTTGGCAGGCCAGCGCCCGCGTGGAGGAGGCCCGCCTGTTGGCCGGCGCGGTGAAGACCAACCTCTACCCCAGCGTGTACTACGGCCTCACCGCCGGTGGTGGGTCCGCAGGCAGCGATGCCCGCGCCATCGGCAGCGGCGTGGACGGCGGCTTCTTCGAGGCCCTGGGCCAGATCAACTGGGAGATCGACATCTGGGGCAAGCTGCGCCATGCGAACCGCGCGGCCATGGCCCTCTACCTGGAGCAGGAGGAGAACCGCAACGCGCTTTACGTAAGCCTGGTGGCCGAGACCGCGGGCAACTATTTCCTGCTGCGCGACCTGGACAACCGCCTGGCGATCGCCGAACGCACGCTCGTTTCGCGCAAGGAGAACACCCGCATCATCACCGCGCGCTTCGACGAAGGGTACACCAACGAGGTGGACAAGCTGCAGGCCGTTCAGCAGGAACAACAGGCCGCCGCCGCCATCCCCCAGGTGCAGCGCCAGATCCGCCAGGTGGAGAATGCGCTGCGCGTGCTGCAAGGGCGCGGGCCCGGGCCCGTTGAACGCGGACGCCCCAACACCGAACAAACGCTCACCCCGGACGTGATCCCCGTGGGCCTGCCCAGCCAGCTGCTGTTGCGCCGCCCGGACATCCGCGGCGCCGAGGCCAATGTGGAACGCCTCACCGAACGGGCGGGCGTGGCCGTGGCGGAACGCTTCCCCATCCTCTCGCTCACCGGCGTGCTGGGCTTCGCAAGCCCCGAGCTCGGCACCCTCCTCACCGCCGATGGTGGCGTGGCCAACGGCTTCGGTTCGCTCTTGGGGCCGCTGTTCAACTGGGGGCGCAACCGCCGCCTCGCCGATGCCGCCAAGCAGCGCATCATGATGGCCGCGGCCGAACGCGACCGCGTGGTGTTCCAGGCCTTCGCCGATGTGGACAACGCCCTCACCTACTACCGCACCTACACCGAGGAGCATGCGGCGCGGGTGGTGCAGATGGAGGCCGCCCGCAAGGCGCTCGAACTGTCCATGGCCCGCTACAACTATGGCTACACCAGCTACCTCGAGGTGCTCCTGATGGAGAACGCCCTGTTCCAGGCCGAGTTCGAGGAAAGCGCCACGCGCGCCCTTCTGCTCAACAGCACCGTGAGCCTGTTCCGGGCCTTGGGGGGTGGGTGGTAGGCGGCATCTCGTCAGGCCACGTCTGGATGGCATCCCGTTTCTTTGGCGCAGCATAAATGTCCCGTTCGCGTTGCATAGTACTGCTGCTCCTGCTGCTGCCCATTGCGGCGGCAGCGCAGAAAACGGACACCATCCACCTGTTCAACGGCGACAAGATCGTGGGGGAGATGAAGGACCTGAAGCTGGGCCTGCTGCGCGTGAAGACGGATTACATGGCCAGCGTGTACATCGAATGGGACCAGATCCAGACCGTGCGGTCGGACAAGCGCTGGTACATCCGCATGCGCAACGGGGCCTACTACGATGGAGCCCTGGCCGCCAGCCCCATGCTGGACCACCTCTACATCGTGGCCGGCGACAGCATCCATGTGAACCTGATCGACATCACCACCCTGTACCGGCTGAACCAGGGCATCTGGCCGCGGACCGATGGGAGCATCAATGCGGGCTTCAGCTACCAGAAGAGCAATGCACTGAGCCAGTTCACCCTGAGCGGGAACGCGATGTACCGCGGTGACCAGAGCGCTGTGAACCTCACCTTCAACTTCATCAGCACCACCCAGCCGGAAGTACAGGATAACCGCAGGGAGGATATCGCGCTGAACTATGAACACAACCTCTGGGGGCGCTGGACGAGCGGTGCGGCCGTGGGTGCTGAATCCAACACGGAGCTGGACCTGGACCTGCGCCTGCGGGCCAATGCTTCCATGGGCAACTACGTTCTGCTCACGGTCCATGCCAGCAACGTGATCGGAGGTGGCGTGCAGGGCAACCTGGAACAGAGCGGCGGCGGTGAGGGCAGTCAGAACTTCGAGCTCTTCCTGGGCGATCGCTTCCGCTTCAAGATCTACCGCTTTCCCAAGGCCGAGATCACCATCGACGCCACCGGCTATTACGGCCTCACCATCCGCGACCGCTGGCGCTTCACCACCACCGCCACCCTGCGCTACGAGGTGCTCCGCGACCTGCAGCTGGGCCTGGAGTTCTACGAGCAGTTCGACAGCAAGCCGCTGGACGGTGGCCCGCAGTTGAACGACTTCCGCATCGCCACCACGATCGGATACGTGTTCTAAGGGGGGGGCGCTCAGCCTTATCCCCGAGTTACATGACGACCCTCAGGCATGCCCAAGGACCACGTTCGCACATTTAAATTCGCGGCTCTCCACGCATCACCGGTGGAACGACCCACCCCTTGCATCGATGAAGCGCATACGCACACTGAGCCTCCTGCTCGGCGGAGCTGTCCTTGGCGTCCAGGCCCAGGACCCCGCCCAGGATCCCACACAGGAAAAGGCCATGGACATCTACGGCCATGTGATGATGGACATGGGCTATAATGCCGGCGCCAGTGACGCCAACTGGTTCGATGTGATGCGGCCGACCAAACTACCCGGCTTCAAGGATCAATATGGTGCCGAAGGCAACATGTTCTTCGGCGTGCGCCAAACGCGCATGGGGGTGAAGGGCTACACGCCGACCCCCCTCGGCGAACTGTTCACCCAGTTCGAGTTCGAGATGTTCGGCACAGGTGTGGATGCCGGGCAGACCACCTTCCGCCTGCGCCATGCCTACGGCCAGTTGGGCAAGTGGGGCGCGGGCCAGACCTGGAGCCCCTTCATGGACATCGACGTGTTCCCCAACAGCCTGGAGTACTGGGGCCCCAACGCCATGGTCTTCTTCCGCAACGTGCAGCTGCGCTACATGCCGATCCAAGGGGATACGCGCATGACCATCGCCTTGGAGCGCCCCGGTGCCAGCAGCGACCAAGGGCCCTATGGCGCGTTGATCGAAGCAGAGAACATAGCCCCACGGCTTTCCCTGCCCGACCTGAGCGCGGAGTACCACAGGGCCACCCCGTTCGGTTACGTGGAACTGGCGGGGATCGCGCGCAGTGTGAAGTGGGAGGACCAGACCGCCGACAGCATCGACCTGAACGGAGGTGCCTTCTGCTGGGGCCTGAACCTGAGCACCAACATCAACGCCGGCACCAACACCGTGATCCGTGGCCAGTTCGTGTACGGCCAGGGGATCCAGAACTACCTGAACGATGCCAGCGCGGACATCGGCGTGAAGGAGAACCCCGGCAACACGAGCAAGCCGATCGAAGGATACGCCCTGCCCGTGTTCGGTGCGCTGCTGTTCGTGGACCATGGCTGGAACGAGAAGGTGACCTCCACCATCGGCTACTCCACCCTCAACTCGCAGCTGGCCTCCACCTCCGACTCCAGCAGCTTCAAGACCGGTGGCTATGCGTTGGCCAACGTGCTCTTCCATCCCGTGCCGAAAATGCTCTGGGGGGTGGAGGTGCAGTACGGCAGCCGCGAGAATTTCAAGGATGACTGGAGCTACAGTGCCGTGAAGGTGCAGGTCTCCTTCAAATACAATTTCGGCACCACGATCCACCGCAAGAAGTCCAGCTGAACCAGGCTGGTTGAAACGAACAGCAACGAACGACCATGAACACGATGAACCGACCATCCAAGCGGCTGGCCTTGGGGCTTACCGCGATCGCACTGGCGGGCGGCGCCTTCGCCCAGGTGAAGCCGACCAAGCCCTTGCAGACCGCTTCGGCCGGACAGAGCGCAGGCGTGGACAAGCAATACCAGTCCGCCGTGGATGCCGCGTACGCGAAGTACAAGGACCTGAAAGAGGGTAAGAACGCAGACTACATCCCCGCCTTGGCCCAAGTTCCTTCCGACCTGTTCGGTGTGAGCTTGGTAAGCGTGGACGGCCAGCAGTTCCACAAAGGCGAAGTGGACGTGCCGGTCTCCATCCAATCCATCAGCAAGGTCTTCGCCCTGGCCCGCGTGATCGAGGATGAAGGACCGAAGGCGATCCAGGACAAGGTGGGCGTGGACGCCACCGGCGAAGTGTTCAACAGCATCACCGCCGTGGAGCGCTTGCGCGGCAAGGAGATCAACCCCTGTGTGAACCCCGGTGCCCTCGCCACCACCAGCCTGGTACGCGGCAAGACCTACGAGGAGAAGTGGAACGCCATCATCGGCATCCACAACGACATGGCCGGGCGCCAGCTACAAGTGAACCGACCCGTGTACGAGAGCGAGGCCGCCACCAACCAGCGCAACCAGGCCATCGCCCACCTGCTCTACGCCTACGAGCGCATGTACTGGGATCCCGTGAAGAGCACGGACCTCTACACCAAGCAGTGCGCGATCAACGTGGGTTCGCGTGACCTGGGCATGATGGCCGCGACACTGGCCAACGGCGGGGTGAACCCCGTGACCAAAAAGCGCGTGGTGAGCCCCGAGACCGTGGAGCATGTGCTCGCCGTGATGGCCACCGCAGGACTATACGATGACAGCGGCATATGGTACTACAACACCGGACTGCCCGGCAAGAGCGGCGTGGGCGGTGGCCTCATCGCCGTGTGCCCCGGCAAGTTCGGCATCGCCGTGGTGAGCCCGCCCCTGGATGCCGCCGGCAACAGCGTGAAGGGACAGCGCGTGATCTACGATGTGGTGAACCAGTTGAAGGCGAACCCCTTCCTGGTGCAACCGAAGCCGTAACGCGTGATCCCACACGCCGGGTCGAAACCAGTCTCTCAACGGCAGGGTGCCCCGCCCATGAGCGCTTCGCGTTCAGGTATCACCTGCTGCGAATGTGTTCCGCTACTGCTTTGACCCCATGAACAAGTGCGTTCTCCTCATCGGCCTGATGCTCGTCACCCTTCCGCTCCCCGCACAGGTCAAGAAGCCGGCCGGCGAACCGGCCACTGTGGCTGGGGACCAGAGCCTGTTCCACGACAGCCACTTCCTCCTGACGAACTACATCCCGGAGGGCCTGGCGACCGATCCGGCACCCACCGTGGCCCAGCATGCGCTCAACGATCTCCATGTGGACCACCGGCTTACCGTGCTCATGCAGGCGCCTTTGCGTCGTACGCTCTCCGACCTCCACGCCAACATCCAGGATGTGTTCAACGCCAACGGCGTGCAGATCATGGGCCCGCACTACATGGCCGATGCGGACCCTGCCAAGGTGGTGCCGCCGGAGAGGCGCGATCCCGGGATCAGGGTGCCCTGAAACGGGGGCCTTTTCGCTTCACATGGATGGTCATCGTGCTGCGCGGCACCATCCGTCCTCCTTTCCAACATTCCCCCGTGGAGGGATCATGCCGGTCACCACGGCGATGGTGACCCGGCCTGGTGACCTTTGTACACGCGTCGCACAAGGTCTGCGCCATACCCTCCTCCTGCGTGCATTACACATGAAAAAACTCGTTCTTCTACTCTCCTTCCTCACGTTCGGTGAACTTTCCACCGCCCAGGAGCTCGGTATCCGCTTCGGCGATGTGCTCGGCAACTCCGTGGCCGTGGACGGGCTGTTCCAGGTGGGCGATTTCAGCCGGGTGCACGCCGACCTCTCGTTCGGGAGCGGGGTGGGGATCGAAGCCCTGTACGACTTCCTGTACAAGCCACTGGGCAGCGAGGCCTTCAACTGGTACGTCGGCGCCGGTCCGTCCATGCTCATCGACGATCCGTTCTACCTCGGCTTCAGCGGCGAGATCGGACTGGACTACCATTTCAACGGCGTGCCGATCTCCCTCAGCGCCGATTGGCGGCCCACCTTCTGGATCATCGAGGACACCGACTTCCGCGGGGGCGGCTTCGGCCTCAACGCCCGCTACGTCTTCGGACAGTAGCGCGAAGCCTTACGCAGAACGCAGAAGGGCGGCCCCGCAAGAGGCCGCCCTTTTCCTGTTCGTCGATCGAACGCTTACTTCTTGCTCGGCATCAGCGGGATCTCCTCCGCGAGCTGCAGGTCGATCATCTTGCTGAGGCGGCCTTCGATCTGGGCCCAGCGCGCCACGGTGGTGGCGGGCAGCACCTTCATCATCCTCTTCTCGTAGGTGTTGCGGATGCTGAGGTTCTCCTTCTCCAGCGCGTTCATGCCTGCGAGCATCGTCTTCGCGGAGGCATCGTCCATGGTCGCGTATTTGTCGCCGTACCCCTTGATCAGCTTGATGCGCTTGTCCCAATGCAGCTTCATGGCGTTCTGGTACTCGGTGTAGATCGGGTTGAACGCCGCGCTCTGCTGCTCGTTCAGGCCCATGTTGGCCAGCACGATGGCCTGCTTCTCCGTACGGATGTCCGAGCGCAGCACCTCCACGAGGTCGTTATAGCTCTGGGCGGTAGCAGCGAGGCCGAGGCACATTGCCGCTGCGGTGATGAGGGTCTTCATGGTCGTTGTCTGATTTATGGTCCGCGAAGGTATACCGGGAAGCGTTCCGCTCACTGACCTAGTTCACCTGCCGCCACGGGGGAGGGTGCCACCTTCGCGCTCACGAGCCTGCGCCATGCTCCGATCATTCCATGGATCGCTATCCATCGCCCTGCTTGGGGTCATCCTGCCTTCACAGCGCGTTAACGCGCGATCCGACAGTATCGGCTTCATCCCCCGGCTCAACCTGATCAAGTTCGGGCGTGCGTTCTGAGGAGGGCTATCGCCGCAAAGGCACCAAGACGCTCCAATGACCTGCTGCCTGTTCCGTACGACGAGGTCGGTCCGTGGCTGCACAGGAGGGTCCGGGTCACTTCGCAAACTGGCGACCCTACGGCTTAAAAGGCCTCGTAGAACGTGACATAGAACGCGCTGCTGTTGGTGCCCACCCCGAAATCAATGCGCACGTTGGAGCGTTTCTCCGTTTCGAACCGAATGCCCACGCCGGCGTTCGGCAAGGCCGCGGGGATCGAACCGATGTCCTTGGCCACCGCTCCAAAGCCCAGCCAGGATGTGAATCCCCAGCGGCTCTCCAGGGAGCCCTGCTTGTTCGGGGTCTTGCGGTTGAACATGTGGCGATACTCACCCATGGTGTAAACCATCAGCTCATCGCGATACTGACCCCAGGTGTAACCGCGCAGGTCCCACGGTGTGCCGATCTGGGAGAGCTCGGTCCACGGCACATCGCCCCGGCAATTGCGGCTCCGCACTTCCCATGCCACCGTGTGCCGATGCCCCACCGGCTTGTACTGGCGGTAATCGAGGTCGATCACCCAGAAGTCGTTCAGGCCGCCCCAGACGCGGCCGTAGTTCGTAATGCTCACATCCAGGAAGAGACCGGTGTACGCGTTGACCGGAACATCGCGGCTGTCGTACTCGAACACCGCACCCAGGCCGCGGTTGCGCGTGTTGGTGCCGTACTCCAGGATGTCAGGATCGGCGGCCATCACCGGGTTCAGCTCGGTGGCCTCGGTCGTGGTCGCATCGTAAATGCCACCCACGAAGAACCGTGGCTTGTACTGGTGCATCACCTTGGCATAGAGCCGCTTCCAATTGCGGTGGTAAAGCGTGGTGAGGTCGCTCTTGGGCGTGGTGCTGGCCTTCTCATACCCCACCCCGTAGTAGTTGTCGGGCATGTCCTTGCTCCAGACCTCTCCGGTGATCCGCCACTTGTCCTCGCGCAGGTACAGATTGGCCTTGATCGAAAGCTGAGTGGAACCGTTGGTGCTCTTGCCGTAAGAGAATGGGATGGAGGAGCGCAACAGGTGCCGGTCCTTGCGATCGAAGGTGAAGGTGAAGAGGCCGCCGACGGTGAGCAGGCCCTTCATCTCGGGCGTATAGCTGGGGGCGATGAAGGGCACGAACTTCATGGGGCCGGCCTCGAAGCTGAGGGTACGCAGGGAATCGCCATTGTGCAGCACGTCGCTCAACACGGTATGCGGAATGGTATCGCGAAGGTCACCCTGCGATCTCGCAACGCTCCCGGCAACACAGCACAGAAGCAGGAACAGGATGCGGAACTGGGACATTGTCAGTGCCTGGAAGGGCGGGGCGAGAAAGGTAGCCGTTAAGGGGGTCTGCGGATGATGTCGGACGTGGACCAGGTCGCGAACCGGGTTCGACCGGCTTCCGGATGCTCGGGTATCGCTATCTTTCGGAACACCACAACCGACCAACATGTCGCGCTCCTACCGTTCTCTGCTTATAGCCTCTGCCATGCTGTTCGTTACGGGCCTATCCGCCCAGAACGTCCGTGTCAATCTCTTCAGCGGGTACACCTTTCAGGATAAGTTCCCGGTGGGTGGCACCTATTACGGATACACCTACAGCGAAGGCGTGATCGAGGAAGGTGCACACTTCGGTGGCAGCATCGAATTCGAGGCGCGCCGCAACAAAGCCATTGAACTGTTGTACCAGAACCAGCCCACCACCGCCTATTACAAGGGGTCGAGCGGCCTGCTGGAAACGAACAAGTACGATGTGTCCGTGAACTACATCATGCTGGGCGGCATGAACTACGTTCCCTTCAACGAGACGGTGAAAGGCTATGGCGGAATCAACCTTGGCTGTGCGTTCATGACCGGCGATGCGGAAGCCACCAAGTTCGCCTTCGGTGCCAAGCTCGGCCTCATGATCGAAATGTCACCCTCGGTGGGGCTGAAGCTGGGCGCACAAGTGCTGAGCCCGGTGCAATGGGCCGGCGGTGGCGTGTACTTCGGAACGGGTGGTGCTGGTGTCGGGGTGTCCACATCCAGTTCCATCTACCAGTTCGGCTTTACCGGTGGCCTGGTCTTCACGCCAGCACGCGGTGGTTCAGCTCCCTCCCCACGCCCTAGCTCCAACAGGCCTCCACCCCCTCCGGGTGGAAGCATCCCGCCCCCTCCTCCGCCTCCTCCACCTCACCCGCGTTGAACCGACGGTCGCACGACCTTATTGGAGCGCCCGGAAGACCGGGCGTTCCACATTTCAGCGAACGGTGCAGAAGGAAACATCGGCGTTCTTCATTGGGTTCGGCGACAACACCACGAGCAGGGCGCACTGATCATCCACCCTGGCGCTCGCCACATGCAGTGACAGCCCTGGCTTGAGTTGCCCTTTCACACAGCAGCCCCGGGTCGGGACACCAAGCGTTCGGAATGCGAAAGGGCCGCACTTAACGGGGCGGCCCTTCCCAACGGAAGTAGTGGAATGCTTCAGTCGCCGAACGCGTAGGCGATGCCGAAGGCCACGAAGCTCTGGGCCTCCAGCTCCTGGGTCTTGAAGCCCCAGTAGTAATTGGCGGAGAGGATCAGTGCGCTGCCGTTCTGCAAGTACATGGACACACCGGCCTCAGGCTGCAGCATGAACTGCCAAGGGTCCCTTTCCAAGCGGTAAAGACCCATGTCCAGCGTGCGCCGGGCATACATCGTGCCTGCACCGATGCCGATGAAGGGGCGGATGTCCTTGCCATCCGAGAACACCTGGTCCACCTGCAGGCTGGCGGTGAAGCAGTTGGTGTACCGGTATTGCACACCGGTCAGCGCGGCCGTACCGTCGTAATACGTCGCCAGGTCCTTCTGCTCGAAGAAGGTCTGCCAGCCGATGTCAAGGCCCACCGCGCGGTTGTTGTCCACCATGTTCCGATAGCCGAAGTTGAAGCCACGGAACGAGGGGTTGTTGATGTAGCTCTGCAGGTCACCGGTGGGCACCGCGATCGCGTACTCGAGCATGTAGAGGTTCTGCGCCCTTACGAGAACGGGCGAACCAAGCAGCAGCGAGAAGGGAAGGATGTACTTGAACATGGCGCCTATTGTTGGAGGTACTCCGATTGGGTGAAGGCCTGGTCGATATCGGTGAGCACACGCGCGTTGATGCTGGCCTGTGAACCTTCCACAAGGCCATTGATCACACCTATCCACACGATCGGCACGTTGCCGGTGCCGCTCACCTCGTTCGGATCGACCATCTGCATGAACAGGGAGCCGGTCTCGTAGCTGGTGGTGTAGTAGCCGCCATACCCATAGCCATAGTAGGGGTAGTACCAGCCCCAGTATCCGCCGTAGGAATAGTACACGTTCACGTTCGTGGTCTTGTTGACGGCAGGCAGGATCATCACATCAGGATCGGCGGTTGCGGCCACCTCGGTCCACCCGCGTGCGTTCATGTTGTCGCGGATCTGTTCAATGATCAAGTCGCCGTACTGGGCATCGACCTTCTCGGGCAGCTCACCATCCTGCAGGTTGCCGGTGAGCAACACCACGCTGTCCGGGATGGCATACGTATCGGCCGCCTGGAAATCGAAGCTGGCCGAGCGATCGGTGTAGATCAGGTCGTACTCTTCGATGTAATCCGGCGTTTCCGGATAACAACCGCTTAAGAGCACGGGGGCTGCCGCCAACAGCAAGACTTGGATACGCTGGGAAAGCTTCATGAACGCTTCGGTTAGTGTCGCCCCAAATGTAGCGGCCATCAGGCAACGGGACTTGTCGTTGATCCGCTGCGGCACCTGGCATCCCATCCATTACTTTTCGCCCCAAAGCACCCCGCATGCGTACGCCCGCCCCCCTAGCCGCCTTCGCTTCCCTCCTTTTCATGCTCGGTCTGGCCGGCTGCTCCCCCAGCACCCGGATCGTGCAGAGCTGGCGCGACCCTGAGGTGACCGTGGTCGACGGCACCTACAACAAGGTGCTGGTGATCAGCTTGCTGAAGGACGAGACCACGCGCCGTATAGGCGAGGACCACATGGTGGGCTTCCTGAACGGGCACGGCGTTGCGAGCTATACCATCTTCGGCGACCAACTGGAGAAGATCAACGAGGAAGGCATGAACCAGAAGATGATCGACCGGGGCGTGGACGCCGTGATGATCATGCGCCTGGTGGACAAACAGAAGGAGCAGACCTACGTGCCTGGTACCACCTATCCTTCCTATTATGCCAGTCCCTACGGGTTCTACGGTTACAGCTATGGGTATTACAGCACCCCGGGCTATGTGACCACCACCACCACCTACTTGATGGAGACCAACGTATACAGCACCCGCCGGGGCAAACTGATCTGGACAAGTACCACCAGTACCGTGGACCCCACCGATCTGGGCCGCACCGTGGACGACATCATGCAGGTGCTGTGGGACCGCATGCAGCGCGACGGCTTCATCGTGAGCGCTCCGCCTGCGGCGAAGTGAGGGACCGACCGCAGATACGCAAGGTGAGAAGGCCGCACGCGCTGGCCATCCTGGTCCTGTTCGCTGGCCCACCCGCCCGGGCCCAAGAGGCCAGCAATGCGCAGCTCTGGCTGGACGGCATCGTGGGCCGGAGCTTCGCCAGCTACTACATGGCGGAGTGCGAGTTCAGCTACCAGACGCTGCTCTCCGACCAAGGCCGATGGGTGAGCTACAACGCCAGCCCCTCGTTGGAGGTCAGCCCCACCGCCCACTGGAGCTTCCTGGCAGGACTGCCGCTCTCTTATACCCTCCAGCAGGAAGGCTACAACACCTTCGAGTGGCGCGCACAGCTCGGGGCCAAGTACACGTTCACACCGTTCCAGCATGTTCAGACCCGGCTGAACCTGCGCTACGAGGACCGCAACCTGACGGACCAGGAGGACGGCCAGGTGCAGCGCAGCCAGCGGATCCGCTTGCGCGCCGAAGTGGTGGTGCCACTCGATAGCCGGACCTACGATGCCGACACCATGTGGTACGCCCTGGCCGATGCCGAGGTCTTCACCACCAAGGACGAGGAACTGGAGGAACGCTTCGCGAACCGCATGCGCATCCGCATCGGTGCGGGGCGCAAGTTCAGTTACAACTGGCGCGCGGAGGCGATCTATACCTTTCAGTTCTCGCGCAATGCCATCACGGATACCGACCCCACCTTGGACCACATCCTGCGCCTGCGGATCAAGTACTACTTCACCCCAAGGGGCCGAACGCAGGCACGGGGCGATAACGCGAACTGAGCCGCACGTACCCCGCGCCCGCCAGCGGTCGGGAACCGGGGAACGCCCCGCTCAGCGCCGTCCGCCACCACCGCCACGGGCAGCACCACCGCCACCGGGATTCGATCGCGGAGCAGGCGCGCTGCGCTGTTGCTGGTAGTTGTTCATGTTCTGCTGCCCGCGCTGCCGGCTCTGCATGTCCCGGTTCAGCTGCTGCTGCGTGCCCGGGTTCATGGAGGGGGTGGTCGGCCGGGTGGAAGGCTGCGCAGCTGGTCGTGACCCGCCTCCGGTGGAAGGGCGTGTGGATGGGGTGTTCTCCCATTTGCCATTGGACCCCTGCGTTTGGTAGTTGCCCTTGCCCTTGTCCCGATACACGTTACCCTGCTTGTCCGTGAGCACGTTGTTGGTGCCCGGTCGCGTGGAAGGTTGCGTGGAAGGCCGGGTGGAGGGCTTGCCCGTGGCCTGTCCGGGACGCGATCCCGCGCCGTTGGATGGCAGCGTGCTGGGGCGCGAAGGAGTGACGCCAGGGCGCCCACCACTGTTGCCGGGACGGTTGCCGCCACCGTAGAAGTTGTTGTTGTTATTGATGATGATCGTGTTGCCCCCACCGTGGTAGCCGCCATGATAGCCCCCGTGGTAACCGCCGCCGTAATAGGGCGGACGATACATCGGCGGACCCCAGCAACCGCCGTAATGCGGATAGCCTCCAATGCTCACGTGCATCCAGCCGTAGTTCACGCCGAAGCCCATGCTCCAGCCGTAGTAGGGGTTGTAGTGCATGCTGAACCCGTACGTGACAGGGCGGGGATAGTAGACGGCCCCGAACCAGGGCTGGTAATAGTAACCCGTGCCGTACACCACGGTGGGGCCGTAGACGTAGCACCCCGTATAGCCCGGTGTATAGCCCACATACGCCACCGTGGGCGTGGTCTCATAGACCTGCACGTACTTCACGTTGTAGTTCGGGCTGCTCGGGGGGATCTGCTGCACTTCCGGCGGCACCTTCGTGCATACTTTCCACGGCCCCTTCGCCTGGTCGCTCTCGTACCAGATGGCGTTCTCGCAGGCATAGTATCGCTCACGGATGTAAAGCACCGAGGTCGACGCGTTCTCGGCCTCGTAGATCGAAGTGCCGTCGATCAGCTTCCACTTCGGGTCACCATCATAGGTGATGGTGGTGGTGGTGCTGCTCAGGTCCACCTTCGCGGTCTGCGGGATCGAGGCATCAAGCACCGCCTCCCTGCTGGCCTGCGTACCGGCCACGCTGCTCAGCACACTGCCTTTCTCGCTGTCCTCAGGGATCATGGCGAACTCGACCGGCAGCTTGTCCGCGGGCACATGGGTCCAGCTGTTCCCGTCGAGCTTCGGGCCCTTGTACCAGCGACCGCTCAGCAGCACGAAGTACTGCTGCGAGGCGACGTCCATGAAGAGGTCGTTGTCGGTGTTGGTGACATAGAGCAGTGAGGTGCCCTGGATGGGTTGGAGCTTCGCCTCGCCCTCGGTCTGCATCAGTTCGGCCGGCGTGGTGCTCACCACCACCTTCGGCGTCACGGGCCTTCCGTTCGCATCCGTCATGTCCATGCCGGTGGCCGCCGTGTCCTTGTCCATCAAGGCAACAAGCGCCTGCGGGGCCGCAGTGGTGGGCTCCCATGGTCCGGTGATGGCCGAGGCTTGGTACCACAACGAGGAACCGTAGAGGTACATGGTGCTTTTCCCTTTCTCCCGCGCCATGAAATAGGGCGAGTTCACCACGCGCTCGAAGCTGCTCTTGTCGATCGCCTGGTACTTCGGCTCACCGTCCACCAGCACCAGCACCGTGGGTCCGGTCCGATACAGGATGGCCGGGGCCTCGTTCTTGAACGCGGGCACCTCCTTCGGCCCCTCGCTCTCCAGGGAGGCGATCAGGCGGTCGATGGAGATGGGCGGGGAATGACGGGGGATCTCCGCCGAGAGGTACCTGCTCCACTGGCCGATGCTCGCCGTATCGGTGAGGTTGGGGAAGCGGATATCCGTCACTTGAAGTTGCGTCAGCGTACCCATGCGCGTGCTGCGGTCCACTTCCAGGAAGCCCTTCGCCCAGATGGCCCCGAAGACCGGATCCTTCCCGCGCTCCTTGGCGCTCAGCGCCGACCGCGCGCTGAATTCGCCATCGGCATAGCTCTCGGGCTGAGGCTGGTAGATGGTGATGATGCGGCCATCTTCGGTCTCAATGTCCAAGGGCCACTTGTCCTGGGCGGAGCCGATCATGGAGGTAAAAAGTGCCAGGGCTACGGTAAGGTCGCGCACGTTCAACATGGCCCAAAAGTAGAACGCGCCTGCGGAATCATGCGCCATGGACCCTTCAGCGCATGACCGCCCCGCCGGTGGCTCCGGCCGGGGGTGTGCCTTGCCCGATCCGCGAGGACCCCCTGACCTTCATGCGGACCGGACGGCTCCGGAGCCAACGACCGTGAAGCACTTGCTGCACCTGGCCATCGGCCTCCCAGGCCTCATCCTCGTCCTGGATCCCCTCCCACCGATCACCCGCGGGATGATGATCACGGCAGCGGGCTGCATGAGCCGGGAGCGACCGGCCGTCGCGAGGACTTCGTTCCCAGCGCTCGAAGCCGTGGACCTCGTACGCATGGCATAGGGGCACCTCGAAGAACCTCACTCCGGCGTCATCGGTCCGCCGTACGGCGGACCGACACTTCGGGCGCATCCATCTCCTTCGGCCATACTTCGTTGCTCCTCCGCTGGATACTTCGTTCCCGTATCCTCCGTCGTCACGCCTCGTCCGGATCAAGAATACCCACGCATGCCATCCGACTGCCTGCCGGTAGGCAGGTTCGAGGTAATTCGAGGTAACCATAGGTCTGCTCCAGTGGTCGCAGGAATACCATGGTTCATGCGCAGCCTTGTCCGTTCATGTCGCGAATTCACTACCCGGCTGTTGGCGGAACCCTGTTCCTTTGCACTCCACAAAACCGACTCCCCATGACCCGCCACCTTTCACTGACCCTCGCGTTCCTCGTCTCCCTGTTCTTCCTCGCTCCGGCCGTGCACGCACAACTGCCCGCCGACCTGACGAAGTCCTTCTCTAAGCTCACCAAGCATTCGGATAAGTTAATGAAAAAGGCGAGCCCCTGGATGGACCAGGTGAAGAAGAATGAGAACTTGATCCCGGCAAGCGTAAAGGGTGACTACGACAAGTTCAACAAGGCCTACGGTGATTTCAACGGCATCTACAACAAGGCCAAGCTCGATCCCGCTTCGCTCACCAGCGATGCCATCAAGGGCATGTCCGGGGACCTTGGGAAGTTGAGCAGCCAGTTCAGCGGTCTGCAGAAGCAGTTCAAGGGGCTGCCGTTCATGAAATAAGGCATCGTTTTCGAGGCAGGTCCCGAATACCTAAGGCCTGCGGAAAACGCAGCGCCAGTGACTAAAGACCACGTGGATCGCATCGGTGCGCTGCTTCCGGTTGTTCCATGACCAGCGCCATGACCTTAACCTCCCGGATAGCGATACTCCTTGGCTTCGGGCTGTTCAGTGCGCAAGCCACGCATGCCCAGCAGAACATCGGGCTGGCCAGTGGCAACTATGCCGGTATCTCGGGAGCTTGGCTGAATCCCGCAAGCATCGTGGACAGCCGGTACAAGTTCGACATGACCCTGTTCGGGTACGAGTCCTACTTCTCCAACAACGCCCTGCTGATGTCCAACAAGGTGTTGCGGGACCGGCTCTTCTCCAAGGCCCCGTACAACTCGTCGCACCAGCAGGCGGTTGATGAACTGTTGACGCCACTGGACGATCTGCCGGAAAAGGTGCAGGGCTCCACCGTCTCGGAGATCCAGGCCCCGTTCTCGTTCATGGCGCGCACGGGCAATGGCTCCTCCATCGGCCTGAACATCCGCAACCGCACCGGCATCACCATGGCGGGACTGGACCGTACCACGGCGGAGATGCTCTACTACAACCTGCAAAACCCGGACCTGTACGGCGTGGTGCAGGACAACAGCGGCTTCAACTTCAGTTACATGAACTGGATGGAGGTCGGCTTCACTTACGGCCGTGTGCTGGTGCGGTCCGACCACCACTTCCTCAAGGCCGCGATCACGCTCAAGGCCCTTGCCGGCTCCGCGTCGCTCTACCTCTCGAGCGATGACCTGAGGCTGACCCAGGAGGGGCCCGACAGCCTTTCGATCCAGAGCCCGCTCGTGGAATATGGCCGCACCGAGCGCGGCGACTTCGACACCTACCAGCGCCGCAACCTGCTTAACGGGGTGGAGGATTGGTCCCTGGGCTGGGATGCGGGGCTGGTCTACGAGCTGCGCGGCAACCTCGCCAAAGGCCGGTACCTCGATCTGGACAGCGTGGTCAAGGAGCGGCTCGATCTGAACAAGTACATCGTGCGCGTGGGGGTCTCGTTGCTGGACGCCGGCAGGTTCACTTACACGCGCCGGGATCTCGCACAGGACTACAGCGTCAACATCACGGGATGGGACATCAGCCAGGTGAACGCCAGCGACCTGGACCAATGGGACACCGCGTTCGCCGAGCTGGTGGACTACGTGCCCAACGGATCGCCGACCTACACGCATCGGCTGCCCACGGCCATCGCCGCCAACATCGACCTGCATGCCTTCGGCGGCTTCTACCTCAACGTGGGCACCTACCAGGACGCCACCGGGCTCTTCAAGGAAGCGAACACGACGCTGCGGACCCAAGAATGGGTGGCGGTGACCCCGCGCTTCGAGAACCGGTGGTTCGGCTTCTACCTTCCGCTTAGCCGCAGCGCCCAGCAGACCCGCATTGGAGCCACTGTGCGGATCGGACCCGTGTACTTCGGATCCAACAACCTTGCGGACCAGCTGGCGAATGAGCAGAACACGCAGGCCGACTACCACTTCGGGGTGCGCTTCAGCATCGGCCAGGGCAAGCCCTCCGCGCTAAAGCGTCGCTACGAGCACGTGCGCGCGCAGCAGGAGGGCATCAGCCGGAACAGCCTGCGGATCGACTCCCTGGAGCGCGAGGTGCATGCCTTGAAAATGGTGGTGGCCACCGACAGCCTGCGCGGTGCGGGGGTGGTCAACAACTACTACGCCGCTCCGGGCTCCGACGCCACGCAGGTCAAGCTCCAGCGTGAGAACGACTACTTGAAACAGGAACTGGCCGGCGCCTATGTGCAGGCCGAACAGGACAGCGCCACCATCGCAAAGCTGGAGAAGAAAGGAGGCCGATCGGACGATGCGAGCAAGGCCGACCGCAGCGCGGAGAAGGCTGACCGCATGGTGGCGAAGGCCGCTGCGGACCAGGCCGATGCCGCCGCCGACATGGCGAAGCAGATGGAGAAGGTGAACAAGAAGATGGGGGTGCAGAACGCATTGCTGGCCACCGCCGCCGGTGCCACCGTCGCCATTGCCGCCGAGGGCGATGGGGACAAAAAGGACAAGAAGAAGAAAGGGGACGTGGAACCGGCCGTATTCGTGAACGATTCCACCATCGTGCTCAACGGCGACACCATCCCTTTGGTGATGTCGCCTGCCGCGGACGGTACGCGCGCGGCGCTGAGCGTGCGGGATACCGTGCGGATCACCGTGCGCGATACGGTCCGCATCCATGAGACCCGCGTGGATACCGTGCGGATCCAAGAGACACTGCGCGATACCGTCCGGTTGACCGAACAAGCGACCGGTACCATCGCTGTGGACGAGGCCGAGCGCCAGCGCCTGATGGAACCGGTCTACTTCGCCACCGGCAAGACCACCTTGGGGCCCCAAGGCACCATGAAGGTGGTGGAGCTCGCCAACTGGCTGAAGAAGCATCCGGACGCACGCGTGCAGGTGACCGGGGTGGCCGATGCCAGCGGCTCCGTCACGGCCAATGAGGCCGTGGCCCAGAAACGGGCGGACAGTGTGCGCCAGGGCCTGATCGACAACGGCGTCGATGCGGCCCGGGTCACCACCCAGCGCCAGCTTGCTCCTGCCGGTGCCGTGCCGGATGCCAGGGACCGCCGCGCCGAGGTGCAACTCCTCCCTTGAACGACCCTCCCCTACCAACCAACAGCCCGATCTTCGACCACCACACCCCTGAACCCATGAAGCGCCTGATCCTTCCCCTTCTCTTCACCTCCCTTTTCACCACGGCCCACGCGCAGGAAGCGTCCTTCCGGCTCGGCATCAAAGTGGCTCCCAACTTCGCCTGGTTGCGTTCCGACAGCAAGGACCTGCAGAGCGATGGCAGCCGTTTGGGCATCTCCTTCGGCCTGCTGGGCGATCTCCGACTGGACGACGCCGGCAAGTACTTCTTCAGCACGGGCATCATCTACAACAACATCGGCGGCACGTTCAAGGCCGATGGAACGTACGACATCGGTGGCGTATCCACGGTGGTGAAAAGCGAACAGGACCTCAAGCTGCGCTACCTGGAGATCCCCCTGACCGTGAAGCTGCGCACGATCACCGACAAGCCCCTGAACCTCTATGCCCAGGTGGGTACCAGTGCCGCGTTCAACCTCCGTGCACGGACCGATGTGACGACCACCTCCACGCCAGGTGGCACCACCACGCTGGAAGATGAGGATGTGATCGACGACGTCGCCCTTTTCAAGCTGGGGCTCGTGGTGGGTGCCGGTATTGAGTACAGCATCGCTTCAGGTCCCACGCTCTTCGGCGGCCTCACCTACAACAACGCCTTTACCAACACCCTGGACAGCGACGCCAAGAAGCTGTCGGCCAATGGGAACAAGAGCAAGCTGTTCGCCAACTACCTGGAGATCACCCTGGGGGTGTTCCTCTAGGGAGCAGGTGTTTCCGCTTGTTCCTCCGCGGCTCGGTCAGGGAGGAACACGTGCACCCAGGTTCCGCCGCTTGGCGGGGTTTCGATGCGGTAGTCCGCTTCCAGAAGGGCAAGGATGTCGTGGATGATCATGTAGCCCAGGCCCGGGCGGTCGGTGGCCGTGCGCACCTCCGCGGCACCTTCACGCAATGCGTTGAGGCGTGCTTGGGCCGAGGCCGATATGCCGGGCCCATTGTCCTTCACGGTGATGCGATAGGCGGCCGGTGAGCGCCCGCCTTCCACGGTGACCAGCCCCCCGGCATGGCCTGCGGCATTGGCCACCAGGTTCTGCAGCACGATCCCGAACAGGCGCGGATCCACCCACACGTGGTCGTGCGGCGGCACCTCGTTGATGAACCGCACCGTGCTGGCATGCTGCTGGAACTGTGCGAGCACCTCCTCGGTGAGCACGCGGATCTCCACTTCGGCAGGGATCACCGCGATCTCGCCGCCCTGGTTACGGATCCACTCCAGGATGTTGCTCGCGTTGGCATAGAGCTTCTCGGAGGAGGTGGAGATCTCCGCCAAGGTGTGCCGAAGCACTTCGGGTTGCTCGGATCGTGCACTGCGCAGGGTGCGTGTGGCCACGCGCGAGATGAAGCGCAGCGGGGAAACAATGTCGTGGGAAAGAATGCTGATCAGCCGGTCCTTCACCGTGAGCGCACGCGTGAGTTCCGTGTTGCTGCGCTGCAGCGCTTCGGTGCGGTCGTTGACGATGGCCTCCAGGCGCGTCCTGGCCCGAAGCAACTGGCCGGTGCGCAGCCGCAGGATGGACCATCCCAACCCGAGCAACAAAAGCGCCCCGCTCGTTAGGGCCCACGGATGCCAATACCACGGTGCCAATACCTGGACCCGGAGCAGGTCGCGGACCTCATACGTTGCCTCCGGTCGCATCATCTGCAAGAGATGATCCCCAGGGGGCAGGCGTTCCACCGTGATCCGGCCCGATGCCATGTCCAGCGGTATCCACGACGAGTCCAACCCCTGCACCCTGTAGTACATCTGAAGGTCGACCGGATCGGTCCAGTTGGGCAGTGAATACCACAGTGTGAGGCGATCCAAGCGGCCCAGCGTGTATATCGAGCCGGTCACTGGGACCAGTGAGTCGTTCAGCTGGACCGCATCCACAAAGGGCTGGAACACCTCCGATCCATCCGCGATCGCATTCGGATCGAAGCGCACAAGACCATCGATGGTCGGCAAGGAGACCTCTCCGCTGGGCAGACGAACATAGGGTGGCGAGCAGCCCCCGTTGAACTCGAGCGTGCCCAGTCCATCATCATGACCGAAGGAGCGATACGCCACGTATGGCCTGCGTCCGGAGAGGTAAGCCTCCAGCGCCTCCTTGCCAACCACGAAAAGACCATGGTTGGTCGGCATCCAGAGCCGATCTTTCGCATCGGGAATGAAGGCATGCACGTGGCTGAGCGAGCCCTGTGGGTCGAGCGGAAGACGAATGACCTTCCCCTTGTCCACCACCAAGGGACCTTCGCCATAGGTGCCTACCAACACCCGATCGCCCCATCGCGCAAGTGTGCGCGCGTAGGTCCGTTCCAAGCCCGGAACAGGCTCGAGCACCTGGCCGCGGACCCGGAACACACCCTGGCCTGTCGCCCACCAAATCAGTCCGTCCGGTCCCCGCAAAAGAGCGAACGGGTTGTCGCGATAACTCACCGCATGGTGGGTGAGCATGAGGCGGGGGACCAGCCCGACCCAGGCCTCCAATCCATGCATGCCGGCCAACCACAGCGTGTCCTCTTCTTCGAGGAACGCGGTGGCACTCCCTGCGGCGGAGGTTTGATGATGGATCGTCGACCCGGTCCGGGCATCCTGCACACGCACCGAATCCACATTCACGCTCCAGATCCGACCCTGGCGATCGCGATGGAGCGCTTGGATCTCACAGGGAAGGACCGGGAACAGCTCCGGCTCGAAACCGTCCGGGCCACAGACCGTTCCATGGGAAGTGAGCACGCGGCCGCTCTCCAACACCGCCTGCGCATAGAACGCGTTGTCCCCGGACCGGTTCGTGCCCGGCACCGGCAGCAGTGTTCGGAACCGATGGCGCGTGTACCGGAACAGCCCCTGCGTGGACGTTCCTACGAAGAGCGTGTTGCCATCCGGAGCCAACAGCAAGGCATTGATGCGGGTGTTCACCGGTAGATCGATCCGCAGTTCTTCGAACGTGAGCCGGCGGTCGGCGTGCGAGATGACACGCCAGAGCCGGCCTGCCCCTGTGGCGAAGACCTCAGCGCTTGTCGATGTCCAGAGCATGCGTTCCACCAACCGGGCATCGATCCCCTCCCCCCGAACAGCCTCCAAGGAAGCGGTCCGTCGGTCCACGCGATAGATCATTTTCGCCCTGTCCAAGATGAACAGTTCCTCGCCCACCATGAACGCGGCCTCACGCTCCGTAAGCACCGGGATAGTGAGTGCAGATGTTGGAGAAGGGGTCAGTTGAAGACCCTCCTCCGACAGGGCCGCGAAGCCTCCTTCGGGCAGGGGCAGGACCCGCGTATCCCATGCGCGCCAGCGCTGTTCGTCCGGTGGTGCCTGCGCAAACACCCGATAATCCTCGAGCGAGGGGATGCCCCCCGAAAGAACGGCCAGGGAGTGCTCAGGCCCACGTCCATCCATGACCAGTTGCAGGGCTCCTGTTCGCACCCGGTACAAGCTTCCGATCGCATCGTTGACGAACAGCGCCCCGCTCCGGTCCATGAGCAGATATCGCATCCGGTCATCGCGCAGCACCGTGTCGGTGCGTGTGGAGAACACCCGCATGGACCGGCCATCGTAGCGCACCAGCCCTCCTTCCGTGGTGATCCACAAATACCCGCTGCTGTCAAAGGCCAATGAGCCGACGCTGTTCTGGGGCAGGCCGTTCTCCGCAGTGAACTGCTCAACGCTCCACCCTTGTTGGGCCGTTGCTTCACTGAGCCCTGTCAGGCACAGCAACAACACCAGGCACCAAGCCATGACCCCGGGGGAATGACGGGTGTCAGGCATCGATCAACCCCTTTTGCGGCCGTATGCCCACAGCTTTTCCTGCAACTCGAGCAGGTTTCGCACGCCGAGCTTTTCCAGTACGCGGGTCTTGTAGGTGGCCACTGAGGAATGTTGAAGGTCGAGTTTTCTGGCGATCTCCGCCAAGGAGAGGCCGTCAAGCAAATGGTTCAGCACGGATAATTCACGCACCGACAGTTCTCCGAAGGGGTCCCTTTCCTTCGCGCTCAGCGACGGCGTGGCGCCGTGGACCGCGGCCGGATGGAACCACTTCTCACCGCGCAACACGTGCTCCACCGCGTTCAGGAACTGGCCCTCCTCCACCTGCTTGTTCACATAGCCGAACGCGCCCAGGTCCACTGTGCGCTTGGAAAAGATCAGGTCGGGGCTCACCGAGAATACGATCACCTTCAAGGCCGGCTGCAACGCCAGCAGGCGGGGTAGCAGGTCCAAGGCATGGCCATCTGGCAGGTGCATGTCCAACACCAGCAGGTCGAGCTGCTCGCGACGCACGAGCTCTTCGGCGCCCTTGCATGTGAATTCCTCGTGGATCACTGCACCGGGCAGCTCATCCTCCAACAACACGCGCGTGCCCAAGCGGACCACCGCGTGATCATCCACCAGGCCTATCACAGGCGATCCGGTCATTTTCCTCGTGCGTCTCGCGGCCATGGGTGGCTCCCTGATGGAGACCACCAAGTTACCACCCTTGACCATTCACGAAGAGAAGGCCTTCCTCCGAATGCCCTGTCATGAGTTCACGACGATCGGGGCGCCGTGCCATTCGCTTTTCCTGAGCGCCTGCTCAGGATCTGTTGACCGATGGGCTCCGCGACTGATCATCGTCGGGTCGAAGCCCGATGATCTTCGCGCAGCAGCCTGCCCCGGTCTCCGATCCGGGGGTGTCCACGGGAACAGTTGCAGGCGAAGGATCGGCGGAAACGCGTTACCGTCCAGGCTTGACGGGGAGGCCGGAGAGCGCATTTGAAGAGCTCCTGAAAAGGCTCCAGGTGTCACTATTTCGCTACACCCGTGCGCAACACCGCCTTTACGTTCGCCCCGCAAAACCTGATCATCGCGTTACCATGAACCTGAGAACTCCCCTTGCCCTCGCCCTGCTGGCCTCTGTCACCATGGTGGCCCAGGCGCAGAAACTCCGCCTCAACGCCTTCAGCGGCTACACCTTCCAGGACCGCTTCCCCATCGGTGGAACGTATGCTGGATATTCCTACAGCGAGGGCCGCGTCGCCGCGTCGGCTCATTTCGGGGGCAGCCTCGAGTTCGAGGTACGGCGCAACGTGGCCGTGGAACTGTTGTACCAGGCACAACCAACGGATGGGTACATCGGCACGACCTTCCGGGAGTACGGGCCGCTCAATGTCACGGCGAACTACATCATGCTGGGCGGCCTTCACTACGCCCCCTTCAGCCCGTTGGTGCATGGCTACGGCGGGTTCAACATCGGAGCAGGCTTCCTCACCGGTGATGCCACCGCCACGAAATTCGCATGGGGCGGCAAGCTCGGTCTGTTGCTGAACGCGTCCGAGAAAGTGGGCATCAAGCTCGGTGCCCAGCTCCTGAGCCCGGTGCAGGGCGCCGGCGGTGGTTTCTACTTCGGCACCGGCGGGGCCGGCGTGGGGGTAAGCACCTACAGCTCGATCTATCAGTTCGCGTTCACCGGCGGGCTGTGCTTCACCTTCGACAAGGGGGCCACTACCACTGCGCCGACGCGGTGATCGCGTAAGCACCGTGCTGCCGTTCACACGCCACCTCGTGGTTCACCGGCTCCTGCTGGCACTGCCCGTGCTGCTCGGTTGCGCGCTTGCCGCGAACGCCCAGACCGGCAGCGGCTCGCTCAACGACACCCTCACCACCGGGCGCGAAGAGGCCCCCATGGAGGCTCCCCCCACCATGGCGATGAACTGGAATCAATTCCGGACGAAGTGGTTCACGCTCAACATCGGTGCCGCCTTGATCCTGGACCATACGGTGGCGGAACAGGACGAGGCCAGCATCGCCCAGGTCGGTGCGATCGGCCCGGCCACCGAGTTCCGCGGTGAACGCCTCATCTTCTCCGGCAACCTGCTGATAGCCGAGCGGCCGTGGCGGTACATGTTCAGCGCCAACTACAATGGCCTTGATGCCGTGCCGGGAACCAAAACGCTGTCGTTGATCGATGCGAACCTGGAGATCCCCTTCGGGAATAAGGGCGGGTGGATCACCGTCGGCAAGCAGAAGGAAGGGGTGGGCCATGAGTACATCCTGCCCGGCACGCAGTCCATGTTCACCGAGCGGGGCAGTGGGGCGCCCGTCTTCGTGCGGCAGCGTAACATCGGCCTGCGCTATTCGAACAGCATCCTGGACCACCGCCTCACCTGGACGCTGGGTCTCTTCAACAACTGGCTGGAGACCGGGAAGCGCTTTGCGGCCAATGGTTCGCAGGTCACCGCACGTGTCACCGGGCTGCCCCATTACACCAGCGACCGCGACCTGATGCACGTGGGCCTGGCCTATCGTTACACCGATGCCACCGAAGGTGCACTGCAATACAAGGGCAAGCCAGAGGCCAACACCGCGCCTTTCTTCGTGAGCACCGGGTCCTTCGCCGCCGCCGCCGCGAACACCCTGTTGCTGGAGTGGATCGGCGTGCGCGGTCCGGTGAGCGTGTTGGGCGAATACATGCACTGCACCGTGGCCAGCAGCGCCACCGGCGACCCGACCTTCTCCTACTGGCAGCTCGGCGGCAGTTGGTTCATCACCGGCGAGAACCGGCGCTACAACAAGCAGGCCGGTAACATGGGCAAGTTGATCCCGAAGAAGAACTTTCGCATTCGCGATGGCAGCGGACTTGGCGCTTTCGAAGTGGGTGCGCGCTACACCCGTTCCGACCTCACGGACAAGTCCCTTTCGGGTGGCGAACTGGGCCGTGCCACCGGTGCCTTCAGCTGGTATCCCAACGCCCACTTCCGCTTCGAAGTGAACTACGGGAAGGCCCTCCTGGACCGCAAAGGACTGTCAGGCCAGACCGACTTCTGGCAGTTCAGGGCGCAGTTCGAACTTTAGTCCGGAGCGGACCCGCACAAGAACGCCGCCTCAGGTTTCCCCGTTCGCCCGACCGCCAGCATCCGTACCGCGGCGATCCACCTTCACCGCAGGACCGCTGCGCGTTGCCCGGCGGCACCCTGTGGCTGCATCGCGCGCACAAGGCCCCGCTGGCGCGCTGTGTGCCGGTGCCGAGGTGAGCTCCGGGGCTTCGTGGCCTGGCCATGGTCAACGAAAAAAGGGGCTTTCGGCCCCTTCTTCCGTTGCGCCGTTGCGCTCATCGCATCACTTGGTGCCCATCATGTTCTTCACCAGGCCGATCACGGCCAGGAGGATGCCCCCGCCTACGGCACCGCCGCCGACACTGGACAGGATGGAGCCCATGTCCATGCCACCCGCGGCCGAAGCATCGGTGCCCAGCACGGAGCTCAGGATGGTGCCCCCGAGGCCACCGCCCAGGATGCCCACCAGGGAATTTCCCACCGTGCCCAAGCTCAGGTTCTTCATCAATGCGCCGGCGGCATTCCCGCCCGCCGCACCACTGACCAATTGGATAAGGAGCGCTGTGATGTCCATGTTCGTTCGTGTGTTTTGATGGTTGTGAAAAAGGCCACCGGAAGGCCGCCCGCAATGCGCCGAACCTTCCGTCCCGCGATCCTAAGCAGCCCCGTATCGTCCACCGTAACGGATCCACGACATGGCCGATCGCTCCGCCACTTCGCCATCCGGCAGCCAGGCCGCCAGCCATGCAGCCTGTGCCCATGGTCGACCCGTGCGGTCCCATCCGCAGCCCGGAACGCACGCCTTCCACCAGGTCATTGCATGTGTCACGACTTCACTACGTCGGCCCGCAGGCCTGCGAATACCTTGGCGGCGTGATGAGAACCCTGCTCGGCGTGCGCGCGCTCCATTGCACTTGGATGTTGCTGTTCGCGCTGAACAGCGGTGCCCAGCAGCTCGCCCATCCACGGCCCGCACCGGTGGGGTCCTGGGTGATCATCGGCACCACGCACGCCGATCACACCGCCGATCACGACGGCATCGTGGTGCAAGGCCCCGGCGACGGTTTCCGTGCACTGAAGCTGAAGGTGACCGACGCCCCCTTGACCCTGATGAAGATGGTGGTGACCTACGACAATGGGAAACCGGACAACATCGAGGTAAGGCAGAACATCCCCCGTGGTGGCGAGACCCGGGTGATCGACCTGGAGGGGGGGAGACGCAGCATCCGGCGCATTGACTTCTGGTACGATACCAAGGGCCTGTTGAACGGGCGTGCGGACGTGACCATCTTTGGTCTGAAATGACCAACTTCGATAGACCAACACGACCGATACACACGACCATGCGAACCTTGATCCTCGGAGCGTTCATGGGCCTTGCACCCGGCCTGCACGCCCGACCCAACAACACCGCGGATCCTGTGATGGACACCGCCGCCATCCTGATCATGGACCGCATGGCGGACATGATCGGCAGCCTGCACAGCTGCAGCTTCGACCTGCACGTGAGCCAGGATCTGCAGGATCCCGACCACGGCATGATCACCCGCTTCACCGACCATCAGGTCTTCATGACCGGACCGGACCGCATGCACGTGAACTCCATCGGCGAGCGCGCACACAAGGGATACTGGTACAACGGCTGGCAAGTGGCCTACTACAATTTCACGGAGAACAACTTCGGCTTCATGGAGGCCCCGGCGAACATCATCGCCATGATCGACGAGGTACACCACGACTACGGGGTCGACTTCCCTGCGGCGGACTTCTTCTATCCCACCTTCACCGACGACCTGATCGCACAGAGCACCAGGATCGACTACTTGGGCACCGTGCAGCGCGACGGAAAGGAGTGCTTCCGCATCGTGGCCACCGGCAAGGCTCAGACCGTGCAGCTCTGGATCGCGAACGACGCCGCCTTTCTTCCGGTGCACTTCATCATTACCGACCACACCACCGGCGAGCCCCAGTACGAAGGCGCTTTTACGAACTGGGTACTGAACCCGGACATTCCGGACCAACTGTATGAATTCATGCCACCCCCCGGTGCCGCCCGTGTGACGGTGATGCCCCGGAAGTCGAAGTGATCCATAGCACAGCACCTTAAGGACATGAAACGATCCATGAAAACAGACCTGGTGGGGCTCGCCCTGGCCCTGCTCGCCTTGGTGGCAGCGCCTGAAGAGCTATGCGCACAACGCACCGCACACGGTGGCGGCGGCCGTGGCAGCGCTGCTCCTGCACGCCCCAGTGGCGGTGGTGGTGGTTCCGCGCGGCCCTCAGGCAGCACCCAACGCCCCGCAACGGCTGCGAAACCCGCTGCCAAACCCCAAGCCGCACCCGCCGCCCAGAACACCGCACGACCCACGATCAACGGTGGAAGCCAGCGGGCGCCGGAACGGGCCGGGAACAGTGGCACCAGACCAAGCAGTGTGAACAGCACGGGCAACAACCGCCCGGGCGGTGGCTCCAATGGAAGCAATACCAACATCGGGGATCGCAAGCCAGGCGGCAACGACGGCAAGGGCAACGGCACGATGGCGGATCGCAAACCCGGTGGCGGAGGGAACAACTCCAACAACCGCGGCGACGTGAACATCGGCAGCGGCAACACGAACGTGAACATCAACGTGGACAACAGCCACCACAACAACAACATCCGCAACACCCAGGTGCGGCACAACAACATCAACAGCTATAACAGGCCACCGTACCGTTACGGCGGGCACAGCTACTACTGCCACCAACCCTACCACTACCACCCTTACACACCATTTTATTGGGGTCCCGTCTGGCATCCCTGGGGCTTCTTCGTGGCCACCATGGCCGTTACCGCCGTGGCCATCAGCGTGAACAACGCGACCTACCACTACGACAACGGCGTGTACTATGCACCGAGCAATGGGGGCTATACCGTGGTGGCCGCGCCGGTGGGGGCCACGGTGCAGACCATCCCGACCAACTCCCAGACCGTGGTGGTGAACGAGACCACCAACAACTACTACTACGGCGGCACCTACTACGAGAAGGATGAAAAGGGGTACACCGTTGTGGCTCCTACGGCCGGTTGCGTGGTGGAGAGCCTGCCGGAAGGTGGCGAGGAAGTGAAGATCGGCGATGTGACCTATGTGAAAGTGGGCGAGACCTACTACCAGCCGATCGAGAAGAACGGCAAGGATATGTACGAGGTGGTGGACGTGGTGGAGGGCGAGGGATAGACCCCTTTCTTCCTTGACCGCATTGAACGACCCGGAACGAAGAGGTACCGGGCCGTTCCTCGTTGCCTCACGTCAGGCTCGTCGTGCGATCCTTGAGCAGTTCGCCCAGGCCCTTGCCATAGCTCCGCAGGGCCAGGTCCAGCCGCGCTACAGAGCCTTCCAAGACCTCCACGTGTTTGGTCTCCACGATCAGCACACCGCCGCTCGCACCCAAGGGAACGCCTGGCACGTACACCACGCAGCGTCCTCCATCCAACGGTTCAACGTGGAACACAGGCTGCCACCCATCACCGGTGCGCAACAGCGCAGGCCTTACCAGGGGTGGTTCCGAAAGCCCGAGCTTCGCCTCCAGGATGACGCGTGCGTACATGTATCCGGGAATGTGCTTCAACAGGCGCTTCTCCGCCCAGCGACGCACTCGGCCCTCCCCACGCCCCCGCACGACCCGGCCCACCAGCAACACGATGATCAGCAGCACCACGAGGGTCACCAGCAGCAGGCCGGTCACCTTCAGCACTCCATCGACCCCCAACTTCTCCGCCAAGGCACGCACCGGCGCATGGATACCCGACCATAGGCGGTGCAGGATGAACAGCGCCACGGTGAGCGGTAGCAGCAACAACAGGCCCGAGCCGATATCGGCCCTTAGGTTCAACCACAACTTCTTCATGAAGGGGGAGGGTCAGTTGGCCGACCCCTCGGGTTCCTTGCCAAGCACGAAATAGCTGATGCCGAAGGTGAGGCCGAGCTGGGTGAAGTTGGTCTTGAACCGCACATCGTCCACGGCCGGAATGAAGTTGCCGACCGCCGCGAAGTCGCGCGGCTCGCTGGTGCTCCGACCCATGGAGTAGACCAGGCCCGCCGTGAACTTCGCCCGCTTGCTGTGCCAGTCCACCCCGCAGCTCATGTGGTACAGGTCCCAGTAACTGAAGGTACCGATGATGTCCGTGGCGGGGTCGATCTGCGCAAGGTCCAGGTGGTTCATGTCGGTGCGCAGCCCCGCCAGCAGGTCGGCGCTTTCCGAAAGCCGGAACTGCCCGCCGATGCCGACGTTCACCAGCGGAACGCTCGCACTGCGCACGCGCCGGAAGGACAGGTCCGCAGGGGCCAACGCGCCTTGCGCAAAGTCGTCCGAAGCCCGCAGGACCACCCGGTCGTAGGCCTTCACCGCCCCGGCGAGGCCAACACGCAAGGCCCACACCGTGGTGCCTGTTCTGGTCTCCAACCCCAGGTCCGCCATCCACGGTGTGCGGAAGCTTGTGGGCAGGTCCTTTCCGTAAAGCACGGTCTTTTCGGTGCTGCCATCCACCCGCACCTTGGTGCTGCCGTTGTAGTACGATCCATCGTTCACGATGACGTTCACGCGCGGCAGCGAGAGGGTGACCCCCCACTTCGTGCGGTCGTTCACATGGAAGTAGCCCAGCTTCGCCAGCATGCCGATGTTGAAGATGTCCACCTGTTCATTCAAGATGCTTGACGCCAGCGGGACCACTGTGTCGTTCAGGGTCGGATCGCCGAACAGGCCCAGGTCACGGATGTTCTGGTAGTCCTGGCTGAAGAGGCTGGCGAAAAGGTTGAGGCCGATGGAGCCATGCTCGCCCAACGCATAGCTGGCACCTCCTCCGATCAGGTCCTCACGCGAGGTGGTGTTGATGTTGACGAAGCCGGTAGCCAGCTCCGTGCCCGGCTGATCGGGGTCGCCCTCCACCCGAACCGCGGCGCTCTGCTTCACCTCGAAGCGGCCGTAGAGGTTGTTCACGAAGCCGAAGCTGATCCGCAGGCGGGCGCTGCCTTTTGGATCGAAGGACCCCACCAGCAGTTTCGGTGCGTTGTTGCTGGCGCTCTCCCGCGCGTCCAGCCCCAGGCCGTTGAGGTCCTTCACACGCAACCATTGCATGTACATGAAGCTGGCGCTGGCGGTGATGCCTGTGCCTTTCACACGACGTGCCGCCGCAGGGTTGTAGAAGAGCACCGCCTGGTCATCGGTACTGGCGCTCCCGGCCCCGCCCATCAACGTGGCGCGCGCACCGTTCTGCTGGGTCCAGTACTGGTTATCCTGGGCGGCGCAGGCCATGGCCCAGCAGTGGGCGGCCAGCAGGAGCGTGGTCTTCAACTTCATCGGGGGGGCGTTCGGCGCAGGCTAAGGTCGGCCCGGCGGAGGCGCGGGGTGTCACGACATCGCTACACTTGGTCCCGTGGATCGTGCGTTCTTTCGCATCCCTTGGAACCTGCAGCGAATGCGAAGACCGTGACGGGACGCCTACAAGCCCGGGCCCGACCAAGGGGAACGTTCGTGCCATCATGGCACAATGCGGATCACTTACTGGGCGCCTGCCGAGACCATATCCGCTGACATCATCGAGCCATCACAACCTACGCCATGCGTCCGCACCTCCTGCTCCCTTTTACCCTTGCCCTCACCACATTCGCACACGCCCAGGACAAGACCGAAAGTGGCTACCTGCTGAACTGGACCAACCAGATCAAGGTGGAACGCGACAGCTTGGTGAACGGCAAGTACAAGCTTCCGGCCTACACCTTCAACGTGTTCGAGAGCGATGCCGGCATCGCCGCGGATGAATGGGTGGCCGCCTTTGAATCGAATGGAAGCAAGGTCACCGGATCGAATCCTTACAAACGCAGCGGCGTGGCGGTGGATGGGCTGAGCGGACCGGCCACCGTAATGGCCACCGTGGTGCGCAACAAGCAGGATGGCACGGCGCTGGTGAAAGTGGCCCTGGCCGCCAACGATTCCATGCCCGTCAGCGATTGGGAGAAAGGCGAAAAGGCCGCTTACGACCTGGCCGTGCGCATGAACAAGGGCGTGGTGCAGAAGCAGGTCGACGCGCAGCAGAAGCTGGTGGATGGCCTGGCCAAGGACCTGGCAGGTGCACAGAAGGACGAGGCCAAGGCCAACGACAAGAGCTCCGATGCCGCCGCCGACCTGGAGAAGGCCAAGAAGGAGAAGGCCAAGCTCGCGAGCAAGCAGGCCGACCTGCAATCCGAACAGATCAAGCTGCAGGAGAAATACACCCGCACACAGGACCCCAAGGACTTGACCCGGCTCACGAAGGTGCAACAGGACCTGGTGAAGGTGCAGAAGGACATGAGCAAACAGCTCAAGAAGGAGGCCGATGCGCAGAAGGACGCCAACAAGAAACAAGGCGACATCCCCGATGCGCAGAAGGACCAGCAGAAGCTGACCACGAAAAAGGAGAAGGCCGTGAGCGATCTGGAGGCCCTGAAGCGCAAAAAGGAGGCGGTCAAATGAGCGACCGTATCACGTTGGTCTCCGCGTGGAGCTTATCCATCAGACCTATACTGGCCATCCCGATCACCCCATGAACAACCGCATCCCCTCGCTCCTCTTCGCGCTCTGCGCCACCCTGTTCGTACAGACCGCCCAAGGCCAGGCCGCCCTGCTCGTGCTGATCTTCGGCGATAAGGCCGCCACGGAGAACTTCCACTTCACGCTGGATGCCGGGGCGAACCTCAGCAGCATGCCGGGGGTGAGCGGCACCACCAGCGCCACTGGCTTCTACTTCGGCTTGGGCACCTATGTGAAACTGAATGACAAGTGGGCCTTCACCCCGGAGTTCAAGCCCCTTTCGCCCCGTGGTGGCCAGGGCTTCGAGAAGGCCTTCGCGGACACCTCCGGGACCGTGGGCTCTTACGCCACACAGCTGGAGTTGAACTACATCGACATCCCCCTGCAGTTCCACCGCCGCCTCAGCGACCGTTTCTATGTCCGCGCCGGGCCGCAGTTCAGTTACCTCACCAGCGCCAAGCTCGCCACCACCGGCGACCTGGTGGGAGGCGATGAATTCACCGTGACCGAGGACATCAAAGACGATGTGGAGCGCATCGAGCTCGCCCTGCCTGTGGACCTCGGCGTGGTGTTCAGCAAGCCCCGCGGCTTCAAAGGCATCGACCTGCGCCTGCGCTACTGCCTGGGCCTCACCGAAGTGTTCAAGGACAACGCCGCCGGCATTTCCTCCACCAACAGCACGTTCCAGTTCTTCCTCAGCTTCCCGTTCGTGAACGTGGAGCAAGCCGCACAGAACCAATAGTTGTTAGCTTTCGAAACGACCGCCGAACCCAAGCATCCATGAACATCCCCGCCCACCGTTCCCTCCTGATCTGCGGCATCACGCTGGCCACCCTGCTGGTCGCCTGCCAGGCACCGGCACCGACCGAAAGCGGATCGGCTCCCGCCGCTGCGGCCAACACCGCCGACGGCTTCGACCGCACCGTACTGCCGATCCACGAACCCGCAACGCCCAGCTTCACAGAGCTCGATGCGCGCAACGCGAAGGCCCCGGAACGCTTCCAGGTCACTGCGCCCAAGGGTGCGCCCAACGTGCTGGTGGTGCTCATCGACGACATCGGCTTCGGCCACAGCAGTGCCTTCGGTGGTCCCATCCACATGCCCACCCTGGAAAAGCTCGCGGCGAACGGCCTCAAGTACAACCGCTTCCACACCACGGCCCTGTGCTCCCCTACGCGCACCGCGCTGCTCACCGGCTACAACCACCACAGCAACAACGCCGGCGCGATCATGGAGGTGGCCACCGCCTTCCCCGGCAACACCGGCATCCGCCCGCAGTCCATCACCCCCATGGCCGAAGTGCTGCGCCTCAACGGCTACAGCACCGCCGCCTTCGGCAAGTACCACGAGACCCCGCCCTGGGAGGGTTCCGTTTCCGGCCCCTACGACCGCTGGCCCACGCACAGCGGCTTCGACAAGTTCTACGGCTTCATCGGTGGCGAGACCAACCAGTGGCACCCCATGGTGTACGATGGTACCACGCGGGTATATCCCAAGGTAGAAGACCCGGGCTATCACTTCACCAACGACATGACCGACCAGGCCCTGGCGTGGATGAACACCACGCAGAGCCTCACCCCGGACAAGCCCTTCATGATGTACTTCGCCACGGGCGCCACGCATGCGCCACACCACGCGCCCAAGGAATACGTGACGAAGTATAAAGGCAAGTTCGCGCAGGGCTGGGACAAGTTGCGCGAGGAGACCCTGGCCCGCCAGAAGCAGCTGGGCGTGGTGCCCGCCAACACCGTGCTGGCCCCGAAGCCCGAAGCCATCAAGGATTGGGACAAGCTCACCGCCGATGAGAAGCGTCTGTTCGAGCGCCAGATGGAAGTGTTCGCCGGCTTCGCGGAGCACACCGATGACCAGGTCGGCCGCCTGATCGATGCGTTGGACGCCCGCGGCGAACTGGACAACACCCTGATCTTCTACATCGTGGGCGACAACGGCTCCAGCGCCGAAGGCGGCATGATCGGCATGTTCAATGAGAACACCTACTTCAACGGCGTGCAGGAAACGTTGGACATGCAGCTGAACAAGATCGACGAGCTGGGCACCGAGCACACCTACAACCACTTCGCCGCAGGCTGGGCCGTGGCCGGTAACACCCCATTCACCTGGACCAAGCAGGTGGCCAGCAACTTCGGCGGTACGCGCAATGGCATGGTGATGCACTGGCCCGCTGGCATCACCGCCAAGGGCGAGGTGCGCAGCCAGTTCCACCACGTGATCGACGTGGCACCCACCGTATACACCGCCGCTGGCGTGCCCGCGCCCCGCATGGTGAACGGTGTGGAGCAGCAGCCCATCGAAGGCGTGGCCATGAACTACTCCTTCAACGATGCCAAGGCCGCCGACACGCGCAAGACCCAGTACTTCGAGATGATCGGCAACCGTGCCATCTACCACGATGGCTGGTACGCCGGCACGATCCACAAGGCCCCCTGGGAGGCCGCACCGCGCCGCCCGCTCACCGATGATGTGTGGGAGCTGTACAACGTGAACGAGGACTTCAGCCAGGCCAACGACCTCGCTGCCAAGGAGCCGGCCAAGCTCGAGGAGCTGAAGAAAAAGTTCATGGAGGAGGCCGTGAAGTACCATGTGCTGCCCATCGACGATCGTTCCATCGAGCGCTTCGACCCGATCATCGCAGGACGACCCGACCTGATGAACGGACGCACCAAGCTCGTGCTCTATCCCGGAGCGAAGGGCATGCCCGAGAACGCCTTCATCAACGTGAAGAACACCTCGCTGAAGCTTACGGCCGAGGTGGAAGTGCCCGCCAAGGCGAGCGGGGTGATCCTGGCGCAGGGCGGCGACTTCGGTGGCTGGAGCTTCTACATGCTCGACGGTGACCTCTACTACACCTACAACTGGGTGGGCCTGGAGTTCTACACCGTGAAGAGCACCGCCAAGGTGGCGCCCGGCAAACACAACCTGGTCCTTGATTTCGCCTACGAGGGTGGTCGTGGTGGGGGTGGCACGGCCACGCTGCTCATGGATGGGCAGAAGATCGGCGAGGGCAAGATCGCGAAGACCAACGCCAACACCTTCGGCATCGACGAAAGTGCGGATCTGGGCACCGATGAGAACACGCCTGTGACCCTGGCCTACGTGAAGCGCGAGGTGTTCACCGGACGCATCGGCAGCGTGACGGTGGAAACCTTCCCGGCCACGGCGAAGAAGTAGCACCGCACGAATTGGTGAAAGTAGCGCCCGCTGCCGCAAGGTGGCGGGCGTTTCGCACTCCATCGGCATTGTACTTTCTTGATCCATTCAGCCGTAACGCGTCGGTACCCCACTTACCTACCCGAGAACACCATGACCCCGCACGCACCCAAGACCGCCCTGCTCGTGGCGGTTCTGCTGGTCCACTTCAGCGGTTCCGCGCAAGAGAAGGAGGAACCTGTCGTTCCGGAACATGCACGGCACGAAGTGAGCCTGCTGATCGCACACACCGGTGTCTCCCAGGGCCTCAACGTGAACGGTGAGCGAGGCTGGCTGATGCTTCCCAGCTGGGGACTGAACTACAACTACTGGTTGTCGGAGCGCTGGGCCATCGGCCTGCATACCGACCTGATCACCGAGACCTTCGTGGTGACGGAGAACCACAATGAAGCGGAGGGCGAGCCCGAAGTGGAGCGCACGCGCCCCATCGCTCCGGCGATCATGGCCTCCTTCAGGCCTCACCATCATTGGGCCTTCACCCTGGGTGCCGGAGCGGAGTTCGCCCAGGAGGGCGACCTGTTCCTGATGCGGGCGGGTACCGAATACACCATTCATCTCGGCGGGCCTTGGGAGACCAGCGGCAGCTTCGCTTACGACCTCCGATCCAATGCCTACGACAGTTACACGCTGGGAATAGGCATCACGCGGACCTTCAGGTAAGCCCAAGGAAGGTTCCCGCACATGCCATCCCTTGGGATCCGGTCCGCAGCCTTGGTGTGATCCTCCTGTTGGCCGCCCGTGGACCTGAGTGTGGTGTTCACGAAGCCCTGCGGGTCCAGGGGTATCGACATGGGCCTGCGTTACCTCGTGGGCCTTACCGAGGTGTTCAAGGACAATGCGGCAGGCATCTCCTCCGCCAACAGCGCCTTCCAGCTCTTGCTCAGCTTCCCGTTCGTGAACGTTGTGGAGGGCGCACCGGCGAAGTGAGCGGGTCTGGGGTCTGCCGCCCGCCGCACCGTCCTATCATCGAACGATACAACCGCGCTCTGCTGTGGTGAATGGTCATGGTGGCTGGTTCAGCGCGTGTAGATCGTCTTCCCCTCCTTGATCGTCTCCAGCACCTTGATATCCTTGATCTCCATCGGGGCCACCTTCAAGGGGTTCCTGTCCAGGATCACCAGGTCTGCGAGTTTGCCCAGTTCGAGCGAGCCTTTGGAGGCTTCCTCTTGGTACTGATAGGCCGCGTTGATCGTGATCGCCTTCAGCGCCTCCAACGGTGTGATGCGTTGGTCCGCACCGATCACCACACCGTCGCGCGAGATGCGGTTCACGGCGGTCCACATTACGAATAGCTGATCGAGCGGGGTCACCACGAAATCGGTGTGGTTGGTAGGGCGCAAGCCCATGTCCATCGCCGTGCGCATCGGGCTCAGGAAGAAGGTCTGCTCCTTACCCCTGTTGAGGATATGTGTATCGGCGAAGTAGTAGGCATGCGCAGAGAAGAAGGACGGAAGGAACTTGTACGTGACGAATTTCTCCAGCTGGTCCATCCGCACCATTTGGGAATGGATCACCGTGACATGCCTGTCCTTGGTGAGGTCGTCCGCTGCGGCAACCTCGTGGAACTTCAGCGCGAGATCGATGGCGGCATCGCCGTTGGCATGGATGTTCAACGGAAGGCCCAGATCGTAGAGCCGCTTCACGAAGGCCTGTCCTTCTTCCAGTGGGAAACCCGGTTCACCGGACCAATTCTTCTCACCGCCCGGTCCCCCTGTGAGGTAGGGCTTGGTGAAGTAGGCGGTCTTTCCCTGGATGGATCCGTCCAACGTGATCTTGCCGCCGCCGAGCTTAACACCGTTGGTGTACTTCCCCCAGGTCTCCACCGGATTGTTGGCCAATACCGCTTCGAAATCGGTGACGAACGGATAGGCGATCACATCGATCAAGTGCACGCCCTTCGCTGCCGCCCGTTGCATAAGCTCGATGTCTCCGAGGTGCGAGGCGCCTTCGTGTGCCGTTGTAATGCCTGCTGCAGCATAGAGCATTTGGCCAGCGCGGGTCCATTCCACTTCTTGCTCCGCCGTGGGCTTGGGCAGCGCGGCGAACACGGGCAGGAAAGCCATTTCCATGATCAGGCCGGCCGGTTCGTTGGTGCCCTTCTCACGCAGGATCACACCACCTTCCGGGGTCTTCGTCGCTGCGGAGAAGCCGAACAACTTGAACGCCGCCGAGTTCAACACAGCCCCATGCATCGAGACGTGCCCGACGACCACTGGGTTATCCGGGAAGTCGATGTCCAGGTCGCGGCGTGACAGCCCGATGCCGTTGGGCATGGCGTTCTCGTCATAGCCATAGGCTTGGATGACCTCTCCGGCAGGGATCTTCCGCTCATCGCGGAACTTCTTCAGGTCGGCGACGATGCTCGGGATGTCCTTGCCCGGACCGGCGGGCGGGGCGAACACGTTCACTTGGTTGGCCACGGAAAGCGAACTGATGTAGTGGCTGTGCGGATCGATGAAGCTTGGCATCAAGGTCTTGCCAGCGAGATCGATCATGCGTGTGCTCTCGCCGCGTTGCTTTTCCACATCGGCCAATGCGCCCACGGCGATGATCTTGCCGTCCTTGATCGCGATGGCTTCAGCGCTCGGCATCGCATCGTTCACTGTGACGATGTCGCCACCGAAGTAGATGGCGTCGGCGGTGCCGGTGTGTGCTTGCTGCCCTGCGGGTGCCGTGCAGGATACAAGGGCGAACGTCGCCACAACAAAGGACAGGTATGCGTTCATGCTCATGCGATTGGTATTGCGAAAGGGTCACTTCTTTGGCGCTTCGTAGAGGTCCGTAAGATCCGCGAAGGCGAACAGCTCGGCTGCCACGAACTTGTCCGTGGCGTTCCCGCTATAGGTCTTGCCGCCGGTCAGTTCCAATTTCTTCACGGGTGCACTTGGCTTCAGGTCCAGTTCATCGAGCTTCACCCAGAAGGTGGATGGGGCCATGGCGGAATCGAAGAGGTAGACCCGGTTTGTGTTGTTGCTCACGGTGCGCCAGATGGTTGCGGATACCCATGGTTGATCCTCCAGCGCGAAACCGAGCGGCGTGCCCACGCTGCGCATCACGGAGAGCACGGACATCATCACTTGGTATTGGAACAACTGCTGGGGCGTGCCGCTGATGAACTTCGTGGCTGTGGCATCCGGCACGGCTTCGAGCAAGAAGGAGGCGCGTACGAAACGGTCGGCCGCACGCGGAGTGCCGGGCATGGCCACCATCAGACCACCGGCCTCACGCCAGTATTCCATGATGGCGAGCTGCTTGTCGTAGGTGGGTGAATTGGTGAGCACCTTGAATTCCTTTCCATGATGGATCACGAGCTTGCCATTGATGTACTCGAGAATGGCCGAATCGCCGCTGGGATCCGAAATGGCCAGGTGCATGTTGGCAGGCCGTCCGGTTGGCAGGATCACGGTCTGTACACGGAAGGCCTCCTTCCGCAGATCAGCGACGGCCTCGGCCACGGTGGCGAAATTGTCCAATACGTATTGCGCCCAAGTGCTCATGCAGATAACCTTGCTACCAACTGGCGGCTTACCGTAGTCCGACTCCACAAGAGCGAGCAGGTTGACGACCAGGCCTCTCTCGTTCATGCCATCGCTCGTGCCGATGTCGTAACCCGAAGTCATCACGCTACCGTATTTCGACACCCACGTGACGGTGTTCGCGCCGCCCATGCCGTCCCGCTTCATGCCGCGCGGCAGCACCCACATGTTCGAGTGCATGTCCTCGCCCCAATCCATGGAACGGCCGGTGATCACCGTGCCGTCCGCAGTTGTATGGACTGCACGTGTACAGGCGATGGTTTCCAGGCTAATCGGTGCAACGAGCACGATCGCGAACAGTATTTTGACGACCCGATCGAGGTTGGATGCCGTTTTCAGGGAGCCTGTGTTTCCGGGAAGCATGTCCTTCATGTTCGTGGTCGTTGTTCTTTGTGATCGTAATTACTTCTTAAGATATGCGATCGTCGTCTTCCCGATCTTCCCATTGAACGCGAACGGCGCCTGTTCAAAGTAGTCCAGTGACACCGGTGAATCCAGGTCGGTGCCGATGTCGAAGGTCGCGTTCGATCCGAAATGGAGCGACATGGCAGCCGGTACACGGCTTTGGCCGACCACGGCACCGTTCACCTTGAGCGTGATGTCCATGGGCCCACCGATCTTATCAACCAGCGTCGATACCACTTCGACCTTCACCTTGCCCACCGGCAACTTGTTCTTGGACCGGATCTTCGTGCGTTGCACCTCGAACAGGTTGAACTCGTAGTTCAGGAAGCCGTCCTTCACGTAGCAGGTGATGCCGCCGGAGAAGCCGCAGAGCGCGTACAGCACGCCGTTCGCTTTCGCGGGCACCTCCACCTCCATGGTGACCAAATTGCTGTTCTTTCCGAGTTTCGGTGCCGCCGATTCCGGCATGCGCGTGATGGGCGCGTCGAACGACCATGAAGTGGCCGTGGGTGCGGGTGCATCTTCCGGATGGAACATCGCCGTGGACCACATGCCACCCCCGATGGGCATGTTCTTGTTCTTCTTCGACTCCTCGATGAAGAGGGCTTTCATCTCTTCCAGTTTCTCCGGCTCCTTTGCAGCGAGGTCATTCGCCTGGCTCCAATCTTCATCGATGTGGTAGAGCTCCCACTTGTCCGTGAGCGGCGACCATTCCTTGATGCCCTTCGGCATGCCTCCCACCCATGGCTCGCGCGGTCCGCGAGCGCTCGCGAACCAGCCGTCGTGGTAGATGCCACGGCTGGCCATGATGTCGAAGAACTGCGTGGTGCGCGTGCCCTTTGCTTTGGCATCACTGAACGCGTAGACCATGCTGACGCCTGCGATGGGATCCTGCTCGAAGCCATTGACCACGCGGGGTGGTGTGATCTTCGTCAATTCATAGATGGTGGGCACGATGTCCATCACGTGGTGGAACTGTGGTCGTGCGGTGGGATCCGCCTTGATGTGCTCCGGCCACGATACGGCCATGGGCTGGCGGATGCCACCGAAGTAGGAACCCATGAGCTTGGTGCCCTGGTAGGGCGTACTGCCGGCCCAGGCCCAGCCAGCATGGTACATGTTGTCGGTCTTCGGACCGCCGAGCGCATCAAGTCCGCCGAGTTCCTCCAACGCGGTGAGGTGCTGTGTGATCGTCGTGGGGATACCGTTCTGCGCGAGCTGCTCGCTGATGGTGCCGTTCAAGCCCTCGGACGAGGAACCATTATCACCCCAGATGTAGAAGATCAACGTGTTGTCAAGTTCGCCTTGCGCCTCAATCTCGTCGATCACACGGCCGGCGTTGTAGTCGGCGTGTTCGGTGAAGCCGGCGAAGACTTCCATCAGGCGGCGTTGGAACGGCTTCTCGTTCTCCGGGATCGACTCCCACGAAGCCATCGACGGTGGGCGCGGGGTCAACTGTGCGTTCTGCGGGATCCAGCCTTTCGCCTTGGCCTGTTTGAAGACGCGTTCGCGGTAGGCGTCCCAACCATCATCGAATCGGCCTTTGTACTTGTCGGCCCACTCCTTCATCACCTGGTGCGGACCATGCGATGCGCCGGGCGCCCAGTACATGAAGAAGGGCTTCTCCGGCGCGTAGGCCTTCTGTTCGCGCAACCAATTGATCGCATCATCGGCGATGTCCTCGGTGACGTGGTAGTGTTTGTTGCCGCCTGATGTGTGCGGCGTGGCCGCATAGCTCGTGTTGCGCGTCAAGGTCGGTTCGTACTGCGAAGCTTCGCCAGCAAGGAAGCCGTAGAAGTACTCGAAGCCATAGCCGGTGGGCCAGTATTCGAATGGGCCTTTGCTGGTGATCTGCTCCTCGGGCGTATTATGCCACTTGCCCCAGGCCCCGGTATTGTAACCGTAGTTCTTCAACACTTCGGCCACCGTCGCCGACGTCTTGGGGATGACGCCGCTGAAGCCATCGAAATCATTGGCGATCGCCGAGATCTGGCCGTTCCCAACGAAGGTGTGGTTGCGGCCCGTGAGCAACGCCGCGCGTGTGGGCGAGCACATGGCCGTGGAGTGGAAGCGGTTGAAGGAGACCCCCATGTTCGCCACGCGGCTCAACGTCGGTGTGTTTATCTCGCCGCCGTAGGTCGAGGGCGTTCCGGGGCCCAGGTCGTCCATCAGGATGATCAGGATGTTCGGCGCACCTTCTGCCAGGTGCTTCGGCTCCACGCGTTTCTTGTAGGTCGATGTCTCCATCGTGAGACCTGCGACCGATCCTGATGGTGCAGGCGGGAAGGGCAGTACTGAGCCGTCCTTTGCCACGGTCGATGCACTGTCCGTATGCTCAGCTCCCTGCTCTTTGGGTGCCTGACAACGCGCCAGCAGCAATGCGGCGATGAGAACGGCCGCGCAGTGTTTGATCATTCGTGTCATGGGGCTCAGTGCTTATGGAGATGGAGATCCAGTTCTTGACCAGTGGAACACTTTCACTAGAGTTTCTTGCCAACCTTGATCGTGACTTTAGCCAGATCGCCTGTGAACGTGAATGGTGCCGTGTACCGCTCGCTGACCGGTGTGCCGGTGTTACGCCCGAAGAGCAGGCCGTAGCCGGTGACGGAACTGTATTGTCCGGCCATCTTCACATCCTTCCGTGTCGCCACCTCCTTGCCATCGATCATCAACACGACGTCCCCCAGGAAGAAGTCGGGCTTCAGGTTCTTCTTTGTCGGAGTGAAATGAACACTGAGGGTGTGTTCGCCCGGAGCGATCACACCCGTGGAGACCACATCGACCTCCTCCACTTTCAAGTAGTTGTGGACGTAGTGCAGTTTGCCGCCTTGCAGGAACAGGCTCCATCCACCGAACTCGCCGCCGGTGCATGCGAGCACACCTTCGGCGCCTTTCGCGGGGATCGTGGCGTATGCGGTGATCGTATGCTCGGCACCCAGGAGTTGTGGCGCGGCGAGCGGATGCACGATGGATGTTCCGGGATAGTAGGTGTACTCCTCGCGTGGTTGGGCGGCCACGGGTCGTGTGGGGTCGGCCACCCGCTCGTAGCGCCGATCGTCCAGCGGAAGCACATTGTTCGCCTCGGCCTCCTTCTGCCACAGGTCCAGCAGTTCCTTCAGCTTCTGCGGGTTCGCGGCCGCTACATCGTTGAATTCCGTCGGGTCCACATCCGTGTGGTACAGCTCCCACTTGTCCTCGCTGTACGGCGTGTCCTTCTTGTGCCACGCCACAGCCTTCCAGCCATCGGCCCAGATGGCGCGACTACCGAGCATCTCGTAGTACTGCGACTTCTTGCGCGTCTTCGCCGCCCCATCGGTGAAGGTGTACAACATGCTCACGCCGGGCATGGGTTGTTGCGCCACGCCATTCACGGAAGTAGGTGCCGGTAGTTGTGTGGCTTCAAGGATCGTCGGCACTATGTCCACGATGTGGTGGTACTGGTTCCGGATCGCGCCATGTTCCTTGATCCCAGTGGGCCATGCGATGATGAGCGGGTCGGTGTTGCCACCCGCATGTGTGTCCTGCTTCCACCGTTTGAAGGGTGCATTGCCCGCCATGGACCACCCCATGGGATAGTGCGGATCGGTGGCGGAACTGCCTGCGGCGTCGATGTTCTTCATCATCTCCTCCACCGTGTCCGGGAAGTAGTTGCGGAACCGATCGGTGTTGAGCGTGCCATCACGAAGGCCTTCCTGCGAAGCACCGTTGTCCGAGCTGAGGATGATGAGCGTATTGTCGCTGATGCCCATCGCATCAAGCGCGACGAACAGCCGCCCGAGTTCTTGGTCCGCGTGATCGAGGTAACCGGCGAACACCTCTTGCAAGCGCGTATAGACCTTGCGCTGTTCAGGGCTCAGCTCCGCCCACGGCTGTACGCCCGCATTGGCCGCTGGCAACTGCGCATCGGCTGGCATGATGCCGAGCGCCTTCTGTCGTGCGAAGGTCTCTTCCCGAACCTTGTCCCAGCCCTGGTCGAACTTGCCTTTGTATTTGTCGATGTGCGCTTTGGGCGCGTGAAGTGGCGCATGACAGGCTCCCAACGCGAGGTAGGTGAAGAACGGCCTACCGGTGTTCGCCTGTTGTTGATCCCGGATGTAGTTGATGGTGCGGTCCACCAGGTCCTCGGTGAGGTGATACCCCGGTCGCGTCGGTGTATCGATCATCGTATTGTCCTGGATCAGCAGCGGTGCCCATTGGTCGGTCTCACCACCGAGAAAGCCGTAGAAACGTTCGAAGCCCATGCCCAGCGGCCAGCGATCGAACGGACCCGCAGCGGTATAGGCGGTGTACGGCGTCAGGTGCCACTTGCCCAAGGCCATGGTGTTGTAGCCGTTCTGCTTCACCGTTTCGGCGATCATGGCCGCGCTCTTGGGGATCGCGCCGTAGTTCCCGGGGAAACCGGTGGCCGCCTCGGTGATCGCCGCCATGCTCACCGCGTGGTGGTTGCGGCCCGTGAGCAACGAAGCGCGACTGGGCGAACAGAGCGCCGTCGTATGGAAGTTGTTGAAGCGCAGCCCGCGCGCAGCGAGCTTGTCGATGTTCGGCGTGGCGATGGGTCCGCCATAGCAACCGAGCTGCCCGAAGCCTACATCATCGAGCATCACAATCAACACGTTGGGGGCTCCCGCAGGGGCTTCCAAGGGAAGAGCGGGTGAGAAATCCGGGGTGGACTCCTGGTAGGTCTCACCGATCTTGCCCTTGAACGCCGACGTTGGGGGCGGCAGGATCGTGCGGTCCGGGCCAACAGAGTTGGTCGTTGTGTCGGTGCTCGTCACCTGCTCGTCAGAAGTGGACGGCGCCGAACAGGCAGCGAACAAGGCAAATGCCGCAGCGAGGAATGGTTTGCGGACGGAGCGCATGGACGTTGGGTGGTATTGCGTTCTCAAGGTTTCGATTCCACTGGGGTTCCGAGCTTCTTCTTGCTGATGTACACGAAGGTCAAGGCCACCCGGATCATGTTGGAAGTGGCGCCATTGTCGCCGGAAATAATACTCCCATAATCCGCGCTCAAGCCGAGGAAGGGGAGCGCCTGGTAACCTCCGCCAAAACCACCGCCGAGGATGCTCTGGTTGTTGTCGTCCTCCACGCCATCGGCCGATGTACGCCCACCTTGCTGGAACCGCAGGTTGGCCACCACCCAGAGCTTGGGCGTGAGGTTGCGCGACAGGTGGTTCTCGATGATGAACAAAGGTGCTTGCGTCGTTTCCTGTGCGGTGGAGCTGCGCGCTGGATCAGTGTTCGCCCCGAAGAATTGGACCGTGGGCACCACTTCCAGCCAGGTCGCACGCGCCCGGTTCTTGTTCAGCGGAATGGCCATGGGTGCGCTCAGGTGATACGTGAGGCGGTTGGTGCCCAAGTTGAAGAGCTTCTTGCTTTCATAGGAACCCGAATACCATACCCGAACATCCGCGAACAGTGAAAAGCGCATCGGGCTTTTCGCGAATTCGACGGCATTGAGCGCAGGAGCCCCCTTCAGGCCCATCTTGAACGCGACCAACCCGTCCGAGAAACCCGAGGCGTTCAGGGTCGTGGTGGGTAACGGTAGTATTTCAGGAACTCCTTTGGCGCTCGCGGTCCCACTGCCCGGATTCACCATCACATAGGCCTGCGCGAAGTGCCCTTTAATGGAAAAGGTGTGGAACACGGTGGTGGGGAACACATCCACCTTGATGTCCGCGCCCGGCACCAGGATATTGCCCGGTGCGATGTTCTGTTCGAGGTTGAGCCATTTGGCATTGATGCCCCAGACACTTTTGGGAGCAAGCAGAAAGGCGCGCGGGCCGTCGCCCTGCGCGCGGGCCGATCCGCCAAGCAGTATCACGCACGTGATCAACGCAATGGAACGAAGGAGGTGCATGCGCTTGCTCATTTGGTTGGTGCGAACATGGTGTTGATGTTCACTTGAAGCGTGAAGTCTCCCTGGCCCGGCCCGCTCGCGACATACTGCGGAGCCACCGTCATCGACAGGTTCTTGGCGAACGCCTTTCCAAGACCGAGTGATAGAGGAATACTGTTCTGTTCGTTCTCCCAATCGAATTTCATGATCGGGCTCAACTGGAGGAAGTAGCCGCCGCCCATGATCTTGTTGATGATGGGTTGTAACAATAAAAAGTTCTGGTCCGGCCTATCCGCATCGCCCGCGACGGAGAAGAACTGCTGGCCGAGCGCACCGAGCTGCCAGCCCTTGACCTTGGTATACAAGCCGACAACGGCCAAGCCCGCGCTCCATTTCCCGCTCGTCAATACATCCGGGCTCCCCGTCGGCATCATCAGTGCGGGGCCCACTCCCAGTAGACCCCATGCTTGTTTGAATGCGATCGCATCGAGCAGGATCATGTCGCCCATGCCGGTCGCGTTCGCAGGACTTTCCGGCGCATAGGTCTGACTGATCAATGGGAACTCCAGCCGGTAGATCGTGTACACCTTGTCCGGGTTCTTGCTCTTGATGAAGGGCAGGCCGATCGTCTTGGTGGGTTGGATGATGCGGCTTACGAGCGAGAGCTGATCGCCGCCGCCGTCCTTCCACGTGTAGTTCGGTTGGAACTGCAACTTGGTGACGAAGGCCAAGGGGTTGGTGGCGTTGGCGGCAGCTTCGCCCTTGCCTCCATCGTCTTGCGCCATCGCGGCGGTCGCAGAGAAGAGGAATGCGACGATGGACAGTATGAGGTGTGTGCGCGTCATCCTCGGGGTTTTCATCATAGCAGGTCCACCTTGGCGGAACGGATGATGCCGTTGAATTTGAACGGCGCACGGTCCATGTACTTGAGCGATACCACTGATCCGAGGTCCACGCCGACATCGAAGGTCTCGCTGGCGGTGAAAGCTGCTGGTACGGTGCCCATCAGTTGCACACTTCCGACCTCCTTGCCGTCGACGGCCAAGGTCACGGTCGCCGGGCCGCCGGGCCTGTTATCCTTCACTTGAGTGGTCACTTCGATGCGGTGCTTTCCGGGTGCCAACTTCGCTGCCGACGATGCGCTCCATTGGTGGATGATCATCATGTTGTATTCGTAGACCAGCGTGCCTTTCTCCATGTAGCAGGTGATACCACCGCCGGAGCCGCCGAGCGCATAGAGCACACCACTGGCATCCTTGCCCACTTCCACATCCAGCACCACCTTGTTGCTTGAGTTCCCCAAGCCCGGTGCGGTGAACTCCGGCATGCGCACGCTGTGCTGGTCGAAGGTCCAACTGCGATAAGGTGACTTGATGCGATCCTCGGGGTGCAGGCGCAACCAGATGCCAGCGCCGATGGGATAGTCCTTGTTCGCTTCGGCCTCTCGATCGAAGAGCGCCATCAGCTCCTTCAACTTATCCGGATTCTCCTTGCTCAGATCGTGCGCTTGCGTGAAGTCCGTGCGCAGGTCGTAGAGTTGCCACACGTCCGTTTCACTGTTCCATTGGTCCAGACCTTTCTGTGCGCTGACCCACGGATAGAGCGGGCCAAAGGTGCAAGCGTACCACTCGTCGCTGTATATGCCGCGGCTGCCGTTGTTGTCGAAGAATTGGGCCTTCTTCTGGCCGGGTGCCTTCGGGTCCTTGAAGGAGTACACCATGCTCACCCCGTCGATCGTATCCTGCTCGAAGCCGTTCACGACTTTCGGAGGTGTTATCCCGAGGATCTCGTAGACCGTCGGTGCCAGATCGTTCACGTGGTGGAACTGCGGACGCGGGGTCTTGTCCGGCGTGATGTGACCGGGCCACGAGATCACCATCGGGTTGCGCGTGCCGCCGAAATGCGCGGCCACCAACTTGGTGCTGCGGAACGGTGTGCAACCGGCCCAGGCCCAACCGCTGTGGTACATGTTATCGGTCTTCGCGGTGCCCAGCGCGGCCAGCCCACCGATCTTCTCCAGCGCTTCTAGTTGTTGCGCGACCGTGTTCGGTATCTGGTTCTGCGCGAGCAATTCACTGATGGATCCGTTCTGTCCTTCAGCACTCGATCCGTTGTCACCCCAAACCACCACCACGATGGTGTTCTCCTTCAAGCCCATGCGTTCCATGCCATCCAGCAACTTGCCCATCTGCGCATCGGTGTGTTCGGTGAAGCCCGCGTACAATTCCATCAGGCGGTTCTGGAACGGACGCTCGCTCTCGGGAATACTGTCCCATGCTTTCATGGTGGGGTCGCGCTCGGTGAGCACCGCGTCCTGTGGGATCCAGCCCATTTCCTTCTGGCGCTTGAAGGTGCGTTCGCGATAAGCATCCCAGCCACCATCGAACTTCCCTTTGTACTTGTCCGCCCACTCTTTGAAGATGTGGTGCGGACCATGCACGGCACCCGGCGCCCAGTACATCATGAAGGGCTTGTCCTTCGCATACGACTCGTGGCGACTGAGCCACGCCAGCGCTTTGTCGGCCATGTCCTCTGTGAGGTGGTAGGTCTCGTCGTGCGGAGGTTCCACCGGATTCGTGTTCTCGTACAAACGCGGCTCGTACTGACTGGTCTCACCGGCCATGAAGCCGCAGAAGTACTCGAACCCATAGCCGGTCGGCCACTTGTCGAAGGGACCCATGGCCGTGGTCTGGTCGGCGGGCGTGTTGTGCCATTTGCCGAAGGCCGACGTGGAGTATCCGTAGTTCTTCAGCACTTCGGCCATGGTGGCGCTGGTCTTTGGCATTACGCCGCTGTATCCATCCCAATTCACCGCGCGCTCGGCAATGGTGCCATTGCCAACACGCGTGTGGTTGCGCCCCGTGAGCAACGCGGCACGTGTGGGCGAACAGATCGCGGTGGTATGGAAACGGTTGTAGCTGATCCCTTCCGCAGCGAGCCGGCTCAGGTTGGGCGTATGCACTTCACCCCCGAAGGTCTCGGCCACGCCGTAGCCGATGTCGTCGATCAGGACCACCAGGATGTTCGGTGCGTCCTTGGGAAGGTGCGAAACGTTATCCCGAGGGGCGAGGGTGCTTTCCGCAAGGGACTTCGCTGCCACGCTCTTGTTGGGCGGTGCAGGGAAGGGCAGCACACTGCCATCGTTCGGATCGCCAGCCGGGGCGGCCGCAGGTCCGCTCGGAGCAGGGGTGTTGCACGCCGTGAACAGCAGTGCGGCGAACGCTGCGAGAAGAAGGGAGGATCGGGTCATGGGAGAATGGTTAATGTTGTACTACCGGACTATCGAACAGCCTTGAGCACTTGGTCCACGGCGCACTGAGCGCAGTGCTCTTCCCATCGAAGATGCGGACGTTGGTGATGAGGGTTCGCGTGGGATCTTGGGCCACCGCTGCGCTGCTGACATGCATGCCGATGACGCTAGCGATACCAGCCACGAACAGAATGGAAGTTCTCATGCTCGATCCATGGATCTCAGTGCTTGGATTCAACTCATAAACGCAATTGGATAGACCGACAAGCAGGCTGATCATTTTTTCAGGAGGAGGAGAGGCTTGCGCCCCTCTCTCCCCGCTGAATGGAGGATACGGCCTACCCTTGTCCTGGGGTCCAATCCATTGCAAGAATGAGCCATATCACCGATGAGCAAAGGTGCATCATACAGCGCATGAAGAAGGCAGGTCACCATCAGAAACCGATCGCCGAGGCCATCGGCAAGTCGGAGTCGGCGGTGAGCCGCGAGATCAGGCGCAACTGCGACCAGCGCAATGGTGCGTATAACGCCGACCTGGCCGCGCGAAAAAGTGCGCAGCGCAAGAAGGA
>JBIIYP010000058.1:0-18773 GCA_044346705.1 Flavobacteriales bacterium
CCACCTATGGCCTCTTCCCCACCATCGACCACAGCGCCGACCTCTCCGCCAGGTGGAGCTACAACATCTATCTGTTCGACGCGATCAAGACGGGCGACGACGGAAGCGCGAACGCCACGGTGCCCAACGGCAACTTCTATGCGTACGCCGAGTTGGGCGGCACCTACAAGCTGGCCAAGCGCTGGTATGCCACGGCCTCCTATGTGCACGAGCGCCAATTCCCCTTCGAACCCAACGAGCGCATCGAGAACCGCCTTTTCCAGCAGATCACCTACAAAGGACCGCAAGGACGATTCGACGCCAAGCTCCGACTGCGCTTCGACGAGCGCTGGATCCGCACCTACGATGCCGATGCATCCACGTTCAGCTCAAGGCTTCGGCTGTTGGGTGGGCTCACCTGGCCCAACGACAAGCGCACCTACCTGACCGGTTACTTCGAAGGCTTCCTCACCACCAGCGGCGATCTTAGCTACGACGAGACCTGGGCCACGATGCAGGCCGGCCTGAAGCTCGGCGAGCACAACGCGATCGAAGCGGGCCTGCTCTACATCGATTGGCGCATGCCCTATGGCTGGATGCACCAGTACTACCTGCAGGTGACGTGGGTCTCGAAATTCAAGCTGAAAGAATGAGCCGGTCATGCACACCGCCAAGCTCCAAACCGGAGCAGGGCTCCCCACCTGTGATCCCACATTTCGCTTGGGGGCCATGCGCACACCCCTTGACCCTTGTCACTTGACCCTTGTGTCTTGACACTTGACACTTGTGTCTTGACACTTGACACTTGTGCCTTGACACTTGACTCTTGCCCGAACCATCCCCCCCTCCCCCGCGTTCCCTTCCATATGCGCCTCGCACTCCTCATGTCCCTCCTCTCCTCGCTCCTTGGCGGCACCAGCAGCGCCCAAACGGCGCTGCCCCTGGTCGATCCCCCGCAGTCCTTCTACGCCCTCAGCGCTACGGACATCGCCGATCAGCCGGTGAGCATGGACCGGTACAAAGGCCACAAGGTGCTGGTGGTGAACACGGCCAGCCGCTGCGGGTTCACCCCTCAGTACGCCAAGTTGGAAGAGCTCTACCAGCGCTACGCCGCCTCCGGCCTCATCATCCTCGGCTTCCGTAGAGGGCAACTCAACATTATCCTTTGGGCTGCGCAAGGGTCTTTCGCCGCCATGCTGCGTTGCTCAACCCTTACATAGCCGACGGCTATGCGCGGGTTTCGCGCCTTGCCTGGCAACGAAATCCTCCTCGCTCGCTTCCAAAAACAATGTTGAGATGCCCTCTAGCAACAACTTCCTGTGGCAGGAGCCCGGCAGCAATGCGGAGATCGCCACGTTCTGCTCCCTGGAGTACGGCGTCACCTTCCCCATGTTCGGCAAGGTGGACGTGAAGGGCAAGGCCATGCACCCGGTGTACCAGTGGCTCACCAGCAAGGCGCGCAACGGCGTGTCGGACAACACCGTCAAGTGGAATTTCCAGAAGTACCTGATCGATGAGCAGGGGCGCCTCACCGGCACCTTCGCCCCCGGCACCGATCCGCTCAGCGAGGAGGTCGTGTCGCTGATCCGGCCTGCGGCGGAAGTAGTGCGGCCGTGAAGGGGTAGGCCGCCTAGGGCCTGGCGGCTGAAAGCGGCGAAAGCCGACTAGAACGAGTGCAAAGTGCGTTCGACCCGCCGCACAGTATAAGCTTGCCGTGATGACTTCATGTCATGCTCCCAGATCCTTAGCACGCGCCAGCCCTTTGCACGTAGCAGCCGATTGACCTTTCGATCCCTGGTCTTGTTCGCTTCCAACTTATCACGCCAGAAGACGGCATTGCCCTTGGGCTGGGTGGCATGCTTCGGGCAACCGTGCCAGAAGCAGCCGTCCACGAATACTGCCAGTTTGTGCTTGGGGAAGGCGAAGTCGGGTTTGCCTTCAACCTGGTAGTGCCTGCGCCAGCCGATGATGCGCTGTGAGCGAAACAACCTGGCAAGCGCGACTTCTGTGTCTTTGTTGCCTTTGCCCCGGATGCGGGACATCACTTCGGAGCGCTTCGCCTTGGTGAAGACGTCGGGCATTGAAGTCAGAATCTTGCTTTTACAATTCTCCAAGTTCCCGACAACTTGAGCACATTGCTCTGCACTCGCTGATGGTTAACCTTTATGCGGATTGTTCTTGGACCTTTCTTGGAGAAAAGCAGCGTATCACCAGCATTGATGTCCCACTCTCGGAAAAACACCGTCATGCCAGTAAGCCGATACTCGTTACGGGTCCCGCCGAAGAACCGGTTATTGTAGTAGATGAAGTTGAAGGTCCATTCACAATCGTTCTCATCAAGGATATGAAGCAAACACCGTGGGTTCTTGATTCCAGGGTCTAAAGCCGGAAAGAAAGAAAGAATGCCTTCTTCCTTTGGAACAAGCATTCCAGCTTGATGCGCACCATTAGCTCCACAGTCGTTCGGGCTGATGGACTTTTCAATGGTGAAGTCAGACATGGTTTTGGATGCGTCAGTTTTCGACAGGTGAAATCCGAAGAGCTTGCATGATGTCGTCCACGTCCGTGGTTTGTCCTGTGGTGCCCACAATGGCCGCATCGGAAAGTTCGCGCTTTCGCTGCATTCGATTATCGATGACCTCCTCGACTGTATTTGCGTAGTACAAACGATGAACCGTCACGATTCTTGTTTGACCTCGTCGATGCGCTCTGGCTGATGCTTGATCTTCCACCGCCGGATTCCATTCCAAGTTGAAATGGATTACATGGTTTGCAGCTGTAATATTCAGGCCAACGCCTGCCGCCTTCGGATTGAGCACCAATACTGCTGCGCCGGTGACCGACGAGAACTTGTCGACCTTTCCTTGCCTATTTGCCACAGCTACGCGACCGTCAATTGAGTCAGTATAGACTCCAAGTCTCATTTCAATTTCCCGACAAAGAAGGTCTATGCTCTCAGTATAGGATGTAAAGATTATTGCCTTTCCCTCAGACGCAACTACCTCTTCCAAGATCTCCATGAGACGCTGTAGCTTGACTGAGCATTGAGTCGCATTTGGAATCATCTTGAATGTGTCTGTGAGCCAAGGATGAGTGCAGAACATGCGCAGCTTTTGCAAGGCCGCTAAGCCCACTCCTGTGCCTGAGTTGGAAGTCGCAGAGACTCGTATCGCTTCGTACGCAGCGGCGGATTCAGAATCCAGCTCCAATGGTTGAGGAATGTCAATTCGTTCTGGTAGGTCGGTTGCTACCGCTGCGACTGTTCGCCGTAGTAGTAGAGGTGAGACAATGGGCTCGAGGGAAGAAGCAGCCTCAATCGAATCCGGATAGCGTTGCTCAAAATCCGATGCTGATCCAAGAAGAGTTGGTAAGACAAAGTCTGTGATGGACCAGAGGTCTTGAAGCCGATTCTCTATTGGGGTGCCGGTCATCGCCACTGAGCATACTCGGGGGAACGTTTTCAATTGGGTCGCACGACGTGTTTGATAATTCTTGATCCCTTGGGCTTCGTCGACCACCATTAGATTCCATGCTATGTTCCGGAAAAGGCCCGCATCCGCAACAGCAGTGTCATATGAACAGAGGAGGACATTGTTTGAGGAGAGTTCCCTTGGAAGTCCAGAACGCCTAGGGCCACTATGAACCGCAACCCTCAAACTCGGAGCGAACCGCAACAACTCACGGCGCCAATTCTCGAGGAGGGTGTTCGGCGCTATTACCAAGTTGGGTTTCTTGTCTGCTTGGCTTGCATCGAGCAAGATGCATATCACTTGAACGGTCTTTCCCAGCCCCATTTCGTCTGCAATGATTGCACCCAAGCCATTGTGAACCATAAAGGACAACCAACGAAAGCCATCGAGTTGATATGGGAACAAGCGTCCATTGAATCCCTTGGGAAGCTCTCCCATCAGCGCTGGGGCCATGCGTGCTGCCGAAAGGACAGTCGCCGTTCGGTCTTCTATGTGAAGGGAGCTTCCTGCCCATCTAGAAGCCTTCATGTATTGGACAAGAGTTAGCGGACCGAAGGACTTTAGTCCCAAAGCCGTCAACAACACCGCAGCGTCCGCTAGGACATCCGCAGGAAGCGGCATCCAGCAACCATCAACAATTGCATAATCGAGCAATCCGGTTCCATCGAAGGATACCGGGGCTTCCTTTGTGCCATGCCTAGCAAGGAGTTGGCATTTGATTGAAGGTCCTTGAGAGTCAACCTTAGCGGTAATGACAGCTACAGGATCGGCGAGGTACTTTGAAAACTGAAGGCCCATACTCCTGAACGCAGAGGCAGTAGTAGGATGTCCACGAAGGGACTGGGCGTTTTCAAATACAACGCTATAGATCTCCCTAGCCGTTGGAATGAACTTGTCCACCCCAGCGCTAACCTGAAAAAACTGGCTATCGACAAACTCAACATTCATTGTCGGGTTCAAAGAGGAGCTGCGCGCCGACGGTCTTCAATCAATTGCGTGAGGCGTTCGAGAGGAACAGGGGGCTCTTCTCGATGTACCATAGCATGACAATTGGCACAGAGCGGTACCAACTCTGTCACGACATCGATGTGATAGTCGCCACCTAATATAGCCAGAGGATTCAAATGATGAACCTCAATGTATCCTGCTCCAAGCGCGCCGTACGCTGCAGCAAAGTCAAATCCGCAGGCAAGACAGCGGGAGCCTTTCAACTGAATGCATGCTTCGCGATTCAGTCGACTTCTCTCATACCGTCGAGAGCGTGTCTCTGAGGGTTGACCTTCATTCTCGCCTTGAGTCACGAGACCAGTCTCCTCTACACCAACCATGGCGACAATCATATTGAGAATGGGAATGCCTAGGTCGATGACCATTCTCTCTTGTTGCGCTAGGTCCGCGGGATCAATCACGACAGGCGTCAATCGCAGACTAAGTTCAAACTTGGACCAGGTTGATGGCCAGGCCTCAGCTTCAAGCGCATTGAACTCAGCCCCATTCACGCGCAACAAGATTTTCTTCTTGCTCAACACCAGTCCGCGCGCGAGGGTGGTAAAAATGTGTCGTCCCTCAATGCTAGACGCACCCATCCGGGCAATTAGCTGTCCGGAGAAAAGACCGGGAACAATGCTCGCCTCAACAGAACGCCAGCCAAACCTTAGGTGCACGGCAAAGCCTTCATTCGGGTGTAGATCGGTAGGCGTGATAATCAAAGTATCCCCGACACCACTGTGCTCTATTCGCGCAGTCGCCGACAATCCGACGCGGTCGGCGACAACGTATTGGACGAAGGGAATGATCGAGCTATTCATTCAGTCACTTTGGCATCGGGCATGTCCTCTACCAGTTTGCGCAAAGTTCGGGATACCTCATAGCGTAGCTCACTGAACGTATTCTTGGTCGCTTCGCTGGTACAATTGAGCTCAGCGACCGAAAGCCCCCATATAAGAGCATCCATACCTTGGATGGTGACACCTTCTGTGATGTTGGGCAAGTAGACCTTATGGTAGTAGGAATGTCCCGTATTTATTCGAACCCCAATGCGGCCGTCAATCAGACACGGCTCCCAGAGCAATCCATCATCAATGCTGTCGACCGGTTGGATGTGTACTTCGCTCGGTTTAGAAGCTGTGGAAATCTTTAGCTTCAAACGAACGGTGCCGAGCTTGTTATGGATTTCCGCCTCGTTTGTCGTGCCGACCACTGCTTTTACCGCAGGTTGGTTGACACCATCCTGTTTGATGCTAATGTTTCGATTGGAGCTATCGTGAGCGGATTTACCCGCTGCCGCTGCTTTGGCTTTGGTACCCTTTCGCGACACTTCATCAGCATGTCGTCTTGGTGCCGTTAGGAACTGTGAAACGCGTTCAGCCAACGCTTCGTCCAAAAGAATCTGCGACTTCTTGATGTCAATCTGAAACGCCTCGTCGAGCTTATGGTCGAAAGAGAACTCAACGCGCAGTAAACTCAGGTGGGGCTCCTTGCTGAACATTCCAAGCCAATCCGGCCCATGAATAAGCCGGTTCTCCCGGTACACGTAGATGCCTTGATTCTGATTGCTTATTGCCGCGCGCTTAGCCGAGGCTTCGGTGGCGAACTCCTCTTTTCTAGGCAAGACGTAAGCTTTCATTAAGAAACTAGCCCTGTCCCCACCAGGAAGCTCGACATCAGTGGATTCCTCAATGACAAGCTGCGACTCGTCAATGCAAAACGGATCCCATGGCAAGATCTCTTGGTTATTCAGACTCATTCGAAGATGGCGCGCGCGTGAATCCTTTGCATCAAGAAACCTCTGATAAACCGTACTGAGGTGTTTACGCAAGCCCTCTTCAACAGCCTTAAGCGCCTTCTTCGAAACGGCGCCGCCAGCGTTTTTATAGGTTCTAAGCACACGGTCGGCCTTCTCCCATACGACCAATGTGCCGCTCCTAGGCCCAACTACTCTTTCGAAGTCCGCTGATTGATCCAGAGAAGGCGGGTCTACGACCAATTGCCAAGACTGCTTCTCACGTATGTGATCAAGATCCCAAGTTGCTGATAGAAGCGGTGAACTTGCCGTATCGCGAGAAATGACCACCAGCTTGCGGCTAAATGCGGTCGAAGCCGTTTTCAGACCTAGCCCGAATTTTCCAAGACTTGCAGCTGATTGGCGAGGCTTTGATCCGTACCTCATCGCGTTAATTAGGCCATCCCGGTTCATGCCAATTCCGTCGTCATAAATGCTTAGTGTAATGTTCCCCTTAAAATCCATGTTCAGTTGGATCTCAATGAACGTGGCATCAGCCGCAATGGAATTATCAACCACATCGGCAACAGCGGTGTCGAAATCATACCCCGTATCGCGTAGTCCTTCCACCATACGCACCGGATCCGGCGGGAGCTCGATCATCTCACTCATGTGAAGTGCTTTTTAAACTACTACTTCCTTTGCGGTTGCAAAAAATAGTGCTTTTGAACTAGCTCTAAACAACAAGAGCAGGCGCTAGCTTGCCCTTCTTGTAGACTGTCGGTTTCGCCTTAGGAGAGGGTCCAGAATATGAAGCCGGCAGTGGGTCATCAAACTGCATAACCAAAGGTGGTTGCACAAGCATAGGCTCGTTCAGAGCCTTGATGACAGACTTCGCAACCCGTTCAACAACGGTCACGACGACGGAATTGCCAAACTGCCGGTAAGCCTGTGTATCGGATACCACTATCTTATGCGTCTCTGGATAGCCCATCAAGCGCGCACATTCGCGTGGTGTCAACCGCCGTGGATTCTTGCCACGCCCTTGGTCGATAAGGATCTCCGAGCCATCCTTGTGATAGCGCGCGCTCAAGGTTCGAGCGATGCCGTGATGGTTCGTCAGGCCGAATCCAAAACCGTTGCCAGCTTCTTGGTGCTTGCGGGCGTAGTTCTGCAGGTACGTCCAGAGATGATCGGTGAGCGTGTACTTGTCCTCCACCTTGTCCTCCAAAATCTTGTCCAGCTTCGGACCTTCCTTAGAGAACTCAGGCCATTCGAAGAAGCGTGGTTCACGGAAGCCCACAATGAAAATCCGTTCGCGATGCTGCGGGACCACGCTCTGCGCGTCGATGATCTTGTAGCTGACATAGTACCCAAGATCCTTAGTGAGGATTTCATGGATCGTCTTGAAAGTGCGACCCTTGTCGTGGCTCTTCAGGTTCTTCACGTTCTCCAGCACGAAGGCCTCGGGCCGGTGATGCTCCAAGATAGCCGCAATGTTGAAGAACAGGTTACCCTGCCGCTCATCCTCGAAGCCATGCTTCCTACCAAGGCTGTTCTTCTTCGATACACCTGCAATGCTGAACGGCTGGCATGGGAAGCCGGCGCACAGCACATTGTGTTTCGGGATGTCCTCAAGGGCGACCTTGGTGATGTCCCCGTTCAATGGTGTTCCGGGAAAGTTCGCCGCATAGGTTTTCTGGGAGTACTTATCCCAGTCGGAGGCGAACACGCACTCCCCGCCTTGGCGCGAGAAGCCGATGTGGAAGCCGCCGATGCCGCAGAACAGGTCGATGAACTTGAATGAACCGGAGCGGTGGTACTCAGCCTCCGGATCGTGGGCCATGGTCGCACCCTTGTCCACGAACCTCCGCTTGACCTTCTTGGATGGACCAACGGCCTTGGCCTCCTTCTTCACGGGCTTCTTCTCAGCCTTCTTGGTCAACTTGCTCATGCTTCTCTCGGTTGGTCAAAGTTCATCCTACACAGGCTCCGGGATACGTGGATCGTGTTCAACTTTTCAACGGTGTGGACTCCAGCCCCGTCTCCCCCGTCGTACGGTCCAGGATGCCGATCTTGACCAGCTCATAGCAGTAGAATTCATCCTCTTCCAGGTGGCCCTGCTCGAAGCGGAACCAAGCCTCCTCCGCAAGGGGGGCCAGCACCACCGGCCAACCGCTCTGGACATAGAAAGGCGCGATCAGGCGCGGCTCGATCAACCGGAAGCGATCTGGACCCAGGTCCTCGGTACTGATCTCCTCGCCATGGTCGGTCGCTTCATCGGGGTGCAACCCACCATAGAGGTAACTGATGGAGAACCAAGCCTTGAGAAAGTCCTCGTGCGGCATATCCGCCACGGGGCGGTCAAGTGCCGGTATGAGCCATTGCAGGGCTTCGCGTTCGTTGCTTGGGATGAAGTTGTCGGAGGGTCTCATGGCTGACAGGATTTTGGGCAATGCGTGAATGGCATTATAGTCAACGGCAAGGATGGATCAATGGCTTGTTGAAAAATTCATAACCGGACGCCGACTATCATGCCTACCCTTCCGCCTTCAGCGACCTATGAACCTAGAGGCCTTGATCCCAAATTCCACCAGCCTCCGGCTTTCCAGCTTTCAGGCCTAGGGGCTTGTTGGCCGGGACACGCTTCAAGTGACAAGGATCAAGTGTCACGTGTCACGTGTCAAGTGCCAAGTTCCAAGTGTCAAGGTTCAAGGGTATCCAGGTGGCGCACCTGTCTGCCGGTGCCAGAGCCAAGAGGCGATAGGCGTAAAGGCCGGCATGGCCTGAATGCGCTTTTCTGGGATCGCGGCGTATAGGGGCCGCGAGCCATAGGCTTACCGCGGGTGGGGCCACGCATTCGTAGCCCTGTATTGATGTCAGCGACCCTGGATGACAACCTCATTCCCGCCAACCACGTTCAACGCCCTACATTTGCAATTCATGAATCGTGAATCATGAAGACATCAAGCGGAATGCGTCCACAGGACATCGCCGTGCTGCTGAAGCTCGTTGCGCTGGATGATCCGCATTGGCTGGCGAAGGACGTGGCGGCCGCGTTGCGCCTGAGCCCTGCCGAGGTGAGCAATTCCCTGAGCCGCTCGGCGCTGGCCGGTCTGTTGGACGGCACCAAACGCAAAGTGGCGCGTGGCGCCCTGCTCGACTTCCTGCGGCACGGCCTGCCCTATGCGTTCCCCGTGCGCCCGGGCGGCTTGGTGCGGGGTGTGGCCACGGCACATTCGGCACCGCCGCTGCGCGACGTCTTCCCGAGCGACGAGCCATACGTGTGGCCCTCTGCCAAAGGCACCATGCAGGGGCAGGCCCTCTCGCCGCTCTACCCCGGCGCACCGGAGGCCTCACTGGAAGACGCGAAGCTGTATGCTTTGCTGGCGCTGGCCGATGCGTTGCGCGTAGGCCGCACACGCGAACGGAACGAGGCCGCGAAGGAACTGGCCAAGCGCTTGAAGTGATGCGCGACCACGTGAACTTACAGGCCATACAGCTCGTGGCGACGGGACTGAAGGACCTCCGCGACCAAGTGGTGTTCGTGGGCGGGGCCATCATCAGCCTCTATGCGGATGACCCGGGCGCCGACATGCCTCGCCCGACCTCGGACATCGACCTTGTGATCGAGGTGGCAGGCTATGGAGCCTATGCACGCTTGGAGCAACGGTTGTCCGAACTGGGGTTCAACCATTCGCCCGAGGACACCATCACCTGCCGGTACCGGTTCCATGGTGTCGTTGTCGATATCATGCCCACCGATGTGCCTGCCATGGGGCCGACCAACCGCTGGTATGTACCCGGAATGGCATTCGCAACCCAACACGCACTACCCGATGCCTCTTCCATCAAGGTACTGACGACACCCTACTTCCTGGGCACCAAGTTCGAAGCGCATAGGAGCAGAGGGGGCGACATGCGCACGAGCAAAGACTTCGAGGACATCGTTTATGTGTTGGACAGTCGGCTGCAGCTGGTACAGGAGATCGCGACCGCACCGGAGGATATCCGCGCGTACCTGCGCACGAAGGCAACGGAACTGATCACCGAGCCGCTCGCACGGGAGGCGATCGAAGGGCACCTTCGACCCGCAATTGCAAGCGCACGCGCCGAGGTTCTGATCGAAAGGCTGCAGCGCATCGCTGATCATTGAAGGGATCATCTGCGGGCGTTTCTCTCCCACTAACTGATCATCGTCACCCCGCTGGCCGAACGCCCCGCCTAGCTTTCCGCATATTCCCCCGAACCAATGATCAAGCGCGTTCTGATGACCCTGGTGATCGTGGTGCTGGTGGCCCAATTGTTCCGCCCGGACCGCAGCGTGCCTGCTGTGGACCCCGCGCAGGACCTGTTGTCGATGACCGCCGCCCCACTGGACATACAGGCCCTGGTGATCGGCGCGTGCTACGACTGCCACAGCTACAAGACGACGTATCCGTGGTACGCGAACCTTACGCCGGTGAACTTCATCATGCAGGGGCACATCAACGAAGGGCGCGAGGTGCTGAACTTCTCCACCTGGCCCACCTACGCGAACACGGAGGCGGCGACGGAATGTGCGGAGACGATCCAGGAAGGCGAGATGCCACCGGCCTACTACCGCCGCATGCATGCGCACGGCGACCTGAGCCCTGCCCAGCAGCAGCAGGTGATCGCGTGGTTCACCGCCAGCGTGGGCGGCCAGAAGACCGAAGGCGCAGGTGGCGGAGCGGAAAACGACGAGGACGCGGACTGACGGTACTGCAGAAGGTCAACGGAACCGGACCGGCACGGAATGGCCGCCCAGGAAGGAGTGCCGTACTGCGACCCTAGAACGGATAGCCGATCGCGATGTTGAGGATCGCGTTGTCCTGCACCTGCGGATCGAGGTCGTCGAAGGTCCACCGATCACCCGTGGAAAGGTCCGGGCGGCGCAGGGGCATGGCCAGGTCGATGCGGAGAACGATGATCTCCACGTCCACGCGCACACCGAACCCGGCACCGAGGGCCATTTCATCGAGCACCTTGGACCATTCGAACTTGCCGCCCGGGCGTTGCGGGTCGTCGCGCAGCAACCATACGTTGCCGGCATCGGCGAAAAAGGCACCCTTCACGTAGCCCGCGATCGGGAACCGGTACTCGAGGTTCGCTTCCAAGCGGATGTCGCCGACCTGGTCCACGAGTACATTGTCCGACTGGTCCGGTGGGGGGGCATAGCTGCCGGGGCCGATGCTGCGTGCCCGGAAGGCGCGCACGCTGCTGGGGCCGCCGCTGTAGAACTGCTTCACATAGGGCATCACCGTGCTGTTGCCGTAGGAATACCCCGAGGAGGCCAGCAACCGGCCGGCGATCGAGGCGCCATGCCCGCCGACCTGCTGGGTGCTGCGCACCTCGGTACGCACGCGCAGGTATTGGGCGAAGGTCTGGCCGAACAGCGTGTAGCCCCCTTCCGGCCGTTCCGCCTGGGTGATCGCTTTGAGGCCTGAAAGGAAGTTGCCCGAGCCGTCGATGCCGGCCGAATACCACCACCAGTTGCGGTCCTCCTTGCCCTCTTGCGTGGTGTGGGAGTACGAGTACCCTGAACCCACGATGAACTGTTCCTCGAAGCTTCGCTTGATGGCCGGGTTCTCGTCCAGGAACACCTGGAACTCCGGGCTCGTGTAGTAGGGCTCGTTCCGGCTCACGTCGAGCACGTCCAGTTGGTGCCAGGTGCGCGCATCGCTGCGCCAGGAATAGGAGAAGGTGCCGGAGGAGGTGAGCATGCCGTAGAGGCCGATGCGCCGGTACAGGCCATAGTTCGCGTTGAAGTTGGTGAACGCAGTGAAGGGCCCACCGAGCTTCCACCCCTGCAGCAGGAGCAGGCGCGGGATCCGCAACCCGGCGTTGAGCACGATCTCGTAGGCCGTGGTGGTGCCCTGCGATCCGAGCTGCGCTTCGAACCGCCCGGTCCCATCGATCGTGAGCTGCTCGCCGCCCCGGAACAGGTCGCGGTCCTTCCAACCGGCCTTCAGCCCGGGTCCCGAGAAGTTGTTGCTCTTGGCCGTGAGGCTGAATTCGGAGAACAGCGAGTACCGCTTCAGTGGGGTGGCCAGCACCTTCGCGTTCAGGAAACCCGGATGCAGGGAGTCCTGTTCATACGTGACGCGCACACCGCTGAAGGTGCCGTAGCTGCCCAGGAAGCCTTGTGTGCGCTCGGTGCGTTTCAGGGAGTACGGCTGGCCGGGCTTGAGGAAGACCGCGCGGGTGATGGTGGTGGGCCGGAAGGACCCGAAGTAGTTCACGTAGTGCAGGTCGTCGACGACCGTGGAGTCCAGCACCGGTGCTTCGGGCTCGAAGTCGCCATGCACTTCCACGCGGCGCAGGTAGTGCCGGCGCAGGTCGGCGAGCACCGCTTCCCGCGAAGGGCGCAACCGGAGATCCGCCCACTGGCCACCCATCGACGTGTCCACCGCGAACTCCAGGTCCTCGTTGCTCAGGTGGTAGTAGCCGTCGTTGCGGAGCGTGGCCACCACACGGTCGCGTTCGGCACGCACCGCCTTCAGGGAATAGGCGTCGCCGGATCGGAGCAAGGTGCCCGGTGCCGCAAGGCGGAGCTGTTCGATGAGCGTGTCGGACGCGGCCACCGTATCGCCATGCACCACCGAGCGGATCCGGTGCACGGGGCCGGGCACCACGGTGAACACCACCTGTGCCCTGCGGCCGTGGTTGATGATCGCATGGGAGGCGCTCGCCGCGAAGTAGCCGCGGTTGTTCATGCGGTTCACCAGGGCCGCATCGATATCGGCGAGGGGAAGCGCGCTCAACCGCACCGGAGCCTCGCCGACCTTGTAGCGCATGGTATTGCGGAAGCCCTTGCCCTTCTCCTTCGGCTCCTTGAACAAGTTGTGGATCGCCAGGCGCGGCCGCATGCGGAGGAAGGTGGTGTTCGGCGACGGCTCCACCACACCGGCCAGCTCCAGGGCGGCACCCTTCGGGTCCTCCTCCGGTGGTGCGGTGAACACGATCTCGCTGCCCGTGAACAGCGGGTCCTCCGGTGTCACGTGCTTCAGCCCTTGGCAGCCCGCCAGCAGCAAGGCGATCAGCGCGACCGGCCAGAGAAAGTTGCGGTGCATGTGGCTCATGGCTCCTCGTCCTGCTTCACTGGTGCCGCGTTGCCGCTCCCTGCGCGTGGCCCGTATTTGCGCATGCGGGCCTTGCCCCGGCCCGGCAGTTCCTTGGTGTACTGTACGGAGATCCCGCTGATCGTGATCTCGCCATCGTACAGGTCGTACCCGGGTTCGTGGAAGGCCCGTGCCCGGTAGCGACCATCGGGCGTCAGCGTATAGCCGATGGCGTAGTTCACCGTGTTGGTGTTGGTGACCGGGCCCACACTGGAGCCGTGCTCGTCCACGCCCATGCTGCCGCCCACCTCCACCGTCACGCGGTCGTCGAAGAGCCGCTGGCTCACCTTGTAGTCCACCGAGGTGCGCTTGTAGTTGGTGCCGCTCTGCGACTGCTGGTAGGAATTCACGCCCACGGAGATGTCCACGTTCTTCAAGTACTGGCCCGAGAGGGCGTTGAGCTGCTGCGTGAGCAATCCGTTCACGCTGTTGCGGGCGGTGTTCGAGGCGATGCCCTCCCCGCTGAGGTTGCCTTCACTGCTGGCGGCGCTGTTGGGGATGAAGCTGTTGAGCACCAGCAGCCCGAAGACCTGGCGGTTCAACTGCTCCTCGCTGCCCTTCAGGGCGAGCTTGTCCAGGATGGTGTTCACCCGCGCATAGTTCTTCCGGTCGATGTCCGGCAGGTCCAGGCGGAACGAGACCTTCGGATCGTTGAAGGTGCCGCCCAGGTCGATGTACACTTCGAACGGCAACGGCTTGCGGTACCGGTTCTTCTCCCCTTCGGACAGCACCACTTCATCCTCGACCAGGGCCAGTGGCGCCGTGGAGGACTTGTAGGCCGCGCTGAAGTCCATGGCCCCTTTCATCGGGTCGCCGTTCCAGCTCACCACACCGCCCTTCACCAGGTCGAAGCGCTTGCGCACCATGCCGTACATGTCCAGCGTGTAGCCGCCCTCCTCGATCGTGAAGGACCCGTCAAGGTCCATCTTGCGGTTCTTGCCATAGCGGAACCGCATATCGCCCGTGCCGCGCACCGTGGCCTGATCGCCGGAGACCGGGTCCAACAGGAACGCGAACCGAGCCTCCTTCTCCACGTCGATCTTCAGGTCGATCTCGTTGGTCCCGAACATCGCCTCCAACGAATCCTGCAAAGCCAAACGGATCACTTCCACGCTGTCATTGCGCATGCGGTAGAGGTCGTCCGTGAAGATCACCACCCCTTCGCCATCCACCATCTCCACCTTGCTGCCCGGCATCACCACCGTGAGGTCCGTGCCGGTCAATACCCTCACCTTGCCGGTGATCGAGGGGGCCAACGCCCGCCCCTTGATGGCCAGGTCAAGGCCAGCGAACAGGTCCCCGTAGAACAGCGGGTTGTCTTTGTAGGTGCTGTGCACCCAATGGAAGCGTTCGGCCTGCAAGCCGAGGTCGAGCACCGGTTCCGTGGGATCCGCGATACGAATGCCACCCGTGATGCGGAAGGCCTCCTGCAAGCTGTCCAGGATCACGACGTCCGACATGGATACGAGGCCATCGGCCATCACCAACGCTCCGCCCGGGATGGTGAAGGTCTGGCCCAATTGCCGGATGCCGACGCGCATGCGCTCGAGGTCCAATCGGCCATCGAGCCCCAGCTTGCCAGCGTTCCAATGCATGGTCACATCGCCGCGGACCCCACCTTCCAACGTGGTGAGGTAGTCCTCCACAAAGTCCTGCAGCCAGGACAGGTCGGACATGTTCAACCGGGCCCTTGCAGTCATCGCGGACGCACCGGCAAGGGCCACATCGCCGCTCGCTTCCGCGCGGTCCGTACCCCGCACCAACGTGGCCGCCCAGGACACATGCTCCGGGTCGGGCTGCATCGCACCGAGCGTCACTTCGCCGACGTCCACTCCGATCACCTGCAGTTCGGTGATGGTCACGTGGGCACCGATCGCCTGCCCGTGGATCGGCAGCCGCACCCGGCCATCGATCACGCCGCCCGCGATCGGCAGCGAATCCGATGCATGGACCAGGCCGAGCACGTTCTGCAGGTGGAAGCGCTCCAGCACCAGTTCGACGTCGTCAGTGGTCTCCAAGGCGATGCGCTCGGTGCCATCGGTGATGGCGAAGTGGGTGGCCTCGATGCGGTCGGGCCCGATGCGCAGCACATCATCCGGCTCGGAGCGCCACGCATTCCCGGCAAGTACCGCTCGCTCATGCAGGCGGAACTCCAACACCGGTCCCACGCGCGACACTTGGGTGCCGAACCTGAAAAGCGGTCCCGACCGGCCGTTCCTTAGGCTGTCCCCCGTTGCCACTTCCACCGCCATATCCGCCACACCACCCTGCGCTGTGAAGTCCAGTCCCACACCCTCCACCGTATGGTCACCGTAGCGCGCACGGGTCATATCGACCGTTGCGTTCACGGCCCCGGAGTCCGCCATCACGAGGCAAACGACGGTATCCACGTCCACGCTGTCGTACAGCACATGCGGTACCTGTATGTCCGCATCGAAGTGGTCCGCATCGCCATCGTAGCGCATGTGGCAGCGCGTCAGCTCCAGTTCGTGCAGGTCAGGTACCACGAGGTCCGTGATCCAGTCGGTGCGCGGCAGCGCGAGGTCGAGCTCCACATGCTCCCCGGGGTTCGCAGGGGGCACTGCCGTCCTGTTGAAGTGCCGTTCGAAGCGTTGCCCGATCCGCAGCACCAAGGTGTCCAAGGCCATGTTCGACCGCATCGAGGCCTGCACGGCGTCCCCGTCCACGACCACCGCCGTCATGGAATCCGATGTCTCGAACGTCCATGCCAGCTCTTCCACCAGCACCTTCTTCTCCAGGTTCCAGATGCGCGTACTGTCCATCTCGCCGCGCACGCTCAGTGCACCATCCGGTGCGCGCGCCGCGTCGAAATGCCAGTCACCTCCCACGCGCAGCACATGGTCCAACACGCCCAGCTCCTTCAGGTGGATATGGTCCAAGGCCAGGTCCACCGAGACCTTGAGGCTGTCCTTCCCGTTGGGCAGCATGGCCTTCCCGTTCAACATGAATGCCAGCGGGCGCGCGTTGAGGTCCACGTTGGCGTACACCGAATCACCGTTCACAGCGGCGGAAAGGCACAGCGCGCTGATGTCCTTGCCCTTGTAAACGAACGCGTCCGGCTGTACGTCCAGCCACGCCTGCCGACGGTCGCTGCCCAGGTCGCGGCCGGCACCCTGCACGCTGAGCCCCATGGTGCCCCAGGTGGTGTCACCGAGCAGGTTCGCCAGGCGCAGGTCCGCCAGCTTCAGGTCCACGCGGAAGCCATCCGGAACGTCACCACCGAGCCCCCACACAGCGGCGGTGCCTTTCGCATCACCCAGGTCGGTGCGCAGGTCGATGCGGGTGGCCACGTCGCGCACGGTGCCCTTTGCATACAGGTCCATCGCAAAGCGGCGGGGCACCATCGTTCCGGGCGGCACCCATGCGGTGATGAACCGATGCGCGCCCGATCCCATCTGGAACCGGCGCAGTTGCACGTCGTACGCCAGTCGATCGATCTCCGTGGGCGCATCCACCGCTCCTGTCAGATGAAGCTCCGTGCCATCCGTGCCCCTCACATCCATCCGCACAGTATCCAACGCCAGGAGGCTTCCGGAGGCTTTCGCATCAAGCGTGTACGCGGCGTGCACGCGGCTCAACCCCTTCACGGAAATGTCCGAACGGGATAGCAGGTCCACCAAGGGATCGGTGGCGATGCGCCCGTGGATGACCGACCGGAACGCAATGCCTTCAGGCCGCTCGATGGCCGTTCGCAGGTCGGGCCACGAAGCATTGGCCTGGAGACGAGCGGTCTGCTGCGCGAAGGCGAGCAAGGCGTTATGCACCGATGCCCCCTGCGGACCCAGGTCCATGTTCAGCGCAACGTTCACCGGGCCCTCCACCGTGTTCGCCCGAAGCACGCGCAGGTCCAGCGCGAGCCGTTCATTGCATGCCACCACATTACGCGCATCGAGCAGCACTTCAGCAAGCTTCACATGGTCCACGTCCATGATCCCTTTCGGCACGGCGATGCTGTCCGAGTGCATTTCGAAGCCCGCCTCCGTCACCAGCAGTTCCTTTACCTCCGTGTTCCAATCCTGCAGGTAGCAGCGGAATCCATCGTCGAGCCCGGGCCAGTGGTAGGGCTTCATATCGGCTTCGGCCTTGGCGCCTTGGGTATGCCCCAGCATGCCGAAGTGAAAGTCGGTCGCCACGATGCGCTCGAACGGAACATGCTGCGTGGCCATGTCGAAGACGCCGGGCTCGGCGAGCAGGTGGCGCGCATCCATCCACAGGCTGTCGCCGTTGCTGTCATCCACCAGGGCGAACGCCACATCCTGCAATACCAAGGGACCCGAGCGGATGTCGAAGCCTTCCACCGGGTTCACCAGGTCGGGATATGTATCCGGTTCCGGTTCGCCCGCCGTTGTGCGCAGCACCATGTGCGCCCGTTCGATCCGCGACTCGCCGAGGTGGAAGCGCATGCTGTCCAGGTCGAACGCTTCCACAGTGACGTGCAGGTGGCCCAGGCGCACGTTCATGTCCGGCCCTTCCGGTCCAAGGTCCATGTCGTAGGCCATGTCCTCCACGTCGATCGAACCCATGGTGAAGGCCCAGCCCGGCCCCGTGGAGGTGTCGCTTGCGGTGGTGTCGGCGGAAGCGAAAGCGGCGAGGAGGTGATCGAAGTTGAAGCGGCCTTGCGCATCGCGCAGGAGCCGGACACGCAGATGCGCCAGCCGCACGGAGCGCAGGTTGATGCGCTTGTTGAACAGGTCCGAAAGGGACACGTCGACATCGACCGAAGCGGCGTTCAACAGGGTGTCCCCGTTGTCGTCAGGCACTTGCAACCCTTCCAGCGATAGTCGGAGCGGGAATCGCAAATGCAGCGCATCCAGCCCGATCGGGGCGCCGGTCATGTCACTGAGCCGGGCAACGGCCTTGTCCTTGGCCCAGGACTGCACCGTCGGGATGTAGAGCGCACCCACAAGGCCCGCGACCAGCAAGGGAAGCAGAAGGGCCAGACGCACCGTCCAGCGCAGGAGTCCACGCAGCAGGAAGGCCCATCGGGCCGGTTTCTTAGCTGGTGGTTCTTGGCCGGAGCCTTCGGACATGCCCAAAAATACCGGATCGACCATTCCCGGCCCGAAGCGGATGCCCCACGGATATCAACGCTAACGCGTGGTTAACAGGAAAGAAGCACCGCCGACCGGCCCCCAACTGTTCAATGCTGACCTGGACAAGGGAACCCCGCAGCGCAGCCTTCGTCCTGGCCGGAGCGGCGAGTTGGTAAGCGGCGAGCGGCGTGGCGGAACACGGCAGCGCAGCCTTCGTCCTCGTCGGAGCGGCGAGTTGGTAAGCGGCGAGCGGCGTGTCGGAACACGGCAGCGGAGCCTTCGTCCTGGCCGGAGCGGCGAGTTGGTAAGCGGCGAGCGGCGTGGCGGAACACGGAAGCGGAGCCTTCGTCCTGGCCGGAGCGGCGAGTTGGTAAGCGGCGAGCGGCGTGTCGGAACACGGAAGCGG
>JBIIYP010000059.1:0-18698 GCA_044346705.1 Flavobacteriales bacterium
CATGCACGCACGTCCAAGGCGGCCCTTGCCATCCCGGCGTTAAAGAGATGCTTCGCCCTGCTCAGCATGACAACTTCCTTGGGCCGCCTCCACCCATTGTCATCCTGAGCGAAGCGAAGGGTCCACCATGCACGCACGTCCAAGGCGGCCCTTGCCATCCCGGCGTTGAGAGATGCTTCGCGTTGCTCAGCATCACAACTTCCGTGGGCCGCCTCCACCCATTGTCATCCTGAGCAAAGCGAAGGATCCACCACCCACGCACGCTCAAGGCGGCCCTTGCCATCCCCGCGTTGTGAGATGCTTCGCTGCGCTCAGCATGACAATTTCGTTTGGCCGCGAATGATCTCTTTCTCGCACTTCATCAGCGGTTGGCTCCGGTGCCCTACCTTTGAGGCTGGGGCAAGTCCCGTACGACCAGCTCCCACTGAATCCCCCAGGGCCGGAAGGCAGCAAGGGTAGGTGGTTGTAGCGGTGCGCTGCGGGTCGCTTGCCCCTCTTTTTTGCCCCTATGGGAAGTGAAGGGTTGCTATGGTGGAGCGGTGCTATGGTGCGGCCTTTGTCATGGACAGCTGGATCTGCGGCATCATCCGTGATCACCCAATGCGAACATCTTTGCACATCGGACAACTGCACCCTCGCACCTTGGCACCGTAGCACCTTCGCACCATGACCCCCACTTTCGTGAAAGTCGTCCTCGTCACCGGCGGATCCAGCGGCATCGGCCAGGCCATCTGCCAGCGGCTTACCGCCCAAGGTCACCGGGTGTTCGGCACCACGCGTAAGGCCGGCGACCAGCCCAACGGCTATCGGTTGGTGGACATGGACATCACCGACGCGGCCTCGGTACTGCGCGGGGTGGACGAGGTGCTGCGCCAAGCCGGACACATCGATGTGGTGGTGAATAACGCGGGCCTTGGCATCCAGGGTCCGGCCGAGGACATCACCCCGGAGCTGGCCTTGCAGCTGCTGGACACCAACGTGCTGGGCGCGCACCGCGTGTGTCGGGCGGTACTGCCGGGCATGCGCGACCGTAAGGCAGGTCTCATCATCAACATCAGCAGTTTGGCGGCCAACTTCGGCCTGCCCTTCCGCAGCTTCTACAGCGCCAGCAAGGCCGCTCTGGAGCGGTACACCGAGAGCCTGAGCATGGAGGTGGCGCCCTTCGGGATCCATGTCGCAAGCCTTCAACCTGGGGAGTACAACACCAAGATCGCCACCAGCCGGCTGAAGCCCACCGTGATCGGTGCGGCCTATGAGAAGGCCTACGCCCGCACCATGGAAGTGCTCGGTGGCAGCATGCACTACAGCCGCGACCCGGACGAGGTGGCCGTGCTTGTCGCGAAGATCATGGACGCCCCGAGTCCGAAGAGCGTGTACCGTGCTGCCCATGGCGTGCAGCTGTTCTCCATCCTTGCCAAGAAGCTCCTGCCCGGCAGGCGCTTCGAGAAGATGGTGATGAAGCATTACAAGTAGGCGCTGTCCACCACTGTTGAAAAGGAAAGCAAGAGGCGCAACGCGCCCCGGCTACCTTTGCAGCACCTACAGAACCCATGAAATTCTTCATCGACACCGCCAGCCTCGCCCAGATCAAGGAAGCCCAGGACCTCGGCGTATTGGACGGCGTGACCACGAACCCCAGCCTGATGGCCAAGGAAGGCATCAGCGGCGAGGAGCGCGTGATCCAGCACTACATCGACATCTGCTCCATCGCCAGCGGTGACGTGAGCGCCGAGGTGATCAGCGTGGACTTCGCCGGCATGGTCAAGGAAGGCGAGAAGCTCGCCGCGCTGCACCCGAGCATCGTGGTGAAGGTGCCCATGACCCGCGACGGGGTGAAGGCCATCAAGTATTTCAGCGACAAGGGCATCAAGACCAACTGCACGCTGGTGTTCAGCGCGGGGCAGGCCTTGCTGGCGGCCAAGGCAGGAGCCACCTACGTCTCCCCCTTCATCGGTCGCCTGGACGACATCAGCACCGACGGTGTACAGCTGATCGAGCAGATCCGCACCATCTACGACAACTACGGATACGCCACGCAGATCCTGGCCGCCAGCGTGCGTCACCCCATGCACATCATCCAGTGCGCGGAGGTCGGTGCCGACGTGGCCACCTGCCCGCTGAGCGCGATCGTGGCGTTGTTCGACCACCCGCTCACCACCCTCGGACTGGAGAAGTTCCTGGCCGACCACAAGAAGGCACAACAGGCCACGGCAAAGGCCTGAGGCTTCGGCCCTTCGACTCCGCTCAGGGCGCTCAGCCTGACCAGGCCCGGCCGTGTCCGCTCCTTATCCAGCATGCTGCTCTCCATCCACCCGAAGAACCCCGAACCACGGAAGATCCGCACCATTGTGGATCACCTGGAGGCCGGTGGCGTGGTGGTGTGCCCCACGGACACGGTGTACGCTTTCGTTTGCAGCGCGCACAACGTGCGGGCCATCGAGCAGGTGGCGAAGCTCAAGGGGGCGAAGCCGAACAAGGCCGAGCTCTCTCTCATCTGCAAGGACCTGAGCCAGCTCTCGCTCTACGCCCGTGCCATCGATACGGCCTCATTCCGGATCATGAAGCATGCCCTGCCGGGGCCTTACACCTTCATCGTACCGGCGAGCACCGAGATCCCGAAGCTCTTCAAGAACAACCGGCACACCGTGGGCATCCGCGTGCCCGACCACCCGATCCCCCTGGCCATCGTGGCTGAACTGGGGCACGCGCTGGTGGTGGCTTCGGTGCACGACCCGGACAAGGTGGTGGACTACACCACGGACCCTGAGCGTATCAATGAGCGCATCGGCCATCAGGTCGACCTGGTGATCGATGGAGGCATCGGTGGGCTCGAGGGCTCCACGGTGATCGACCTGACCCAAGGCACGCCGGTGGTGCTGCGCGAAGGCAAGGGCCCGATCGACGAACTACTCTAGGTCCCGGACACGCTGCCAGGCATGCGGGATCGCATGCACCAGGTCCATCGCTGTCAACCCATCCATGCCCAGTTGATCGGCGGCCAGATCACCGGCCAGGCCGTGCAGGTGGTTGCCCAACCAACAGCTGACCTGTGCCGTGTAGCCCTGTGCCCGAAGTCCTGTGATGAGCCCGGTGAGCACGTCGCCACTGCCCCCTTTCGCCATGCCCGCATTCCCGGTATCGTTGAACACGATCTGCCCGGACCGGTCGCAGGTGGCGCTGGGTGCCCCTTTCAGGATGATGCACAACCTATGCTTCACGGCCATGTCCCGTGCTTTCATCAACCGATCGTAGCTGCTGGAGGAAGCACCGAACAAGCGGTCGAACTCTTTGGGATGCGGGGTCAGGATGGTGTCCTGCGGCAGGTAGGCGAGCCAGGTCCTGTTGTCCGAAAGGATATTGAGCGCATCGGCATCGAGCACCAAAGGCACGCGTGCTTCCTGGATCAGGAGCTTCATCAATGCCGCGGCCTCCGGCTCGGGACCAAGGCCTGGGCCCGCACCGACGGCGGAGGCCCGATCGAGCTTGGGCAGCGCTCCGCCCGCGCTCAGGCTCACCAAGGCTTCAGGCACCGTGGCATGGATCAGGTCGGCCTCAGACCCAGGCACGTGCAACGTCACCAGCCCTGTTCCGCTGCGCACAGCGGCCGCTCCGGCAAGGACCGCGGCACCCATCATCCCTTTGGAACCAGCGATCACCAAGGCATGGCCGAAATCTCCCTTGTGGCCGGCACGGGGCCGGTTCTTCAGTAGCGGGGTCAGGTCAAGAGGTTCCAAAAGCCCTGGTACCCTGCCCAAGGAAGCGATGAAGTCCGGGTCCAGCCCGATGGGTAGCAGGTGCCATTCCCCCACGAAGCGGGCATTGTCGGCCAGCAGCAGCGCCAGCTTGGGTACCTCGAAGGTGAGCGTATGGGCGGCCTGCACCACGGCCGACGGGTCATTGACGCCGTTATCCTCCGCGAACAGGCCACTGGGCATGTCGATGCTGATGATGGGCGAACCAGATGCGTTCATGGCACGAACCAACGCAGCCGCCTGATCCGTGAGCGGTCGGGAAAGCCCGGTACCGAAGAGCGCGTCGATCAACACCTCGCCCGGTTGAAGCGCTGGTAGCGCCCCACCGTCCAGCTTGATCATTGCAACGCCTGCGTTCAGGGCGCGTTCCATGTTGGTGGCGCGATCGGGTGAAGCAGTGCCGAACCCGGTGTCGCACAAACGGACCTGAAACCCTTCGGCCTTGAGGAGCCGTGCGATGGCCGCGCCATCACCGCCGTTGTTGCCCGGCCCTGCCACCACCAGGTATCCGTTGGCTTGAAGCCCAGCTCTAAGCAGGTGCTGGATCCGCGCAACACAGGCCAGCGAAGCGCGCTCCATGAGGTCGATGGACGCGATCGGCTCTTGGGCGATGGTGTGTGCATCGGCGGCTCGGAGCTGGGCCGCGTTAAGGACGGATAGCATGAGGATCGAAAGATACCGCCTGAAGCAAGGGGATGAAATGAAGAAGCCCCCCGTTTCCGGAGGGCTTCTCAACGAACTTGCTATCGCTTCTGCTTACTGGAAGTAGAAGTTGATACCGATGCTGGCGCCGGTCACCCCGGTGTCGATACCGAAGGAGTTGTTCTTGCCAGTAGGACCTACGACGGTGGTGGTCACCACGCCATCACCATCCCAGCCTTCGCTGGTGGTCTCGCCGAAGCCGGTGCTGCTGAGCATGAGGCCCCAAGTGTACTCGCCGCTGAGGGAGACCTTGGGAGCGCAGAACCATTCCACGCCAGCGAAGACGCCTACACCGAAACCGAAGGTGCTACCTTGCTTCTCCTCCGTAGGACGACCCAAATCAGGGTTGTCATCGCTCAGTGCGTTGCCGTACTCGTAGGTGGTCTTCTCGCTGCCCAATGCGATATACGCCTCGGCACCGTAAACACCCACCACGCGGCTGCTGCCCACACGCTTTTCGAGACCGCCACCCAACACGAGATTGAACGTGCCGGTCTTCGCCACATCCTCAACGGTCACGTTGGGATCGATCTGGCCAGCCTGCTGTACCAAGGAGGTATTCTTATCGCTACCGAAGCCGATGCGCAGCTTGGCGCGGTATGCGGTGTTGGAATCCACCAACTTCTTGCCCTGGATCGCGAACCAGGGGTTCGCCCAGGTCAGGCCGTCGCCGATGTTGTTGTCGTTCGTTCCGTTGAACAGGTTACCGGCGTAGTTCAGGAAAGGGTTGGCATCGAAGGTGAGACCCCAATCGCCGTCCTGTGACAGCCAGTTCTCGCCTCGGTTGCTCGTGATCTCACCCGTCTGGGCATTCACGATCGTCGTGGCGACGACCGCTGCAGCGAACAGTACAATCTTCTTCATGATGAACGTTTTGGTTTTACGTGTGCGTTGCGTTAGTAATGGTGCTTGGGAGGCAAAAGTATCCTTTCGCGGCGGCAAACTTATGAACCAGATCGACCGATATCAACAAAAAAATGTTGATCCGTCGATCCCTGTCATACGCTCACCACCTCAAAGAGCCCAATTGTCTTCCCCTTGGAACCGGGGCTAAAAGTAATAGGATTTCCAAACCGGCAAAGGCTCACCGAGCCTTATCGCTGAGCATGGGGACGAAGCGAAAGGCGCCATGTTCCTGATGGTCAAAGACATCCGGTCCTTTGCGATCAACGGACAACATGCGCTGAACGGGGCCATCCCCCACCGGGATCACGAGCCTACCCCCCACTTTAAGCTGGGCCAACAAGGTTTCTGGCACGAGCGGCGCGCCGCAGGTCACCAGGACCTTATCGAATGGTGCGAACTGGGGAAGCCCCTTATACCCATCTCCATGGGTGAGGAAGGTCTTGTAGCCCATATGGTCCAATCGGGTCTTGGTCTCCAGATAGAGCGGCCGATGTCGTTCAATGCTGAACACCTTCACCCCCAACAGGCAGAGCACCGCGGTCTGGTAACCACTGCCCGTGCCGATCTCCAGCACCTTCTCCCCTGTTTTCAGCCCAAGTAGCTGGCTTTGGAAGGCCACCGTGTAAGGCTGTGAGATGGTCTGACCGCAGGCGATCGGGAAGGCCTTGTCCTCATAGGCGTGCTGGTGGAACGCCGAATCGTCAATGAACTGGTGGCGTGGGATGACCATCACCGCCTCCAAGACCCTGGGGTCGGTGATGCCTTTGCCCTTCAAAACCGACACCAGGTCCTTTCGATGCCGTGTGAACCTGTCCACTGCTTGCTGCATGGTCCAAAGGTAGAAGTGGCCAAAGGCCTTGGACACGCGAAGGCACGGGTTACTTTTGCACGCCTTTCATGGAAAACAAGCTGCGCATCGGTGTGCTCGGAGCGGGTCATTTGGGCCGCATCCACCTGCAACAACTGCTCACGATACCGGAGTATGAAGTGGTGGGCTTCTTCGACCCTCACCCGGAGAAGTGCGCAGCGATCACCCGGGAGTTCGGCTTGGCCCCCATGGCGAGCCAGGCCGAGCTCATTGAGCGCTGCCAGGTGGTGGATGTGGTCACGCCGACCACGGCGCACTTCGCCTGCGCCCAGGCGGCCTTGGCCAAGGGTCGCCACGTGTTCATTGAAAAGCCGGTGACCAACACCCTGGAAGAGGCTGCAGCGCTGGTGGAACTGGCCGCCGCGGCCGGCATGAAGGTGCAAGTGGGCCATGTGGAACGCTTCAACCCCGCCTTCATCGCTGCGCGGCCTGCGTTGCGTGATCCGATGTTCATCGAGACCCACCGCTTGGCGCAGTTCGACCCCCGTGGAACGGACGTGAGCGTGGTGCTGGACCTGATGATCCACGACCTGGACCTCATCCTCAGTGTGGTGCGGTGCCCGGTGCGGTCCATCAGTGCCAGCGGGGTGGCGGTGGTGAGCGACACGCCCGACATCGCCAACGCGCGGATCGAGTTCGAGAACGGCTGCGTGGCCAACCTCACCGCCAGCCGCATCAGCTTGAAGAAGATGCGTAAGACCCGCTTCTTCCAGCGGGACGCTTATGTCTCGGTGGACATGCTGACCAAGGAGGCCGAGATCGTACGCATGCGCACCGTGGAGCGACCGGACCCCTTTGCCGTCACCATCGACCTGGGACAGGGCCGTGGGTTCCGGGAGATCAGCTTCGAGAAGCCCGAGGTGCCGGCGAGCAACGCCATCCGGGAGGAGCTTCGGTCCTTTGCCCTGGCGATCGCCACCGACCGCGCTCCCGAGGTACCGCTCGCCGATGGCGCCCTGGCCTTGCAGGTCGCTCACCAGGTGCTCGCTGCCATGGCGCAGCATCGGCATTGACCACCCGGATACTGATCCCTTCCCTGTGCACGTTCACCCCACCGACCACCGATGATCCGAGCCACCGGCACCGGAGCACTGCTTCTTTTCCTTTTCGCGACCTGCCGCGAGGATGGTGGCGTGCCAGCGTACGTCCAGCTCGAACCCGTCACCATGATCACGGTGGCGGGGGAAGGTTCCACTTCTCAGAAGGTCAGTGACGTGTGGGCCTACGCCAACGACCAGCTCCTGGGCGTGTGGGAGGCCGGCGGACGGATGCCCGTGCTTGCCAATGGCAACACCACCATCAAGCTGATCGGCGGGGTGCGGCGCAACGGCATCACCGATGACCGCGTCCAGTACCCGTTCTACGCCACCTTCCAGACCGACCTGGACCTGGTTCCGGAGGTCACCACTCCGTTGGAGCCTGTATTCCGGTACTTCGATGGCCTTGACATCTGGATCGAGGACTTCGACGGCAACGGTTACCAGTTCGATCGCGAGTCGTCCAGCGACACGCTGTTGTATGTCTGGGACACCATCGCCCACCCGGTGGACGAGATCTTCGAAGGCCGCGCGAGCGGGGCGTTCTTCCTCGACACGCAGCGCCCCTTCTTCAGCTACGTCTACGACGCCGACCCGATCGATGTGGAGGTGAGCGACCCGTGCTACCTGGAAATGGACTACCGCAGCGACATGCGCATGCTGATCGGGGTGTACGTGACATCCGATGGTGGGCCGGTGGAGCGCATCCCCTACCTGTACGTGAGCGCCACGAAGCAGGCGGACGGCAGCATGCCGTGGAACAAGATCTACATCGACCTGCAGCAGGCGTGGCCCTTCCTCGGCGTCTCCGACCGCCGGTTCTACATCGAGGCGACCCTGCCTTCGGGCCAGGCCAGCGGATCGGTGTACCTGGACAACATCAAGGTCGTGCACCGGTGAAGGACAGGCGCGCCCAGGTAGCGAAGTACGTGGTGGCCGACCTGATCGGTTCAGCACTGGCCTGGACGCTCTTCCATGTGTTCCGCAAGGTCTATCTGGAGCCCATCAAGTTCGGATACGCGGTGGGGGTCAGCTTCGACCGCAACTTCTGGATGGCCCTGGTGGGGGTGCCCTTGTTCTTCCTGGGCCTGTACCTGTCCATCGGCGGATACAGCGACATCCACCGCCGCTTCCGCATCAAGGAACTGGGGCAGTGCCTGCTGATCTCGCTCCTTGGCACCGTGGTCATCTTCTTCGCGCTGCTGCTGGACGATGAGGTGGCGAACTACCGCTACTACTACCGCTCGTTCACCACGCTGTTCCTGTTGCATTTCGGCATCACCTTCATCCTTCGCTTCCTGCTGACCAGTCGCACGGTCAAACGCGTACACAATCGGGAGCTAGGATTCCATACCGTGCTGGTGGGGGGCAACGAGCGCGCGGTAGCGATCCACCAGGAGATCGAGGGCATGATCAAAAGCCCCGGGAACAAGTTCGTTGGCTTCGTGAACGTGAACGGTGGCGACCAGCACTTCGGCAGTGTGGACCTTCCGCGGCTGGGCCATTGGCAGGACCTGCGCCGCATCATCGAGGAACAGCAGGTGGAGGAGGCCATCATCGCGGTGGAGAGCAGCGAGCATGCGCACATCAGCCGCATCATCACCGAGCTGGAGGGTACACAGGTGCGGATCAAGATCATCCCCGACATGTACGACATCATGGCTGGGAGCGTGAAGATGACGAGCATCTTCGGGGCGCCGCTGATCGAGGTGAACCCCCAGATCATGCCCGCGTGGCAGTTCGCGCTGAAGCGGCTTGTCGATATTGTCTTCAGCGGCGTGGCCTTGGTGCTGCTGTCGCCGTTCCTCCTGGTGCTCGCTGTATTGGTGAAGACCTCCTCCCCGGGCCCGGTCTTCTTCCGCCAGGAGCGCATCGGGCGCCACGGAAAGCCCTTCAAGATCATCAAGTTCCGCAGCATGTACTGCGATGCGGAGAAGAAAGGCCCGCAGCTCAGCAGCGCCACCGACCCGCGGATCACCCCCATCGGCCGCTTCCTGCGCCGGGCAAGGCTGGATGAGCTGCCGCAGTTCTGGAACGTGCTGAAGGGCGAGATGAGCCTGGTGGGGCCGCGTCCCGAGCGCCAGTTCTTCATCGACCGCATTACCGAGGTGGCCCCGCACTACCGCCACCTGCACAAGGTGCGCCCGGGCATTACCAGCTGGGGCCAGGTGAAGTTCGGTTATGCCGAGAACGTGGACCAGATGGTCCGCCGCCTGAAGTACGACATCCTCTACATCGAGAACATGAGCCTGGCCGTGGACCTGAAGATCCTTGCCTACACGGTCATCATCATGTTGAAGGGCGACGGCAAGTAGGTGGCGGAAATTTCCGCCACCTACTTGCCGTCGCCTATTTTCACGACCCCTTACCTCCCCATGAAGAACATCTCCGTCATCGGTGCCGGCCAGATGGGCAACGGCATCGCCCACGTCTTCGCGCAAGCTGGCCACAGCGTCACCCTCATCGACATCGCGCAGGACCGGCTGGACAAGGCCGTGGCCACCGTCGGCAAGAACCTGGACCGCCAAGTGGCCAAGGGAAGCCTGACCGAGGATCAGAAGAAAGCCACATTGGCGAACATCGCCACCGCCACCGACATGGCTACGGGCGTGAAGGCCGCCGACCTGGTGGTGGAGGCTGCCACGGAGAACGTGGACCTGAAGCTGAAGATCTTCAAGGACATCGATGCGAACGCGCCAGCGAACTGCATCCTGGCCAGCAACACCAGCAGCATCAGCATCACGCGCATCGCAGCGGTCACGGGCCGTCCGGCGCAGGTGATCGGCATGCACTTCATGAACCCGGTGCCCGTGATGAAGCTGGTGGAAGTGATCCGCGGCTACACCACCACCGACGCTGTGACGAAGACCATCATGGACCTGAGCGCTTCCATCGGCAAGGTGCCCGTGGAGGTGAACGACTACGCGGGCTTCGTGGCGAACCGCATCCTGATGCCCATGATCAACGAGGCCATCGAGACCTTGTTCCAGGGCGTGGGCGGCGTGGCGGAGATCGATACGGTGATGAAGCTGGGCATGGCGCACCCGATGGGGCCGCTGCAGCTCGCCGACTTCATCGGGCTGGACACCTGCCTGGCGATCATGCGCGTGTTGCACGAAGGCTTTGGCAACCCCAAGTACGCGCCTTGCCCGTTGCTGGTTCAGATGGTCACCGCCGGCAAGCTCGGTGTGAAGAGCGGCGAAGGCTTCTACCAATACACCGCCGGCAGCAAGGAACTGGTGGTGGCGCCTGCGTTCGCGAAGTAGCGGCCTGAAGCATGGCAGTGGGCTTTCGGAAGAGATTCGTCGTTCCGATCGGCGGTCTGACGGACATCGGCTTCGATAAGGGCGAAACGCACCTTCTCTTGGTTTCCCATCAAGGACGAGGGGTTGTTCGAATAAGCGACTGTGTCACGTGCGCTCGTGACCTTGAAGTTCTTCTACTTGATAGCCCTTGGCACAATGCAGATGGGCCTCTATTCCTTGGTATCGGACCACTGGCTGGTGAATGGATCCCAACCAGTGGGCTTGCTGGAGGCCTCCTTCCGCAGAACAACCAGGATGGCTGGCATTGTCGGTACGATCAGGATCGGATCTTACTGTTCGCACCAGGATCTAACGTTCCAGTTCTTTCGGTAGAACCTCTCACCGAGCCGAAGGCCATCGGATTCTCTCTGTCGGGGAGGTACTTCGTGATCGCGGAAAGTGCTGACATCACTGTCTTCGAGTTCACAGAAACGACAGAACCTTCTGCTCAATGACCCTGCGCGAAGCCACCCTGGCCGACATCTCCCTGATCCAAGGCATCGCCCGCGCGACCTGGCCGGTGAGCTATGCGGACATGATCAGCCCCGCGCAGATCTCTTACATGCTGGACCTGATGTACGGAACGGCTGCCCTGGAGGCGCAGTTCGGTCCGAAAGGACATCGCTTCTTTTTGGTCGAACAGGATGGTACGCCGGTCGGTTTCGCCGGCTTCGAGCATGGCCATCTCGGCACGCAGCGAACGCGGTTGCACAAGCTCTATGTGCTGCCTCAAGTGCAGCGCACCGGCCTTGGCAGCGAATTGCTGAACGCGGTGATCGTGGAAGCGCTGAATGCTGAAAGCTCGGCCATTGAATTGAACGTGAACAAATACAACCGGGCCAAGGACTTCTACCTGCGCCATGGCTTCGCGGTGGAGTGCGATGAGGTGCTGGACATCGGCGATGGCTACGTGATGGACGACCATGTGATGGTGAGGTCCATGGAGGTCTGACCGGGCAGCTACCCTTTTATCCGGTTCCTTTGCACACGTGGAAAGCCTGACCCACCATCTCCTGCCCATCCTGCTCGGCATCAGCCTGGCGGCCGCATGTGGCCTGCGCGTGTTCCTTCCGCTCTTCATCACCGGCTTGCTCACGCACTTCGACCTGGGCGGTGTGGCGCTTCGGGAAGGCTTCGGCTGGATGGGTGAATGGCCTGCGCTGATCGCCTTCGGGATAGCGACGGGACTTGAACTTCTCGCCTATTCCATTCCTTTCCTGGACCACCTGCTGGATACCATCGCCGTGCCGTTGGCCACCGTAGCGGGAACCCTTATCGCGGCGAGCACCTTCGTGGAGCTGTCACCGCTCTTCACCTGGGGCCTGGCGTTGATCGCTGGCGGCGGCATTGCGGGGCTCCTCAGCGCGGGAACGGCCACCACGCGCATGGCCAGCACCACGGCCACGGCCGGGCTGGGCAATCCCCTGCTGGCCATGGTGGAGACCGCCGGCTCATTGGGACTGACCGTGCTGGCGTGTTTCGTTCCTGTGGCGGCGGCGGTGTTGGTGATCACCCTCCTGTGGGCGGTGTGGCGCCTGTGGCGGAGGATCCGCGATGCCGCGTAGCGCCCATGGATGCGCAAAGGTTCCGCAAGAAGGAGCTGCGGACCACGGGGATCGGCTTCACGCGCTTCCAGACCTCGCTGCAAAGCCCGTACGGGGCGATGGCGCTGCCCAACGACCCGGACGAGGAGATGCGTGACCGCATCGGTGGCACGTGGTACTTCGAACTCGCGAAGTGCTCGCTGAACACCCTGTTGAGCTGGACCGGCTCGTGCATAACGCTGAGAGCGTCCTTCACCAAGGAATAGGTCCTTCCCGTTCAGTGCACGGTGGTGGCGCCGGAGGCCAGGCCTGAGCGGCGGTAGAGGCGTGCTTTTCGTTTCTCCAGCCGGGCCTGTGCTTTGGCGGTGCGCGCGGGTCTTGGGGCCGTGGCCAGTTCGCCGTTCTCAATGCGGCGCACGATGCTTTCGATCAAGGCCTCATCGCCCTCCCCATCGTATTCATCCTTCAGGTCGTTCCCGAAGAGCAAGGCCACGCCCTGCCACACCCATGCCTGGAAGCCACCGCGCAGCTCCTTCACCAGGGCATAGCTCGTCCTCCCGGTCTCGCGATCGATGAGCTTGATGAGCACGCGGCCCTGGCTCACGGTAAGACCCTTCATCTCCTCCTCGAACTCGGCCCGCAGCTCCGCCTCCGCCAGCTTCACATAGAGGTCCTTGTCCCGCTCTCTGTCCAACTGCAGCAGGTCCTGTTCGTACTCATTGAGCAGGTTGGCGGTGATGCGGGCGTAGGGATACACCTTCACCACGTTGCGGGTGAGCTTGTCGGTCTGCTCCTGGCGTCGCCTGGCCTTTGCGCTCATGGTACCATCCACGTTCAGGTCCTGTAGCAGGATCAGCGGCACCGTATCCGTTCCTTCGACCTGGATGGGAACCAGCACAGGACCCTGGCCCATGGACGAGCATATCCCACAAGCGAGAACAGGCACCAGGAAGAGGGCGCGTAACGAGATCATGCGGGCCAACCTTGCGGAAAGGTACAACGCAAGGGGAAGGCCTTTCGTCCCTTGTACTGTCCTAACGGCGCTTGAGTTTCCACGCAGATACCCCAACGGCGGCCCCGACCAGCTCCGGAGCCGGGCGATCGGTGCGCTCCCCGAAGAGGTGCGCGGCCACCAGCGCCGCGGCCTCCGACTCCCCGGCATCGTTCCCGAGCAGGTTCTCCGGCCGAAAATGATCCCGTACGAAATGCGTGTCGTACTGGCCTTTCCGGAAGGTCTCATGCCCCATCACGAACCGGCAGAACGGAAGGGTGGTCTCCACCCCGGCGATGGCGTAGTCATCGATGGCCCGTTCCATGCGGGTGATCGCCTCCTCGCGGGTGGCCCCGTGCGTGATCAGCTTGGCGATCATGGGGTCGTAGTGGATGGGGATGGTCATCCCCTCCTCGAACCCATCGTCCACACGCACACCGGGCCCTTGTGGTGGGCGGTAGGTGGTGAGCGTACCGATGTCCGGCAGGAAGTTGTTCGCGGGGTCCTCGGCGTACACGCGCACCTCGATGGCGTGACCATTGATCTTCAGGTCGTCCTGCGTGAAGGGCAGCTTCTCCCCTTCCGCCACGCGGATCTGGAGCTTCACCAGGTCCAGCCCGGTGATCATCTCCGTGACCGGATGCTCCACCTGCAGGCGGGTGTTCATCTCCATGAAGTAGAAGTTCTTCTGCTCATCAAGGAGGAACTCCACGGTGCCGGCGCCGGTGTAATCCACGCTGCGGGCCACGGCCACGGCGGCCTCGCCCATGCGTTTGCGCAACTCGGGCGTGAGCACGGCGCTGGGGGCCTCCTCCACCACCTTCTGGTGGCGGCGCTGGATGCTGCATTCGCGCTCGAAGAGGTAGCAGGTGTTGCCGTGCGTGTCGGCCATGATCTGCACCTCGATGTGGCGCGGACCGGCCACGTACTTCTCGATGAACACGCTGCCATCGCCGAAGGCGTTCTGGGCTTCACTGATCGCGCGTTCGAGGCCTTCCTTCAGCTCGCTCTCCTGTTCCACGATCCGCATGCCCTTGCCACCGCCCCCGGCCGCCGCCTTGATCAGGATCGGAAAGGTGATGGTCTTGGCCACCTTGATCGCTTCCTCCAAGCCGCTCACCGCACCTTCGGTACCGGGCACCAGCGGCACGCCATGGCCTTTCACGGCCTCCTTGGCGGCGAGCTTGTCGCCCATCACCTTCATGGCATGCGGCGAGGGTCCGACGAACACCACGCCGGCCTTCTCCAGCGCACGGGCGAAGTCGCCGTTCTCGCTGAGGAATCCGTAGCCCGGATGGACGCCGTCGACCTTCAGGTCGGTGCACACCTTGATGATCTTGTCGAACACCAGGTAGCTCTCCTTGCTGGCGGCGGGCCCGATGCACACGGCCTCATCGGCGAAGCGCACGAACGGCGCGTTGCGGTCTGCCTCGGAGTACACGGCCACGGTCTTGATGCCCGTCTCACGGGCGGAGCGCATCACGCGCAGGGCGATCTCGCCACGGTTGGCGACGAGGAGCTTCTGGATCTTCTTCTTGGCCATTCGCGGTAGCCCCGGTCCCGGGTCCGCGAAGATGCGAAGGCTTGGCCTGATCTTTGGCAATATTCACGCTGATGCGCGCGCTGATCAGCCTCCTCCTCATGGCGGCTGCCCCACTCGTGCAAGCACAGGGGCGGACCTGCACCCTCCAGACCGACAGCGGCCAGGTCCGGCTGCACTTCTTCAGCACCGGCGAGTTGAGCACCCTGGATTGGATCGTGAAGGGCCAGGAACGGGACCGGAGCTGGGCGTTCAAGCGGGACGGGACCGTGCTGCTGGCGTACGAGACCCGCCGCCATGCATGGCACATCGGCGTGCGCTACACCTACCACGCCAGCGGCGCCGTGGCCTCCGTGGAGTACAGCACGGCCCCCGAAGGAAGTGGCCCGTGGTACCGCAGCTACACCGGATTCGACCCGGATGGGAACCGGAACCGCTTCGTCGAGCGCGGGAACAAGGAGGCTGACCTCCTATCACACCCCGACAGCGCCTTGCGCCCAGGCCCTGGCGAGGTGTGGCATCCGGAGCTGCTGATCGCGGAATGCCAAAGACTATACGTGAGCGAGGTGTTCCTGGTGAACGGAACGGACCAGGCCTGTCGAGCGGTGGTGAGCCCGGTGTTCGAGCATCCCACCTTGCCGCGTGGCACCCGTGTCCTCGAACCGAGCGACACGGTGCGTTTGGGGACCTATGCATACTACGAGGCTTTCGTGCCACCCGACCACCAACTCACCTTCTTCATCGAGCAGGTGGGGCCTGACGCGAAAAAGAGGCGCGTACCGGAGACCCGCACGGAGAAGATGATGACGGACACCGGGCACTGCCGCTACGTGATCCGGATCACGGGCTGGAAGAAAGGCCGCAACGACCCGTTCAAGCGCGAGGACGGGATCACCCCGTTGCCCCGGGGCGGCTCAAAGTGGTGGATGATCTGGGGCTGAGCCCCAATACCTTCCTTTGAGGCCAATGATGGTCCGTTACCTGTTCGCCAGCTTCCACCTGATCGCCCTGGCCATCGGCATCGCCGCCGCATACGGGCGTTGGCGGGCGCTGCAGCGCGTGAAAAGCACGACGGACCTGCCGGCGGTGTTCCATGCGGACAACTGGTACGGCATCGCAGTGGTGATCTGGGTGGGCACTGGGCTGGTGCGGGCGTTCGCCGGCTTGGAGAAAGGAACCGCACACTATGCGGAGAACCCCTGGTTCCTTTGGAAGATGGGGTTGTTCGGGCTCGTGTTCCTGATGGAATTGGTGCCCATGATCACCTTGATCCGCTGGCGGCGGTCGCTGAAGCAGGGCGGCGTGATCGACCTCGGTCAGGCACCGATGTTGGCGTGGCTCACGCTGTTGGAGCTTCCCTTCCTGCTGATCATGGTGTTCCTCGCCACGGCGATGGCGCGGGGACTGTAGGCCCTTGGCGGTCAGCGATCCTCCGCCTGCATTCCTTCCCAGAAACGCGAGAGGTCGTTCATGAGGCAGTCCACCCGCTCCACCTCCCAGCAATGCGCCACCAGCCGCTTCGCGAAGGGTGCGAAGTCCACTGCATGGGGATGGCGCAGGAAACGCACGTTCAATCCGTTCGGGCCGAGCCTGCAGCGGTCCAGGGCATCGGCATCCTTCAACAGGGCCAGTGTGCTGTACGAAGGGTGATCGACGGGGAGCTCGCCGATGCAGTGGTGCTCCACCGCGTCCGCGACAAGTTCAAGTTCCTCGGCGGCCAGCCCCACCTTCAAAAAGCGCTCGGTCCATAAGGGAAGCTTCGTTTCCCGCGACCAGGCGCCGTGCTGGATGCAGTGGCCATCGTGCGTGCGGGCCTGATCGTGGATCACGGCGGCGCAGTAGGTCCGGCGGATCAGCTCCGGGGCAAGGCCGCCCGTGTGACCCAACAGCAGGACGTGGAGCATCACGCGGTTGGTGTGTGAAAGGCCGTGGAACTCGCTCGGATGATCGAAATCGGCATGCACCGGCTGCAGGACGTCCATCCAGGTCGGTGGCGCCGCGAACAGCGCTTGTGCGGAAGTCCGGTAAGCCTCAGGGATCGTCATGTCCGTGCGCGGTCAGTCCTCCTCCGGCAAGGTGTTCTCCCAGAACCGCGACAGCTGGGTGATCAGCAGGTCGAGATCCACCTCCTCGAAGGGGTGCCGGGTGCGGGGGAAGACCATGACACCGGCGTCCTTGATCTTGCGCGATGTGGCCAGGGTATCCTCCGGGGACGCGGTCGTGTCCCGGTCGCCGACACCGAGGAGCACCGGGCATTCGATCGCGGCGAGCACCTCGTCCGTGAGCAGGGGCGCTGCGGCCAGTCCGGTCATCAGGTCGGCCGTGGCGGTCACCAGCCCTTTCCAGCGGTCGGCACCATGAGCAGCGGCGAGGCCGAGGGCGAACTCGGGGACCTTCTCCTCCATCACCGCCGGATCGAGCTTCTTCAGTTCCTTCTGCAAGCCTTCCGGGGTCCAGACCAGCTTGGTGCCCAGGGTGCTCACCGAGGCCACCCGACCGGGGTTGCGCGCGGCCCAGAGCAGCGCCACGTAGCCGCCCATGCTGTAGCCGAAGAGGTGAACCGGGCCGGAGATCTTCTGCATGGCTTCATCGACATCGCGCAGTAACTGCTCGAAGCTCAGGCCTTCAGCAGGCAGCTCGTTCTCGCCATGTCCGGTGAAGGTGAGGCTACGGCAAGTGGCGTGGTCCAGGCTGTCAGCGAGGAAAGCGAGCTGGCGCTTGGTGCCCAAGGCACCGTGGAGCAGGAGGATGTTCATGGTTGCGGCGAAGATGCGCACATCCGTGCTACCTTCGAACTGAGGCAGAAGACCGCGTTTGCTTCCGGAGTTGTTGGACTAGAAGCCGGCGCGGCGAATACCCTACAGACCGACAGCCATGCCGTCAAAACCTTCGCAAAACAAGCCCCAATTGACCACTAGCACGAAGATCCGCCCCAGCCGCTGCTCCGATTGGTGAACGACGATCTTCATATACCCCAAGCGAGCCATAGGAAAAATGAAAGCGACTTCCATTTATCTCACCATTCTTCTTCATCTGCCTTTAATAGCAAGTTCGCAGGTATATACAATTGATAACATTAAAACCTCGGATCACATTGAAATACCAGGAACAAAATACATCATTATCAAGCCAGATGAATCGTTTTATATTGCACAGGATTATACAGGTTTGCAGAATGCAGACTTGGAAGCTGGAATGAACATTACTGAATTACCGATTCCATTCGACACTGTTCTGCCATTTTTCAGCAAGGATATACCTCCAAAAAATGGGAAATTGATCTTTGAAAAAGACTTTATAATGAACGAATATACAGTAAAGCTTTACAAAACAGAAGTCATCCACAAATCGGCAATAGAGAAATTATCAAACCCTGATGCAGAAGGTGATCCAAAAATATTATGGCTAATGATATATGGCGACGAAACCCTTTGCATAACGATCAGCGCAACGTATCCAAGCTCAATGGATAGTGCTCTTTCTGACAAATTCAATAATTCACTGCTCTCATTTATCTATTTGAAAGACAAAGATGTTGACCCATTGGATGGCCTGACATTTAGTATCAATACAGAAAATACACCACTACGATTCGCATCCGTCTTAATGCAAACAGGAGCTGCTTTCAACATTGATGGCAAATTCCCTACCCAAAGTCCAGACAGAACAACATACATGATATTAGTAATGCCTTTTGAGGTGGAACTGGATGAACAAAGAGAAAAAGCCATCAGGACAGTTCGAAAACCATCAAGAGAAAATATTGAAATAAAAGAAGTGAACCCTGTTAGCATAGACGGATTGAATGGTTATGAAGTAGTAGGATATGAACGAAATGAAAATGAAGAATTGACAATGAATTATTCAGTTACTCTATTTGACTCAAAAAGGCATTTCATCATTAATGGAATGTCAAAGATCGAGGTCGAGGACAGATTAGCCCGGATTATGCAATAGCGAACTTGAATGGGGGCTTGAGGAGCTCCACCTGATCGAAGAAGTGCTCCAAGAAGTGTCGTCGTCGGCCCTCGGCTGAGAGTTTCAAGACCTTGT
>JBIIYP010000060.1:0-18674 GCA_044346705.1 Flavobacteriales bacterium
TACCGCTTTTCATGTACAAATGATCCACCCGGGGCTTACCTTCAGCCTCGTAGTGGTCTCACCTCACCCATCAAGCCCTCCAGAGATGCTCAGCAGGCTTTCTCGAGTTTCCCCGGACACCACTGACTGCGAAATCACATCATCCTCATTCACTCTAATGAACTTCGCTTTGAAATGATACAGCCAGTCAATTACCTCGTTCGTTGACTGGTCGTCGCGACTAGTGAATATGACAATCATTTCAAGCAATACTTCGCTCGCCGAACAGCGAGACCCTCGGGGTCAAGGATCGGGATGTTCGCCGGAAGCGTACCATAGTATTGCATTCCTTTATGGTATTGAAGGGTCATATCGAAATAGTAGGCAAATCCATTATCGCCCTTTCCAGCGAGAAATGCGTCATCGATATATGGCATAATCGCATCCCACCGTTCTTGATACCCGTCTGGATTCTTTGCACAATGAAGGAGAATCAACTCAACTATTCCAGTTGCGTTGTACTGGTCATCATAGCCGTTTGGCAAACCATGCGTTCGGCACAGGGAAAGCAAACGCTCAAAATTTCTGGCATCATTGATCATGATTATCGAGTCTGCTTTGTGTTCATCCAAAACTGTGCGGTAGATGGCCCGCCTGGTTTGGTCTGATGCATGTAAGACCACAAGCGAATCCATAACACTTGTTCGGGAAGCATGGGTGCGCCTGAATACCCTGGACCCCGTGATTTCCAATTGGCGGTACCATTCTCGGTATCGACCTTCTGTGATGTCGTTTGCGAATAAGTAGCCAGCTGTTTCAGCATTGTTCACGAAGCCATGATTGGTCACCAAGTCAGTCAATAGGGCCTTGAACCAAGCACTATCGTTCTTCGCATATACGTCCAAACAAAGGGAAACCTTTGACCGCGGGTCGATCAGACCTGCATCAATGGAGGAATATGTTGCAAGTGCTCCATGAAGGTCGTTCTGTTCAACGAGCAAGAACACTGTATCAAGCCTGGACCAGTATTTAGGGCACTGCGTGAAGCCCTGATGTGCGATAAGAAACAGCGCAATCAGGAAGGCGCACCTCCATGGAACCAGAATGCCCGAACGATGGCTTCTCACAGACACTAGGCTATGATGAAAGCCATCGCTCGGTACACGCCAGCTACTACTTGCACCCATCGCCCGGTCGATCCGTGAAATCAACGTCCATTGTCGGTGGATTGTTGCCTTTGCGGGTAGCGTCGTCGCCACAGTCTGCTTGCCCAAGCAAGTTGGTGCAGTCATTGTCTCCCGTGGATGTGCTGCCAATACCGCCGTGAATGGTTTCCAGGTTCGACATGCGATGTTTGGCCAGCCTGGTAAACAGGCCTTTGTTCTCTTTCTTCGTCTTCATTAAGGACCTAAAGGATCCATTCTTTAGGCAGGTGTATGGGGAACGGTCGATGTATCTGAGCCGTTAGACCATGCCCTGGCCTGTCTACGCGTTGGTACTGGGTTGGCTGGCATTTGGCGGGTGGTGGACTTGGCGGCATAACAAGGAACATGCACGGTTGAAGGAGAAGTATGAAGGTCCTGATCTCGTGCTCCGGCTCATCCAAGGCAAGCTCCCCAGGGAGCAACAGCGACAGAGTCTGCTCTTTCTTGGCGTTCTCTTCCTCAGTCAGCTGATCTTGGCGCTCTTGATCATCTTCGTGATGATGATACCACACCTAGGATGAAGAGCACCGGCGAGCGATCTACGATCAAGGACTTGAAGGAGGAGCCTGCCCCGCAGGTTGATGCGGGGTTCTTCCGGTAGCCTGCCTAACGCGAGGTAGGGTGTATGGGGAGCGGTCGATGTACTTTAGCCGGAAGCAAGGTGCCTCACTGGATCGATGAACAAGCCCAAGACGTATCGTTCGGCTGATAATGTTGCCGGTGTCGTCGTAATTGGCTTGTTGGCGCTCTTCTGGATGCTCTCACCGCTCTATCAAGGCGAGCTTTCACAAGATGACCTGATCGAATTCAAGGGGGTGGTATCGTCTCCGCTAAGGGTAGACCGATCGGGGAGGGGGACAGCACGCACTGTCCGTTTCGATATCGCTGGCGTGCCAAGCCCATTCCGATTGCACACGTATACATACAGTGCACTTCGGCCAGGCTTTGTGACCGGGGTGAGCTTAGGCGATACGTTGATCTTGGGCATCAAAAAGGACTCGTATGCCGAGCGGGTTTTGGCCAAGAAGGAGTGGGGCGTACTGGGAGGTAAGTACATCGTCGTGTACACGGTCGCAACCCCTTCGGTGCCTTATGTAACGGTCGCTACGTTGAATGCGGTAAGTGGCAAGGAACAGCACCTTGGTTGGGTGTTACTGAGCCGGTGATGAAGATCCGGACTCATGCGGCGTAGCAAACATCGGGGTGAAGGAAGAAGCGGAGCACCTTCCCTGGTCTGTTTTGGATGCTGCGGTAGTGTCCGATGATGGACTCCACCATTTGCTCCTCGTTGCGGGCAGGCGGCTTGGAGGTCACGTTCTTTTTGAGGTCTGCATTGGCCACCTCTACAGGATTGAGTTCTGGTGAGTAGCTGGGCAGGAAGAACAGTTCGATGCGGTCGATGTGCTTTTCCAACCACGGCTTCAGGATCTTGGCATGGTGGACAGGAAGGTTGTCCAGGATCAAGAAGATCTTCCCTTTGGCGCGCATGATCAAGCGCTTGAGGAACCGGTGGAACAATCGGACGTTGAGCGCGCCTTTGAATACCATCCAACGCATGGTGCCTCGATTGCTGATCGCCGATATGATCGAGCGCCCGTAACGCTTGTTGTTCACCCTTACGATCGGGGTGGTCCCGCGCTTGGCGAAGCTCATGCCTCGCACATCATCGTTACGCACGCCCGTCTCATCGCCCCAAAGGATCTCTGCCCCTTCTCGTTTGGCCCTGCGGGCGATCGCAGGATAGGTCTGCTCCTTCCATTTGAGCACCTCCGCAGGGCGTTGCTCGAAGGCACGGTGCATGGGCTTCTGCGCCGTGAATCCCCAGCGCTTCATGTATTCGCTCATGGTGCGCTCGGCCAAGACCACTCCGTAACGCTCGCGTATGAGTAGACTCACCGCTTTGCGTGTCCACAAAGCAAAAGGCAACTTGATCTGATCGGGCATCTTGTCACTGATCAGTCGTTGTGTCTCCTTTTGCTGTGCTTTTGTCAGCAAATGGCCAACGCCCAAAGGCCGTCCGCTGCGCTTCACATCCACAGCATCCCAGCCATGCTTCAGGTATTGCTGCCAAGCATCGTTTGCCGCCGTGCGGCCCATGCTGCATTGCTCGGCGGATCCTTTCAGCCCCATACCGTTCAAACGGCAACGCACCACTTGACGGCGACGCTCATTGAGCGCATCATCGGACAGACTTCGTGAATCGGTTTTCTTCATGCACAGGTCGATCCACAGATCGTGCCGATCGTTCGCTTCTTCATTGCCGGATCAGTAGGTCCGCTGATGCTGGCTTAGCTCGCGTTCACTTGGTTCAGCAAGCGCCGGTTGGACTTGAGCCGATGAACGCCTACGTGATCAAAGTGGCTGTCTTCATGCCGCCGCAAGGCGGGTTCCCCAACATGGAAGAGAGCTTGGGGCCTAGACCACCGCAGGGTGTCCACTCAAGCCTCCGCCGGGTCTGTCCGCTGCTTTGAGCATGTGGCCCGATCTAGTTTTGGGCCATGCGCACGACTCTCACGACCCTGGTGCCCGTTCTGTTGTTCGCCGCCTGCTCGGCGTGCGGGACCTGGTGGTGCGCTGAGCACGTATAGGCAGGAAGATCGTCCGCACCTTCGCCCCATGCATCCCTGGCTCGCACCCCTTCACGCCACCTTCAAGCGTCACGCCGACGCAGAGAAAGCTGCGGCCATGTGTGCTTACATGAAGGGCCATTTCCCCTTCTTCGGGATCATGGCCACCGAGCGTCGTGCACTGGTGAAGGAGCACATGGCGCTGCACGGGTCTCCAGAGCTCGATGAGCTGCCGGCCATCGCCCGCTCCGCCTTCGCCTTGCCCGAACGCGAACTGCACCAGGTGGCGGTGGACCTGTTGGTGAAGCACGCGAAGAAGCTGACGCCCGAGCACCTGCCCTTGGTGGAGGACCTGATCACCACCAAAAGCTGGTGGGATAGCGTGGATGCGTTGGCGGTGCATGTGGTGGGCGTGATCCTCAAGAAGCACCCCAAGGAGATCGCGAAGTGGAACAAGCGTTGGATCGGCAGCGATGACCTGTGGTTGAACCGGACAGCGATCATCTTCCAGTTGCAATGGAAGAAGGACACGGACCAGGCGCTGCTCTTCGCCAACATTGAACGGCACATGGCACACAGGGACTTCTTCATCCGCAAGGCCATCGGCTGGTCGTTGCGGACGCTGGCGGAGACCGATCCCGAGGCGGTGAAGGCGTTCGTGCGTTCGCACCAACTGGCGCCGTTAAGCGCCCGGGAGGCACTGCGGAAGCTCTGATGGCAGGGCCACAGGCCTCGCCGCTCCATGGAACGTCCGTTTCATCCACGAGAACATCGCTTTCGCAGGGCCGGATGGTAAGTACCGCGAAGTCCGGGACCCCTTTGGCCCGTGCTCAGCACGCTCGCACATGGAACACCCGCAGAAGCTCACTGTGATCGATCGGAATGAACCGTTGCCGATCGGACCGGACGCTCCGGACCTGGTCTGCTTGCTGAAGCTTCCGGAGGTGGAGCGGATGGGGCACATCATCCGCCTGAACCGGCCTGCGCTACCACAACCGGCTGAACGCCTTCGCATGGGTGGGGCGGTTGATGGTGGCGGGCGGTTCCGTTGCTGGCTCACATGGCCGAGCGCGCTCAACTGGCAGCAACAACCCCCGGAAGCGATCCGCAATTCCTGCAACGATCCGGATGCGACGGACGCAGTGCCGCAGCGGTTCATCCTGCCAGCTTGTGGGCTGGATCGTCGGTCGCTGCGCTGCGTGCCGGATATTTGGGCATGCCGTGGATGATGCGTGCGTTGATGGGGCTGTCGATCGTGGCTGGCCAGATCTCTGGTGCCTCAGCTCAGGATTCCACGCTGTACATCTACGGTTCGATCAAAGGCTATGGGACCGGCAAGCCCTTGGAGGCCATCCTGGTGCAGGCCATCGACCGCAGGGATACATCCGTTCGCATACTGGCGCGCACCAATGCCCAGGGCCGCTATGAATTGTTGCTTCACGCGGGAAGGGATAATGCGGTGGTGTTTCAGGCGGTGGGGTACATCACCAAACACGTGCTGATCGACCTGCAGGGGCCGACCGCTTCGCAATGGAAGGATGGTTTCGCCATGCAGATCGATATGATGCTCTTTCAGCCCATGGACGGTGTGGATATGTCGGTGCTGAAGGAGCCGGTGGGCAAGTGTCGGTTCAACCCTCGAACTGGGCTGTTCGAGTGGGACCGGTCCTATGCTGATAGCCTGAAACCACGTATGAAGGCACTGACCGACGCGGTGGACGAACGCTCACAACCGGTCTACCCGGGTCCACTAATGGAGGTGCCGATCATTCGCCCGGATACGACGAAACATTGATTTGTGTCGACGAATGATGTAAGTTCGCGGTTCCATGAGCGTCACCACAGAGCACCCCTTGATCCTGTTGCGGCAGGACGAGTACGTCACGGTCCGGATGGACACCACGGAGAAGCTGATCTCCTTGAAGTGGGTCGGTTATGCGCCGAGCAAGGAGTTCAGGGCCATTCTGGAGGATGCGCGGATGAACGTGGCGTTGCACGATGCGCATCGCTGGCTGGCCGACCTGCGGGGCATGAACGCGATCCTGCGCCAGGACGAGCAGTGGACAGTGGACGAGTGGTTCCCGCTCTTGGCGCGGACCGGATTGAAGCGGATGGCGATCCTGATGAGCGCTGATTACTTCAACCAGATGAGCGTGGACCGGATCATGCAGGCCGCTACGCCGGAGATGCCCTTTGCGGTAGCCTATTTCGATGATGAGGAAGGGGCGCGCGCCTGGTTGAGCGCTTCTGTTTGACCGGAGGCCTCTTCGCTTGCACCTGTCGACCGTTGCGATCAATGAATGCCTTTCGCGGCGAGGTAGCGCTCAGCATCCAGCGCGGCCATGCAGCCGGTGCCCGCTGAGGTGATGGCCTGTCGGTAGACCTTGTCGGCGGCATCCCCTGCCACGAACACGCCGGGCACCTTGGTGCTCGTTCGGTCAGTATCGTGCTTCAGGTATCCGGCCTCGTCCATGTCAAGCCAATCCGTGAACAGTTCGGTGGCTGGCTTGTGACCGATGGCGACGAACAGCCCGGTGACGTCCAGCTTTCGCTCCTCGCCGGTCGCACTGTTGATGGCGATGAGTCCTTCCACGGCCTGGTCGCCGAGCACATCCTTCACCTCGGTATTGAAGAGCACCTCGATGTTCGGGGTCTTCTGTACCCGGTGCACCATGGCCTTGCTGGCGCGGAACTCGTTCTTGCGCACGAGCATATACACCTTCGGGCAGAGCTTGGCCAGGTACGACGCCTCTTCGCACGCCGTATCGCCGGCACCCACCAGGGCCACGGTCTGGCCGCGGAAGAAGAACCCGTCGCAGACCGCGCAGGCCGTTACGCCACCACCGATGTCGCGCAGGCGGATCTCGTTCGGCAGCCCAAGCCATTTGGCACTGGCGCCCGTACTGATGATGACCGTGTCGGCGTGGATCTCCGTTTTCTCGTCCACCCACACCTTGTGTACCGGTCCACTGAGGTCCACCTTGGTCACCCAGCCGTTGCGCACGTCGGTGTCAAAGCGCTTTGCCTGGGCCTTGAGGTCCTCCATCATCTCGGGACCGCTTCGACCGTTCGGATAGCCGGGGTAGTTGTCCACCTCGGTGGTCTGGGTGAGCTGTCCACCGGGCAGGGGGCCTTCGATCATCAACGGTTTCAGGTCAGCGCGGGCGGCATAGATGGCGGCCGAGTAGCCTGCCGGACCTGATCCGATGATCAGGCATTTCACGTGTTCGGGAGCGGTGCTCATGGTGTGGTCAGGGGCGGCAAAGGTAGCGGGGACACAAACACTTCCGGGTGACCGGCTCATCCTCCGCAGGGGAAGACCAGGTTCGAAGCGGCGACCCGTCAGGGAACGCAGACCACGGTGTCGAACGCGAATGCATACCCGGCCCACACTCCAAGCCCACCCGTGATGTTGGAGCGGGCATTGGCGGGGTTGCTGAAAATGTCGCCTTGCGTGGCGACGTTGTTGTAATACGTGTTGTAGAAGTCGAATTCCTTGATGCCGATGCTCGTGAACTTCACCACCACGGTATCGCCCACCTTGAAATAGCCCCGTTCCTCGTTCTCGTCGTCCTGGGCCGTGCTGTAGGGGCTGCTACCACGGTTGTACGAGAAATCGAAGGTGAGGCCGTTCACGTAACGGTCCTCGAACACCGAGAAGAAGGGCGCGCGGAAGGCATCGTCCTTCGGCTGGCCATCGCTGCCTGCGTTGATGCGCTTGGCGTACCAGCGGTATGCGTTGCCCATGGTGTCCGGGTCGCTGAGGGTCGCGTGGATGAAGCCCAGGGTGTCGTCGTCCGGCTCCTGCTGGGCCAGCTCGAACCAGGTGGAGTCCAACGGCGCGGTGAAGGGGATGGAGGTGACGCTGGTGGCCGTTTTTCCATCGGCTTGGACGGCCAGGCTGTAGGTGCGCCCCTCCACACCGATGATGGCCGGGGTTCCGCCCAGGAGCAGCTCGAGATCGGTATACACGCAGATGTCCGCATTGGCCAGCAGGGCGGGGTCCAGGCCGGTGGCGGCCCCGGCCTCGTCGAGCAGCGCATCGGGGATATCGGAGCTGCAGATCTGGTCGAGCGTATCGGTGGTGATGCCATCGCTCACGATCACGATCGCATCCTTCACGAAGATCTCCGAGATGCTGGCGAGGTCGGTGGGAGCGAAGTAGCTCTGGGTGCGGGTGAGGATCACGATGGGCGGTCCACCGGTCTCGATGCTGCCCTCCACCACCAGCCGGGGCTCGGTGGTGGGCAGTTCCACGGTGATCTCCTTCTCGCAGGCGGTGAGCAGCAGGGCCAGTGCGGCCGGGAGGATGTGTGGGCGGCGCATCAGAAGCTGAAATTCCAGGTGACCGAAGGAAGGATGGAGAAGAGGGAGACCTGTTTGGCCACCACCTTGAAGTTGCCTTCGGCCGGGACCCCTTCGGTGTCGAAGAAGATGAAGTAGGGGTTCATCCGGTTATAGACGTTGTAGATGGAGAAGGTCCAGCTGCTGTGCCAGTTGCGGGCCACCTCCTTCACTTCCCCGGTGGTGGGGTCGGTCACTTCCTTCGTGTCGCGGTTGTGCAGCGTGGCGCTGAGGTCCATACGGTGGTAGGGCACCATGCGATAGCCGTTTCGTTCGGTGTATTCGCTCACGAGTTGCCCTTCGACCCAATAGCGGTTCACGGGCAGCGTTACCGCCTGGCCGCTGCTGTACACGAAGACGGCCCCGAACTGCCAGCGCTTGCTCAGGTCGTAGCCCAGCACCACGCTGATGTCGTTGCGGCGGTCCCAGCGACTGGGGAAGGCTTTGCCGTTGTTGATCTGGTCGAAGGTCCGCATGGTCTTGCTCCAGGTGTAGCCGACCCATCCGTTCAGCCGCCCCGTGCGTTTCTTGATGAAGAGCTCCGCGCCGTAGCTGTTGCCATTGCCGAACACCAGGTTGTCGTCGTAGTTGGCGTTGCCATTGTCCTGTGGTTGAACCCCCTCGGCGTACTCCAGCAGGTTCTGCATGTCCTTGTAGTAGACCTCCACGCTCGTCTCGAACATCCGTTCTGCGAAGTCGCGGAAGTACCCTGCGGCGTATTGGGTGCCGATCAACGGCTTCACGTTCTTGCCGCTGGGTATCCAAACATCGGTGGGGAGGGTGGTGGTGCTGAAGCTGGCCAGGTGCACGTACTGCTGCCCCCTGTTGAAGCTGGCCTTCACACTGCTGGTGCGTCCCAGGGTGTAACGCGCGGAGATGCGGGGCTCCAAGGCATAATAGTCGGCGACGCGCTCGCCCGCAGCGTATTCACGCGTGCCGGTCGACTCCCCCTGTTCGTCATACAGGTATTCGGAATACGCACCGACCTGTGCGAAGGTCGTGAGGCGGAGCCCGGCATTGATCAGGAGGCGATCGGTCGCCTCGAACTCGTCCTGGATGTAGAGCGCCCCTTCGTGGGCGTTCAATTTCGAGGGCTCATCGATGTCGAAGGCCACATCACCGCTCTCCACCACCACGGTGCTCGGCGTGTAGACGTGGTGGATGTACTGGCCGCCGTACTTCAGGTTGTGGCGTACGCTGGCATACTGGGCCAGGTCCACCTTGAGCCCGTAGTCCTTGATCCCGCTGAGCAGGCTGAACTTGAAGTCGTCCGAGCCACCTTCGAACGCGAACTGGTAATCGCTGAACGTGGCGGTGGCGTTCATGAAGAGCTTGGGTCCGAACACGTGGTTCCAGCGGGCTGACACGGTGGCGTTGCCCCACGGGATCCGGAACGCGGGGTCGCCGGGGTCCGAGCCGCTGAAGTCGAACACATCACGCCCGAAGTAGCCGCTCACGTAAACCCGGTCCTTGTCGCTGATGCGGTAGTTGGCCTTGGCGTTGAGGTCGTAGAAGTAGTACCCGCTGCCCGCGAAACCGCTGCCCTCTTTGAGGAATGGTTTCGTCAGGACGTCGATGTAGGTGCGACGGCCACTGACGATGAAGGAGCTGCGGTCCTTGACGATGGGCCCTTCCAGGGTGAGGCGCGAACTGATGAGCCCGATGCCGCCCTGGGCATGGAACTTCTGGTCGTTGCCCTCCTTCATGGTGATGTCCAGCACGGAACTGATGCGGCCACCGTATTGTGCGGGCATGCCGCCTTTGTAAAGCTCGAGGTTCTTCACCGCGTCGGCATTGAACACGCTGAAGAAGCCGAAGAGGTGGCTGGCGTTGTAGACGGTGGCGTCGTCCAGCAGGATCAGGTTCTGGTCCGGACCGCCGCCTCGCACGTAAAAACCACTGTTGCCCTCGCCATTGGTCTTCACCCCGGGAAGCAACTGGATGACCTTCAGGATGTCCACCTCGCCAAAGAGGGCCGGCAGCGTGCGCAACTTCTGCACGTCCACATCCACCCGACCCATGTCCGTGCTCTCGGTATTGCCCTTGCCCTTGCGACCCACCACCTCCGCCTCACGGATCACCTGCGCGTTGGAGATCATGTCGATGTTGAGCTCGATGTCCTTGTTCAGGTCCAGGGCGAGAACGATGTCCGAATAGCCCAGGTAGCGCGACTGCAGGGTATAGGAGCCCTCCTTCAGCGTGATGCTGAAGAAGCCGTAGACGTTGGTGCTGATGCCCTTGTTGATCTCCTTGACGAAGAGGCTGGCACCGATCAAGGCCTCGCCGCTCGCACTGTCCGTGACGTAGCCACTGATGGTGAACTGCTGCTGTCCGTGGGACAGGGAGGCCAGCAGGAACGCCGGCAGAAGGATCAGGAGGCGGACGAGGGTGCGCATTCGGGTGTACGGAGCGGCTGCAAAGCTATCTGCCTTAACGGCCAAGGAACGCCCCGTTCAGCCTGTTGTTCACGCCGTTCATACCTGGGCGAAAGGTTCATGGGGTCTTCATGTTGCCTTAGCGCCATGCCCATGTTGGCGCTGGAGCTTTGCATCACCCTTACCGGAACCCATGAACAGCTTACTTCGCAAGCACAGTACAAGCCTCATCACCGTGGCCATCTACGGTGTGATCATCCTGTTCTCGATCATGGTCTCATTCGACCTGATCTGAGCCCGGGCGAACCGCCCGGACCCATCCGTTATCCCTGAAGGTCCAAGGGTTTTCTTGGTGGATGGGATGGATCCTTACATTTGCGCCCTCTTCAGGGTGTAACGCAGCCTTTTTGAGCCTCCGGCCGCTTCGGTAGGATCGGAATGAAAGTCATGCGGGACAAGGTTTTCTCGGGGTGTAGCGCAGCCCGGTAGCGCACTTGCATGGGGTGCAAGTGGTCGCTGGTTCGAATCCAGTCACCCCGACCAGCATCGGAAGCCCGCAGCGAAAGCCGCGGGCTTCGTTGTTCAAGGTGGCCGCGTGCTCGCACGCTGGGCCACCTTGAACAACGAAGCCATGGCCCGCAGGGCCATGGGGCTTCCCATGCTGAGGCCTCCCCCATTTGGAAAGACCGACCGAAGGGAGGTCGATCCGGTCACCCCGGCCGGTCTGGCAACCGCCCGGCCGGGCCGGTTACCTTTAGGCCGACCCTGCAAGGTCCTTTCCATGCGAACCCTACCCTCGATCATCGGGGCTTGGAGCATTTTGCTTCTGGCCTCCTGCGACCCCGCTCAAGGTCCGGAACAGAAGGGCACCCCACCACCCTTGACCACGTCCCCATCGCTCATGGATCAGCACAGCCACGCCCGGCCACAGGAGGCCGTGATCACGCACCTCGATCTGGACCTGAAGGTGGACATGGCGGCCCACCGCATCGAAGGCACAGCGACCTATGCCATTCAAGCGCCACAGGCGGACAGCATCGTGTTCGACACCGATGGATTGGAGATCACTGGTGTGACGCTCGCGGACGGTACCGATGCGCCGTTCACCTTGGGGGAGCCGGGTCTGTTGGGCCGTGCGCTCACGGTGCACCTGCCCAAGGGCACCGATCACCTGTCCATCCGCTATTCCACGGGAGCTGAGGCACGGGCCCTGCAATGGCTCGATCCACAGCAGACAGCGGACAAGAAGAAGCCCTTCCTGTTCACCCAGGGCCAGGCCATCCTTACCCGCACCTGGATACCGATCCAGGACAGCCCTGGCATCCGCATCACCTACAACGCCACGGTGCAGGTTCCGAGCGACCTGATGGCGGTCATGAGCGCCACCAATCCGCAGAAGCGCAGCGCCGATGGCCGGTATGCGTTCACGATGGAGCAGCCGATCCCGCCCTACCTGATCGCCTTGGCCGTGGGCGACCTGGCCTTCCGGTCGTTGGGCGATCGCACCGGTGTGTATGCCGAGCCGGGCGTGGTGGACAAGGCCGCATGGGAGTTCGCGGACATGGAGGCCATGGTGAAGGCCGCCGAGGAGCTCTACGGTCCCTATCGCTGGGGGCGCTACGATGTGATCGTGCTGCCGCCAAGCTTCCCGTTCGGCGGTATGGAGAACCCCATGCTCACGTTCGCGACGCCCACCATCATCGCGGGTGATCGTTCGCTCACGGCCTTGATCGCCCATGAACTGGCGCACAGCTGGAGCGGCAACCTGGTGACCAATGCCACCTGGAACGACTTCTGGCTCAACGAAGGCTTCACCGTGTATTTCGAGAAGCGCATCTGCGAAAAGATCTACGGCAAGGACTACGCGGACATGCTGGCGCTGCTGGGCCGCCAGGACCTCGACCGCACCATCGCGGACATCGCGCAGAGCCAGCACCCCGAGGATACACGGTTGCAGCTGGACCTCACAGGCCGTGATCCGGACGACGGCATGACCGACGTGGCCTACGAGAAAGGCTATGCCTTCCTCCGCCTGATCGAGGAGAAGGTGGGACGCGCGGAGTTCGATGTGTTCCTGCGGAACTACTTCGATGCGCATGCGTTCCAGAGCATGACCACGGAGCGCTTCCTGGCCTTGTTGGAGGAGCGGTTGCTCGTTCCCAACAAAGTGGAGATGAACACCTCCGCCTGGGTCTATGGCGATGGACTTCCCAAGGAGTCGATCACGCCGGTGAGCCAGCGCTTCGTCAACGTGGAGGGCGCGATCGACCGTTGGACGAAGGGTGCCAAGGCCACGGATCTGGGCGCCACCGACTGGTCCACCTTCGAGTGGCTGCATTTCCTTCGGCACCTGCCCAGTGGCCTCGCACCGGACCGGTTGACGGAACTTGATCAGGCGTTCCGGTTCACTGGCAGCGGGAACGCGGAGGTGGCGGCCGCTTGGTACGAGGTGAGCATCAACAACGGCTACACGAAGCCTTACGCCAGCATGGAGCAGTTCCTGGTGAACGTGGGGCGTCGCAAGTTCCTGTTGCCCTTGTACAGCGCGCTTGCACGCACGGAAAGCGGGAAGCTGGAGGCCTTGGCGATCTACACAAAGGCCCGGCCCAACTACCACAGCGTGAGCGTGCGCACGCTGGATGAGCTGCTGGGTTGGCAGAAGAGGACCTCGGTGACGATGTGATCAAGCGGTCGCCAACAGGCGGCCCAGCAGCAGCGGGTCCAGTACATGTCCTCCGGGATGCACATGCAGGGTGTGCGGCACATCCGCTGCGTTCAGCAAGGCATCCTGCTGCCGCCCTTGTTCCTCGGTGACGATCGCATCAGTGCGGCCAGCGACGAGGTCGATGTGCGTGTCCTTCCATTCAGCCTTCAGGCGGTCCGCGTTCAGCTCCGCAGGAAGGCCTCCGCCCCAAAGCACCAAGCGATGCAAGGGTGTTCGGCCGTGCATGCTCCACCGTGCCGCCGTGGCCACACCCTGCGAGAAGCCGAGCACCTGGACGTGCGAAGCGTGCGCACATTCCTGCAACAGGCGGTCCGCAAGCGCATCGAGGTAGTTCACGTGGTCATCGATCTCGCGCTCGCGGTCCTCGCGGGTCATCCAGGTGGCACCCACGCGCGAGTGGTCCGCATCGGTATAGAAACGTGAAAGGCCTTCAGGTGCGACGATGAGCAGGTCCTTCTCCAGGCCTTCGAACGCACGCAGGAAGTAGCGTGCGAGCTGACCGTAGCCGTGCAGTACGAACCACACGCTCTTCGCCGTTCGTGCATCACCGAGCGTGTAATAACGGGCCGTCCTGGGAACGGAGATGTGGCGCTCCTCCATGGCGCGATCAGAACGCGAGCAGGTCGCCCAGCACAGCGGATACCTTCTCCGCGCTCGGGATCATGGTGGCCTCCAAGGTGCTGTTGAGCGGAACCGCTGGCATGTCCACCGCACCGATGAAACGCACGGGCGCATCGAGCTCGCGGAAGCACTCATTGCCGATGCGGCCGGCCACGGCCTGTGCGAAGCTGTTGGTGAGCTGCTCCTCGGTGACCACCAGGCAACGGCCATGCGCCTTCGCCTGGGCCATCACGGTCTCCTCGTCCATCGGCACCAGGGTGCGCAGGTCCATGATGGTCACGCGGCCGGGGAAATTCTTCGCGGCGGCCTGCGCCCAGTAAACGCCCATGCCGTAGGTGATGATCACGGCTGCTTCACCGCGTTCGATGGCCTTCGCTTCAGCCTGCAACACGATGCGCGCCTTGCCGAATGGGATGATGTAATCCGGCGAGGGCTCCACGCTCTTGGCGTCCTCGGTGCCCTTGATCTTGCTCCAGTAGAGGCCCTTGTGCTCCAGCATCACCACCGGGTTCGGGTCGTGATACGCGGCCTTCATCAGGCCTTTCAGGTCGGCACCGGTGCTAGGGTAGGCCACCTTGATGCCCTTGATGTTGCAGAGCACGCTCTCCACGCTGCTGCTGTGGTACGGTCCGCCGCTTCCGTATGCGCCGATGGGCACGCGCACGATGCAGCTCACGGGCCACTTGCCGTTGCTGAGGTAACAGCTGCGCGCCACCTCGGTGAAGAGCTGGTTGAGGCCCGGCCAGATGTAGTCCGCGAACTGCACCTCCACGATCGGCTTCAGGCCCGCTGCGCTCATGCCCACGGTGCTGCCGATGATGAAGGCTTCCTGGATCGGGGTGTTGAACACGCGGTGATCGCCGAAGTCCTTCGCCAGGGTGGCGGCCTCGCGGAACACACCACCGAGACGCGCGCCCACATCCTGTCCGTACAGCAGGCAGCGCGGGTCTTCCTGCATCAGCTCGCGGATGGCGAAGAGCGCGCTATCCACCATCACGGTGGGTTCGCGGTCCGCCGGGGCACGTTCACCTTTCTCCTCGGTGACCGGCGTGGGTGCGAACATGTGCGTGTACAGGTCCTCGGGTCGCGGATCCTCGGCATTGCGGGCCAGCTCGAAGTCGGCCTTCACGCGGGCGATGGCCTCCTGCTCCAATTTCTTCAGCCCATCCAACTGGAAGCGCATGTCCAGCAGCTGCTGCATGAAGCGCGGTAAGGGATCGCGTTTGCGGTGTTCGGCGAGGTTCTCCGCGCTGCGGTAGAAGTCCATGCGTACACCGCTGGTGTGGTGGTTCAGCAAGGGCACCTTCGCATGCACCAGGAAGGGCCGACGTTCCTTGCGCACCGTGGCGATCACCTCGTTCAGCGTGGCATAGCAGGTGGGGAAGTCGGTGCCGTCGAGGGTGCGGACCTCCAGGCCCTTGAAGCCCTTGGCGTACTGCGTGGCATCGCCCGCGCGGATCTCATCGGCGCTGGCGCTGATGTCCCACTCGTTGTCCTGCACCAGGTAGATGATCGGCAGCTTCTTCAGCACCGCCATCTGGAAGGCCTCGGCCACTTCGCCCTCGGTGATGGAGGCATCGCCGAAGGAGCAGACCACGACGGGGGCATCGTGGTCCGCTGCTCCGTTCATGTCGTGCGGAATGCCGGCCTGCTCCTTGAACCACAGGCCCAGCGCAACACCCGTCGTAGGGATGGCCTGCATGCCAGTGGCACTGCTCTGGTGCGGGATCTTCGGCATGTCCTCACGCCGCAGGCTCGGGTGGCAGTAGTAGCTGCGGCCGCCGCTGAAGGGGTCGTCGCGCTTGGCCATCAGCTGCAGCATCAGCTCGTACGGCCGCATGCCGATGCCCAGCAGGATGCTGTCGTCGCGGTAGTAGGGGCTCACGAAGTCCTGCGGCTTCAGTTGCAGCCCCAGCGCCAGTTGGATGGCTTCGTGCCCGCGGCTGGTGGCGTGTACGTACTTGCTGGTGAACTTGAAGTGCTCCTCGTAGATCTCCGTCATGGCCTTCGCCGTGCACATCAGTTCCCAGGCGCGGAGCAGGGTTTCCGTGCGGGGGGCGGTGGTGGTGCCGGTTGCTGAAGCGGTGGCGGTGGACATGGGGTGGGGCCTTCGGAATGGCGAAAATACGTTTCCGGTATTGGTTATGAGGAGCGTGCCTGCTGGCTGGGTTCGATAGGTTTCACGGGGAGGCTACCAAGACTTCAGACTCCCTGAACACCGGCCGCTCAGGGAATGGACAGCTTTGACTTGACTGATGGAGATGGATCATACCTTTAGAGTCAGCGATCGCGAATGCTCCGTTTCCACCTACTCCTCATTGCAGCCCTTTTGGTATGCAACACCGTGTGCTTGGGCCAGAACCCGGATAGCAAGCGGATCAACCACTGGTATTTCGGTTTCGGGGCTGGGCTTGATTTTACTGGTGGTGCTCCTGTGGCCGACACTCTTGGACAGATCAACTCCAACCGGGGTAACACAATAATGAGCGACACGTACGGCAATCTGCTCTTCTATACCGATGGACGCCAAGTGTGGAACGCACAGCACGATAGCATGGCCAATGGAGATATCAATGGGTATATGTTCTTCGGGCAGTCCGTACAGGCTCCTCTTGCAATACCGAAACCCGGCTCCGAGCACCTCTACTACATCATTACCTCTGATGGTTTCAGTTCGACGCCCCAGAACATAAAGGGCTTGCAATACCACGTAGTAGACATGAGCTTGAATGGAGGGTTAGGCGCGGTTGTCGAAAAGAACGTTCAACTATACGCATTGCCCTCCGAACAAATGTGCGTAACACGCCATGCGAATACCTGTGACTATTGGCTGATCGGGCATGACCGGAACAGTGCCGACTACTTGGCTTGGCAAATATCCCCCGCAGGGATCGATACCATTCCAGTGGTATCGAACATAGGGTTGGACTACTCGTTGGTATACCAGTACCCAGGCAATGCGAATTGGACCGGAGGTGTTTTTCTGAAAGGCTCACCCCAAAGTGACAAGCTTGCCTCGGTCGTGCATTGGCGTTACATGAATTCTGGCCATTCTGATGAGATCTGGCTTTCGGATTTCGATGCCGCAACAGGTAACGTGTCCGGCTCATTCATTGTGCCCTTGGATTCCGGTTTATCGGGGTTCGCTTTCTCTGCCAATGGCAATGTGTTCTACGCGGGTCATGGCATTGCTTTCATCCAGTTGGATCAGTTCGATGTATCGGTCCTGGATTCCATTCCGGTCAGCGCTTCGAGGTTGACCGTGTGGTCAAGTGGAGTGACGGACCTGGCCAGTGATCTGGAGCTTGGCCCGGACGGAAAGCTATATGGCTGTACGGCATGGGGGTGGGTATTGAACAAGGACAGTATGGCGGTCATCCATCATCCCGACGTGCTTGGTCCCGGTTGTCAGGTAGAACAATGGGGTCAAGGTTTGAATGGGCGGTATCCAGGGACCTTTATGATGGATCATGTGTCTGATTTCTCCGCTCCCAATGCACCGGAGCACAGCTGTGGTGTCCCAGTCCAAGAGTTAGAATCGGTAACAACTGCACGCTGTTGGGTCGTTGCGGACGGCGTGGTGGTGGACGGCCTTTCTTCCGAAGCAGCCGTATGGTACCAATTAGTGAATGCATGGGGGCAAATCTGCGTGGCTGGCCAACTACCGCGCTCAACATCCTGCGTATTGCCCCTATCCGGGTTGGCAAGCGGCCATTACGTCATTCACCTCACCTCCCCAGGAGCGTTCAGTCAAGCACTCCGATTCGTTAACCCATAACGACTTCCCCCATGCACTATCGACTCCACTTCAGCATACCGCTGCTCCTTGTTTTCCTTCTGACACAGTCTGTGGGGCATTCACAGACCTTGACCCAAGGTCTCCTTGGGAGCGTTTACCAGCAATTGGATAACAGCAATGTCAACAACAATTTTTGGTCCCGATCACTTGGGGTTGGCTACTTCAACACGTTCCTGCCCGGTTCGCTTACTGAGCCGCAGAGCCTTTTGCACGTTTACAGTGGTCAGACCCCACCACCGGTCAGCGGGGCCTTCAATCAGACAGAGACGTTCCGAACAACGGTAGCGTCGGGTTTTGACCAGCAATGGCGGATGGAGCGCGGGCCGTTGGAGATCGCTAGATTCTGGCATACGGCCAACAACACTTCCTTTTTCATCCAAGCAAGCCAACCGACCGGCCACCTATGGTTGCGAAATTCCCTCCAAGATGGCATCAAGATCTCGCTCACCGGTGTTGCACCTAGTTTGTTGAACGGCTACTCTCTGAACAGGGTGGGCTATGGTGCGATCGGTGATGACGCTCTTGTGACGAGCATGGCGATCAACGCCCCATGGGCCAGGTGGCACCTGGTACATGAAACGGTCAATACCGATCCTGCCTTCGGCTTCCGGCCATGGATGCGCAACGGGGTCATGGGCACGGGTAACAGCGACCTGTTCTATATGGGCCACAAGTATGCTATGACCGGCGGCACTGGCGCGGAAGAGCCAGACAACAGTAACGTCGTGGCCGCGTGGGGCGATGATGAACTTCCCGCCGGATATGGCCACATGTACGACAACTACACCTTCCGATATGTGGGCACGCCTAGCGCTGGCAACTCCGCAGGCAGCATCGAAGGCTTGGAGATCATGCGTCTTCGTCCTTTCCGCAGAAACCCTGGTGATCGCATTGAAGGTTTCGTCGGCATCGGGGATTGGGTGAACAGTGCACAGATGCCTGAGCAACGGTTGGATGTGATGAACGGCCTCGTGCGGATCCGGCAACTGCCCACCGATCTTGAGATGACGGGTGCAACGAAGGCCATGGTGGTTGATGCCACAGGCGTGGTCGGGTGGC
>JBIIYP010000025.1:0-54909 GCA_044346705.1 Flavobacteriales bacterium
GCGGACACCCTGCGTGAGGTTCGTCCCTCAGGCGTCCCGCCTGAGGTCCGTACGCTCTTCAGGTGCATGGCCATCATCCGGCAACAGGCGGGACGCCTGTTGGACCCTGACCGCTGACATCTTGCCCAGGGCCTGAAATGAACGCAGGGTCCCTTGCGGACACCCTGCGTGAGGTTTGTCCCTCAGGCGTCCCGCCTGAGGTCCGTACGCTCTTCGGGTGCATGGCCATCATCCGGCAACAGGCGGGACGCCTGTTGGACCCTGACCGCTGACATCTTGCCCAGGGCCTGAAATGAACGCAGGGTCCCTTGCGGAGACCCTGCGTGAGGTCAATGTTTCAGCACGTCCACAGGCGGGACGCCTGTGGGACTTTAGTCGCAGCTGCCCGGAGCCACGTCCTTCAATTCCTTGGAAATGAGCATCACTTCGTTCACCTGCTTCGTGAGGTTGGAGCCCACGTTCAGGGCCTTCACCTTCTCGAAGAAACAGCGCGAGCGCGGCAGGTCCTTGCCGGTGGAGCTGTAGAGGTGGTACAGGCCGAGGTAGTTGTAGGCCTCTTCCAGGTCGGCCTTGTTCTTGTCCATCTCCTCCGGCTTCATCTTCTTCAGCATGTCCTCATAGAAGGGCTTGGCAGCGAAGGTCTTGTTCTCGGTGCTGTCCATGCCGGCCTGGGTGCGTGCGCGGAACTTGTAGCCCTGGTAGGCGTTCGGGTTGCGCTCAATGTAGGTGGCCCAGGCGCTGTCCGCGGTCGCGTAGCGCTTGCCTTTGAGGGCGGCATCACCGAGGTAGTAGTAATCGTTGGTCTCGGGTTTGCCCATGGCCATTTTGGTACGCATGGTGGCGATCGCCTTGTCGTACTTCTTGGACTTCACGTAGAGCTTCACGGCCTCCACGTACAGATAGTCCTTGGTCGGGTCCATCTGGGCGGCCTGCAAGCACATGGCGCAGGAAAGGGAATCGTAATCGGCGGGCACGCTACCGGCACCGGCCTTCGATGCCAGCCCCGCGTAGATCTTGCCCATGTATTCGTAGTCGGTGGCGATCACCTTCTCGGGTTCCTGCTCCATGAAGTAGTCATCCATGGCGGCCTTCGCGTTGTCGAACTGACCGAGCTCGGTGAAGGAGTATCCCTCAACACGCTTCAGGGTGGCATCCGTGGTACCGGTGGTGCGCAGTGCGTTCACCTCCTTGAGGCATTCGTCGTACTTCTTGGAGAGGAAGAGGAACTTGGCGTACCGCACGCGGGCTGCGCGGCTACCGGAGTTCAACTCCAGGTACTTGTTCATGTCCGCCGTTGCGGGATCGTACTGCTTGGCCATGAAGTTGGCTTCGGCACGACCGCTGTAAGCAGGAGCGTACAAGGGATCAACAGCGATGGCCTTGGTGTACTCCTCGATGGACGCCGCGTAGTTCTTGGCGCGGTAGTACATGAAGGCCTTCTTGCTGATGGGCTTGGCACTGAGGGCGTCCAACTCGGCGGCCTTCTTGTAGTTCTCCAGCGGGGCCGAACCGTCGCGGGGGTTCGCTTCGAAGAGCACATTGCCCTTCAGGATGTAGGTCTCCGGATCATTGGGGTTCAAGGTCAAGGCCTTGGCGATGAGCTCCTGTGCCTTGACGAGGTCCTTCTGCTTGCCTTCGGAGTACCCTTGGGCCACCTCGCGATAGGTCCTGGCCTGCAGGGGCTTCCCGTACTTGTTGGCCTTGTCCAACACGGTGGCGATGGCCTTGTCGAACTGGGCACGGGCCTCGTCCTGCTTTCCGGTGGTCCACAGCACCTTGCCGATACCGGCGTGGTTCAGGGGGAAACGGGGGTTCACCTCCGCACCCCGGTGATAGCAGTAGGCCGCACTGTCGGTGCGTTCGCTGGCGAAGTAGTTCTCGCCCATCTGGAACCAGGCCTCGCCGTTCTGGGGTTCGGTGGAGAGCACCTGCTTGAACATGGCCGTGGCCTTCTCGAACTGCTCCTTGTCAGAGAGCTTCACCGCGTCCTGCAGACTTTGGGCGGAAAGGGAAAGGGTGGCCAGTGCGGCAACACCCAGGATCACGATCTTCTTCATGGTGGCTTACTCGTTCACGATCTCCACTTCGCGGGCCGGCACATGTTCCGGGGCCAGGCCTTGCTTGAGGATGATGCGTTGGCCCTTATGGCCGGCCACAAAGGAAACAAAACCAGTGCCAAGGCCGGTCTTCGGCTCTGTTAACAGCGCGTAAATGGTTCTCCGAAGCGGGTAGCGCCCGTCCGCCAGGCTGCCTTGGGTGGGCAACAGGGCCAAGGCGAGGTCATCGGTGGCGCTGATGGGGAGCAGGTCCACCTGGTCGCGCATGCGGCGCATGGCCGGGGTGTCCAGGTCGCTGAATGCGGAAAAGGGCAGCAGGCCGATGCTGTTGGGGTCGCTGCTCACGCGGGCCACCACGCCTTCCGCGCCCGCAGCGGTAAGTCCGTTGAGGGTTACCGATCCACCGGGAAAGAGGGAATCGGCGAGTGACCGCATGACACCGGAACCGATGCCATCGAACACCAAGGCCATACGGTCGGTGGAGCTGCCATCGACCACGGCCCAGGTGGGCCAGCCGTTACCCGCGCGCAACAGGGAACGCAATTGTGGCAGGCTCATCGCCTTCACCCCGCGGGCCTTGTTGGTGACCACGGCAATGGCATCGGTACAGATCGGGACCGGACGCGCCACGCGTTGACGGCTTCGGAGCCAGGCCTCCTGTTCGCCACCGGGCAAAAGACTCGCGAACGTGCAGCGGACCGTATCGTCCATCATGGCCTTCAGCAGTTGGGCCGCGGGCAGGTACCTGATGTCCAGCTCGGCTTTCGCGTAGATGCTCTCGAAGACCTCTTCCTGGCGCTCCATCATCGGTCGTATGCCTTCGTCCGCCAGGATCACCACATGACCTTTGGTGGGCACATCGTCCGTGTACGGGTCGGGGCCCTTGTTGGAGCAGGCGCCGAGCAGCGCGATGAGCATCGCACCCGACAGGAACTTCGGGAAGCCGCGGTGGTGCATGGACGATCAGTGTTGGGCCTCGTGCTTGCGCTTGCGGAACCACATCCAGAGCCGCAGCGCACCGTACCCGAGAAAAGCGCCACCGATGGCAAGCCGGTAGTGCGGAATGGCTTCCGCCCAGATGTTGGTGAAGAGGAACAGGGACCCCATCACCAGGTAGAACAGGGACATCCCGAGAGCGAAGAAGCTGAGGTTGGGCATGGGTCGGCCTATTTCAGCCGAAAGCTAACAGGCAGCGTGAGGCGGCAACGCACGGGGTTCCCGTTCATTTTCCCGGGCGACCATTTCGGGAAGTGGGCCACCACACGTGCGGCCTCTGCTTTGGTCAGTTCATGCTTGCCCTTCACCGCCTTCACCAGGCTCACGGAACCATCCTGTTCCACCACGAACTCCACGTACACCTTGTCCTCCTCGCCCTGATCGACCAGACGGTCGGGGTAGCGGATGTGGTCTTTCAACCAGCCGTACATGGCCGCATCGCCACCAGGGAAAGAGGGACGCTCCTCGAGAACGTAGATGTCAACGATCTCATTCCCACCGCCCAAGCCTCCGCCACCCATGGGGGGGATCACCGGACCGGGACCTTTCCCGGGACCTGAGCCGGTCGCCAGGCTGTCCGAAGGCGGCAGCGGCGGGGCGGTGCTGGTGGTGTCCTTCTCGTCGACCCGCGCGGTGTCCAACACCAGGAGCACACCTACCGCAGGGGTGGGGTTGCCGCCAGAAGGGGGTGTGGGCGGCGTAGGTGGTAGATCGGGCAGCGGTGGTGGTGGCTCCACGATGGTGGGGATCACCACATCGATGAACCGCTGTGCGGTGAAGGGCACCACCGCGCCATGGAAGAAGGTACGCATCACCAGCACACCAGCGCCCAACGAGCCGAAGCCGAGAAGCAAGGCGAAGAGCAAGCGACGGTCGTAGTCACGCCGCAGGATGTACGCACCGTAATCGCGGTGGCGTCCGGAGAAGACCAGGTCGTTCCGTTCGGGCTTGGTGACGTTGGCCCATTCGCGATCGCCCGAAAGGATCGCACAGATCAGGGTGAAGAGCAGGATGGCAGCTGCGATGATCATGGTGACAGGGGTTTTAAGTGTTCAGCGTAGCGTCTCTTCCATGTGTCCGTACAACCGGCGGCGCGATGCGTTCATTGTGCGGGTATCCGCCAGATCCGGGCAACGGTATACAGGTCCGAAGCAGTGGTCAGTGCGCCTGAACGATGGCCTGCTCTTCGTCCGGCAGCAAGCCCTCGGTGATGCTGTAGCGTCCCACTCCGCAGATGTCGAGCTCGTCCATCAGTGCGATGATGGTGGCATAGTTCACCTCCGGAGCGACATGCACCGCACACAGTCCGGCCAGGGGGCCACGGATGGCCCGTTCACGCAAGGTGTCGAAGGCCAGTGGCGAGATCCGCTTGGCGGTCAGCGCCTCATCCAGCAGGGCGAGCGTATCGGCCGTATGCCTGTTGTGCGCAAGCAGCACCTTGCGAAGACCCCGCATATCCATCGCGCTCAGTGGTGGATCACTGGGTCCAAGTGTCCCGGTGTAGTGGAAGATGCCCTGTGGGGTAGCGAGGATCGTCAAGGCATGACCGGGGGTGCCACGCGCACCTGGCGGCGGCATCAACAATTGCAGTGCACCGGGGCGCAGCAGGCTGGTGGTGAGGATGAAGAACGTGAGCAGCAGGAAGGCCAGGTCCACCATCGGCGTCATGTCGATGCGGATCAATGGTCGTGGGGTACGTACCGCACCGGGCGTGGTTTGGGGGTTTTCCGCCATGATCGTTGCTTTCCATGGAGAACCACCATCGCGTGCCGATCCGTACACGACGAACGACCGATCCCCGGGCCGGATATACAGGTCCGTTCGAAGGAAGGGCCGGAACGCGAACAGGCCCGCCGAAGCGGGCCTGCACGAATGCGATAGGATCCTGACTTATTTCAGCGTGAACTTCACGGGCAGCACGAAACGCACCTTCACGGCCTTTCCGTTCATCTTGCCGGGGTTCCAGTTGGGCATGGCCTTCACCAGGCGCAGGGCTTCCTTGTCGAGGCCGGCGCTCACGCCTTTCTTCACTTTGGCCTCGGTGATCTTGCCGTCCTTCTCCACCACGAACTCCACGTACACCTTGCCCTGGATGCCCGCGTCGGCCTCCATATCGGGGTACTTCTGGAGCTTGCCGAGGAACTTGTACATCTCCTCCATGCCACCGGGGAACTCGGGCTGCTCCTGCACGGCGGCGAGGTCGAAGGTCTCCTCCTCCACCGGGGGCGGTGGCGGGGGGGCGTCGATGTTCTGGCCTTCCTGGCTGGTCTGGCCGGCGGTGGTCTCGGTGAGGTCGGCCTGGGTGGGGGGCGGTTCCTCCACGGGCTCATCCGCAGCTTCCACGGCCACGAACTGCACCGTTTCGATCTGGGGCTGGGGCGGGGGGATCACTTCGGGGGGTGGGGGTGGTTCCTCGGGCTGCTCCTCGAAGAGTTCCAGGTTCACGTCCACGATCTTCTTCTTCACCACCTCCTCGTCATCGCCACTACCGAGCTTCGTAATGACGTAGGGGGTGCCCACGGCGGCCAGGAACACGCCGATACCCAGGAGCATGGCCATGCCGAGGCGCTTGTTGTAATCCCTGCGGAGCACGAACGCCCCGTAGTCGCGGTTGTGGTTCGCGAACACGATGTTGTTGCGCACCTGCTGCAGCACGTTCATCCAGCTGTTGTCCACGGTGAGCAGGAGGCTCAGGGAAAGCAGGACGACGATGAAGATGAGATAAGCCATGGGCGTCAGAATTTGAGCTTCTCCGCGTCGATCAGGAGCTGCTCCTCGGGTTTGATCGTATCCTGAACGGCGTACTTGCCGATGCCGCTGATGTCCATCTCGTCCACGATGTCGATCATGTTGCGGAACTTGGCGTCCTTCTCCGGCTTGATGATCACGAAGAGGGCCTCCTTCTGTTTCTGGGCCTCGTTCTTCAGGCTGTCGAAGGCCAGTTCGGTGATCTTCTTGTCGTTCAGCTGCTTCGCGTACGAGTTGATCCGCTCGATCGTGGACTTGTTCAGTTCGATGAGCATCTTCTCCACATCCTTGAAGTTGGTGCGGCTCAACTGGGTCTCACCGGGCTTGTAGGCATCCTTGTAATACAGGATCTGGTCCTTGGAAGTAAGGAACAGGGTGAGCGCGTTGTTCACCCTGTCAAGCTCCTGTGGCTGATCGTCCTCCGGGGGCACCGGGAACGTCAACTGCAAGGTCGACGGTTTGTACATGGTGGTGGTGAGGATGAAGAAGGTGAGCAGCAGGAAGGCCAGGTCCACCATCGGCGTCATATCGATGTGGGTCCGGCCTTTCTTGGCGCGTTTCTTCTGGTGTCTTCCACCTCCACCGCCTTCTCCTCCTCCGGGTGCTTCTGCCATGACTTTGGTGCGTTGGCCTTGCCGATCGTTCCGGGTAACGGTACACGCCTGGTGGCGATCGGTTCAAAGCGGTGCTACATGCGGCTCTCTTCGAGGTCGGTGATCATCTTGAACCGGTTGATCTTGATCGTGGGACCTTGGAAGATCTTGATCACCTGGTTCACCGTGGAATAGTTCACATTGCCATCCCCCTTGAGGGCCACCAACGGGTTCTTGCCTCCCGAGCCGCTGCTGAAAATGTTCTGCGTGCTCTGGATCCAGTTCTCGAGTTCGTTGTTGTCCCCTTCAATGGGGATGCCCCCGCTCGCACGGTCCACTTCCTTGCGTTCGGTCGGCGTATCGAGGTCCAGATACCCGCCCAACTTGGCCATGGGAATACCGATGGCATTCAGGTTGGTGAAGCGCACCATCTGCTCGTCGGAAAGCTGGAACTTGTAGCGTTTGGCCATATCCTTGATGACCTCAGCGCGCACCTTCTTGTCGGTGAAATCCCAGAACACACGGCCCGCACTGTCCACGATGATGGTCATGAGGTTCTCGGTGGGAATGGGCTGCTGGCTCATGGAGCTCGGCGTATCCACGGTCACGGCCTCCTCCGGACGGAACTGGGCGGTGAGCATGAAGAAGGTCACCAACAGGAAAGCCAGGTCCACCATCGGCGTCATGTCCAATGCAGGACTGCTCCGGGGCATCTTGAGCTTCGGCATGATCTTCGGATGGGGTGGTTGTCGGTTGAATGGACACGTTCTCGTCAACCCAGTTCGGGCGACTTGAACATCGTCCCTATTTGTGGTTGGCGAGGGTCTGGCTCACGCTGAAGCCGGCCTCGTCGATGCCGTGGGTGATGCCGTCGATCTTGGTGCTGAAGTAGTTGAACATGATGATCGCGACGGTGGAGCCGGTGATACCGAGGGCCGTGTTGATGAGGGCCTCGGAGATACCGGTGGAAAGGGCCGTGGCGTCGGGCGTGCCGGCGGTGGCCAGTGCGCTGAACGACTTGATCATCCCCAACACCGTACCGATCAGACCCAGCAGGGTGCTGATGCTGGCACAGGTCGAAAGGATCACGAGGTTCTTGCTCAGCATGGGAAGCTCCAGTGCGGTGGCCTCTTCGATCTCCTGCTTCACGGTGTTGATCTTGGTCTCCTTGTCAAGCCCGCTGTCACGGAACACGGTGCGGTACTTCTCCAGACCGCTGCGCATCACGTTGGCCACGCTGCCCTGCTGCTCATCGCAGGCGCCGATGGCCTGATCCACCTGGTCGGCGGCCAGCATGTGGCGCACATTGCCCAGGAAGCTCTCAATGCGGCCCTTGCCCTTGGCACGGCTCAAGGTGAGGAACCGCTCGATGCTGAAGATGATCACCAGCAGGTTCACGGTGATCAGGATGGGAACGATGAAACCGCCCTTGTGGATGATGCCGAACGTGTGTGAAGGCTCGGCCTCCACCGGGTGGCCTTTGATGGGGTCTCCGCCTTCGAAGTTCGCCGGATCGCCGAGCACGAACATGTAGAAGAGAACGCTGACGATCAGCGCGAGGGGGATGGCGATGGCCACGAACATGCTGGACATCTTCCCGGAGTTGCTCTCGTTGCTCATTGGAAGGGGGTGACGTTTCTGAGGTTGGGTTGTGATCTGGTGAAGCGTACTGAAAGGACAGGTGCGAAGGTGAGCGGGGTGTTACTCGCTGACTGCGAGGGCGGCAAACATAACACAGCGACCGATCCGGACATATTTAGAAAATGTTACCAACCGCATCGCCGTTCACCCCATTCCCCTTCCAGCGGGCCATCGGTCGGGAACGGTTGGCGCGTTGGCCGTCAAGGTGTTCATGGTGCTGTGCAGGGAACGGGGGAACCAACGCACCCCCCGGATGTGCTGGTATGCCGCCACACTTCGGATCGAGGAACGGTTGGGGCCGACCGGCGAACGGAACCTGTTCGCAACTGCTCGGGTCTCCAATGATCCAACCTTTCACTCCCCCTGTTTTTATTTTCCATGGAATATGTTTGTTCCGTCATGGGCCCGAACACTTTCCTGCGCAACCGCTTGATCGGGGTCACCGGTCCGTTGGCTTTCGGTGCCAAGCCTGACCCAATGGAGCGGGATATCGATAAACCAGGTGCAGGTCCTGTCGGCTTCAACCACCTCCCCTCCCCAACACCCCGCTTCATGGCGAACATGGTCCTTCACAAAGCCGGCACCCGTGGACATGCCGATCACGGCTGGTTGAACAGCCACCACAGCTTCAGTTTTGCGAACTACTACGACCCCGAGCGCATGCACTTCGGTGCATTGCGCGTGCTGAACGACGACACCGTGGCTCCGGGCATGGGCTTCAGCACGCACCCGCATGACAACATGGAGATCATCTCCATTCCGTTGGAAGGCGATCTGGAGCACACCGACAGCATGGGCAACACCCAAGTGATCCGCCATGGCGACATCCAGGTGATGAGCGCGGGCAGTGGCATCACGCACAGTGAGAAGAACCGCAACACCGACAAGCTCACGCGTTTCCTGCAGATCTGGGTGTTCCCCAACAAACGCAACGTCACACCCCGCTACGACCAGATCACCCTGAACGCGGCGGACCGCCGCAATGCCTTCCAGCAGATCCTGTCCCCCAGCGCCGATGATGCGGGTGTGTGGATCCATCAGGATGCGTGGTTCCACCTCGGGAACTTTGATGCGAACAAGGACGCGGCCTACACGGTGAAGCGCAAAGGCAACGGCGTCTATGTCTTCGTGCTCGAAGGCAGCGCCACGGTGAACGGCCAGGCGATGGACCGCCGGGATGGGCTCGGCGTCCGGGATGAGGAAACCCTTGAGTTGAAAGCGGGTGCCAGCGGTGCCGAGGTCCTGCTTATGGAGGTCCCGATGGAACTGAACTGAACCACCCCACGGGCCGGAACGAACGCGAGGCGGACAGTGCCCTCACAGCCCTGGCCACATACGCACCTGCCGCGTTCAAGCTGAGCGCCTCCGTGTATCAAGGCTGCATGCATTGATAACGCCCCCCGGCGTTGCCTACCTTCACGCGGCGATGAAGAAGATCAACGACACCCGGATCGCGCTCCTGATCGACGGGGACAATGCGGCGCCCAAGCGGCTGGCCGCGATCCTGGAAGAGGTCAGCAAGACGGGCACCATCACCATCCGCCGCATTTACGGCGATTGGACCACCACCGGCATGAGCGGTTGGAAGGACCTGCTGAACAGCAACGCCATCCAGCCCGTGCAGCAGTTCGCCTACACCAAGGGCAAGAACAGCACGGACAGTGCGCTGATCATCGACGCCATGGACATTTTGCACGGCGAGTTGGTGGACGCGTTCTGCATCGTGAGCAGCGACAGCGACTACACGCGCCTGGCCACACGGCTGCGCGAGAGCGGCATCTTCGTGATGGGTGTGGGCGAGAAGAAGACACCGCATGCCTTCGTGCAGGCCTGCGAGCGCTTCATCTACGTGGAGAACCTGGATGTGCAGGAGGCAGGACCAGCCGCAGGGGCGGACGTACCCGGCAAGGAGCGCAGTAAACGCATCGCCTCCACCGCGAAGGCCCAACCGGTCAAGCTCTCCCAGAACGGCGACCTGATGCGCAAGCTGCGCAAGGCCTTCGTGATCGCGAAGGGCGAAGAGGAAGAAGCCTCGTTGAGCTTGATCGGACAGGCCCTTCGTCGCCTGGATCCCGGCTTCGACCCGCGCAGCTACGGGCACGCCTCGCTATCCAGCCTGGTGAACGCGCTGAAGGACCAGCTCGAGACCCGGCGCGAGGAGAAGGGGAATACGGTGATGGTGCGGTTCCGGGGCTGATCCCTCCGTGTCCGGTCACGCCGGGCAGGTTGTCGTTACGGGCCATTATAAAGCCTTGATGGACAAGATATTACGCGATAGCCGCTGGGAGATTGCGGCGATGATCATGGTTAGGTAGTTATTGGGCTAAATTTAGCCCGTCGGCTAATAGACTACTATCTTTGTCTCTTCAACAGAACCTGAATGGCGTTTCAGAATCCCTTTCGGCCTGGTGCTGGCCATCCACCCCCGTTCCTGGCTGGGCGCGACAACGAAGTCCGGGCCTTTCGGCGCCTGTTGGAGCAGCCGACCATACTGACGAACTTGGTACTTACCGGACTTCGCGGCGTCGGAAAGACCGTGCTTCTCGAAAGCGCATTAAAGCCCCTTGCAAGACAGCAAGGTTGGTTATGGACCGGCAACGAACTCTCCGAAACCATCAACATCTCGGAAGACAAGCTTGCGCTTCGGCTGATCACCGATCTGTCCGTTATCACCAGTCAGTTCGAGATCGATAGGGAGGTGATCGAAGGAATGGGGTTCTTACCGCAACGAACAGAGCGATCGGTGACCTTCGACCACCACCTTATGCTTGGACTGTACAACGGAACGCCCGGACTGGTTTCAGACAAGTTAAAGGCCGTGCTGGAGGCTACGTGGGACGTGGTAAAGACGAGTGGCGCCAAGGGTATCGTTCTGGCATACGATGAAGCCCAAAACCTGTCTGACCGTGCCGACAAGGACCAGTATCCATTGTCGTTACTTCTTGATGTATTCCAATCGATCCAACGGAAGGGGCTTCCCATCATGTTGGTATTGACCGGGTTGCCGACACTATTTCCCAAACTCGTCGAGGCGCGAACGTTCGCGGAACGCATGTTCACGGTGATGATGCTGGATAAACTGGCTGTCCCCGATCGGCATGAGGCCATTGAGCGACCCATACAAGCTCAACTGTGTCCGGTCACTTTCACGGCCGTAGCGGTGGATGAGATCGCATCGAGGTCCGGTGGATACCCATACTTCATACAGTACATCTGCTATGAGATGTTCGAAGCATACCTGGGGAATGTGCAAGGCGTCCCCAACCCCGGGATCACTGTCGCTCACATTGTGCGCAAACTGGACACGGACTTCTTCTCCGGTCGCTGGAATAAGGTCACTGATCGTCAGCGGGAGCTGCTTCGGATCATCGCAGAGCTCGAGAACGCTGACGTTGAATTCACCGTGCAAGAGATCGTGGAGGCCTCCAAACAAGGCAATGGAAAACCATTCAGCCCGAGCCATGTGAACCAAATGCTGTCCACCCTCTCCGAGAACGGCATGGTGTTCAAGAACAGGCATGGCAAATACTCATTCGCGGTTCCTATGTTAGCCGACTTCATCCGCCGGCAATCCACCGAGTCAGTATAAAAGATGAGCAACGAACAAACGCGTTTCCCGCAGTATGATGAGCTCGACCTGCCCAAGGTCGCCGAGGAAGTATTGAAGCAGTGGGAGGCCGAGGACACCTTCGGCAAGAGCCTGGAGCTGCGCAAGGACGCGCCGCCCTTCGTGTTCTATGAAGGTCCCCCGAGCGCCAATGGACTGCCCGGCATCCACCACGTGATGGCGCGTGCCATCAAGGACATCTTCTGCCGTTACCAGACCCAGAAAGGCCGTCGCGTGGACCGCAAGGCCGGCTGGGATACGCATGGCCTGCCGATCGAGCTGGGTGTGGAGAAGGAGCTGGGCATCACCAAGGAGGACATCGGGAAGAAGATCAGCATCGAGGACTACAATGCCGCGTGCAAGAAGGCCGTGATGCGCTACACCGACGTGTGGAACGACATGACGCGGCGCATCGGCTTCTGGCTCGACCTGGAGAAGCCCTACGTCACCTATCACACCAAGTACATCGAGAGCGTGTGGCACCTGCTGAAGAAGCTCTACGACCAGGACCTGCTGTACAAGGGCTACACGATCCAGCCATACAGCCCCGCGGCGGGCACGGGACTTTCCTCGCACGAGCTGAACCAGCCCGGCACCTACAAGCCGGTGAAGGACACGAGCGCGGTGGCGCTGTTCAAGGTGAAGCCCGATCACGCGAGCGAGTTCCTGTTCAAGGAGGCCTTCGGTGAGGTGTTCATCATGGCCTGGACGACCACGCCCTGGACACTGCCCAGCAACTGTGCGCTGACAGTGGGACCCAAGCTCGACTACGTACGGGTGAAGACCTTCAACCCCTACACGCACGAGCCACAGACGGTGGTGCTGGCGAAGTCGCGTGTGGGCGCCTACTTCAGCGAGAAGGCACAGGATACTTCGTTCGAGGACTACAAGAAGGATGGCAAGAACATCCCCTGGACCATCGATGGTGAGTTCTACGGCCACCAGCTGGAAGGCATCCGTTACGAGCAGTTGTTCCCCTACGCACAGCCCACCGGCGGCGATGCGTTCAAGGTGATCGGCGGCGATTTCGTGACCACGGAAGATGGCACCGGCGTGGTGCACACGGCCCCGAGCTTCGGTGCGGACGACATGCGCGTGGCGCGGCAGCACGGCATCGGCACGCTGACTTTGGTGGACCTGCAAGGGCGCTTCACATCCGAGATGGGCGAGTTCGCCGGGAAGTACGTGAAGAACGAGTACTACCCGGAAGGCACGGCACCGGACAAGAGCGTCGACGTGGAGCTCAGCATCAAGCTGAAGGAGATGGGCCGCGCCTTCAAGGTGGAGAAGTACGAGCACAACTACCCACACTGCTGGCGCACCGACAAGCCCATCCTGTACTACCCGCTCGACAGCTGGTTCGTGCGCGTCACCGCGAAGAAGGACAGGCTGATCGCGTTGAACAAGACCATCAACTGGAAGCCCGAGAGCACCGGCACTGGCCGCTTCGGCAACTGGCTGGAGAACCTGCAGGACTGGAACCTCTCGCGTTCGCGCTACTGGGGCATCCCGCTCCCGATCTGGCGCACCGAGGACCGCGATGAGGAGCTCTGCATCGGCTCGTTGAAGCAGTTGAAAGAGGAGGTCGCCCGCTCCGTCAAAGCAGGCGTGTTGAAGGAGGATCCCTTCGCCGCGTTCGACCCCACCGACATGAGCGATGCGAACTACGAATGCGTGGACCTCCACCGTCCGTACGCCGATAACATCGTGCTCGTGAGCCCCGGTGGCAAGCCGATGAAGCGCGAGACCGACCTGATCGACGTGTGGTTCGATAGCGGTGCCATGCCCTACGCGCAGTGGCATTATCCGTTCAGCCTCACCCCCAACCCCCTATCCCAGGGAGAGGAGGCGTCCCTCGCGAGCGGCCTCGAAAAAGTATATCCCGCCGATTTCATTGCTGAGGGCGTTGACCAAACACGAGGTTGGTTTTACACGCTACACGCCATTAGCACTCTGCTCTTCGACCAAGTTGCCTACAAGGCCGTGGTGAGCAATGGCCTCGTGCTCGATAAGATGGGCCAGAAGATGAGCAAGCGCCTCGGCAATGCTGTTGACCCGTTCAAGACGCTGGACGCATACGGCGCCGATGCGGTGCGCTGGTACATGATCAGCAACGCGTCGCCCTGGGACAACCTGAAGTTCGACGCCGAGGGCATCACCGAGGTGCAGCGCAAGTTCTTCCGCGCGCTCTTCAACACCTACAACTTCTTCGCGCTCTACGCCAACATCGATGGCTTCGATGGCGCGGGCAAACCAGAGCTCACCGAGTCCGATCGCTGGATCCTCTCGCGCCTGAACAGCGTGATGAAACTGGCCGACGCGAACTACGCCGACTACGAGCCCACGATCGCCGCGCGTGCCATCCAGGACTTCGTGGTGGAGGACCTGAGCAACTGGTACGTGCGCCTGAATCGCCGTCGTTTCTGGAAGGGGGAACTCGGTGCTGACAAGAACGCAGCGTTCCAAACCCTGCAGCGCTGCCTCGAAGTGGTGGCGATGTTGAGCGCTCCCATCGCGCCCTTCTTCACCGATCGGCTTTACCGGGATCTCACGGGCAGCAGCGTGCATTTGAGCGATTGGCCGAAGCACGATGACCGCCTCATCGACAGCGAGCTCGAAGCGCGCACGGCACTCGCGCAGAAGCTCACCTCGCTCGTGCTCAGCATCCGCAAGAAGGAGGGTCACCGCGTGCGCCAACCCTTGCAGCAGATGATGGTGCCTGTGACCGATGCCTCCATGCGCACCCGTCTGGAGGCCATCCGCGACCTGGTGCTGAGCGAAGTGAACGTGAAAGAGCTGGTGATCCTGGATGCCAGCGAGAGCAAGCTCACCAAGAAGATCAGGCCCGACTTCAAGAAGCTCGGCGCCCGCATGGGCAAGTTGATGAAGAGCGTGGCCGCGGCCGTGAACGCCTTCGATCAGGCGCAGATCGCCGAACTGGAAGCGAAGGGTTCCATGAAGCTGAACATCGAGGGTCAGGAGGTGGAGGTGCTGCGCGACGACGTGGAGATCAGCGCCGAAACGATCCCCGGCTTGAGCGTGGCCAGCGAGGCTCCCTTGACCGTCGCCTTGGACATCACCTTGAACGATGCACTGATCCAGGAAGGCATCGCCCGGGAGCTGGTGAGTCGGATCCAGACCCTTCGGAAGGAGAGCGGCTTCGAGATCACGGACCGGGTACACCTGCACATTCTGGACAATGGCGACGTCCGCTTCGCCCGATCGATCCGTACGCACGCCCCGTACATCCTGTCCGAAACGTTGGCCATAACACCTGAGGACCAGATCCTTGTGGCTGTCCTTCCGCCATCCGGTGTGGGGGTCCACGAGGTGGAACTGGATGAGGTGATGCGTTGCGCGCTGAGCCTTGTCAGGTCCGTGAATTGACGGGGGGATCCGCCTATATTTGCGGATCAATTTTCAACGGGGTAACACCATGGCAAAGAAGTCCGCTCCCAAGAAGGTCGTCAAGCCGGTCAAAAAGGCCGCGACCAAGCCTGTGAAAAAAGCAGCCAAACCGGCTAAGCCCGCCCCCACGAAAGCCGCCGCGAAGCCCGTGAAAAAGGCCGTGCCCAAGAAGGTGGCGAAGCCTGCCCCGAAGAAAGCCGCTGCCAAGCCCACCAAGAAGGTGGCGAAGCTTGCACCCAAGAAAGTCGCCGCAAAGCCTGTGAAGCCCTCCTCCGCAAAAGCTGCGGTGGGCAAGAAGGCCGTAGCCCCTGCCTCCGCAAAAGCTGCAGCGGGCAAAAACAAGAACGTGGTGAAGCCCGCCCCGAAGAAAGTGGCCCCCCAACAACCCGTGAAGAAGACCGTGGCGAAAGCTCCCGTGAAGGCCGCTCCCAAAGTGGCTCCCAAGCCGGCCCCCAAGGCGCCGGTGAAACAAGCAGCGGCAAAGCCCGTTGCTGTGAAACCAGCCCCTCCGGCCGCGAAACCCGTGGTATCCAAGCCGGCTCCCCCGGCACCCAAACCCGCTGCGAAAGCGCCTGTGAAGAAGGAAAAGGAAGCGGTGAAGAAAGCCGAGGCCAAGCCCTTGGTGACCATGAAGAGCGCACCCAACATGCCGAAGCCTGCGCCCATCGTGAAAAAACACGTGAGCACCCTGGAGGCCATCGGCAAGGAGCGATACACCGACCTGGAGCTCGAAGAGTTCCGCGGCATCATCAACGCCAAGCTGGACGAGGCCCGCAAGGACTACGACCTGTTGAAGCAGACGCTCGCCAACACCGACAACAACGGCACGGAGGACACGAGCCCCTCGTTCAAGATGATCGAGGACGGCAGCGAGACCCTGAGCCGCGAAGAGACCGCCCAGCTGGCCGCCCGCCAGGAGAAGTTCATCAAGCACCTGGAGGACGCGCTGCTGCGCATCCGCAACAAGACCTACGGCATCTGCCGTGTCACGGGCCGCTTGATCAGCAAGGAGCGCCTGCGGTTGGTGCCCCACGCCACCCTCAGCATCGAGGCGAAGCAGCAGATGAACAACTGAGGCGCGGCACGCTCCTCACCCCGTCGTCTTGAAGCGCGCGCTGTCCACCATCTTTCTGGTGTTGCTGGCGGACCAATTGTTGAAGGTGTGGATCAAGCTGCACTTCACCATCGGCCAGCACGTTCCCACCGACCCGTCCGGTTGGTACTTCCTGCACTTCATCGAGAACGACGGCATGGCCTTCGGGATGAAGTTCGGTGGCGCCAAGGGCAAGCTGATGCTCACCCTGTTCCGCATCATTGCGGTGGCCGGCATCGGCATCTACCTGCGCAACATCATCAAGCTCAAGGCGAAGACCGGGCTGGTCCTGTGCGTCTCGCTGGTGTTCGCCGGTGCCCTCGGCAACATCATCGACAGTGCGTTCTACGGTGTGCTGTTCAGCCGCAGCACTAGCATCGACGTGGCCACCTTCCTGCCAGCTGACGGCGGTTATGCCCCCTTGCTGCATGGCTGGGTGGTGGACATGTTCTACTTCCCGATCTGGCAGGGCCAATTCCCCGCGTGGTTCCCGCTCTGGGGCGGCGAGGCCTTTGAATTCTTCCGTCCGGTGTTCAACCTGGCCGACGCGGCCATCACCGTGGGCATTCTGTGGCTGATCCTCTTCCAGCGGCATGAGTTCGCAACGGTGGGGCAGCAGCATCCGGAACCGATCGTACCACCGGCGCCATCCTCCGTTGAGGCCGGGAGCGACGCCGGGAAGGAGGCGCCTCCGCAGGGGTGAGCGATGTGCGCTCAGAGGGTAAAGCGCACCCCGAAGACCGACTGCAGCCCGAAGCTCGTACCTGTTCCCAGTTCCGGCGTGCCTTGGAACAGCAGCTGGGGGCGAAGCTCGTAGAACAGGTGCGCCCGGCTCCAGAACGGGCTGTGCCGCGCGATCTGAAAGTCGATGCCGATGGGGGCGTACAGGCTCATCCACCAACCGGTGCCGTTGCGGTACGACTCGGAGCCGCCATCGGTGCGGTACTGGCCGTAGTAACCATCCGCCGGCCCGATAGCAGGACCATCCACACTGTCATAGATGTTCCGGTACACCTTGGTGCGCGCGTTCATCAACAGGCCACCGGCCAGGCCCACACCGCCGTACACGCTCCAGCGGCCTTTGGTACGCCAGATGAGGGAGGCATTGAGGCCGAACCGTTCGGCACTGTAGTTCACCGCGTAGGTGCTGCGGTATACGGAATCCACATAGTACACCTCCCCGGTCTGGCTGCTGGTGAGCGTGTCGTACGGGGTCCTTGTGGTGCGTTGGAAATAACCGCCGAGCGAGGAACGCCCGCCATAGAGGAAGCCGATCCTCAGTTCCGGCCCCTGGCGACCGGTCTTGCGGCATGGGTATAGGCTGATGCCCGCATCGAACAGGCCGGTGGCGTCCTCGTAGGCGTCATCGGAATAATCGTGGTCCGCAAGGCCACCGGCCAGCAACGAGGACCCCGGGGTGATCAAGGCGATGTCCTGCCGGTAGAGCGAGCCCTGTCCGCCGTAGAAGGTTCCGCCACCGATGTACACAGCGCCCCATCGGGAGCTATCGGGCGCTTGGGCCTGGGCTTGAACAGAAGCGAGCAGACCAACGAGCAGAAGGGGGAGATAACGGTTCATCGGAAATGGGTTCGGTGGCAACAACGCGGCAGCGGGGCGATCCTTATGCCAACTGGTGGACGCGCGTGCCTTCGGAAAGTTACTCGGCACCGAAGCAATGCCACCAGGCGATCTACCGCGCCGGTGGACCGATCGCCTTCTCCGCCTCTTCCTGCTGGCGCAACCACTTGGGCTTGCGCGGCCCGCCCCAGGTGAAGGCATAGCCCATGCGGAAACCGATGTAGGCCAGATGACCCTTGAACTCACCCTCGGACCGCTGATCCGTGAAGCCGTACATATTGTAGCCACCTTCCCAGAAATTGGTGGCCGACATGCGCGCCTCCAAGGCCAGCATCACACAATCATGGCTCTTCAAGCGATACGAGCCGTTAAGCCGAAGACCGAGCATCGGCCAGATGTTCAAGCCTGCACCCAGCGCACCAATGAAGATCCCCACCTGCCCCGTATCCGAAGGAGCGGAATAGGCAAAAAGGGTTGAAATATCGGTCGACCAACTCGGGTTCACGCCCGCTTCCACGGCCGCATCCAGGCGCCAACGATCGCGCACATGCACCGGTATGCCTGCAAAGGCCATGATCTCCATGTAGTAATGCACAGGTATGAAACGATCCTTGGCATCGGTCGCGGTACCGGACCCCGGCGGCATGCCCTGCGCGGGATCATCCACCTCGGCCTCCACGGTGAACAACGGCTGGGTCAGGTCGAACGAGGCTCCGTATGACCACCGCTTCCGCGTATGTCGCTCGTACGCCACGCCGAGGTTCCATTGATACAGTCCGCGGATCCGAAGGTTACGATCAGGACCCGACAGGTTCGTGGAGCTTGGAGAGGCGCACCAGAAGCGGCCCGTAGAGATCGAGAAGGCGTTGTTGGTCCAGAGCGCCTCCCTGCCTTGAGCCAAACTCCTTCCACTCCAACAGATGATGAACAGTACTACCCAGAAGGCCTTCCATCCTGGATGCTGCGGGACACTGCGCTTCATCAAAAAACAGCGTTCACGAGGAGCGTGCGCCATTGTTCGCACCGCCCACTGTTCTATTCCCGAGATCTGAGCCATCATACACGCCTCACCGTGTTGACGATTCAATAATCATTGGGCAGTTTCTGGAGCTTCGGCACTTTCGGCGGACCGTAGCTCATAGCATAGTGAAATTTCAGCCCAACGTAGTTCAACCCCTGCTGCCAAGTTCCCCGGCTCTCGGACGTGGTTCCGGGATACGCCACGTAGGTGCCGTAGTTGAAGTCATCTACCTCGGACCATTGCACAAAGGCAGTGATCCCAAGCCGATTCAGGTTCTTGTAGCACCATTCCTTACCCACCCCGATTCGCAACAAGGGCACCCAACCATTGCGATGGTCAGAGGTCATGTCATAGAGGACATAACTCGTACTGGGGTCGTCATAGGGACTCACCGTATTGAACCCGAAGATGGGGTAGAAATCGGCTTCAGACCAGCCCAGACCCAGACCAAAAAAAAGCGCGATGGGGTTCTTACTTTCGGTCAATTCACGCTCCAAGGTGCCCCAGAGCACCCCAAGACCCATGCGTTCTGCCAAATAGGTCTCCTGACCCGATTCTCGTTCAATGCCGTAGACCTCCTTGGCATTCACCTCCCATGTGAATGTGAAGGGCAACCTCAGATACTCCGCTCCGATACCGAGACAGGTACGCTGCCTAACTCCAATCCGTGATCTGTAGCGCAGACCTACTCCGAAGGCCGGTGCATTGCGTCCATTCATAAGTGCATAAGGCCCTGAATCATGGCTGAACTGAACCGCCCCTCCATACCCGGTAAGAAACTCCGCGACGAACTCTTTGCGCGGCAACCGTGGCTTCAGGTCCTGGGCTTGGGTGCCGCCTGCGAAAAGCAACCAACCGGCTGAGAGCACTACCAGCCGATTCGCGGATGACCTTAAGGATCCTGACCAGATCGGTTCCATGGCAGTGCTGAAGGCACGTCCAAGATAACGATGCGGAAAAGGAACTGTCGCTCACACAACCGCCTTCGCGGCCTTCACCAAACCCTTTCCCACCAGCAGCTCGGCGATCTGCACGGCGTTGGTGGCGGCGCCTTTGCGGAGGTTGTCGGCCACGATCCACAGGTTGAGGGTGCGGGGCTGGGTCTCGTCGCGGCGCAGGCGGCCCACGAAGACCGCATCGCGGTCGTGCGCGATCAGCGGCATGGGGTACTCGTCCTTTGCGGGGTTGTCGCGCAGCACGATGCCTGGAGAGGTCCGCAGCAGTTCACGGACATCCTCCAACTCGAATTCCTTGGCGAACTCCACGTTCACGGATTCGCTGTGGCCACCGGTCACGGGCACACGCACGGCCGTGGCGGTGACGCGGATCGCGGGGTCGAGGATCTTCTGCGTCTCCAGCACCAGCTTCATCTCTTCCTTGGTGTAGCCGTTGTCGGTGAACACATCGCAGCGCGGGATCACGTTGCGGTCGATCGGGAAGGGATAGGCCATGTCGCCGCTGATGCCCTTGCGCTCGTTCTCCAGCTGGGCGACGGCCTTCATACCCGTACCGGTGACGGCCTGATAGGTGGAGACGATGACGCGTTGCACGCCGTACGCCTTGTGCAGGGGCGCCAGGGCCATCACCATCTGGATGGTGCTGCAGTTGGGGTTGGCGATGATCCGATCATCAGCCGTGAGCACGTCCCCGTTCACCTCGGGCACCACGAGCTTCTTGTCGGCGTGCATGCGCCAGGCGCTGCTGTTGTCGATCACGGTGCAGCCCACCTCGGCGAAGCGGGGCGCCCATTCCAGGGAGGTGGTGCCTCCGGCGGAGAAGAGTGCGATGTCCGGTCGTGCCGCGATGGCGGCCTCCATGCCGATCACGGCGATATCGCGCCCACGGAAGCGAACGGTCTTCCCCGCGCTGCGGTCGCTGGCTACGGCGAACAGTTCATCCACCGGGAACTTGCGTTCCTCCAGGACCTTCAACATGACCCCACCGACCAGGCCGGTGGCGCCGACAACTGCGACTTTCATGGTGTTCTGCTCACGTTCACGGATGTGCGAAAGTACTACCTTGGGTGCCCTCGCGATCCTATGCGCACCGCAGCTTTCCGTGCTCTTGCCCTGTGCCTTGCCGGATGTTTCGCGCTCGCTTCCCACGCCCAGTTCACGGACAACTTCGACGACGGTGACTTCACCACGGGAACGCTCTGGAGCGGCGATGATGCGCTGTTCACGGTGGTGAGCGGGCAGCTGCGCAGCAACAGTCCCGGCGCGGCGAACTACCAATTGAGCACCGCGAGCACGCAGGCCACCGACGCGCAATGGGAGTTCTTCCTGAACCTGAAGTTCGCCACCAGCGGGGCCAACTATGTGGACGTGTACCTGATGAGCAGCGCAGCGGACCTGGCCAGCGGGGTGAACGGCTACACCGTGCGCATCGGCGGAACCTCGGACCGCGTGGAGCTTTTCCGCAGTGATGCGGGCACGGGTACTTCCCTGATCGCAAGCGCGGATGGCATCGTGAACAGCAGTTCGGACAATCCCTTCCGCATCCTGGTGAAGCGGGATGCCGCGAACAACTGGACCCTGCAGCTCGATGACGGGAACACCGGAACCTACGCCACCGCAGGAAGCGCGACGGATGCGACGTACACCAGCTGCTCCCACTTCGGCATCCGCATCGAACAGAGCACGGCTGCCAGCCCCGTCAACAACCACTTCTTCGACGACATCAGCGTGGGGCCGATCGTGCTGGACCTGACGCCGCCCGAGATCTTGAGCGTGACGGCGACCAGCGCCACGAACGTCGACGTGCTCTACAACGAGCCGCTGGACCCAGGCTTCATCGGCACCTACGACATCATTCCGTTCATCGGGGTCTCGGCGGCGGTGCAGGATGGTACCGATCCGGCCTTGGTGCATGTCACTCCGGCGATCGCCTTCACCAGCGGGAATACGTACAGCCTGCTTTCCAACGGCGCACAGGATGCGGCGGGCAACGCGGCACCCAATGTGTCCACCGACTTCACCTACGTGGTGCCTGCGGTGGCCGGTCCGCGCGATGTGGTGATCAACGAGCTGATGGCGGACCCGAGCCCTGCTGTGGGCCTGCCCGAAGCCGAGTTCGTGGAGCTGTACAACGCGAACCTCACCGATAGCTACGACCTGGCCGGCTGGACCTTCAGCGATGGCAGCACCACGAGCACCTTGCCGGCCTTCACGCTTGTGCCGGGGGCGCACTGCATGGTGGTGGACGATGCGGTGGCGGGCCTTTTCAGCGCCTACCCGAACGTGGTGGTGGTGAGCACCTTCCCCAGTTTGAACAACGATGGCGACCCGCTCACCTTGAAGGACGGCAACGGCACGTTGATCGACGCGGTGACCTACGCGCTCAGCTGGTACCAGGATGCGGCGAAGGCGGATGGGGGTTGGACGCTGGAGCAGGTCGATCCCACGACACCCTGCAGTGGTGCGGCGAACTGGCGCGCCAGCAACGCCGCTGCAGGAGGCACGCCCTCCGCCCAGAACAGCATTTTCGCGATCGTGCCCGACACGGAAGCACCGTCCTTGACCACCGTTCTGGTGAATGACGCGAGCGCCATCGTCCTGCAGTTCAGCGAGGCCATGGACATCGGCACCCTGGCGTCCGGCACCTACACGATCACGCCCACCATCGCGATCGGCAGCGCGATCGCCACCAGCGCGAGCACGGTGCAGCTCACCCTGGCCCAACCGCTGGCGGCAGGGCAGCTCTACACCATCACTGCCACCAATGTCAGCGATTGCCCCGGCAACCCGATCGGCACCGCGAACACGGCGACTTTCGCGCTGCCTGAACCGGTGGCGGCCGGCGACGTGGTGATCAACGAGGTGCTTTACGACCCGCGCGGATCGGGCAGCGACTTCGTGGAAGTTTACAACCGCAGCAACAAGGTGCTGAGCCTCGCCGGTTGGAAGCTGGCGAACGTCACGAACGGTTCCGTGGCCAGCCCCATCACCATCACCGGCACTTCCTACCTGTTGCTGCCGGGTGAGTTCGTACTGATCACCGAGGATGCCCTCAACGTGGAGGCGGAGTATCCACAGAGCCGCATGGACCGCTTCCTGGTGGCGGACCTGCCGAGTTACACCAACGGCGAAGGTTCCGTGGTGCTGCAGGACCCGATGGGCGTGCAGTTGGACCGCCTCGACTACACCGACGACCTTCATTTCACGCTGCTGAACGAGACCGAGGGCGTGAGCCTGGAGCGGGTGGATCCGGACCGGCCGACGGGGGACAACAGCAACTGGCACAGCGCTGCGGACGATGCCGGGTTCGCGACACCGGGCTTCCAGAACTCGCAGTACGCCCCGGCACCCAGCGGCGGAGGGGAGCTGGTGGCCACCCCGGAGATCTTCTCTCCGGACAACGATGGCTACCAGGACGTGCTCACGCTGACCTACACCTTCGGGGAACCCGGCTACGTGGGCACCATGATCGTGTTCGACATCGCTGGGCGGGAAGCCAAGGTCTTGATGAACAATGTGCTGCTGGGCACCAGCGGAGCCATTTCATGGGACGGGATCCTGGAGACGGGCGAAAAGGCGCGGATCGGGCCCTACGTGGTGTACTTGGAGGTCTTCGACCTGTCCGGCAACGTGCAGAAATTCCGCAGGACGGTGACCCTCGCGCACCGGTTGTAAGGCGTTGGCCGGGCTGTTGAAAGGTCGTGCCCCGGACCTGTCCTGGAACGGCCCTCATTGCGGATCTTCGCGTTCTCATTCAGGCCATCACACGCCTTCGACCCATGATCGACCAGATGACCAAGAGCCAGGAGCTCATCGCGCGCCGCAAGGCCGCCATCCCGAACGGGGTGGGCATGTTCAACCACGCCACAGCGGTCTCCGCGAACGGTGCCACCATCATCGACGCGGACGGCAGGGAGCTGATCGACTTCGCCGGCGGCATCGGCGTGGTGAACGCCGGGCATTGCCCGCCTCCGGTGGTGAAGGCGATCCAGGAGCAGGCCGCGAAGTTCCTGCACGTGAGCTTCAACGTGGCCAGCTATGAACCCTATGTCGCGCTCTGCGAGAAGCTGAACGCATTGCTTCCGCACGGCGGACCCACGAAGACCCTGCTGGTGAACACCGGGGCCGAGGCGGTGGAGAACGCCGTGAAGATCGCCCGCCAGGCCACCAAGCGCTCCGGGGTGCTCTGCTTCACCGATGCTTTCCATGGCCGCTCCATGATGGCCATGACGCTCACCAGCAAGGTGGGCTACAAGCCGGATTGTGGGCCCTTCGCCCCCGAGGTGTACCGCACGCAATACCCGAACTTCTACCGCTATGGCGCGGGGCGCAGTGAGGCCGACTTCGTGAAGGCCGAACTGCACCGGCTGGAGGAGCTTTCGCACAACACCGTGGCGCCGAACGAGCTGGCCGCCATCATCATCGAGGTGGTCCAGGGCGAAGGCGGCTTCAACGTGGCCCCGGCGGACTACCTGAAAGGCTTGCGCGCCTTCTGTGACGCCCACGGGATCCTGCTCATCTTCGACGAGGTACAGGCCGGCTTCGGACGTACGGGTGCATGGAGCGCCTACGAGCACTTCGGCGTGATCCCCGACCTGAGCACCTGGGCCAAGAGCCTGGGCAGCGGCATGCCGATCGGGTGTGTGATGGGCAAGGCGGAGATCATGGACAAGGCCGGTCCGAGCAGCATCGGCGGCACCTACATCGGCAACCCGGTGAGCTGCGCCGCTGCGCTCGCCACGCTGAAGTACATGGAGGAGATCGACATCAACGCGAAAGGCCGGCATGTGGGCGAGGTGATCCGTGCCCGCTTCGGGAAGATGAAAGCGAAGCACGCCTGCATCGGTGATGTGCGTGGCCTGGGCGCCATGATGGCCATGGAGTTCGTGAAGAACGGCGACCCCCTGCAGCCCGATGCCGACACCTGCACGGCCCTGATGAACGCCTGCGCCAAGCGCGACCTGGTGGTGATCACCGCCGGCACCGAGAAGAACATCATCCGTGTGCTCAGTCCCCTGGTGATCAGCGACGAGCTGCTGAACAAGGGCCTGGACATCATGGAGGAGGAGCTTGATAAGATCTGCGGCTGAGTTCACCACAGAGACACGGAGTCACAGAGAACCCAACTTGAAGAACAGAGGACCAGCAGACACGAGTGAAGGGGACCGTCCAGCGCGGCCGACCGCATTCCTCCGTGTCCCTGTGCCTCTGTGGTGAAAAACCATGAAGCCATTCTCCATCGCCGGCGTCCAGATGCGCATCAGCGCTTCCACCCCCAACGTGGAGGCCATGAAGCTGAAGCTCGACATCCTCATGAACCTCTACCCCTGGGTGGACATGGTGCTGTTCAGCGAGCTCTGCGCTTACGGACCGCTCACCGTCAATGCCCAGCCCGTACCGGGCGAGTTCGAGCAGGAGATGTGCGCGATGGCAGCGAAGCACAACATCTGGCTGTTGCCCGGCAGCATCTTCGAGCAGCGCGACGGCAAGATCTACAACACGGCCACGGTGATCGACCCGGAGGGCAGCGTGGTGGCACGGTACCGCAAGATGTTCCCCTTCTACCCGTACGAAGTGGGGGTGACCGGGGGCAACGAGTTCTGCGTGTTCGACATTCCGGACGTGGGCCGTTTCGGGGTGAGCATCTGCTACGACATGTGGATCCCCGAGACCACGCGCACGCTGGCGGTGATGGGCGCCGAGGTGATCCTGCACCCGACGCTCACCGGCACCATCGACCGCGACATCGAACTGAGCATCGCGCGGGCCAGCGCGGCCATCAACCAGTGCTACTTCTTCGACATCAACGGGCTGGACGCCGGTGGCAGTGGCCGCAGCATCGTGTGCGGTCCGGAAGGCCGCGTGGTGTACCAGGCCGACGTGAACGAGGAGTTCATCCCCATCGAGATCAACCTGGAGAAGGTGCGCCGCAGCCGTGAACTGGGCGTGCTTCGCCTGGGCCAGCCCATGAAGAGCTTCCGCGATCGTCCGGTGGAATTCGACATCTACGCGCCGGGGTCGAAGCACCAGCACCTGGAGGACCTCGGGCCCTTGATCAAGCCCAAGCGCGTGCAGGAACTGGGCGAACTGCAGATCAAGGACGAAACGCGCCTGGCGCACGAGACGCCCAAGCACATCATCTCCTCCTTCCGCCCACCGAGCGAACCGCTCGACCACTGAACAACGCGTAAGCCATGGGAAGCACAGCCGCCACCAGCAAGAACCACAGCAAGCTGAAGGACTTCGTCAGCTGGTTCGAGATCCCCGTATACGACATCCACCGGGCCGCCGCGTTCTACAACGCCATCTACAGCATGGAGATGGAGACCAGCGTGAACGGCGAGTTCACCATGGCCTACTTCCCGGCGGACAAGGGTGTGGGCGGGGCTTTGATCGCTGGGCCGGGCTGCATCCCCAACGACACCGGCATCTTGATCTACCTGAATGCCGGCAACGACCTGGACGGCGTGCTGGGCCGCGTGGAACTGGCCGGTGGCCGGGTGATCATGCCCAAGACACTGATCAGCGAAAGCGCAGGATCCTTCGCCCTGTTCATCGACAGCGAAGGCAATCGGTTGGCGCTGCATGAAGGGCCGACGCGCACTGGAGGCTCACCGCGGGTTGCGAAAACTGCGGTGAAGAAAGCACCGGCACCGAAGAAGACCGCTCCGGGCAAGAAGGCGGCGAAGAAGCGCTGATGATCGAGTTCAGAGCCTTGGATCGACTTCCTCGCTCTCAAGCGCAAGGACGCCAAAGACGCTCTCGTGCACCGAACGAAGTGGCTCTTTGCGAACGAACCTTTCCAATGCTTCGATGCCAAGTGCGAACTCACGAATGGCCAATGAACGTTTTGTAGAGAGCCCACGCTCCCTCAGGCGCGACAGGTTCTCCGGAGCATCGTAGTCCGGTCCATAGATGATGCGCAGGTATTCGCTGCCGCGACATTTGACGGCGGGTTGCAGAAGCTCCTCCTTGGAGTGCGCGAGGAAGTTCATTGGCTTAACCACCATCCCTTCACCGCCCTTGGCGATCATTCCCTCCCACCACTCGACAGCCTCCGCAATGCCCTTTTCATCGGCAGGGTCCACCGAGATGTAGTTCGTGGCCAACAACAACTGCGGTTCTCCTTGACAAATGGCGTGAATATGCTCCATGTGCCAACGGTGATCCTTGTCGGTGTGCACAGCGCCCTCGGTCGCCAAGATGTGGAAGGGCGCAAGTTTATAGTCATCCAACGAGTTCACGGTCCAGCAGTACTGTTCATACGCGCGAACGAATCGCTCTGCTGACGCTTGACGCTGAGTGTTTCGGGCGAGCAAGTGTTCAATGCCTTCTATACCGCGGTCCTTTGCCGCACCCAGAACCACGGCGGCAGAACCCAAAGCGCTCGTCGAGGCCGTGCCAACCGCGCCATACTGGTCTTTCAAAAGTGCTTGTGCTTTTGCCGACCAAGGCATCAGTTCACAGTCCAAGCAGAACCAATCGGTATTGAACGTGGTCCAGGCGTTCGTAACGGTCAATGCGCTTGCGACACGTTGCAGGAACTCCTCTCCCAACGCCGCATCGTTGAAGAACGAACGGCCGGTCCGCGTGTAACATACACCGATGGCACCGTCCTCCGTGCCGAACCGCTTCTTCGCGGCAGCAGCATCCTTACAGACGATCACGATAGCACGGGACCCCATGTGCTTCTCCTCGCAGATCACCTGCTTCACGCCCCGCTTGGCATAATATCGCAAGGCTTCGTGCGGATGCTCCAGTCTGCCAGCGAGCGCGCTCGTTTCGCACGGGGACATGGTCGGTGGCAAATGGATCAGCCACTTCGGGTCGATCGCGAAGCGGCTCATCACCTCTAGCGCAGCGATGGAATTCTCCTCGCGAATGGTGATGTTGTGCCGTAACCGGGTCTGCACGATCCGCTTGCCGATCACATCCGCAATGTCCAACACATCGTCATACTCGTGTTGCAGGGCGCGATCCGGTTGATCGCTTTGGCCGACCGGGCGGACCGGGGCACAATAGGTCTCCTTCGCTTCCACGGAAACGAGTTCCTCTTCCGGGTAGCGCAGTGCTGTCAGCTTCCCACCGAAGACACAACCCGTGTCGATATCGATGGTCCTGTTCAACCATTGCGCTTCGAGAACCGGTGTGTGACCATAGACCACCTTCGCTTTGCCCCGGTACTCCTTCGCCCATTCGTAGCGCACAGGAAGTCCGAACTCGTCCGTCTCGCCGGTCGTTTCCCCATACAGGCAGAATGCGCGCACGGCACCAGAGCCACGTCCATGCATGTTCTCTTTCAATCCCGCGTGAGCGACCACAAGCTTTCCATCATCAAGGACGTAGTGGCTCACGAGCGAGTAAAGGAACTTCTCCACTTCGGCGATGAAATCCGGCGTAGCGCTCTCAAGTTGGGCCAGTGTCTCAGCCAAACCATGGTTCACGGTGACCTTCTTGCCGACCAGCTTCTTGTGCAGTTTCAGATCATGGTTGCCTGGGACGCAAAGCGCTGTTCCCGCCTTCACCATGCCCATGACCAGTCTCAACACATCTGGCGACTTGGGACCACGGTCCACAAGGTCTCCGACGAAGAGGGCTTTGCGACCAAGTGGGGGGGTCACTATGGGCGCTGGTTCTCCAGCGGCGTCCGGCACCTCCTGGACAGCATATCCGAGCTTCAACAACAAGTCTACAAGTTCATCATAGCAGCCATGCACGTCGCCGATGATGTCGAACGGCCCGTGCTCCTCCTTTCGGTTGTTGTACAACCGTTCGCGCACAATGGCGGTCACGGCATCCACTTCTTCCGGTGCCCCGAGCACATGCACATGGCGGAAGCCCTCGCGACCAAGTCCACGAAGCGACTTCTTCAATTGATGGCGCTGTTGCCTGAGCACATGCGGACCGAATGTCCGATCGGACCTGCTGGCATTCCGTTCCGCACAGATCTTCTCAGGGATATCAAGCACGATGGCCACCGGCAAACAGTGGTATTCACGCGCAAGCTCGATCAATCCCTTGCGTGAGCTCTCTTGAACATTCGTGGCATCAATGACCGTTAGCTGGCCACGACGCAACCTTATCCCGACCAAGTGACGCAGTAGATCGAACGCATCGCTCGTGGCAGCCTGGTCGTTCTCGTCATCGGAAACCAGCGCCCTGCACTCGTCCGAGGAGACGATCTCCGTGCGCTTGAAATGCTTGCGCGCGAAACTGGACTTGCCCGAACCGGACACGCCGACCATCACGACCAGAGCCACTTCAGGGATCTTAAGCTCCATGGGTGAAAACAGCCATTTGTGACGGACCTCCGTAGTTCTCGTGCTCTTCGCCGACCTGTTCAATGGCGACACCATACCCGAAGCGAATGGCGACACTTTCGGTCCATGTTGCGAATTCCGCTCGAGTCCACTCGAAGCGGTGATCGGTATGCCTGAAGGCGCCTTCGGAAAGCGATCCGTAGACTGAATTGTACTCAGCGTTCGGCGTGGTGAGCACCACGGTTCGCGGTCGCGCGAATTCGAACAACACGCGCTCGAACGCACGAAGTCGGGATGGATCCATATGCTCGATCACTTCCACTACAGCGGCGGCGTCGAATCCGCTCAGCCGATCATCGCGGTAGGTGAGCGCACCTTGGAACAGATCGATCCGTTCTCGTTGCCTCGGACTCATTTCGTCCCAGTGCAACCGGTCCTTGGCTTTGAGCAGTTCACCATACGAGACATCCGTGCCAATGATCTTGGTGAACTGTCTTTCCTTCAGCAGCATCCGGATCAGTTTGCCTTCACCGCAACCAAGGTCCAGCACGCGTTCAGCCCCGGACATCAACAAGGCGTTCAGTGCTTTGTCCAGACGCTGCTGGTGAAGACCCTTGCGCACTTGTAGCACCTCAGCGGCTTCCGAAACAGGATCCTTTTCATCCGGTGCGCTTTCTCCAACGGAAAGGCGTTCAATGGCCTGCCGCGCAAGCCCTTTCAGGTCACGGAGAAATCGTCGAGTGATCTGTTCGCGCTCGGGATGGTCCTTCAGCCAGCCTTCTCCTTTCTTCATCAGGATCTCGATCTCCTGATCCCCGATGAAATAGTGTTTGTTGCTGTCCAGCGCAGGCATCAACACATAGAGGTGCGAGAGCACGGCTTGCAACGGTGCGGTGATGGATGCTTTGAACCGGAAGTAGCGGCTATCGCCCCATTCGGGGAACCGCGTACTCAAGGGAAGCCGCTCCAACTCGACCGAATAGCCCAGCGGTTCAAAGAACTTCCGGATCAACACCTCTCCGCCCTTGGGTGCGGCCAACACATCCAAGGCGATCTCGAACGGCATTGGCAGGTCCACAAGTTCCGGCCGGTCCTTGCATCGCCCATTCAAGGCAGAGGAAAAGATCTTCGCGATGGCGACGCTCATGAAAGACGAGGCGACGTATGGCCGGTCATTGACATACGCCTCCAGGACGAAACTGTCACCGCTGACGTTGCGCCTTCCGCGCGCCAGATCGACCGGGTCAAGATCCAAAAGCAGTGCAGCAGTGCATCGCTCAGCATCCGCCTGTGGATAGAAGACATGAACTTTGCCGTGCGACAAGTCGACCGATTGCAGCTTGCCAGGATTTTTGTGCAGCAAATAACCCAGATCCGTGGCCGGCTGATAGGTTGTGGAAATAGTCAATAGCATGGGCCGAAATCTACGAGGCGCTCCGGATCGGTCCAGCCATAGCACAAGTCGCTTCGCAAGGGGCGGGCAAATTCGGGGTCTGGCGCACGCCCCCTGTTCCAAACTGCTCCATTATCTTTCCCGCACAGGCATCCCCCTGCCCGCATGTCCGAGCCCACGAACGTCCCGCTCCGCCAGCATTTCAACGCCGCCCGCCTGCGCTCCCACACCTGGGACCAGCTGAAGCTGGCCGCCGTGGCGCTCGATGAAGGAAAAGGCTCGGAGAAGGAGGTCGCGGCCATTCTCAACGACCTCCTCGCCGTTGAACTGTACTGGGCCTATCCCGGCCGCGATACGGTGAAGCGCCTGCAGCAGATGCTGCGGATGAAGGAGCACCGCTCGCTGCACCAGGCCGTGAGCCATGTGGTGCGCACCCTGGTGAGCGGCTCGTTCCGCAGCGACCCGCTGGCCCAGGCCGATCCGCTCAGCGGTCCGCACGAGCTGGTGGAGGATGCCGAGAAACCGCGCCCCAACTACTTCGAGGTGCTTTTCGTGGATGAGCTGGATGAGGCCGGGGAACACGCCCTGAAGCTGAAATTCCGCAAGTGCCGGGACGTCAGCGATCCCTTCGCGTACGACCCGGTGGTGGTGAACACCGTGCAGGATGCCTTGATCGCCCTGCTGTTCAACCACAACATCCAGGCGGTGGTGGTGCGCTACGGCGTGCCCTACAAGAGCAGCAATGCGGGCGGGGTGCTGCGCGAGTTCACCCGCTCCATCGACGCATTGGACCTCAGCACGCGCAGCCAGGCCGACATGGGTCCGCAGCTGGGCCGCATCATGCGCTGGTTCCGCCCCGAGGTGGACCGCTACTACGTCACCGACACACCGGTGACCGGGCTGAAGGACAGCACATTGAAGAACTTCCGCCGGATCTTCTACCGCACCGAGGACCTGAACGAGCTGCACATGACCATCATGCGCGGCATCCAGGAGAAGTACGAGACGCCCTTCTTCACCGCGCTGAAGGAGTACAGCAAACGCCCCATGGGCGTGTTCCATGCCATGCCGATCAGCCGAGGCAACAGCGTGTTCAAGAGCCGCTGGATCCAGGACTTCGGCGACTTCTACGGACGCAACCTCTTCCTGGCGGAGACCAGCGCCACCACCGGCGGCCTCGACTCCCTGCTTCAACCCACCGGCCCGTTGAAGAAGGCCCAGGAGCTCGCCGCGCGCGCGTTCGGGTCGCAGCAGACCTTCTTCGCCACCAACGGCACCAGCACCACCAACAAGGTCGTGGTACAGGCCCTCGTGGAGCCCGGCGACATCGTCCTCATCGACCGCGACTGCCACAAGAGCCACCACTACGGCATGGTGCTCAGCGGCGCGTATCCGGTATACCTGCACAGCTATCCGCTGCCCAAGTACAGCATGTACGGAGCGGTGCCTCTGGAGCATATCCGCGAGCAACTGCTGCTGCTGAAGAAAGGGGCGAAGCTCGACCGCGTGAAAATGCTCCTGCTCACCAACTGCACCTTCGATGGCGTGGTGTACAACGTGGAGCGGGTGATGGAGCAGGTGCTCGCCCTCAAGCCGGATATCGTGTTCCTGTGGGATGAGGCCTGGTGGGCCTTCGCGGGCTTCAGCTACATGCTGCGCCAGCGCACGGCGATGCACGTGGCCGCCAAGCTGCACCGCAAATACCGAACGCCCGAATACCGCGCCGAATACCTGCAGCACATCGCCAACCTGAAGAAGGGCGAAGAGCCGCGCATGCCGGACCCGGACAAGGTGCGCATCCGCGTGTACGCCACCCAGAGCACGCACAAGACGCTCACCTCGATGCGGCAGGGCAGCATGATCCACATCTGGGACGAGGACTTCGCGAAAAAGAGCGAGGCGAGCTTCCACGAGGCGTACATGACGCACACCAGCACCAGCGCCAACTACCAGATCCTCGCCAGCATGGACGTGGGGCGGCGCCAAGTGGAATTCGAGGGCTACGAGCTGGTGGAGAAGGCCATGGAACTAGGCCTATTGCTGCGTCGCACCATCCGCGAGAACGAGCGCCTGAAGAAGTGGTTCGACATCATCACCATCGGCGACCTCATCCCCGCGGAGCACCGCCAGAGCGGCATCGAAGGCTACTACCGGCGCGACAGGGGCTGGAACGACATTGAGAAGGCCTGGGCGGAGGACGAGTTCGCGGTGGACCCCACCAAGATCAACCTCTACACTGGCAAGACCGGCATCGACGGGGACACGTTCAAGAACGTGTACCTCATGGACAAGCACCAGATCCAGATCAACAAGACCTCGCGGAACTCGGTGCTGTTCATGACGAACATCGGCACCACACGCGGATCACTGGCCTACCTCACCAAGGTGCTGCTGCAGATCGCCGATGAACTGGAACAGCGCAACGCCGGTTTCGATCATGCCGAAAAGCGCATGCACCTGGGCCGCATCCGCTCGCTGAACGATCCGTTGCTCGTGCCCCCGTTGCCCGATTTCACCAGCTTCCACCGCAGCTTCCAGGGGCAGCCCGGCGTACCCGGCGGCGACCTGCGCGCGGCCTACTTCCTGGCCTACAAGGAGGAGCGTTGCGTGCACCTCAAGCTCCATGATTGCCTCAACGTGCTCAGTACCGGGCAGGAACTCGTTTCGGCCAGCTTCGTGATCCCCTACCCGCCCGGCTTCCCGGTGCTGGTGCCGGGGCAGCTCATCGACCAGGAGATCATCAACTTCCTCCTCGCGCTGGACGTGAAGGAGATCCACGGCTACCGGGCCGAACTGGGCCTGCGGGTGTTCACCGATGCCGCGCTGGGGCGGCAGAGGACAGGGACGGCGATGGGGGGGATGCGGGTTCCAGTCAGCAAGTCAAAGAAGAACTGAGTCGCGGCTAACTTTGGAACAATGCCCAAGCTGTACGAGTACTTCGGTCTGGTCTTCCTGTTCTACAGTGATGATCACGACCCCATGCATTTGCACGTACAGCATGGCGAACGCGAGGGTATCATTATGCTCATCATTGTGGAAGGCGAGCTCCTGGAACTTCGCTGGCGCAGGAAGCGGGGTGCTGACATGTTGAACGAGAAAGAGCAGCGCGAAGCAGAAGCATTCGTTCGTGCCATGAAGAACGATATCGTGGCCAAGTGGACAGCGTTCTATGTCGAACACAAGCGCATCAAGCCCGAGCGCATCACCCGCCGTGTGAAATGAACGTCCCAGATAACGTACGTATTAAAAAGGCCACCTACCTCGGTGACTATGCGATCCGTTTCGCGTTCACCGATGGGCACGTCTCCGACATCGACTTCCATCCCTTCCTGAGCGCAGCGGGTCAGAACCCGATGAACAGCCAGTATCTGGATGTTACCCGGTTCCGGAACTTCAAGCTACACCGCAACGTGGATGTTTACTGGGACGACTGGGAGATGTGCTTCCGGTTCGACACGCTTTACGCAGGGAAGCTCCCCAAAATGCCAAAGGCGATACGCAAACCTGTGCGCTGGGCCAACAAGCGAATAGCGACCAAGGCATGAATGTGATGATCGTTGTTATCAAATATCTCCGCGGCTACCGGGCCGAACTAGGCCTGCGGGTCTTCACCGATGCCGCGCTCGGCAGGCAAAGAACGGGGACGGCGTTGGGGGGATGCGCATGGCTTCCATCCCGGAAAAGAACGACAGCAGCAGAACGAAGAAGAAGTAACGCATGAGCAAGAAGACCACGAAAGCTGCACCACGCAAGGTGAAGGCGGCCCCCGCCACGAAGAAGACCGCCAAGCGCACACCCGCCAAGGCTGCGAAAAAGGCTGCCCGTCCGGGAGGCGGGGCTGCTGCACCCGCGCGGAGGACAACGCCCGTGAAGCCCTCCTCCGCAAAAGCTACGGCGGGTAAAAAAACGGTGGCCAAGCGAGCCACCGCAAGCAAGCGCAAGCCCACCATCAAAGCGAAGAAGAAAGCCGTCGCCTCGACCCTGAAAGGCGTCAGTGACATACGCCGCTTCTTCTACCGCAACGAGGTGCCCATCTACTTCATCAGCGCCACCAACTTCAACCTGCTGGGTGCGGACGAGTGGATCAAGGGCTTCAAGTTCATCACCTACATCGACTGCTTCGACGGGCTGCACCCCAACCTGATGAGCCCGCGGAACGAGGAGCCGCACGAGGAGTTCCAGAGCATCGAGGACATCAACAACTACCTGCTCGTCCACAGCGAGGTCCGCGACTTCATCGAGGGCCGCCGTCCTTCGACTTCGCTCAGGACAGGCGGCTCGAAAGGCAAAGCGATGTTCCTGATGTTCGACGAGAAGACCGAAGCCCTGGCGAAGAAGGCGGGGCTGGAGGTGATCTTCCCGAGTGCCCGGATGCGCAGCTTCATGGACAACAAGGTGAACACGAACCGCGTGGCCGAGAAGGCCGGCGTGCCGTGTGTGCCTTACGTGCTCCATCCGGTGAAGAACTTCGAACACCTGATGCAGGTCGCCGCCAAGGGGAAGCTCGGCAACGACCTCGTGGTGCAGACCCCTTACGGCGACAGCGGCCACACCACCTTCTTCATCAAGACCGAATCCGACTACGCCAAGTGCGCGAAGGAGATCGAGGCGGAGAAGGAGTGCAAGGTGATGAAACGCATCAACTGCCGCGGTGCGGCCATGGAGGCCTGCGTCACCCGCAACGGCACCATCGTGGCGCCACTGATGACGGAGCTGGTCGGCTTCAAGGAGCTCACCCCATACAAGGGCGGCTGGTGCGGCAACGAGATCTTCGCGGACACCTTCACCCCGGCCATCCGTCGCAAGGCGCGCAAGTACGCGCAACTCTTCGGCGACCAACTTCGGAAGGAGGGCTACAAGGGCTACTTCGAGCTGGACTACCTGATCGACCAGGACAACGGCCAGATCTACCTCGGCGAGCTGAACCCGCGCATCACCGGCGCCAGCAGCATCACCAACCACGCCGTGTTCGCGCTGAGCGATGCACCGCTGCACCTCTTCCACATCATGGAGTGGATGAACACGCCTTACGAGCTCAATGTGAACGCGCTGAACCGCCGCTGGGCCAAGGCCGAGAACATCGACAGCTGGGGCCAGATGGTGATCAAGCACACCCGCGACGACATCGAACGCGTGACCGAAGCCCCGCGCAGCGGCATCTGGCGCATGCGTCCCGATGGCAGCATCTACTTCTGGCGGATGGACACGCACCGCCGCTATGTGGAGAACGAGAACGAGGCCTTCTTCCTCCGCATCACCCGCACCGGCGACTGGCTGTACGAAGGCGCCGACATGGGCATCCTGGTGATGCGCGGCCGCATGATGACCGACGATTTCCAGCTCACCGAACGCGCCAAGAAGTGGCTTGCGGCGATCAAGGGCGAATACAAGAGCGTGGTGCCGGGGGCCCAGAGCGGGCACGGTCACCTGCTGGAGATCGGGGGGTTCAAGATGATGTAAGCCGCAAGGACGTGGGTTTGTTAGGCAACCTCTTCGGCGTACTATCTAAAGCAGCTCCGAAAAGCGGCTTCCGAGAGGGTGATCTCCTTGTGTCAAAGCGGGATGATGACTTCAGCACTTGCAAGGTGTTACGCGTCGAAGAGAATATGACCGGCTACCATATCCTTCTTTTCAAACGGAGCCCCTACGAGCCAAGGCTATCTGACATTCCAAAGCTAGAGGTGCTCGCCTTCCACGCACCCGTGAAAGCCCTTTCTGGCAAGTGCATTGGGAACATCCCCGTGGCTAAGACGGAACTAATTGGGTTCTATGACTATCTCAAGCATACCGACTTTGCCCGCTTTGCATCCGAGACAGGTCAAGCAGTTGAAGATCTCATCCGACAGTCCTGCTCAGCCTTTGAGGAGGGTAACGCGTTGAAAGACGGCGGTCATGCCTCAGAAGCGGTCGAGGCATACAGCAAAGCCCTCGACTACTTCCCTCTGTATTTAGAAGCATTGGACAACCGTGCTTTTGCGTGGATGGACCTTGGCCAATGGGACAATGCCATCGCGGACTTCCACGAATCGGAACGCCTGCATGGCACCACCTTGATCACGGCCTTCTCGATCGGCGAATGCCATTTCAAATCTCAGCGTTACGAGCAAGCCAAGAAGCATTTCGAGCAATCACTCAGAATCGACCCACAACACGAAGCATCCCATCGCTTCTTGCATTTCGCCATCGAAAGACTCAGAAGCAACTAGCACCTGATGTACGTACAACTGAAACTCGTCAAGGAACCCTGGCCCAGCGACCGCTGGCAGACCTTCTTCGACCGTGCCTGGCCGCTGTTCAAGATCTGGTACGAGAGCGAGGGCCTGGAGAAGCGCCCGGACCTCGCGACCTGCCGCAGCCTGTTGGAGGTACACATGCCGGAACTGATCCCGGTGTACAACAGCCTGTGCCGCATCGCGAAGAACGACGACGTGGCCTCGCGCTTCCTGAGCATGTGGTGTCCGCCTCCGTACATGGCCGGTTGCTCCCAGGTGGCGTGGACGAAAGGCAGCCCCACGCTGATCCGCAACTACGATTTCGACCCGCGCTACTTCGATGGGCGCATGCGCTTCACGGAGTACTGCAAGCCGGTGATCGGCATCCAGGACAGTGGCTGGGGCCTGCTGGACGGCATGAACGCCGATGGGCTGGCCGTGGCCCTGGCCTTCGGGGGAAGGAAAGTGAGCGGCACCGGCTTCGGCATCCCGCTGGTGATCCGCTACGTGCTGGAGACCTGCAGCAACGTGGAGGAGGCCTGTGCCACGCTCTCGCGGATCCCGGTCCACATGGGCTACAACGTGACCGTTCTGGACCGCTCGGGCAAGTATGCCACGGTCTACATGAACCCGGACCGTCCGCCCCAAGTGATGTACCAGGCCGTGGCCTGCAACCACCAACACCAGGTGGAATGGGACGAGTATGCCGCGTTCACCCACACCATCGAGCGGAAGCATTTTCTCGAACACAGCATCGCAGAGCCACGGTTGACGCGCGCGGCGATGATCAAGCAGTTCTTGAAGCCCCCTCTCTACAGCCAGCAATACCTGCGGGGCTTCGGGACCTTGTACACGGCGGCCTATGATGTGACCAAGGGTCGTGTACAGATCATCTGGCCGGAGAAACAGGTGGAAGCCAGCTTCAAGCGGTTCGAGGAGCAGGAGGTGAGCGTGGTGCTGCTGCGGCCTGTGGGGAGGTACCTGGCGAAGTGAGTGTGTAGGGTCGCCTTCGGCGCCCTTATGAACCGCAGAGGCCGCAGAGAACGCAGAGGAAATGCAGATCCCATGAACAGGACATGGACCCATAATGAACTGACCGAGCAGATCATTGGTGCAGCGATCGAAGTGCACCGGGAACTAGGTCCGGGGCTGTTGGAGAAGGTCTACGAAGAATGTCTCTGCCGTGAATTGGAATTGCGCGGAGTTCCGTTCCGACGTCAAGTGGCTGTTCCGATCCGCTACAAGGGTGAGCGGTTGAACACCACATACAGATGTGACATCTGGGTGGCCAACATGGTCATTGTTGAAGTCAAATCAGCGGATGGCACCCACCCCATCCATCAAGCCCAGCTTATGGGCTATCTGAAACTCATGAATAGCCGCTTAGGGCTCATCATCAATTTCAATGTCAAGCTCTTGAAACAAGGTATCAAGCGGATCGCGAACGGCCTGATGGAATAGGTTCTCTCCTCTGCGTCCACCGTGCCCTCTGCGGTTAACCTCGGCCGCGCAAGCGGCCCGTATTTTCGCACCATGCCAACCACCACCACTCCCACCTCCCTGTTCACGCCCGCCAACCTCATCAACGGCACCTGGTCCTTCGAAGGGGACGGCACCTTCACCACCGTCGTGGACAAATACCACGGCACCGAACTGGCGCGGATCCCGAACGCCACGGAGGCGCAAATGGAGGAGGCGATCGCAGCGGCCTGCGCCAGCCGTGAAGCCCTGCGGAAGATGAGCGCCGGGGAACGCAGTGCCAAGCTCGAAGCATTGGCCGCGTTGATCGCGAATCACGAGGAGGAACTGGCGATGTTGATCGTCAAGGAAGGAGGCAAGCCCTTGGGCTACGCGAAGGCCGAGATCGCCCGTTGCGTCACCACGGTGCGGACGGCTGCCGCAGAAGCCTTGCGCTTCACCGGTGAGAGCGTGGCGCTGGACTATGGCGCTGGCGCTGGCAAGACCGCCTTCACGAAGCGCTTCCCGATCGGCGTCATCGCCGCCATCACGCCCTTCAACTTCCCGCTGAACCTGGTGTTGCACAAGGTGGCACCGGCCATGGCCGTGGGTTGTCCGGTGGTGCTGAAGCCCGCCCCGCAAGCGCCCTTGAGCGCGATCTCCCTGGGTAAACTGATGGAGGAGATCGGCTGGCCGACCGGTGCGTTCAGTGTGTTGATGTGCGGCGTACCTGTGGCCGAAAAACTCGTGAAGGACGACCGCGTGGCCATGCTCAGCTTCACGGGAAGCGACAAGGTGGGCTGGCACCTCAAGGCCATCTGTGGCAAGAAGAAGGTGGCACTGGAGCTGGGTGGCAACGCCTCCGTGATCATCGACGAGGGTGTGGACCTGGCCTCCACCGCGAAGACCGTGGCCATCGGCGCGAACATCTACGCCGGACAGACCTGCATCAGCACCCAGCGCATCTATGTGGTGAAGGGCGTGTTCGACACGTTCCGCGACCTGCTGGTGAAAGAATACGCCGCGCTCAAGGCCGGAGATCCGAGCGATGCGTCGGTCACCGTAGGCCCGATCATCGACAAAGGCCACTTCGAACGGATCAGCAGCTGGGTGGCCGAAGCCGTGAAAGGCGGTGCACAGCTGCTCTCCGGCGGCCAGACCGTGGATGCCACACGCAACATCTACGCGCCAACCCTCCTCACCGGAACAGACCCCGGTATGCGGGTGAGCTGCGCGGAAGTGTTCGGCCCCGTCGCTATCCTGGAGCCCGTCGCCGGCTTCAACGAAGCGATCGCCAAGGTGAACGACTCGACCTACGGACTGCAGGCCGGTGTGTACACCAACAACTTCGCCCATGTGAAGCAGGCACACGATGAACTCGAGGTCGGCGGCGTGATCATCAACAACGTGCCCGGCTTCCGCGTGGACAGCATGCCCTACGGCGGCATCAAGGACAGTGGCCTGGGGCGCGAAGGCGTGAAGTACGCGATGGAGGAGATGAGCGAGCCGCGGTTGATCGTCTACTGAACGAAAACCCACGGAGCGCACGGCCTACACAGAGCTCGATACCTCTGGCAGTCTGGCATTCGCATTCCTCTGCACCCCCTACCTGCGGTAGGCAGTTCTGCGGCCTCTGCGGATCAACCCTCGCGACCCTCCAGCTTCTCCAGCCGCTCCACGATCTTGTCGAGGTTCCGGAAGTGGATGTAGCTCTTGCGGTACTTGCTCGCCTCCCACGCCGGTGAGCCCATGTAGGATTCGCCCGCCTTGGTGTTCTTGCTGATCCCGCTCTGCGCCGCGATGATGGTTCCATCGGCGATCTTCAGGTGGCCGATGATGCCGACCTGCCCGCTGAACATGCAGTTCTTGCCGATCTTGGTGGAGCCTGCCACCACACCGCCCGCCGCGTAGTAGGTGTTCTCGCCCACCTCCACGTTGTGCGCGATGTGGATGAGGTTGTCGAACTTGACCCCCTTGCGCAGGATGGTGCTGCCCAGCGTGGCCCGATCGATGGCACAGTTGGCGCCGATCTCCACATCGTCCTCGATCACCACGTTGCCGATCTGCGGGATCTTGGCCCCGCCATCCGGTCCCGTCGCGAAGCGGAAGCCATCACTGCCGATCACCGTACCGCTGTGGATGATGCACTGCTTTCCCACCACACAGTCCGAATAGATCTTCACCCCGGCGAAGAGCGTGCTGTTGTCGCCGATGGTCACGTTGTCGCCCACATAGCACTGCGGGTAGATCTTCACATTGTTCCCCAGCTTCACGTTCTCCCCGATGAAGGCCAGCGCGCCGACGTAGCAGTCCGTGCCGAGCGTAGCGCTCTCCGCAATGGCGGCCTGGGGAGAAACGCCCTTTTTGTCCAACTTGATCTGGTTGTACATGGCCAGCACCTTCGCGAAGGCGCCCTGCGCATCGGCCACGCGCACCAGGGTGGTCTTCACCGGGGCGATGAGCGGGAAGTCGGTGCCGATGATCACGACGGACGCGGTGGTCCCGTAGACGTACTGGGTGTAAGCCGGATTGGCCAGGAAGGACAACGAGCCCTCCCCTCCCTCCTCGATCTTGGAGAGCTTGCTGACGGTGGCGTTCGGGTCACCTTCCACGGTTCCTTGGAGGAGCTGGGCGATCTGGGCGGCGGTGAATTGCATGGCTGCTATCTAAGGACGCCAAGGTACCGATTGGCGAACAAGGCTTGGTGGCGTTAACTTCGTAGCATCGCCATCGCTTCAACTTCGGCGAGCAAAGCATGAGCACGCAAGACCAGTTCATCCAGCTCGGTTCGCTTCCGGAGGATGTCCGGAAGCAAGTCTTGGACTTTATTGAATTTCTGATGGAGCGCAAAAAGCGTCCGGAGGAACCCAAGAAGAAGCGCATCGCTGGCCTCGCGAAGGGTATGATCACCATTCCCGACGACTTCGACGAACCGCTGGAGGACTTCAAGGACTACATGTGAATGCGAGTTCTTCTTGACACGCACATTCTGCTCTGGTACCAAGCAGCGGACAAGACGCTTTCCCCAAATGCACGCGCCGTGATCGAGTCAGATGACAACGACAGCGTGGTCAGCATCGTCTCTTTCTGGGAGATAGGTATCAAGCACAGTATCGGGAAGCTCCCCTTGCGGATGCCATTGAACGACTTCTTCCTCACCATCCAAGACGCGGGTTTCCCTTTGCTTGGGTTGCAACGTGAGCACATTCTCTCGGCCGCCGTACTTCCTCACCTACACGGCGACCCTTTCGACCGCATGCTCATCGCCCAGGCGAAACAGGAAGGCATGCACCTGCTCACCGCCGATCCGCACTTCAAGCTGTACGACGTGCCGCTGGTCGATCTTTGAGCGGAGATGGAACCGCTCGATGTCCGCGACAAGGTGCGCCTGCTGCCCCACACCCCGGGGGTCTACCAGTTCTTCGACGTGGAGGGCAAGATCCTGTATGTCGGCAAGGCCAAGGACCTCCGCAACCGCGTCGGCAGCTACTTCACCAAAGGGTACACGGACGGCAAGACAGCAGCGCTGGTCAGGAAGATCGTCGACCTGCGGACCATTGTGGTGCCCACGGAATTCGAGGCGCTGCTGCTGGAGAACTCGTTGATCAAGGAGCACCAGCCGCGCTACAACATCCTGCTGCGCGACGACAAGAGCTTCCCCTGGATCCGCATCCGCAACGAGGCTTTGCCGCGCATCGAAGGCATGCGCAACCCCGAGGACGACGGCGCCGAGTACTTCGGACCCTATCCCGGAGTGCGCACCATGCGCACGGTGCTGGACCTGGTCCACAAGCTCTACAAGCTGCGCACCTGCTCGTATGACCTGTCGCCGAAGAACATCGAAAAAGGCAAGTACAAGCGCTGCCTGGAGTACCACATCGGCAACTGCAAAGCGCCCTGCGAAGGTCTGCAAAGCGCGGAGGACTATGAGACAAGCGTGGTGTTGGTGCGGCAGATCGTGAAGGGCCGGGTGACGGGCGTGATCAAGCTGTTGAAGGAACTGATGCACCAGCACGCGGAGAAGCTGGAGTTCGAGGAGGCGGAGGAATTGCGCGAGAAGATCGAGCGGCTGGAGACCTACCGCGCCAAGAGCATCGTGGTGAACCCCGACATCGGGGACGTGGATGTGTACGGCCTGGCCGGCGACACCAGTGGACTTTGCGTGAACTACATGCGCGTGATCGACGGGGCGGTGGTCCACGGCATCACCATTGAACTGAAACGGCGGCTGGACGAGACCGAACAGGAGCTGTTGCAACTCGCCATCGCCGAACTGCGCCAGCGGTACCAAAGCAATGCGGCGGAGGCCATCGTGCCGTTCGACCCAGGCCTGGAGGTGCCGGGGGTACACTTCACCATTCCGCAACGGGGCGACAAGAAGCAGCTACTGGAGCTGTGCGAACGCAACGCCCAGTTCTTCTTCCTCGACAAGCAGAAACAGGAGAAGCTCGTGGACCCCGAAGCCTCCACCAACCGGATCCTGGAGCAACTGAAGCAGGACCTACGCCTCCCCTCGCTGCCTGTGCATATCGAGTGCTTCGACAACAGCAACACGCAAGGCACCGACCCGGTGAGCGCGTGCGTGGTGTTCCGCGACGCGAAGCCCAGCAAGAAGGACTACCGCCACTTCAACATCCGCACGGTCGAAGGCCCCGATGACTTCGCCAGCATGGAGGAAGCCGTGGAACGCCGGTACAGCCGCATGCTCCGCGAAGGCGAGTCTCTTCCGCAGCTCATCGTGATCGACGGTGGAAAAGGCCAGCTCAGCTCGGCGATGAACAGTATCATGCGGCTCGGGCTGCGCGGCAAGGTGGCCGTGATCGGCATTGCGAAGAAGCTCGAGGAGATCTACTTCCCCGATGATCCGGTGCCCCTGCATATCGACAAGCGCAGCTCCTCCCTGCGGGTGATCCAGCAGATGCGGAACGAAGCGCACCGCTTCGGCATCACGCACCACCGCAGCAAACGCGGCAAGCGCGTGGTGCGCACGGCCTTGCAGGAGATCCCGGGCATCGGACCGGAGACCGCGCGCAAGCTGCTCGTCCGCTTCGGCAGCATCAAGGGCATCCAGGAGGCGACGGTGAACGACCTGATCGCTGAAGTGGGCGAGCGGAAGGCGGCGTTGTTGAAGGAGAAGCTGAGCGCGCAGTGAGTTCTACCATCACCATCCTCCTCTCCTTCCGCAACGCGGCCGGAACACTCGATGCCGCCATCGCCAGCATCGTTGCGCAGACCTTTTCGGACTGGACCCTTCTGCTGATCGACAACGCGAGCGAAGATGAAGGACCGTCCATTGCACAAGCCTGGTCCGAACGCGAGCGACGTATTCACCTGATCACCGAGCCACAGGTCGGCATCGCGCATGCGTTGAACACGGGCCTGCAGCATGCCACTGCACCGCTGATCGCCCGCATGGACGCGGATGACGTGTGCCACCCGGAACGGCTGGCCCGGCAGGTGGCCTACCTGGGCGAGCATCCGGAGATCGGGGTACTAGGCACGCGGACCGTGTTCGCCACCACCGTGGAACAGAGCAGCGGCATGGCCTGGTATGTGGGTTGGCAGAACGCGATCATCACGCCGCACGAACACTATGTGAAGCGCTTCGTGGATGCACCGCTCGCACACCCGACCGTGATGTTCCGACGAGAACTGATCGCGCAACATGGCGGCTACAGCACCGAACCACTGCCGGAGGACCACGAGCTATGGCTCCGCTGGATGGATGCTGGTGTACGCTTCGCGAAGCTGCCGGAAGAGCTCCTCACCTGGCACGACCATCCGCACCGCTTGAGCCGCACGCATTCGAACTACAGTGTCGATGCCTTCTTCCGCACCAAGGCGAAATGGATGGCGCACTGGATGCAACGCACCTTGAACGGCCGGCCCGTGATCATCGCAGGCACAAGCGGGCTCTGCCAGGCACGGACGGCACTGCTCGAGGCGGAAGGCATCGTCGTTTCCGCGTACACCGATGTGCGCCACCGGGAGGTGCCGGGCTATGCGTTCATTCCGCACGGTGCGCTGCCACCCGCAGGTGAAGCCTTCATCGTCTCCTTCATCTCCCAACGCGGCACCGGCGACCGCATCGCGGCATTCCTGTCCTCTCGCGGCCTGGTCGAGGGCGTCGACTTCATTCTGGCGGCGTGATGGGCATCGTGCTATGCACGCTGTGTGACGAGAGTCACAGCCGCTCTGGCGCTGGCTCAGAAGCTTTGCAGGCCAACGCCACCCTCATGCGCCGATCGATCTTCGCCCTACTTCTGCTTCCGTTCTCATTGACCGCCCAGGACATCGGCACGCGGGATGTCCTCGTGGAGGAGGTCACGATCCCGGGGATGCCAGGTCTCCAGTCCTTTGCGTGGGGGCAACACGACGGCCAGTGGTTCCTGATCGGTGGGCGCGTGGACGGGCTGCATCGCCGGCAGCCCCCCTTCGCGTTCCTGGCCTCAGGCAACAACACGGATGCATATGTGGTGGACCCATTGACGGCGCAGGTCTGGTCGGCCAGCACGAATGCACTCCCTACCGGCCTTCGTGAACAGCTCCAAAGCACCAACATGGAATTCGAACAGCGCGGCAACACGCTGTATTGCGTGGGCGGCTATGGCTACTCGCCCACATTCGCGGACCACATCACCTACCCGAACTTGACCGCGATCGACCTGCCGGGGGTGATCGATGCGATCAAGAACAGCCAGCCCATCGCGCCGTACTTGAGGCAGTTGAACGATACCCGCATGGAGGTCACCGGAGGGCAGTTGAGGCTCGCCAACGATCGCTTCCACCTGGTCGGAGGCCAGCGGTTCATCGGCCGATACAATCCCATGGGGCCGCTCTTCGGGCCGGGTTTCATCCAGGAGTACACCAATGCCATCCGCCGCTTCGCCATCGATGATGATGGGGTGAACCTGGCGATCACCGACTACTGGACCGCGGTGGACACAGTGAACCTGCACCGCCGCGACTACAACATGCTTCCCCAGGTCATGCCCGACGGCAGCGAGGGCCTCACCGTGTTCAGCGGTGTGTTCCAGTATGGGCAGGACCTGCCTTGGCTGAACACCGTGGACATCGTCGACACCAGCTACACGGTGGTCCCGGCCTTCGAGCAGTTGCTGAGCCAGTACCACACGGCCCATGCAGGGCTTTACGACAGCACGGCGAACATCATGCATTCGTTGTTCTTCGGGGGCATCAGCCGTTACTACTTCAATGGCGGCACCCTGATGGACGACCCGAACGTGCCCTTCGTGAACACCATCAGCCTGGTGAGCCGCGATGGGAATGGGGGCTTGGTGGAAGCAGCCGTGGCGGAGATGCCCGCCCTGCTGGGTGCGAGCGGTGAGTTCATCACGCTGCCGGACGTGGCGCACGACGACCGCGACATCATCCGGCTGGACCAGTTGAGCGGTGACACCGTGCCGATCGGCCACATCATCGGGGGCATCGAGAGCAGTGCCGCGAACATCTTCTTCACGAACACCGGCACCCAGAGCGCGGCCACCACCCGTGTGTTCCGCGTGTCCCTGGTGGAAGGGGGACAGACCGGCGTGAACGACCTGAGTGTTGGTTCAGAGGAGCCGGTGGTGGTGGTGGAGGGCGATGTGCTCCGGATCACGCTTCGTGTCCCCCGGCCCGGGTACGTTCTGGTGAACCTGCTGGACAGCACGGGGCGGACGGTGAAGACCCTTTCAAGCGGCCGCATGGGGGCCGGGGAACAGGTACTGACCACCAACATCATTGGCCTCGCACGCGGGACCTACCTCCTCCACGTGGAAAGCGGCGATGGCCCCAGCACCCTGCGTTTCGCTCGCTAGGACGTACCAGGTCATTCTGCCTCGGAACCCGATCGGCATACCTTGCGGGCATGTTCCACCACCACCTGGCCGGTGCCCTGCTGCTGGCATTGCTTCCCCTGGCGCCCCTGAAGGCGCAGGACGTCCTCGATAAGATCGCGCAGGAATCCTGCTCGTGCGCCGCCGACCTTGACACCACGGCGAACGAGGAACAGCGCAACATCCAGCTGGGCCTGTGCATGCTGCAGAACGCAGCGCCCTACCAGAAGGAGCTGAAGAAGAAGTACGGCGTGGACCTGAACAACCTTGACGAAGGTGGGGAGCGCTTCGGCCAGCTCATCGGCATGCGGCTGGCACTGCATTGCCCCGAGTTCGTGGCCCTGATGGCCCGCCTGAGCGAGGAGAACGCGGAAATGGAAGAGCCACCTCCTTCGCCTGCAATGCAGACCAGCACCATGGAAGGCGCCTTGATGACCGTGAAGACCGGCCAATTCCTCACCCTTGTGGTGAAGAAGGAAGATGGATCCACCCAGGAGCTCCTGTTGCTTGGCCATGCCGAAAATGCTGAACAGGTGCTCCGCCGTCCGGACCAAGGCCGTGGCACCAGCGGCACATGGACGTACGTCACGAACGATCTGTTCGACGCCACCAGCCGCAGCTACCGGCCGTTCTACGTGCTCAAGTCCGTGGAGGCCCGGCCTTAAGCCAGCAACCGCTCCGCCCGCTTGGGCCGCAGCCGGTCGCGCACCAGGATCATGTGCGTCTCGTCGCACTCCAGTGTGGCGCTGCACCCTGCGGCTGAAGGGGTGTGCCACGCTTTGCGTTCCGCGATGCCCTCACGGTCGCAGAACTCGTGCACATGTTTCACGAAATGCTCGGCGGTGGGCACGGCATCGGGGCCGAAGAAATCCCAGTGGAAGCGGAGGGTGGGCATCAGGCAAGCCGGTCGCTCAACAGTCGCATCTCCATCACCGGGGCCATCTTCTCGTAGAGCATGCGGTAGGTGCTCTCGGTGATCGGCATGTCCACCTTGAACTTGCTATTGATCTCGTGCACGCACTTCACGGCGTAGTAGCCTTCGGCCACCATGTTCATCTCCATCTGCGCGGCGCGCACGCTGTAGCCCTTGCCCACCATGGTGCCGAACTCGCGGTTGCGGCTGAAGGTGGAATAGGCCGTCACCAGCAGGTCGCCGAGGTAGGCGGGCTCGTTGATGTCGCGGTCGATGGGATGCACGGCCTGCACGAAACGGGCGATCTCCTGGATGGCGCGGCTCACCAGCACCGCCCGGAAGTTGTCGCCATAGCCCAGGCCCACGCTGATGCCCGCGCATACGGCCACCACGTTCTTCAGAATGGCGCCGTACTCCGTGCCGTAGATGTCGTCGCTGAGCGTGGTCTTCAGGAAGCGCCCGTTTAGCGCGGCGCTCATCATCTTCGCGGTGTCGGGGTTCTGGCAGGCAATGGTGAGGTAACTGAGGCGTTCCATAGCCACCTCCTCGGCATGGCAGGGACCGCAGATCACGCCGAAGTCGTTCTCCTTCACGCCCCAGTGCTGGAAGAGGTACTCGCCCACGATCTGGTTCGTCTCGGGCACGATGCCCTTCACGGCGCTGAACAGGGTCTTGCCTTGCAGCTCGGCCGGATCCAGCTGGTCCATCGAGGCCTTGAGGAAGGCGCTGGGCACGGCGATCACCAGCACATCGGCGTTCTTCACCACCGTGTGGATGTCGCTGCTCATGGCCAGGCGCGAAACATCGAACTGGGCGGCGCTGATGTAGTCCGGGTTGTGCCCGTAGGTGGTGATGTGCTTGATGGTGGCGTCGCGGCGCACCCACCAACCGACGTGCTCGGCGTTGGAGCTGAGCAGCTTCACCAGGGCCGTGCCCCAAGATCCCGCGCCGATCACGGCGATGCGTGGTGCGCTCATCAGAAGGTCACTTGTTTCTCGAGCGGCTGCCCCTGGCGCATGATCCTCACCGGAGCCGTGTCGCCCTTGTTGAACGCGCCGAGCGCCTTCATGTAGCTCATCATGTCGGTGACCTCGTTGGAACCGATACCCACCACGACGTCACCCACCTGCAGCCCCGCTTTCGCCGCTGGCTTGCCGTCCGTAAGGCCGTCGATGCGCATGCCCTTGCCGTCGAACATGTAGTCCGGCACCACGCCCAGGGTCACCTTGAAGCGGGGCGCGTTCTCGGTGTTCACCTCCTGCGTCTTGGTGAAGGCCAGCTTGCCGTCATCGTTCAGCGAGGTGATGAGGCTTTCGATGAAGCGCACGGTGCGCAGCATGCCATCGTAGTTCACCTTGTCCTCGTCGTCGCTGGGCTTGTGGTAGTCCGCATGGGTGCCACTGAAGAAGTGGATGGCCGGGATGTTCTGCAGGTAGAAGCTGGTGTGGTCGCTGGGACCGATGCCGCCATCGGTGGTCTTCAGCTTGAAGCCGCCCACCTTCACCCGCTGCACTTCCGCCCAGGCCGGCGAGGTCCCCACGCCGTTCACACCCATGGAATTCGACGTGTCCACGCGACCCACCATGTCCAGGTTGATCATGTAGTTGAGGCGCTCGATGGGCAGGGTGGGATGCTTGGTCCAGTAGTTCGATCCGTAGAGCCCCTTCTCCTCCCCGCTGAAGGCGATGATGAGGTAGTTGTTCGCGCGGGACTCGTCGATCTCCAGCAGGTCGCGGGCCAGTTGCAGGATCGCGGCCACGCCACTGGCGTTGTCGTCCGCACCGTTGTGGATCTCCGGTTCGCCGCGGTGCAGGGAGCCCTCATCGCCGAAGCCGAGGTGGTCGTAGTGGGCACCGAGCACCACCACGTTGGGCTTGCCGTTGTCGATCAGGCCCACCACGTTATGACCGGTGCGTTGCGGATGCTGGATGTCCACGCTCACCGCCACCGGGTTCCCGTCCTGTCCGAGCTTCTTCAATCCGCTCTTCGTGAGGAAGACCACGGGTACGCTGCACGTCTCCACTTTGGCGGAGAGCCGCTCACCCGGATCGTCGGCATTGGGGTCCTCGTTGAAGAGGATGACGGCCGCGGCGCCGTGCTTGATGGCGTTGTCGATGCGGGAACGGAGGTCGTTGTAGGCGACGAACTTGGAATGCGGATGGATGCCGTCCGGCGAGCTCACGGAGAAGGCCACCGCGCGGTCCTTCGCGTCCACACCGTCATATTCGTTCCGGCCGAGGTCCGGGGCTTCGATGCCGAACTCCAGGCGCAGCAACTTGGTGAAGACCTGGGTGCTGGCGGAGGCGCTCAAGGGATAGTAATCCTCGTGCAGCACCAGCTTCTTGCGTCCGATCTGCAGGGTGTTCTTCGCCCCGAGCTCCGGCGTGGCGGTGAAGGGGAAGGACTGGATGTAGGTGGCGCTGTCGCCATAGGGCATCAGGCCGATGCTCGCGAACTTCTGGGCGATGTAGGTGTAGGCGAGCTGCTCGCCACGCGTGCCCGTCTCGCGGCCTTCGAGCAGGTCGCTGGCGAGGTACTGCACATCGTACTTCATCTGGTCGCGGGCGTCCTGATCGGACATCAGCTGTGCGGAGGCCGAAACGGCGAGGATCAGGTGGAGCGCGACGGTGAGCGGTCGTTTCAACATGGTCGGATGGGTCGCCAAAGGTAGGCTTCGGGGGTGGGGCGGGTAGCGCACCTTTGCGGTACCATGCGCACCCTCCTGCCCCTCCTCTTCCCCGTCCTCCTTTTCGTTTCCTGCGCGGGCAATGACGGCTCCTCCGACACACCGACCAAGCCCCCTCCACCCCAAGGCTGGACCGACGAAGGCCTCCTTGCTGTGCTCGATGCCCAGGACCACCGGAACACCCCAGCGCTCTGCGCCTTCCTGAAGGACAGCTCCGCCACGGTCCGCGCGGCGGCGGCACTGGCCTTCGCCAGCGTGCAGGACAGCAGCGCACGCGGGTGCTTGATCGCTGCCTTGGTCGATGCTGACAACGCGGTCCGCATCAACGCCGCGTTCTCCCTGGGGCTGGTCGCGGACAGTGCTTCGCTCGCTGTGTTGAACACGGCATCGGACATGGAGAAGGAAAAGGCGGTGGCGCAGGCGATGATGGAGGCCACATTCCGAGCGGAGCTGCGGCTCAACAAGCACGATGCCACATGGCACATCAGCTTCCTGCAGAGCGGCAACCGCGACATCCGCACACGTGCCATGCAGTCCCTCTCGCGCTTGCCAAAGGAGGAACTAGCTCCTGTTGCGAATGACATCCTACAAGCTGTGAAGGCGGAACAGGACCCGACCGTTCGCATGTTCCTGGTGAGCGCGTTGAAGTCCAATTCCACGAAAGCGGTGACGGACACCTTGCTGGCGCTCGCCTTGAACGACAGCCTGCCGATGATCCGCATCGCTGCGTTACGTGCGCTCGGCGCGAACAAGGACAAGGCTCACGCCGCCTTCTTCCTGGATCGGTTGAACGATAGCGACGTGGGTGTGCAGGAGACCGCACTCGAACAACTGCAACGCATCGAATGGCCCCTGGACGGTGACGCGATCTGGAAGTCCGCACAGGAACACCCGGACTACAGCATCAAGCTGCCACTCTACGGGCTGGTGATGAAGCTTGGGGGCGAGCAGACACGGATGGTGTGCGGATCACTGATGCAGAGCCTCTCGCACCAGGACCTGGGGCCCTACTGGAATGCGGCGTTGATCAGCGCCCTGGGCCCCACCATGGCGCAGGACTCATTGCTGGTGCTGATACGATCGAGTCGGCCTGCAGTGGAAAGGCAAGCGGCCCTCGTAGCATGGTTCGACGCAGAGAACCTTGCGCTCAAGGAGATCAACAAGGAAGCGCATGACCGCTGGCTAGCCGGTTTCATGCAGAACGTTTTCAGCACCCAGGACGCCGGGCTGATCGCGGCCGTTTGTGAAAAACTGATAGAGAAGGATCCAGCATTCCTGAAGTTGTTGTTGACCGAGCCGACGGTCCTGGCAATGCGCCAAGCGTTGCACCCGATCCGCGACCTGGAAACGCTCCAATACCTCGACCAGGCGATCGCCAAGCGCGATGGCCTCCCTGCCCCGGCCCACAAGTCCCCGCCCTTCAACCACCCGATCGACCTGGCCCGCCTGCGCAGCTTGAAGCAAGGCCAGCAGTACCGCATCACCACCACGAAAGGCGAGGTCATCCTCGCACTGGAACCGGAGGTCGCGCCGGGCAGCTGCGTGGCCTTCGATTCGCTCGTCACCGCGGGCTACTACAACGGCAAGGCCTTCCACCGCGTGATCCCCAACTTCGTGGCCCAGGGTGGTTGCCCGCGTGGCGATGGCTATGGCGGCATGCCGTGGACCTTGCGCACGGAGATCGGTCCGCAGGGTTTCGTGGAGGGCGCCGTGGGCCTGGCTTCCGCCGGTCACGATACCGAGAGCTGCCAGTTCTTCATCATGACCGCCGCAGCTCCGCACCTCGATGGGCGCTACACCCGCTTCGCGCATGTGGTGAGCGGCATGGATGCGGCCAAGAAGCTGCAAGTGGGCGATGTGATGCAACGGGTGGAGCGGATGCCCTAAAGTCGCACAGGCGTCCCGCCTGTGGAGGAAGATCATCTTGCACAGGCGGGACGCCTGTGCGGACTATGTCTGATGCGCGGCAAGCAACTGATTGAGCCGGTCGGCGAGCTCCTGGTGGCTGTAGCCGTAGTTGTCGGGCAGCGCAGCATGATGGCCGACCAACGCGATGTTCCAAGCCTGGAGACGGGCCTGTTTCGAGCGGTGCTTCGAGCCTGCGCGGAACTCGATACCCACCAACCGGTGGCGCTGCCGGAACGGCCCATGCCACTGGGTCCATTCCGCAACGCCGAAGCGTTCAATGTCATCCCAAGCCATGAAGTGGCGCCTGTACATCGCTGTCTGATAAACCCCCTTCGAAGTGACCACCACACGCGATGAGCCCGGGATCAACTGAACAACAGCGACAACTGCCACGAGGCCGAAGAACACCGAACAGAACCACCCCATACCAACACGGGAAGTGTCATCGGGGTCATTGACCATCAGCCATCCACCGAAGCCGAGCACGAGCCCGATGGCCAGCACCCCCAACCATTTCCACGGACGCGGGGTCAAGATCAGCAAGGGGTGTTCGATAGCGACCATGCTGCGGCAAAGTTGCACAGGCGTCCCGCCTGTGCTGTTCGATCATCTTGCACAGGCGGGACGCCTGTGCGGACCCTAATCGAATTTCTCCGGCCGCATCTGCGGGAACAACAGCACCTCCTGGATCGCGGGGTTGTCGGTGAGCAGCATCACCAAACGGTCCATGCCGATGCCGATGCCACTGGTGGGCGGCATGCCATACTCCAAGGCGCGCAGAAAATCCTGGTCGATGAACATGGCCTCGTCGTCGCCGCGTTCCATCAACTTCAGTTGTTCCTCGAAGCGCTCGCGCTGATCGATGGGGTCGTTGAGCTCGCTGTAGGCATTGCCCACTTCGAAGCCGGCCACGTACAGCTCGAAGCGTTCGGTGAGGCGGGGGTCCTCGCGGTGCTTCTTGCAGAGCGGGCTCATCTCCAGCGGGAAGTCCATGACGAAGGTGGGCTGCACCAGGTGGGGCTGCACCAACTCGCTGAAGAGCTCGTCGATGAGCTTGCCCTTGCCCATGGCCGCCGTCACCTCGATGCCGTTCTTCTTGGCCAATTCCCCAAGGGTCTGCTCGTCGGCGTTCAGCACGTCCACGCCGGTCTTCTCCTGGATACTGCCGCACATGGTGATCCGCTGGAAGTGTGGCCCGAAGTCAATCACCTTGTCTTGAAAAAGAGCCGTGGTCCTCCCATTGGCGGCGATGGCGACGGACCGGAATACGCCTTCGATGAAGTCCATCATCCAGCGGTAGTCCTTGTAGGCCACGTACAGTTCCATCACCGTGAACTCCGGGTTGTGGGTGCGGTCCATGCCCTCGTTCCGGAAGTTCCGGCTGAACTCGAACACGCCGTCGAAGCCGCCCACGATCAGGCGCTTCAGGTAGAGCTCGTTCGCGATGCGCAGGAAGAAGGGCACATCGAGCGCGTTGTGGTGCGTGACGAAGGGCCGCGCGGCCGCACCACCGGGGATGGCCTGCAGCACCGGGGTGTCCACCTCGATGTAACCGGCCTCCTGGAAGGCGTTGCGCATGGCGTCGAACACACGGGCACGCTTCAGGAAAGTCTCCTTCACCCCGGGGTTCACCACCAGGTCCACATAGCGCATGCGGTAGCGCTGCTCGGGGTCGGTGAGCGCGTCGTGCACGTTGCCCTGGTCGTCGGTCTTCACCACGGGCAGGGGGCGCAGGGCCTTGCTGAGCACGGTGAGCTGCTTCACGTGCACGGTGATCTCGCCGGTGCGGGTCTTGAAGACATGGCCCTGCACACCGATGAAGTCGCCGAGGTGGAGCAGGTGCCTCCACACCTCATCATACAGGCTCTTGTCCTCGCCGGGCGACACCTCATCGCGGGCCACGTAGATCTGTTGGTCGCCGGTGTGGTCGCGGAGCACGGCGAAGCTGGCCTTGCCCATCACGCGCACGCTCATGATCCGTCCGGCGAGGGTCACCTGGGCGGGCTCCCCCTCCTCCTTGAACAGGCCTTTCACGGCCGCAGCAGTGCTCGTCACCTTGTATTCAGCGGCGGGAAAGGGTTCGATGCCGAGGGCGCGGAGCTTGTTCAGCGCTTCGCGGCGGATAGACTCCTGCTCAGACGGCCTTGTCCTCGAGCTCTCGAACCTACTTTCCAAGACATCTCGGAAAAGCGGAATGAGAAGCTCGTCGACTCTCCTCAACTCTATCTTCAGGTTGCTTTCAATTCGGCGAACCACCTCTGATTCAAGCAATTTCACCTTCTCCTCGGATTTTGCATTCTCAAGAGTTATGCTCCCTTGCTTGCGTAAATCCGCCAAAGTCTCTTTGGCAATCTTCTTGATGTACTCATCACTAAGTACGCTTGTCGTGGCCGAGTTCATGCTCTAGGTTGAGGCTGCGAAGATACCCGCCCGGCCTCAGGCGGAGAAAGGGCAACCCTGGGCGCCGGAGGACCGTATCACGCGCCTACTTTTGACCCGAGCGATCATGACCATGTACAACCTCATCGACGGATTCCCCCGCCAACTGAAAGAAGCCCTGGAGATCGGCCGCAAGGCGGAACTGAAAGCCCCCGGCGGCCCTTACGGCAACGTGGTGGTGACGGGCCTGGGCGGCAGCGGCATCGGCGGGCGCATCGCGGCGCAGCTAGTGGCCAAGGAGGCCAAGTGCCCCATCGAGGTCTACAACAACTACTACCTGCCCGGCTATGTGAACCACAAGAGCCTGGTGATCGCCTGCAGCTACAGCGGCAACACTGAGGAGACCCTCGCCGCCATGGAGCAGGCGCTGGCCAAGGGCGCCCGGGTGTGTGTGATCACCAGCGGCGGCACCATGCTGGAGATCGCCAAGGCGAAGGGCCTGGACCACATCGTGATCCCCGGCGGCAACCCGCCCCGCACCATGCTGGCCTACTCGCTGGTGCAGCAGTTCTTCATCCTGCACCACTTCGGCATCATCGGCGACGGCTTCGAGGGCGCGATCAAGACCGCGGCCCTGATGCTGGAGCACGACAAGGCCGACATCCAGAAGGCCGCGCAGGAGCTGGCCGCCAAGCTGGTGGGCAAGCGCCTGGTGATCTACAGCGAAGCGAGCACCGAGGCCGTGAGCATCCGCTTCCGCCAGCAGGTGAACGAGAACAGCAAGGAGCTCTGCTGGCACCACGCCATCCCCGAGATGAACCACAACGAGCTCGTGGGCTGGGCCGGCGGCAACGACCAGTTCGCCGTGGTGATCTTCCGCCACAAGGAGGACCTGGAGCGCAACCAGACCCGCATCGCCATCAACAAGGAGGTGATCCAGCAGTACACCCCCCACATCCACGAGGTGTGGAGCAAGGGCGACACCGCCTTCGCCCGCCAGCTCTTCCTGATCAACCTGGGCGACTGGGTGAGCTACTACTGGGCGGAGAAGAAAGGCGTGGACCCCATTGAGATCGGCGTGATCAACATGCTGAAGGGGAAGCTTGCTGAAGTGAAATAGCCGCAAGCGGCGAGTTGGCGAGCGGCAAGTGACCCGATCACTTG
>JBIIYP010000003.1:0-158604 GCA_044346705.1 Flavobacteriales bacterium
AAAATCCGCCCCCCGGGGTTGTGGGGGGCCCCCCATCCCCCCAAACCGGCCCCCCCCCCCCGCTTCTGAACTCGCCGCTACATCAAGACCTTTGCCCCGTGAGAAAAGTCCACTTCCGCGACCTCGGCCTCCTCGACTATGCCACGGCGTGGGACTACCAGACCACCCTCTTCCAGGCCACCATCGACCGGAAGATCGCGAACCGGAACCTGCCCGAGGACCAGCAAGTGCCCACCGAGGACCACCTGCTTTTCGTGGAGCATCCTCATGTGTACACCCTGGGCAAGAGCGGCAAGCAGAGCCACCTGCTGCTGAACGAAGCAGAGATGCGGGAGAAAGGCGTCCAGTTCTTCCCGATCGACCGCGGCGGCGACATTACTTACCACGGCCCAGGACAGATCGTGGGCTACCCCATCTTCGACATGGACCACCACTTCACGGACGTCCACCGCTTCCTGCGTACCTTGGAGGAGGCGGTGATCGGCACGCTGGAAGCCTATGGCATCAAGGCCGGTCGCATCGAAGGGCTCACTGGTGTTTGGCTCGACTGGGAGGACCCCTTCAAGGCCCGGAAGATCTGCGCCTTCGGCATCCGCGCCAGCCGGTGGGTCACCATGCACGGCTTCGCCTTCAACGTGAACACCGACCTCAGCTACTTCGAGAACATCATCCCCTGCGGCATCGCGGACAAGGGCGTCACGTGCATGGCCAAGGAGCTTGGTGGGCTGCTTGACATCGAGGCGGTGAAGCAGCGGCTGAAGCTGGAGCTGGCGGATCTGTTCGACGTGGAATACGCCGAATAGTTTGCCGTGAGGTTCTATCTTCACCGGCAAACCGTGCCTGATGCGCATTCTGTTGCTGGTCCTTGGTCTTTCCGTCGGTGCCTCACTGTCCGCCCAATTCAGTTCTCCACAGGCCATCCACCCTGCAGACCTTGGCGATCCTTCGGAACTCGGGGCGGCCGATCTGGATGGTGACGGCTTGCAGGATATTCTGGTGTCGGTATCGAACGCATCGAATCTTGGCTGGTGCCGCAATTCCGGCAACGGGGAGTGGGAGCCCGCACGCGTGATCTCGAGTACGTTCCCAAATTACAACCAGTGGTTGTTGGCCGACCTCGACCTGGATGGTGATACTGATGTGGTGGCGTGCGGCATTCTCGGACTTGGCGCCTTGGGGGCCATGCTGAACACAGGTGATGGCTCCTTCCTCCCTTTTGACTCGCTTCCTCAACCTGATGGCACCGTCTCCATTATCGACCTTTCGGATGTCGACCTGGACGGTGACCAGGACCTGCTGTACCACAGCTACTCAACACAGTGGCTCGGCTGGTGCCAGAACGATGGTTCCGGCGGCTTTTCTTTCGGCGCCCATATCGACTCCCTTCAGGTCACTGCCTTGGCCTCGGCCGACCTTGACGGCGATGGCGATGAAGAGCTGCTGGTCAATCGTTCCAATACGCTCTATCTCTACGAAGCGCTCGGTGCAGGAGCCTATGCTCCCGCTATGATGATCGCCAGTGGCGAATTCCCCACCCGCATCTATACACTGGATATTGACCTGGACAACGATCTGGATGTGGCGATCACTCGGCTCAACGGTTCTGACGGATTCGTGTGTTATGAGAACCTTGGAACAGGACTAGCGTTCAGTGGACCCAGGATCCTTGCCTCCAACGTTCAGGCTATCCGCTTGACCTTCTCCGACCTGGACGGAGATGGGGATATCGACGCGCTACCACACGGAGGCATTGCAGGAGGCGGAGTGGTATGGATCAGGAATGACGGGGGTTGGAATTGGACGGGTGTGTTGTTCGCGCAATTGACCGGCGTCACAGATATCATCGGAGCCGATATCGACAACGATGGTGATTTCGATCCGTTCGTCGTAGGTGAATCGGCGGGAACGCGTGAAGTTGTGCAGGTATTCCGGAACACGGCTCCCGGCACGTTCATTTTCGACCGGTTTTTACCTGCACTTCCGGATGTTACAAGTATTTCTACTGGCGACATCAACGGAGATGGGCATGTCGATGTGCTCACGTCGTCTGGGCTGGATGGCCGAATCGCGTGGTACCCGAACACGGGGTCGGACTCGTTCGAGCCGCAGCGAACGTTAGGTGTTGAATTGTTGACATCCACGGCCCGAATGACAGACCTAGATGGCGATGGCGATTTGGACCTTGTTGCAGGTAGTGGTAGTGGTCTGTACTGGGCGGCGAACGACGGCTTTGGCCTATTCACAAGTCCAGTCCAGGTAGCCACGACCAGCACTACGATCAGGGACCTCGTTTGCATGGACCTCAATGGCGATGCACTTCCGGACCTAGCATGCGCATGCTGGGCCGGGACCACCTATGCGGTCAGTGTGCTATTGAACCTTGGCAGTGGTTCGTTCTCCGCCCCAATTGATTATGTGGCGGTAAACAAGCCGAATTTCATCGTTGCAGGCGACCTAGACGGCGATTTGGATCAGGACCTGCTGATTAACTCCTCGGGAGAAGGGCTCATAAAGTGGAGAAGCAACGATGGCAATGGAGGTTTCGGGGGAGCGATCAGCACGGCGACATCGATTTCTAACGTCACTCGTATCCGGAATGCGGACCTGGACCTCGATGGTGATATGGATATCCTCATCGCTTCCAATGCAGGTGCCTATTGGTGTTCGAACAACGGTGCCGGGGCCTTCTCGCCCCCCCACCTCCATCGCTGCGCCAGCATATCTGGTTGACATTGCGTCCAGTGATATGGACTCTGACGGCGATATGGACCTGGTGACCTTTGGCTCCGCCCCCAGGATAGCATGGTCGGAGAATGATGGCTCTTCAAACACCTTCTTCCCCCACCCGATAGATCCTTCCGCCGGACCAACGAGAATGGGGTTCTTGGCGGACTTTGATAACGATGGTGACCTTGATGTCGGCAACGGTAGGACCTCTGGTGTGATCTTGAACTGGGTCGAGAACTTTATTGGAAGCCCATTCAGGATACACGGCCAAGCCTTTCTAGACAACGATAATACCGGCTCCTTTACCCCGAACGATGCAGTGCCCCCTTTTCTGCCCATTATTACAACCCCTGTGGCAAGTATGTCGCTTTCCACGATGAACGGCAACTACACGGTATATGCCGATAGTGGGGCATATTCCGTGTTCCCCGTTCTCCCATCCGGGCTCTGGGGGGCTGACCCAGTGGCACACAGCGTGCAACTGACGAATAACACACCCGAGAGCTTCGGCAATGACTTCGCGATCACGTCATTGATGGATACGACCATCGTAGTGCCCTCCCTTGTGTTAGCGGAGGCTCCTTGCGGGGATACCACAACGCTATGGGTCTCGATCGCCAACCAAGGCACGCTGGTGTCCCAAGGCAGCATTCAACTGCTCCTGGACAGCCAGTTGGTCCTGGTCTCCTGTGACCCGCCTCCCGCATCCATCAGCGGGGACACCTTGACCTGGCCTTATGATTCATTGAATTGCTTCGCCAACCAAGTGGTCACACTGCTCGTCCAACTTCCTGGGGTCGGTCAGATTGGAGACACATTGCGCACGACCGTCTTGGTGAGTTGTGAGGACAGCCTAGGTATCATCATCAACAACCCTTTTGCCGAATTCACGCGCGTTCACAGTTGCGCCTATGACCCGAATGACAAGATGGTCGATCCAAAGGGGCAGGGTGTTCAAGGCATCATCCCGTTGCCGACCGAATTTCTCAACTACACCATACGGTTCCAAAACACAGGAAGTGATACCGCCTATGACGTGTTCATCCGCGACCAATTCCATGAACTGCTGCAACCGGCCACCATCCAGGTCCTGGGGTATTCTCATCAACCAAGCTCGATCTTGTTCGAAGAGGATGCGACCCTTAAATTCCTCTTCGATGGGATCATGCTGCCTGACAGCAACGCCAACGAACCCGGAAGCCAGGGTTTCATCTCGTTCCGCATCGGGATAGTTGACGCCGCGCCGAACTATTCCTGCATCGAGAACCAGGCAGAGATTTACTTTGATCTGAATCCTGCCGTGATCACGAACACGACCGTAACAACTCTGGTGGATTGCGCCCAATTCACAGCGGAGATCTTCTGGGCTGGACCCGATACGCTAAGGGCAAGCCCGGCGGATGATCACCAATGGTTCCTCAATGGCTCGGCGATCCCTGGTGAGACGGACGAGCTTCTCATAACGCTCTCCCCGGGCATGTATACAGTAGAAGCGAGCAACAGCTTCGGATGCTCGGCGCTATCTGCAGACTACCCGGTTTTCAGCACGGGGCTCCCTGGAAATGCCAGCGGGCACTTGACCGTAGTTCCCAACCCGTTCGTAGAAGCATTCAGCATCACGAGCGATGAAGTCCTCACTTCCGATTACCAAGTGAGGTTGATCGATGCCATGGGCCGTGAAGTGCGCCGACTGAAAGGGATGGGATCATCAACCGTGACCTTGCCTCGAGAGGGCCTTGCACCGGGGTTGTATGTGGTGCAAGTGGTCCGACACGGCACCACGTTGGGAAGCTCTCGCGTGGTCGCGGAGTAGGCTGGCCGACCTGTGCGGGATGACGCTTGTGGAGTGAACCTTACTTTCGCTCAGCTATCATCCCCATGCGCATACTGAAAAAAATCCTGTTCTGGACCGTCGGCATCCTGGCCCTGCTGATCGCCCTGGCCTACCTCACCGGCAACGATCACCTGGTGCGCGGGGTACGCTACACCTACCTCATCGGCCGGAGCTCACCGGAGATCGACGACCGCGACTTCTTCCCGTACGGCACCATCCCCGCCACGGCCCCGCAGCCCTGGCCCATGGGTTCGCGGTACGGCAAGCTGGCCCTGAAGCCCGAACAGGAGAAGGAATTGCAGGACCTCTATAGCGTGGGCTTCGCGGTGATGCAGGACGACAGCCTGATCTTCGAGCAGTATTGGAACGGCTGGGACGCCGACAGCGTGAGCAACAGCTTCAGCGTGGCGAAGAGCTACATCAGCGTGCTCACGGGCATCGCCATCCAGGATGGTGTGATCAAGAGCGTGCAGCAACCGGTGAGCGACTTCCTGCCTGAGTACAAGGACGGCTGCTATGCCGGCATCACCATCGAACATGTGCTCACCATGAGCACCGGGTTGGATTGGAGCGAGAGCGGTGCGGACCCGTTCAGCGACAACGCCAAGGGCTACTACGGAACCAAGGTGCGTGAGCTGAGCCTTTCCCAGCCTTGTCGCGATACTCCCGGCACGCAGTTCGACTACATCAGCGGGGGCACGCAGATCATGGCCGAGGTGATCGAGGCGGCGTACAAGCGGCCGCTGGATGAGCTGGTGCGCGAGAAGATCTGGACGCCACTCGGCTGCGAGCACGAAGCCTACTGGGGCAAGGACCGCGCGGACGGCGACTTCAAGGCCTTCTGCTGCCTCTATGCCACGGCGCGCGACTTCGGGCGCATCGGCCAGTTGTACCTGGACAGCGGCATGTGGAACGGGAAGCAGCTCGTGCCGCGCGACTACTGGCAGGCCTCGATCACCCCCGCGAAGCTGATGGACAATGGCGCGCCGAACGACCGGTACGGTTACTTCTGGTGGCTGGCGGAGATCGACGGCAAGCCCATCCACTATTGCCGCGGCTTCCATGGCGAATACGTGGTGGTGATCCCCCATGAGCGGCTCGTGTTCGTGCGCACCGGCATGAAGCGCGAAGAGGTGAACCACACCGGCCACCCCACCGACGTGTTCAAGTGGATCGCGATCGCCCGCGAACTCGCTTCACGCAAGGGCTGAACACGCATGCGCAAGGACATCCATTCCCCGAAGGTCGAAGGCGTGGCCATGGCGGTGGTACGCGAGCCCGATGAGGAAGGCGAAGAGGCCTGGTACGTGTACCTGGTGAACCAGAACGACTTCGCGCTGGAGAACGTGCTGGTGAGCTCACGCGGCTACGGCGAGCTCGCTGGCGAGACCCGCAAGACCAGCGAGATGCGGCACTTCATCGGGCAGCTGGACGCCCGAAGCTGGGCGCGGATCGAGCGCATCGTGGAGGACGTGTTCGCTCTGAGCAACCAGTTCTGGCTCAGCTTCTATATCGGTCGTGAGCTGCACGACAAGAAGTACATCTTCCTGCCGGAGAGCATCCAGGAGGAGAACTTCACCACCGTGCCCCTGATGAAGAAGCGCGGCGTGATGATCCAATAACAAGATCGCCGCGCAGTCGGTGATGCATATGGTCGGGGCCGATCGGCTTGGATACCTTGATCACGATGAGCGTCCGCACCTTCCTTCTTCGGTCCCTGCTGGTGGGCTGCGTGCTGCTGCTGGCGGTGGCGCTCGGTGAATGGTGGCTGCGTTCGCGCCTCTTCGGCGATGATCCGGGCTATGCCCCCTGGCGCGATCCCCGTCTCTACAGCTGGTCCTACCGCGTTGATCAGCGCGTCGTGCATCGCGGTGACGATCACGACAAGCTGGCGATCCGCTGGGGATTGATGAAGCCCTTGACCGATCACCCACATGCCTTGCTCGGCTGGTGCGGCGATCTGGACAGTACCACCTTGCTGCCGAAGGGCTTCGCTCCCGGAGCCGCCGACCGACCCGTGGTCCTGCTGGGGGCGGGGTGGGCGGAGCACCAGCTCGTATCGGATGCGGACACCGGTGTCATCGACCTTGGTGTGCCCGGCTTCTCCTTCGATCAGGACCTGCTGCTCTTCGACAGCACCCGCCGCCACTATCGCGGAGGACAGGTGCTGCTGCTGATCGACCTGGACCGGCTCGACCACCTGCAGCGGGCCTTCGTTGCGCGGCCGAAGCCCTGGTTCACCCTTGGTGCCTATGCCGGCGTCCTGCATGGCGTTCCCGTTCCGGCCGACGTCCACATGTACCTCGAAGCGGAACCGGCGGACCCCGGCCTGTGCGGCTACCACCTCTTCCGCTCACGCGTGCTGAACGATGCCGTGATGTCCGGCTCGGCCGTCAATGCGGCAGAAAAGGAGCTCAGGGAGCTTTCCCAGAAGCTGCTCTTCGTGCTGCTTCATCGCGCCCAACAGGACAGCATCACCGTCTCCGTGCACTTCGAACAGCACTGCGGTGGGACCATCGCGGATCGCCGGCGTTGGGACTTGCAGGACGTATGCACGAAGATGGGGGTGCAATACCATGTGCTCGCGGAGGAAGCGGAAGCGATCGGCCGCAAGGACCAGGTGGGCATGGCCCGTGCCTTCCTGCAGAACGCCCTGACCGTTGAAGGACCCACAGGCATCACCTCCCTTTCCCGACTGCACGCATTGGCTGAAGCGCCCAAGGACCAGCAAACCCCGCTGGAACGGAACATGGTGACGATCCTGAAGGACCCGAAGTGGCTGGCGGCTGTCCGCCGGAAGGCCGAAGCGGATGGTTTGCCACTGGCCGTGATGATGGGGCGCGATGCGCGATACACGCTGGACCATGGACAGCCCTGACGCATCCCGCCGGACCCAATGGACCGGCTTCCTCGCCGGTGCGCTCATCGCCCTGGTGGCCTTCACGTCCGGCATCGCGTTCAACCACCGCGACCTGTACCGGATGCTGCGGATGGAGGGCGATGGCTGGGGCTACTACCAATACCTGCCCGGGCTCATCGGCACGCACCATTGGGAACACCTGCCCTGGGCCTGCATCCTGCCGAACGCCTCGGGCCTGGACCTGTTCACCAGCGGTGTGGCGCTTCTGCAACTGCCGTGGTTCCTCCTGGGTCATGCGGCGGCGTGGGCCTCGGGCTCACCAATGGATGGCTACAGTGCCCCCTACGCGCTCTGCATCCTGCTCGGCGTCTCGGTATACACCGGCATCGCCACGGGCATGCTGTTCCACGCGCTGCGGCGACGCTTCACGCTGCCCATATCGCTCGCCGTTCCCTTGCTGCTCTTCATCGGGACCAACCTGTACTACTACACCACGCGACAACCCTCCATGTCGCACGCCTATGCCTACTTCCTCTTCGCGGCGCTGCATTACCTCGTGGTGCGCAATGCGGAACGTCCCACGCCCTGGCGCACGGCGGGGATCCTGGTGGTGTGCTCCTTGGCTGTGCTGATCCGGCAGCTGCATGCCGTGGTGGTCCTGTTCCCCTTGTTCTACCTCACCGACGGGCTTCAGGGGTTGAAGGCACGGCTGCGCTGGTCCACGCAACAACGCGTCGTCACGTTGCTTGGCGCTGGAGTTGCCCTGCTGTTGTGGCTTCCGCAGCTGGCCTACTGGCACCTCATCACGGACCGCTGGTTCATCTTCCCGTACGGGTACAAGGGGGAGCATTTCGAGTTCCTCCTGCATCCGCATTTGGCGGACGTGCTCTTCGGGGTGATCAACGGATGGTGGGTGTACACGCCGATGATGGTGCTCGTATGCGGTGCGCTCGTGTGGATGGCGGCGCGGCGGATCGATGGCGGCCGCCTGCTGCTCGCAATGGTGGTGGTGGTGTGGTACACGTACGCGGCCTGGTGGTGCTGGTGGCTCGGCGGTGCGTTCGGGCATCGCGGCTTCGTGGAGTATTACGCGCTGCTTTCCATCCCCCTCGCCTGGGGCCTGCAGGAGGTGCTCACGCGGTGCCGGCGCTGGCGCATTCCCGTTGCCCTGGTGCTTGCCGTATGCATACTGGCGAACCTGCGCATGACGGAGCATTACATCCCGTCCTGGAGCGAGCCCGGTTGGTCCTGGGCCGCGCTGCATCATGAATGGCGCGCGCTCTTCTGAACCGGAACGGCATCTTTGCAGGCAGCCCGATGGTCCACCTCACCGCCCGTTACTCGCGCCTGGCCCTGCTGGCCTTGTTCGCCACGCTCCTCGTGGTGCGCACGGTGAAGCTCACGCCCAACGAGCTGAGCTGGGACGTGTTCGGCTACTACCTGCCGCTGCCCGCCACCTTCGTGCACCACGACCCCCTGCTGCACGACATCAGCTGGATGACGCAGATGCAGGAACAGTACGGCACCACCGCAACGCTTTACCAGGTGACCCAGGCGCCGGATGGATCGCCGATGTACTTCTTCCTGCTGGGCATGTCGTTGCTCTACCTGCCCAGCTTCCTGCTGGGCCATGCGACCGCATTCGCCACAGGCGCGCCCATGGACGGGTTCAGCCTGCCCTACCAATATGCGATGGCGCTCGGCTGCATGCTGTACACGCTGATCGGCCTGGTGTACTTCCGCAGGACCCTGCTGCAGTTCTTCCCGGACCGCACCGTGGCCGTTCTCCTTGTGCTCGTGGGCTTCGGCACCAACTACTTCCACTTCACCACGGTGAAAGACCTGGAGACGGCCAACTTCCTCTTCTTCGGCATGGCGGTGCTGGTGTGGAACACCATCCGCTGGCACGCGGAGCACGAACGCCGGAACCTGCTGGCGATCGCTGCTTCCGTAGCGATGATCACGCTGGTGAAGCCGAGCGAGATCATCTGCGGCCTCATCCCGCTGTTCTGGGGCGTGTTCGACCGCACCTCGTGGAACACGCGCATCACCCTGCTCCGGACGCATGGGAAGGATGTGGCGCTGGCGGTGCTGCTGGGCCTGCTCGTGCTCTCGCCACAACTGGTGTACTGGAAGATGAAGACCGGCAGCTTCATCTTCGACAGCTACAAGAACCCCGGCGTGGGCCTGGACCTGTGGTCGCCGCACATCGGCCCCATCCTGTTCAGCCTGAAAAAGGGCTGGCTGGTGTACACCCCGATCATGGTCTTCGCATTGCTCGGCTTCGTGCAACTGTGGCAGCGAAAGCGCGAACTGTTCCCGGTGATCCTGGGCTACTTCCTGATCACCTTCTACATCATCGCCAGTTGGAGCGAATGGTGGTACGGTGCCAGCTACAGCATCCGGCCCATGATCACGTCGTACGTTCTGCTCGCGATCCCGCTCGGCTACTTCCTACAGCGGATGAGTGAATGGAAGGCGCTTTGGCGCTGGTCCGCATCCTCCCTCATGGGCTGTTTCGTGGTGCTGAACCTCTTCCAGATCTGGCAGCTCAACCACTTCATCCTCGACCCGTACCGCACCACACCCGCTTACTACCTGGCCATCTTCGGGAAGACCTCAGTGACCGAAGAGGACCGCAAGCTGATGTCCATGGAACCCGACTTCAGCGGGGCATTGAAGCTCACCGACCCCACCGGATACCGGCAACGGAACATCGGCCACTACGACTTTGAGGAACCACTGACCGGACACCGTGGGGCCTTGGTGCGCGACTCCCTGCATCACGGCAGTGCCTATGCGATGGACAGCACGAACCAGTTCAGCCCCAACGTCGAGACCACCTTCGAGGGCATCACCACCGAGGACCACGCGTGGATACGTGCCCGCGTGGATGTGAAACTGCCGGCCGGATATGCAGAGGAAACGCCCTGCCTGGTAGTGACCATGGCACGGAAGGAGGGCAACTACGGCTACCGTACGGCTTGCGCGGACACCGCTCCCACGGGACAATGGGTGACGCTTTCGATGGACTACCTCACGCCGAACATCCGCGACCCACGCGACCACGTGCAGGTGTACGTATGGCATCGGGGCAGGACCCCGGTGTTGATCGACGACCTCAACGTGGAGGTGTTCACGCCGCAGCGGTGATCACCATCCAGCGTGCACGATGATGGGCGCGTTGATCCCCCACCAACGCTTGCCCACGGTCACCAGGTCGACCTGCAACAAGTAAGTGCCGCGCTCCACCGGTCGTTCGATCACAAGGCCTTGCACATGGCTTCCTCCCGGCGGCAGGTCGATCTCCAGCTCCGTGCGGAAGCCCTCCCTCTCGATCAACGTGCCATCCGCAGCGAAGAGGTGATAGCCCAGCCGCATGGGGACCCCGCTCTCGAGGATGGAGCCCAGCGTCTCCGCTGAACGGTTGGTGATACGCAGCTCGGCCACCGTAAAGCGGTCATGGGCTAACCACATCTCCGATGCAAGCAGTTCAAGCTGGATATCCTTCGCTGCGATCCGCGCTTCCACGCTGTCGGGCATCACGGTGTTCAAGTGCACATAGGCCTGGCGAGGGAAGTGCAGCTGTGCCTTCGGGAAGTGATCCGTGGTGAACCACACCGGTTTCCAGTTGGGCCCCAGGAAGGTGTACGGCAGGGTCATCACGCTGTCGAACGGTGCGGGGGCGTCGGTCATGAACACGGTGGCGGCCTCCCCGGGCGAACGCTGCGCGGACACCAACGCCGTCTCCATCGCCAGCGGCCATTCGCCCCAGGCATAGGCCCACGGAAAATTGCGCAGGTCACCGACAGCCTTATGCGTACCCCGATCGCGCAGCGTGTCGGAGATGCGTTCGGCGTAGCGCACATGGGCTGTGAGCAGGTCATGTGCGCGCCAGATCTGCAGTCCGCCCAGCAACAGGACCCCTGCTGCGATCGCAGGCACAAGGAACGCGGGGCGATGGATCGAAGTAGCCAGCCGCGCGAAAAGCACCGCCCAGAAGAAACCTTGCACCGTGTAGTAGTTCTCGTAGATATTGGGCGAGGCCCCATCGCGATCGGTGATGAGCACCAGCACCAGAAAGCCCACGGCTAGGAGCACCGTGCCAGCGAGCAAAACGAACGCGCGCTTCCACAATGCGGCCAGCACGGTGATGCCGATCAGCAGGAGCAGGGCCTTGAACTTGGGGAAGACCCGCAGCAGGTGCTGCGCACTGCCGAGGTCGCCCAGGGCACTGCCATAAGTGACCAGTTCACCCACCGAAGGCATGCGCTGCGCCTCATACGAGGAGCGGGTGAAGAAGAGGATCCGCACCGCGAACCATCCCAACAGCACCAGCGCGGTGATCCAGAACCCACGATCGCGCCACAGCTTCAGCCGCACACATTCCAAGGCCAGCACGAAAGCCAGCGGGAACACCAGCAGCTGGTGGTAGAACGAGGACCACAACGTGAGCAAGCTGATCGCCAGGGCCGTTCCCCAATGCCGCTCATCGCGATCCAGGAAACGCTTCAACAACGCCCACGCCAGCACCATCAGCGTAAGCCCTTGGTTCAGTTCGGAGATGCCGTAGTAGAACGTGTAATGGAATGCGACGGTCTTCACCAGCGGAAGCGCGATCGCCGCTTCGCGGTCCTTCAGGCGCAGGGCGATCAGCAGGAACACCGCGACATCCAGCAGCACGAAGCTGAGCGAGTAGCTCTTCAGCACCAACGCCAACGGTGCCTTCAGGTGGATGAGGACCAGCGGAAGCAGCTGCGCGAGGTAGGAACCATAGCGTCCCAAAGCCTCCACCGGCTTTCCGCCATCGAGCAATAGGAAGGAGAAGAATGCACTGTCCGCCGTGGCCGTGCGTTCCATGTAGAAACGCAACGCGAGGAACGCATGGAAGGCGAAGAGCATCAGGCCGATCCAGAGCACAGGATCACGCTTCAGGTCCTTCGGCGCCGTGATGCTCATGCCGGGCGCTGTGTCCATCGCTTGCGCACCACGCTGAACCCTTCCAGGCTGAAGGGCTGCTTGCCCATGTTCCAGAAGTAGATGACCTGTTCCGTTCCGGGTGCCACAGGCGGAACGCGGCGGTTGAAGACGAACGCACCGGAGACCAGCTCTTCCTGATCGTAGCGCACCCCGTGACCGTTCACCTGCTGGGAGAACACGATCGCCAACCGCGAACCGTCCTCCACAGTGGCCTGTCCGCTCACGATCCACTCGTCATAGATCGCGGTCTCCGTCGGAAGCGGCAGCTGTCGGATCTCGACCGGAAACTCACCTTCCTTCAAGCACCAGCGAGCGGGCTCTGTGGCGGTGCAAGGAACGGTGTCCACACGCATCCGCGGAACGCTGCGGACCCGTCCGTTCCAGATCACCGTGTCCGTGGTGAACTCGCGCACCACGTCACGCCGTTCGAACAGGAAGATCTCGTAGATGTGGCCGCCCAGCACCCGGCTTCCCTCCGGAGGTTCGTAGGTCTCCACCACGGCGAAACGGCCGTCGTTCAACAAGCGATCCAACGGAATGCCTGATTCATTCGAACCGAGTTGCGAATCCCAGACCAGCAGATCGCCTTCCTTGAATCGACGACCGACATCCACATCGCTCAACCCCCAGATCGGGTTGTATCGTGCACTGTCGAAGGGGTCCAGCTCTGCCCGGAAGGCTATGTAGGGATGGGTGGAGTAAACGCGCTCCTTCCCAAGCTGGTGGCGCTTCACCCCAAATGCGGCCGAATCCAGAAAGCGTTGGTTCATCTCCGGCCTGATCGGCAGTTGCACGTGGCCAAGCAGATCGGCCACGGCCCATGCGAACACCCCAGGCAACGCGAACACTGCGATCACACCACGCAGCTTCATGGACGGGAGAAGCAACTGCGCACCGCGACCCAGGGTGAACACCGTGAACAACCCGAAGAGGGGTATCGAGGTGACGAGCACACGCACCAATCCGGCAGAACCCCGCCAGCCCTTCCACCAGAGAATGGAATGCACGGCCACGATACCCAAGGCGGGCAAAGCAGCGGTCATCAGGAACAAACGGTGGGCCCTTCGTTGCTCCGCGTCGCGCTGATGGATCAGCGGCCACAGGATCAAGGCGGATACGCCCAGCAGGACAAGCGGCCAACCATACACGGAACCTGCCCGTGAAACAAAGAAGTCCAGTGGGCCGGATCCATAAGCATTGTACGCGTAACCATAAGGATCTCCCGTCCAGAACCAGAGCACATCACCGTGCACGAAACCAGCCAGGGCCCCATACACCACGAAGCCCAACAGGCACCAAGGCAAGGCACGCCACTTCCGTTCGTAGGCCAACCACACCATCACCAACGGGAGGAAGGCGATGTACTCGGGACGTGCGAAGGGCGCCAGCGAGGCCACGGCAGCAGCCGGAGCATGGCGTTCGTGGACCAGGAGCAGCACGGTGATCACCGTCACCAGGCCGAAGAGGGGCTCGGTCATGCCGGCCAGCACCATCAGCACGTACTGCGGGGCCAGCAACAACAGGACCGGGAAGGCCAGTTGCGCAACACCACCAGCGGACCGCAACGCGCGGATGCCCATCCAGCACGTGGCTGCGGCCACCAGCACGTTGAAGCCAGCGACACCCAGATGGCCGAACTGCGCGAAGGGCGAAGCAAGCACCGTGAACAAGGGCTTGCCCCAAAGGTCCAGGAACAGCAGCGGATGCTTCCAGGCGTAGCGAGCGATCATGTAGTGGTTCACGCCGTCGCCAAGCTCCAGCAGGCCATCGCTCGCGGCGCGCAGCAGCAGCAACAGGAAGGCGAGCAGCACCCCCAGCGCAATGGCGACCACTTCGAGGCGGGGAGCCTTCGTCACCATTGGAACGGCTCAGGCGAAGAGCCCGTACTTCACGATGCACCAGATGGCCCTGAAGCCGTCCTTCCAGCCGATCTTCTTGCCCTCGGCGTAGGTGCGGCCGTAGTAGCTGATGCCCACCTCGTAGATGCGCACATCCTTCACCCGGGCCAGCTTCGCGGTCACTTCAGGCTCGAAGCCGAAGCGCTTCTCCGTCAACACCAGCCCCTTGGCGATATCGCTGCGCATGAGCTTGTAGCAGGTCTCCATGTCCGTCAGGTTCAGGTTGTTGAACGCGTTGGAGAGGAAGGTGAGCCAGCGGTTGCCGATGCTGTGCCAGAAGAAGAGGATGCGGTGCGGGTGGTGGCCCACGAAGCGCGAGCCATAGACCACGTCGGCGAAACCTTCCACCACGGGCTTCAGCAGCAGGTTGTACTCGCGGGGGTCATACTCCAGGTCGGCGTCCTGCACCAGTAGGTACTCGCCTTGGGCCTCCTTGATCCCCCGATGAATGGCAGCACCCTTGCCCATGTTGTGCGGCTGCTGGATGAAGCGGATGCCCATGGCCGGGTTCGCCGCCATGTAGCGCTCAATGGCCTGCACGGTGCCGTCCTTCGAACCGTCGTTCACGATGATCACCTCCTTGGCGATGCCATGATCGAGGACCACATCGCGCACCTTGTCCAGGATCAGGTGGATGGTGCGCTCCTCGTTGTAGGCGGGGATGATGATGGAGAGCGTACGGAGGGTGGTCATGGGCGGGCCGTGAAGATCGCGGTTTTCATCGGCTACGTGCGCCTGCTTTTCGGGTTCTTGGGAGAATGCGCTGGTCCACACCAACGGAAGTTGCCGAAGAACGCCCTGCCGCACCCGTTCATAGGTCATTGCAAGATCCGCAGTTCCAGATCGTCCAGGTACATCACGCTGCTCGGGCTCAATGGCCATGCGCGTAGTTGTACGATATCACCAGGCAGCAACGGGACGGTCGGGCGGAACACGGCACCCACGTGGCCCCATTGACCGAACGTGACCATCTGTTCCGAGGAGCGCGTGTAAGAGCAGGTCAGTTCCTTTCCATCACGGATCACCGAGATCACCAGAGCGATGAAGTTGTCGTCCTCCTGCTGGAGCACTTCCGCATTGGCGCTGAAAGTGAACGATCCGCTGTCCCTATCCGCTGGAACGATCCACCGCAAGGGCTTCATCTCCCGCGTGGTGCTATCGAAGCGGAGACCGTGTTGACCACTGTGGTGCTGCAACGTGCTCGTGCCTTTGATACCGGGCGACTCCATGTCCAACGACGCGAGATGGATCAGTTCGGGTCGCGCTTCGCGAAGCCGCTCGTCCCTGTACAAGGTGGTGTTCGTGATCTCCGATCGGTACACGAGGCTCCAGTTGGCGGTATCCACCTGGTCGTAGCCATCGTATTCCACGATGTAGTAGTCACTGGGGACGTAGGTGTCCGGCGCATTGCGTGGCGAAGCGGTCAACCAGCGCATGTCCGCCGTTCGCTGGTAGTACGGCATACATCCGTAGCTCTCATAGCTTGAATGAACGGTGAAGACCGGTAGCTCCGGCGACAACGGCCGATGGTCGCGTGTGATAACGTCCATCATGTGCGCGATCTCGCCGGATGGCTTCCATTCCACGGTGTAGCTCAGGTTGAAGCTGTTCTTCTGGTGGATCAGCAACGGGATACAGAGCACCGCGGTCGCCGCGCAGGGCAGGAACTTGCCGCGGCCATCGGGCCAAGCAATGATGCAGGTCGTTACCAGGAAGGCGAGCATGGGGATCGCGAAGAGGGCCGTGCGCGTCTGGGGCAGCGGTACATCGAGGAACACATGCTGAGCGAGGATCGACAGTGCCCAGACACCGGCGATGATCACACCGAACACGAACGGCCCGAGCCGATCGGTCCACTTTTGACGCCATGCGAACACACACGTGATCGCGCACCAGAGCAGGAGCACGCCCAGCACGATCCCCGCTATCGTTGGTGCCGGCAGCGGATACGGCATATGGTACAGGGCCTTCTCGCTCAAGGTTCGCACCATGCACGACCAGAACCGATCGCAACCGAAGTAGAGCGACCCGCTCTTCTGTGAGCCGACCAGGGCGGGCAGGATGATGCAGAGCACGAGCGAAGAGCAGAGGACCATGGTCCACCAGTGGCTTTTCCAGATCCCGACCCCGGTCCTTCGCGCCTGGCGCGCCCAGACCAAGGTGAACGCCAGTCCTGATGCGAACAGGTAGTTGATCATGGCCAAGTGCGCCATTGCAGAGAGTCCTGCGAACAACATCGCAAGCATCACCCGCTGCACCGGTTGTCCCTCATCGACATAGCGTACCACTTGCCATAGGCTCATCATCATCAGCCCGCAGGCCAGACCATAACCACGGGCAAGTCCGAAGAAGTCCAACAGGTAGGGATGTACGTTCAGGAGCAGGAAGCAGGCGATCGTCACAGGCACGCTGCTGGCCTTCAGCGCGATCCGGGCTGTCGCATAGAGATAGAGCACATGCGCCAACAGGTTGGGCAGGCGGAGCGCCAGCTCACTCGTTCCGAACAGCTTCATGGAGGCCCACATACCCCAGACGTTCAGCAGATGATGATTAGCGCTCATCTGATCGAAGGTCCTTTGATAGAGCATCCCCTTCGTCACGTAGTGGATGAACGTTCCGGTCTCATCGATCGTGAACGACACGATGGCGCTGCGCACCACCGTATAGCCGAGCAACAGTAGCGCGAGCAGGGAAACGAAAAGCGTGGCCCACCGTTCATTCCGCGTCACGGCCGGGGCCATGGTGGTGGGCCACATCCGTCCGGGCGATCAGACCGTCATTTCCGGCACGTCACCCTCCACCACCAGCCGTCCTTCGGTCTTGGCCTTGATCTCGTCGACGGTCACCCCCGGCGCGCGCTCCAACAGCTTGAACCCTTCGGGGGTCACATCGAACACACCGAGGTCGCTCACGATCTTCTTCACGCAGCCCACGCCGGTGAGCGGGAGCGAGCACTTCTTCAGCAGCTTGCTCTCGCCGGCCTTGTTGGTGTGCATCATGCACACGATGATGTTCTCGGCGCTCGCCACCAGGTCCATGGCGCCGCCCATGCCCTTCACCATCTTGCCGGGGATCTTCCAGTTGGCGATGTCGCCGCTGTCGCTCACTTCCATGGCACCGAGCACGGTGAGCTGCACCTTCTGGCTGCGGATCATGGCGAAGCTGGTGGCGCTGTCGAAGATGCTGCTGCCGGGAAGCATGGTCACCGTCTGCTTGCCGGCGTTGATCATGTCCGCGTCCTCCTCACCTTCGAACGGGAAAGGCCCCATGCCCAGGATCCCGTTCTCGCTCTGCAGCACCACGTTGATGCCCTCGGGGATGTAGTTGGCCACCAGCGTGGGGATGCCGATGCCGAGGTTGACGTAGTAACCATCCTTCAGCTCGCGCGCAATGCGCTTCGCCATCTGTTCCTTGGTGAGTGCCATGGTGCGTTCTTACGGTGTACGAAGGTCGTGATCGGGTTGGATCCGCAACAGCCGGATCCTGCCGTAGGAGAGGGAAAGGTTCTGCCGACGCTGGTTCCACAGGTAGCAGGCCAGGCGCGTAGTGTTGCCGGACAAGGATGGTATGCGACGCAGGAGGTGAAGCGTATCGCCGGTGAAGGAGCGCTGGAGCGTCTTCAGCTCCATCAGGTCGTAGTGCAGGTGTTCGCCCGCCGGGCCGTCCACCTCGATCACCAGTTGGGTCTCCGGGCACCGCTCCTCCGAACGGAACACCAGCTCCAGTTCCAGCACCAGTTCCTGTGCCTGCAGGGCGGTGATGTCAGGCTCGAACAGTGGATGGAACTCGCCGCCGATGCCCGAAGGATCGAGCATGGAATCCTTCAGCAAGGCCATGCGCAAGGGTGCGGTGCGTTCCTTGAGCACCTGCCGGCCAGAGGCGCTTACCGCGATGGTGCGGAAGCCGGGCGGTGCGGTGAAGAAGGTGGTGTCGATCAGCAGCAGGTCACAGTCGGGCTGCGGGAATCCGTGGGGGCTGAGGGGCGCCAGATCAGGGTAGTGCAACAGGCGTTCGTGGTCCCATTGCGGCGGCATCTGGCGGTAGGCATCGATCAGCAGCGGACGGCCCGCAGCCTTCTGCATACGCGCGGCCCTATCGAAGATGTTCCCGCTGATCGCCTCCTCGGGCCAGATGGCGGTATGATCCAGGTTGGCGGTGGTGAAGGTGCGGAAGGGCAGCACGAGCAACACCACTGCGGCCCAGCGGAATGCGAAGCGCTGGTCGCGCAGGGCATCGACCGAGAAGGCGGCGGCAAGTACGAAGAGCGGGAGCCAATGCAACGCCGTGCGGTCAAGCGGACCGGGCAGGTCAAACAGTGCGCCGAGCACCAAGCGGCCAACGACCTCTGCCAGCAGGAAGAACAGGAGCACCGCAAAGGCGCCACTGAGCGCGGGCCGTCCCACGCGCAAAAGAGACCACGCACCAACAAGCAGCAACAGCATGGGAATGAGAACGAGCAGTGCCGTGGCGAGGTCGCCGGGCGCATTGAACAAGGCTTCCGCCAAGGAGCGCGCCGTGCCCTGGTATAGGCCCTGGTCCGTGCCGTAGTACAAGAGGCCCCGGACCTTCAGCTCACTGCTGTACAGGGCCGCACCTGCAAGTGGCAGCGCGCCCAGCAGCAACCATGCCCCCGCACGTGCTGCGCGTTTCGCGGATCCCACGGGCCGTCGCATGAGAACCACGGCAATGAGGAGCAGCGCTGCGCACCAAAGCACCATCAAGGACAGCATCGATGCCACCGCGAGCGCCCATGCCGCCAGGGCGGCAAGTGCATGCGTGCCGCTGTTCTTCCGCACCAGGGCTACTGTATGGTAGAGCGCCATCAGCAGGAACGCCATGGCCATTCCATAGCCGCGGTACAAGGCGAAGAACTCGATCAGCACGGGGGTGAACAGCAACGCCGGCCAAAGGCACCAGCGCACGGCGCGATCACCGAGAAGCAGCCCCCACCGGTACGCGTAGGCGGCATAGAGGCCGAAGGCCAGCACGTTGGCCAGGCGTAAGCTCCAGGCGGCCATGCCGAAGGCCTCGTAGCTCAACCAGCCAAGTGCCGTGCACAACACGTGGTTCCCGGCGTCCCAGTGGCTCAGCCAGGGCAGGAATTCGCCCGTGCAGGTGTACACGAAGAAGGTCCGCGCCTCATCATGCGTGAGCGGAACAAGGACAGCGCGCAACGCGACATAAGCGAATGCGATGCCTGCGAACAGCAGGAACAACTTCCGGTCGCGCGTGGACATGGCAGGATCAGCCACGCTTGCGGACGGTGCGTTGCTCGATGCGCTTCTCGTAGTTGGTGCCTTGGAACATCCGGTGCACGAAGATGCCAGGAGTGTGGATCTCGTCGGGGTCGAGCGCACCGGCGGGCACCAGCTGCTCCACCTCGGCGATGGTGATGCGGCCGGCCATGGCCATCATCGGGTTGAAGTTGCGGGCGGTGCGCTTGTACACCAGGTTGCCGAAGGGATCGCCCTTCCACGCTTTCACGATGCTGAAATCGGACCGGAGCCACTGCTCCATCACGTAGTTCTTGCCCTCGAAAGCGCGGGTCTCCTTGCCCTCGGCCACCTCGGTGCCGTAGCCGGCGGGGGTATAGAACGCGGGGATGCCGGCACCACCGGCCCTACAGCGTTCGGCCAGCGTTCCCTGCGGGATCAGCTCCACCTCCAGTTCGCCGCTCAGCATCTGCCGCTCGAACTCCTCGTTCTCACCCACGTAGCTGCTGATCATCTTGCGGATCTGCTTCGTCTGCAACAGCAGGCCCAGGCCGAAGTCATCCACGCCCGCGTTGTTGCTGATGCAGGTGAGGCCCTTCACGCCGGAACGCACCAGTGCCGCAATGCTGTTCTCGGGGATGCCACAGAGACCGAAGCCGCCCACCATCAACGTCATGCCGTCGCGGATCCCATCGAGGGCCGCTTCAGCGTTGGCCACCACTTTGTTCATGCAGCAGGAATGTAGAGCGACGAAGATACCCGTCGGCCGCACTCAGGATGGAGGAACGCGGTGCGGTTCAATCCCACGTAGGGCCTTCGCCTTCACCCTCCTCTCCACCCTCACCTTCGCCACTGGCTTTCTTGCCGCCGCACTCCAGGTCCAGCCCCAGGTCGCCCGCAGGCCGCTCGAAATCACCGGTGCTGATGGTGATGGTGCTGTCGGCGTAGACCTTGTTCATGTAGTAGCCGTAGATGGGCAATGCACTGTTCGCCCCCTGACCCAGGTCGGTGCGGCTGAAGCGGACGCTGCGGTCCTCCGCGCCGGTCCACACACCGGTCACCAGGTCGGGCGTGATGCCGATGAACCAGCCGTCGCTGTTGTTCTGGGTGGTGCCGGTCTTGCCCGCGGTGGGGTACTTGATGTTGCCGTACTTGGCGCGGTTGCCCCAGCCCATCCGCAGGCGCATGCCGGTGCCCCGGTCCATCACGCCCTTGAGCATGTCCAGCATGATATAGGCGGTGCGCTCGTCAAGGGCCTCCTCGGTCTTTGGCACCACATCATGGATGGCGTTGCCGTTCTTGTCCTCGATGCGGGTGAACACGATGGGCTCGATGTAAACGCCCTGGTTCGCGAACGCGGAGAACGCGCCGGTCATTTCCATCAGGGTCAGGTCGGCCACACCGAGGCACAGGCTGGGCACGGGATCCAATTTGCTTTTCACCCCCATGTGCTTGGCCAGCACGGTAACGGCTTCGGGACTGTACTGCTTCATCAACCAGGCCGTGGCCGTGTTAACGGAATGGGCCAGCGCGTACTTCAGCGTGATCATGCCGCCGTAGTGCCCATCGCTGTTGTCAGGACACCAGTTCGATTGGCCTGCGGGCATGTCGAAACACACCTTCTGGTTAGGCAACTGGAAGCAGGGGTCCAGCCCTTCACGCATGGCCGTAGCGTACACGAAGGGCTTGAAGGTGGAGCCCACCTGGCGGCGCGACTGCTGCACGTGGTCGTACTGGAAGTGCTTGAAGTCGATGCCCCCCACCCAGGCCCGGATGAAGCCCGTGTGCGGGTCCATGCTCAGCAGGCCGCTCTGCAGGAAGCTCTTGTAATAGCGGATGCTGTCGTTGGGGCTCATCACGGTGTCCACCTCCCCCTTCCAACTGAACACGCGCATCTTCGTCGGGCTGTCGAACACCTTGGGGATGGCGCTCTCCTTCACCACGGGCCACCAGGTGTCGCAGCCCCCCTTGCTCGGATCGCAGTGGAAGTGCGGCGCACCCTCCTTCGTTGCTTTCACGATGTAGCGCTCGGGACGCTCGCAGTTGCCACAGCGCTTGCCGGTGAGGGTGCGGTAGCGGTCGCTGCGCTTCATGGCGGTCTCCATGATCTGGGCGACCTCCTCCTTGGTCACCCGGAAATCGAACGGCTTGTTCTTCTTGTCCTTGATGTCCTTGAAGAACTGGGCCTGCAGCTCGGTGCCCAGGTGCTGCTTCATGGCCCATTCGCCGTACGCCTGCATGCGCCGGTCCACTGTGGTGTAGATGCGCAGGCCGTCGGTGTAGATGTCGTAGGGCACCTTCTTTCCGTCCTCGTCCACCTTGCCGATGAGCAACTCGCCGGTCTCCGGGTCACGCTTGTTGAGCAGCTCCTGCAGCTGTGCCCGCAACACCTCGCGCAGGTAGGGGGCAGGGCCTTCGGCATGGTCCACGCGCTGGTACTTCAGGCCCAGGGGAAGCACCTTCAGCGAATCGTACTGCTGCGTGGTGAGCACGCCATTGCGACGCATCTGATCGAGCACCACCATGCGGCGGGTGAGGGTGGTGTCCGGCCTGCGGAGGGGATCGAAGAGCGAAGGGTTCTTGCACATGCCCACCAGCAGCGCGGCCTCCTCCAGCTTGAGCGAATCGGGCGTGGTGCTGAAGTAGATGTGCGCGGCGCTGTTGATGCCCACGGCCTGGTGGATCCAATCGAAACGGTTCAGGTAAAGCGCGATGATCTCGTCCTTGGTGTACTGGCGCTCGAGCCGCGCGGCGATGATCCACTCCTGGAATTTCTGGAACACGCGGGTGATGGAGCTGCCCGGCTTCTCGGTGAAGAGCATCTTGGCCAGCTGCTGGGTGATGGTGCTCGCTCCGCCTTTCTTCCCCAGGAACACCGCGGCCCGGATGGTGCCCCGCACGTCAACGCCGCCATGCTCCCGGAAGCGTTCATCTTCCGTGGCGATCAACGCGTTCACCACATGCGGGCTGATCTGCGCATAGTCCACAGGGATGCGGTTCTCCCGGTAGTACTGCCCCATCTGGCTGCCATCGCTGAACAGGATGGCCGTGGCCAGGTCGCTGCGCGGGTTCTGCAGTTCGGTGGTGCTCGGCAGGTCGCTGTTGGCCGCGATGAGCAACATGCCCAACAGGCCCAGCACGGGGCTCAACACCACCAACCACCAGGCCTTGTAGGTCCAGTTGCGCCCTGCTGTTCCGTTGTTCGCCGCCTTGGCCATGTGCCGAAGTTATCCGCCCTGGACAGGTGCGCGTTTCACACTGATGCCAACGTCGATCACGCCTTCCAGCTGTTCCGTTCGCATGGCTTGTTCCAGCTGGAACGTATAACGCCCTTTCCGCGGGAAGCGTCTGTTGAGCTGATAGAGCACCTCGGCCTCCACACGGTCGGCGAAGATGAAGCCCTGCCCTTTGCCGTACCAGCGCCCCAAGGGATCGGCCAGCAGGCAGTCCACCGTGTCGCGCACCGCACCCATGCCCGGTCCGGTGGCCGTTATGAAAAGGTAGAGGTCGCTGTACGGATAGTCGCCCGTGTGCCGCAGATCGATGAACACGTTGTGGGCGTTCACGGTGTCGGTGATGTCCACCACGAACTCCGGTTTCCAGGTGCGGTCCCACACTCCGTTCTGCACGGGAAGGTCGCTTTGGTGCACGATGTCACCATCACAGCCCACCAGCAGGGCAGCTCCGATCAGTGGTGCGCACCAACGGTTCACGCAGCCGGGGGACTGGGGGGGGCATCACCTCCTGGCTTGGGGCCGCGGCCACGGCCACCGCGGCCACGGTCGCGCCGGGGGCCGCGCTCATTGCCCGGGCCTCCCTCAGGACGGGGGCCGCGGTCGTTGGAGCGTCCACCTTCGGGTCTGGGGCCGCGCTCCGGGCGGGGACCACGGTCAGGCCTTGGGCCACGGTCCGGACGGGGACCACGGGGCGGACGGGGATCACCGCCGGGTGTTCCCCCTTCGGGTCGCGGACCGGCCTGCGCACCCCCACCCCCTTGGGGTTTGCGGCCGCGATCACGGTCGCGATCTCCGCGGCCACGGCCCTTGGAGCGTTTACCGCTCTTGATCATGCTGTCGAAGCGGGTGAGCTCGTCCTGGCCCACCACGTTCTCGTAGGTGGCCTCCACCGGTGCCTTGGCCTTCTCTTCCGCATCCACCATCTGCAGGTCGACCTCGGGCTCCACGCCCGCCTTGTTCTGGGCGAGGATGTCGCGCACCACTTCGATCGGGAAACCGGCCATCACCGAGGCGCTGCCGGGGTTCTTGAACAGGTACCACATGCGCTCGCTGAAGATGTCGGTCTTCATGTGCATGCCGGTGCCCTGCCTGGTCTTCAGCTTGGCATTCTGCGAGGGGTAGCTCTTGATCGCCTCGATGTACATGTCCAGTTCGTAGTTCAGGCAGCACTTCAGCTTGCCGCACTGGCCGGCGAGCTTCTGGGGGTTGAGGGCCAGCTGCTGATACCGTGCGGCGCTGGTGGACACGCTGCGGAAGTCGGTGAGCCAGGTGCTGCAGCAGAGCTCGCGCCCACAGCTGCCGATGCCGCCGATGCGACCGGTCTCCTGCCGCGCCCCGATCTGCTTCATCTCGATCTTCACCCCGAAGCGGTCGCTCATGGTGCGCAGGATGCCGCGGAAGTCGATGCGCTGTTCAGCCGTGTAGAAGAAGGTGGCCTTGGTGCCGTCGCCCTGGTACTCCACATCGGTCACCTTCATGTCCATCCGCGCTTCGCCGACAAGCTTGCGGGCCTCGATCATCGTGGCGTCCTCCAGCTTGCGCGCGGCGTGCCAGCGGTCCACATCCGCTTGCGTGGCCACACGCAACACCTTGCGCAGGTCGTAACTCTCGGTGGAGGAGCTCTTGCGGTCCATCTGCACGCGCACCAGCTCTCCGGTCAGGCTCACCATGCCCACATCATGGCCGGGGGAAGCATCAACGACCACCAGGTCGCCGGGCATCAGTTGCAGGTTGGCCGTGTTGCGGAAAAAGGCCTTGCGGGTGTTCTTGAACCGCACTTCCACCGCGTCGAACGGGGTGAGTCCATTGGGCAGGGGAACCCCCGCCAGCCAGTCGAACACGTCGAGCTTGTTGCACCCACTGCTGCTGCAGTAGCCATTGCTCTTGCACCCGGCCGGCTTACCGTCCACGCCACTGCTACAGCTCGCACATCCCATCCCGCTGGTATTCCGTTGGTTATCGTCGTTATCCGCCCACGGCGGACATGGGGCGAAGATAGGACGGATGGGGTGCCCTGCCGGAGGGCGGCTCTCAGGGCATCAACACACCCCTTGTGAAGAGCCTTTTCCTGCCTTGGAAGCGTGCACACTCACTTCCCCCGCAACAACGCCGTCAGCCGGTAGCTCAGGTCCACGAACAGCAGCTTGGGGTTGGCGTTGCGTTCCAGGTGGCCAGAGCGATGCCTTAGCTTTACGACATGGAAACGCTTCGCATCAAAGTGCGTGACCGAAAGACCCGCACCCTCCTCCGCAAACTGGAGCAGGAGGGTAGCATCGAGGTGGTCAAATCCACTCCACAGGAGGTATTGGCCGATGTCATGCGTGCCATGCGCGCCTCGGTCAAGGAAAAGCTGACCATGGAAGAGGTCACTGCAGAAGTGGAACAGGTCAGGGCCAGACGCCATGAAGCTGCCAAGAAGGCCCCGGCTCGTCGTTGACACCAACATCTGGGTAAGCTACCTGCTGGCTGGTTCATTCCATGGGCTGGAGGCAGCTGTGCGTGCGGGCCGGGTCATCCTTCTGGTTTCCACTTCATCAATGGAAGAATTGAGGGACGTACTGGACCGTCCACGGCTCAAGAAGAATTTCGCTCCAGGACTGGTAAAGACCTTTCTGTTCAGCTTGGACCAAGCCGGAACACGTGTGGCCGTGCGTTCCGTAGTGAACGCTTGTCGTGATCCCAAGGACAACTTCCTGTTGGCCCTTGCCAAGGATGGGCGCGCGGACCTCCTCATCACGGGAGACAAGGAACTTTTGGATCTCGCCGTTTTCGAAGGCACCAGGATCGTTTCCCCCTCCTCGTTCCTAAAAGCCTTCAAGGCAACGTGACAATCCGATCCGGCCGGCACCATCACCCACCTCCGTACGAAGATCCTCTAGGCGGATCGGGCGGTTCCCCCGGCCATCGGCACATGGGCACATGCGCTCATGGGCACATGGAACTTCATTCTACCGCCCCCGCAACAACGCCGTCAGCCGGTAGCTCAGATCCACGAACAGGAGCTTGGGGTTGGCATTGCGCTCCAGGTGGCCGTGGGCGGTCTCCAGCTCCTGCCGGATGCCTTCCACGTTGTGCTCGTTCAGCAGGTTGGCGAACTTCTGCACGAACTCCTGCTCCCCACCGGTGACCGTGACGAGCGCGGACACCCGCTGCCACTGCAGCATGCACTGGCGGATCAGGTAGAGCCCGTAGCGCATCAGCGCCTTCTGGCGTTCGCGGCCCATCTTCTGGAAGTGCTCGGCGAGCTCGTTGATCTCCCCCACCTTGTTGCCGTAGCAGGACCGCAGCCAGTCGCGGAAGAGCACGAACAGTTCCTCCTCGCTCTTGCCCGCCATGGCCGTGGCCTCCAGCAGGTCGCCATCGCTCCGCACCGCGATCGTGAGCGCGTCCTCGCCCTTCAGTTCGGGGAAGCGTTCCTGCAGCGCCTCCTTCACCTCCAAGGTGCCCAAGGCCGGCACCTTCACCAGCTGCACGCGGCTCAGGATGGTGGGCAGCATCAGCTCGGGGTTGTGGCCCACCATCACGATGGCGGTGTGGGGCTCAGGCTCCTCCAGCAGCTTCAGCAGCTTGTTGGCGGCGGTGGGGTCCACGAACTCGGGCAGCCAGATCAGCATCACCTTCCAGCCACCGGAATAGGACTTCATGCTCAGCTTGCGCTGGATCTCCTGCGCGATATCCACGCCCATGCGCAGCTGCTTGTTGTCGCCGCCCTCCTGCTCCTCGCGCCACAGCGTGTCATCGAGGTAGGGCTCCTTCAGCACCAGGTTGCGCCAGGCCGGTGTGTGCGGGTCGCAGGTCTTTGCCTTCTCACCGAGGAAGATCGGGAAGATCAGGTGCAGGTCCGGATGCGTGAGCTTGTCCAGCTGCGTGCAGCTCGGGCACTGGCCGCAGCTGTCGGACTGTCCGCGGTCCGTGCATAGCAGGTAGCGGGCGTAGGCCAGCGCCAAGGGCAACACCCCACTGCCCCGTGGGCCGAGGAAGAACTGCGCGTGCGGCACCCGCCCTTCGCGGACGTTGCCGATGAGCTTCGCCTTCAGCGTGGCGTGATCGATGACGGAGGAGAAAAGCATCGCCGCGAAGGTATTCGGTCAACCTCGTGCCTCGTTGTTCGTGCATCGTGCAATGCCTTCCCCACGAACAACGGACAACGAACAACGTCTCTACTGCTCGTGATACTTTCGCGGCCTCGTTCGCCGAAGCGTCACATCGCGAAGGCGCGAACCATGCTCACCATGGACACCACCCACTTCGCTGGCAAAAAAGCACTTGTCCGCGTGGACCTCAACGTACCGCAGGACGCCAACGGCAAGGTCACGGATGATAGCCGTGCCCGCGCCATCGTGCGCACCGTGAACAAGATCCTCAGCGACGGCGGCAGCGCCATCCTCATGAGCCACCTGGGCCGCCCGAAAGGCAAGGTGAACCCTGCGATGAGCCTGAAGCCCGTGGCCGAACACCTCGCCACGCTCCTGGGCAAGCCCGTGCTCTTCGCCACCGACTGCGTGGGTCCCGATGCCAAGGCGAAGGCCGCAGCGCTGAAGCCCGGCGAAGTGCTGGTGCTGGAGAACCTGCGCTTCCACCCCGAAGAAGAAGCGGGCGACGAGGCCTTCAGCAAGACCCTGAGCGAGCTCGGTGACGTATACGTGAACGACGCCTTCGGCACCGCGCACCGCGCACACGCCAGCACCACCATCGTGGCCAAGTTCTTCCCGACCGCCAAGCTGTTCGGCTACCTGATGCAGGCCGAGATCGACAGCGTGGGCAAGGTGTTGGGCTCTCCACAGCGCCCCATGACCGCGATCGTGGGCGGCAGCAAGGTGAGCAGCAAGATCGAGGTGTTGGAGAACCTGCTCGGCAGCTGCGATGAGCTGATCATCGGCGGCGGCATGGCGAACACCTTCGTGAAGGCCATGGGCGGACAGACCGGTGCGAGCCTGGTGGAAGAGGACCTGCTCGATACCGCACGCACCATCATCGAAAAGGCCAAGTCCAAGGGCGTGAAGCTGCACATCCCCACCGACGCTGTGGTGGCCGATGCCTTCGCCGAGACCGCCAACACCGACCAGTGCGCCGCCGACGCCGTGCCCGATGGCTGGATGGCCCTCGACATCGGCCCCAAGAGCATCGAAGCGTTCCGCACCGCCATCCTCGGCAGCAGGACCATCCTGTGGAACGGCCCCATGGGCGTGTTCGAGATGAAGCCCTTCCAACAAGGCACCATCGCCATTGCGAACGCCGTGGCGGAAGCCACGCAGAATGGTGCCTTCAGCCTCGTGGGCGGCGGCGACAGTGTGGCGGCCGTGAACCAGTTCGGCCTCGCGGACAAGATCAGCTACGTGAGCACCGGTGGTGGTGCCATGCTGGAGTACCTCGAAGGCAAGGTGCTGCCGGGGATCGCGGCGATAGTCGGATAGGCGTCCCGCCTGTCCACACCCGCAAGCCAAGGACCAGTTCAACCTCCTAAATGAAGCTCCGGCACCTGGCTTCCGCTCCAACACGTGACGATGAACTGGTCCGTCTCTTCGACTTCGGCTCCGAGGAATCGAACCTGTTGGTCGCAAGCATCACGCAATGGTTGCGCGATACTTCCACTCCGCTTGAACTGGCCGAGCTACCGTTCATTTCAGCAGTGAACTGCTCACTCAGGCTCGTCGTGGTAACTCAGGATGAAGGCATACATGAAGTGTCGCCCGGCGCCTACGATTGTCGACTGACGCTCGACTCGTTCGGACAGATGTTGGAGCTGATGGGCCCGTTCAGAAGAGACGGAACGACGGGCTTCCAATGGCTCTATGACCTGGACACGCCGATCGAGTTCCTTTTCTCTCCCAACGGGTCATGGTGATCACGACTTCTATTCCATGAGCGACCTCCACCGCACCCTCACCGACCTCGAAGGCAAGGACTGGGGGCCACCCACCTACGACTCGCACTTGGTGACCGAGTGCCACCGCTTGCGCCATGTGCCGCTGAAGGACCTGGGTGTCGAGGACCTGGGAACGCTGATCGGACAGGAGATCGGCCTGAAGTACCTGGTCCCTGTGGCGATCGACCTGCTCCGCGAAGATCCGTGGGCGGGTGGGGACATGTACCCAGGCCACCTCATGAAACGAGTTGCCGAAGTACCCGCGAGCTACTGGACCGAGAACCCGGAGATGATCCCGCATTTTCAGTCCGTGTTGGATGAGGCTGAGAAACGTTGGCACTTCTACCAGAAGGAGATCCTCCCGGTCTGGTCGCGGGTGTTCGGTGGTATCTGAACTTGCGGCCAATGCACGAATATTGGAGGTCAGACTTCCGATATTCGTGTTCACCGAATACCAACCGCCGTGATGAAGCCTCGGGCCATGCATGTAACCCACTGACGAACAGAGCACTAGACAGTCACTCTGGTATTATACATGAAATCTTGTACCAGAAATGCTAATTTTCGCCCATGTTACTCCGCGCCACCCATCACCAAGCTGTCCGCGAGGCCTTGGAGCGAAGCCCCGTGGTGATGCTCACCGGCCCCCGGCAGTGCGGCAAATCCACCTTGGCCAAGGAGCTATTGCCCGAAGACAACACCTCCTTCTTCGACCTGGAAGATCCGACCGTGCGCGCCGCGATGAGCGAGCCCATGACCACCCTGCGCGGGCTGCGCGGGCTGGTGGTGATCGATGAGGCCCAGCGCCATCCGGAACTGTTCCCGGTACTGCGCGTGTTGGCCGATCGGAGCGACACCCCCGCGCGCTTCCTCCTGCTGGGCAGCGCATCGCCCGAGCTTTCCCGGCAGTCGGCCGAGTCGCTTGCCGGGCGTGTGGAGCTGATCGAGCTGCGTGGATTCGACACCAGTGAAGTGGGCACTGCGGAGCGCGACCGGCTTTGGGTGCGCGGCGGCTTTCCTCGTTCCTTCCTGGCGAGGACCGACCCGGACAGCTACCGTTGGAGGCAACACTTCATGAGCACCTTTCTGGAACGCGACCTGGGGGTGCTCGGCTTCGGGATGGCGCCCAAGGCCATGGAGCGTTTCTGGAAGATGCTCTCCCACTACCACGGCCAGATCTGGAACGCCTCGGAGATCGCGGCCTCCATGGGCGTGTCGCCACACACCACACGCAACTACCTCGATGCCTTGGAGCAGACCTACATGGTACGCACCCTGCAACCCTGGTACACCAACCTCGGCAAACGCTTGGTGAAAAGCCCCAAGATCTACCTGCGCGACAGCGGGATCTTCCACGCGCTGCAAGGCATCCACGACATGGGCGAACTCATCACCCATCCCAAGCTGGGTGCCTCGTGGGAAGGCTTCGCGCTGGAAGAGGTGCTCGCTGCATTCAAGCCCGATGAGGCCTGGTACTATGCCGTTCACAGCGGTTCGGAGCTCGATCTCTTCTTCCGCCACAAAGGCACCCGTCTGGGATTCGAGTTCAAGCGCATGGACGCACCACGCATGACCAAGAGCATGCGCGTGGTGATGGAGGACCTTGAATTGGATCGGCTGTGGGTGATCTACCCGGGCACCCGGCGCTACACCTTGGAAGAGGGTGTGGAATGCATACCCCTTGAACTGATCGGTGCTGCGTTCACCGATCGACCTCCATCCCTGTGATCCACCCGATCTGCGATCCGCAAGTCGCCATGCCCACCCCCTACCAGCAGGACCGCGCGTTCACCAGCCCGCAAGGACAGCGCAGGCCGTGCGATGGCCAGGCCCTGATCACCCCCCCGATCGCCGGGGCACCCCGCGCAGGCCTTACCTTCGCTGCGTCCCCCGGAGGTGGACAACACGGACCCGTTCCGTGCCGAGCCTCCGCCGGACACCACCAGAACCGATCAGCATGGCCAAATCGAAGGCGACGTTCAACAAGCGTGACAAGGAGAAAAAGCGCCTGCAGAAGCGCGAGGAGAAGCAGCTCAAGAAAGAGGAGCGCAAGGCGAACGCGGGAACGAGCAGCTTCGAAAGCATGATCGCCTACGTGGACGAGAACGGCCAGCTCACCAGCACCCCACCCGATCCCACCAAGCGCGTGGAGATCGACGCGGAGAGCATCGAGCTGGGCGTGCCCCGCAGGCTGGAGAGCGATGAGGTCCCCGCCGAGCGCATCGGCAAGGTCGACTTCTTCGACAGCACAAAGGGCTTCGGTTTCATCAAGGAGGACGGCACCCAGGAGCGCTTCTTCGTGCACGTGAGCGGCCTGCAGGAAGAGATCAAGGAGGGCGAGAAGGTCGGCTTCGAAGTGGAGCGTGGCCTCAAGGGCATGAACGCGGTCCGCGTTCACAAGGTGTGAGCCACTGTCTCAATGTGGAAATGAGGAAATGAGGAAAATGGAGGCCGGAAGCGGTCATCCACATTTCCACATTGGGTCATTCTCGCATTCCCTCCAACACTTCCTCCTGCACCTGGTCGATGGCCTTGCGCACCCATTTGGTCTCACCCAATGCTGGCACCAGCAGCGGAGCGAACGCGTGAAGGGGAGCGAACAGGACCGAACCTTCGGCGCCTTTTTTCACCTGATCCGCAAGTCCGAAGGACCGCTCGGCCATGGCCACGTTGAGCAGGACGCTGAGCAGGAACGCTAGCCGCAACATGCCGAACCCCACACCGGCCAGCTTGTTGGGCAGGCTCAATTGCGCCGCGTCAATGGCCGTGGTCAAGGCCCGACCGAGCAGATGCACACCAGCAAGCACGATGAAGAAGGTGACCAGGAACGCCTGCATGGTCTGCTCGGGGTCCAGTCCGATCCAGCCCGCGAACCGATCGCTGAGGTGGATGGCCGCCCAGATGCCCGCAACCCAGGCTACCAGCGATGCCAGCTCGCGGATGAAGCCGTTGGAGAACCCCTTGAGGGCGGCCATGCCGAGCCAGAAGAGGATGACGATATCGAGCCAGTTCATGTTTTGAATGTGCAAGTGTGGGAATGTGAAGATGTGGAAATTGGGCGACGCATCTTTGCCCACCGGCCGAACCGCTCATTTCCACATTTTCCCGTTCTCACTTTCCTCTTCCCGTGGACCTTGCACTTTTCACCTTGCACTTCGCACTTCCCTAATGGACCTTACGTTCGAAAAGCGTTGGCGCGACCTGCTCAAGACGTTGGAGGCACGGTTCAGCGGACCCGTGGACCTCAACGGCATCATCTTCCTGGTGGGCGTGCAGGAACTGGGACAGCACGCGCGCGAATTCAAAAAAGATGAGAAGGTCTCGCTGATGCACATCGCCATCTGCGTGTTGCTTGCGCCCTATGGCTACTACAAGGAGCTGGGGCGCGATGCGGATGGTTGGCCGCACTTCGAACGGGTGAAGGACCTGCCTCCCCTCAACGAAAAGGAACAGGAGCGCCTGATGAAAGAAGCCGTGCTGGATTATTTCGAGAAGTGAACCGGGCCAAACGGTTCGTGCACCAAGCTACTGTCCACTGTGCGGGAGGGCTTGGCGCGCAGCCACTGTCCACTGTCGCGCGAAAGCCCGCGGGAGGGCACTGTCCACCCTATGGCGTCACCGGCACCAGCACCACGGTCTCCTCGTTGGTCTCTTCCTCGAGGATCTTGATGATGCCCTGGCCCACCATGCTGTCGCGGAAGCTCACGATGTCGAGCACAGCGAAACCGGCCTGGCCTTGTTTGTAGAAATCGGTGTAGTCGAAGGTCGCGCGACCCTGCGCGTCGGTCATCTTCTCCTGGGTCAGCCGCGAGGGGTCGCCGGTGGGAAAGGTGGGGTTGGCATACAGCTTCACATAGGCCCCGGGCAGAATGGAACCGTTCTCGTCCTCGACAGTGATGACGGCAATGGTATCCTTCTCCTTGTTGCAGGCCGAGAAGAGCGCAGCGGTCACCACCAGGGTAAGCAGGCGGAAGAGGCGAAGACGCATCGGTCGGGATGGTTGGGTTACTTTTGGCAGCCTTGTTGCAGGCCGACAGGACACCAAATGTAACAAAGCCGACGATGAACGCGCAACGCCCCCTTGCCACCCTCGCTACTACCGTGGCATTCCTGACGCTCCCCTTGCTGGGTTCGGCCCAGAGCAAGGGTTCCGCCAAAGGCACCGAGAAGCGCCCGCGGGTGGAGATCAAGACCGAGCTGGGCACCATGGTGGTGGAGCTCTACAACGAGACCCCCCAGCACCGCGACAACTTCCTGAAGCTGGTGAAGGAACACACCTACGACAGCCTGCTCTGGCACCGGGTGATCCCCCAGTTCATGATCCAGGGCGGCGACCCCGACAGCAAGCGTGCCAAACCCGGTGAGCCGCTGGGCATGGGCGGCCCCGGATACACCGTTCCGGCGGAGATCACCCCGGCGTTCATCCATCAGAAAGGGGCCCTTTCCGCCGCCCGGCAGGGCGACCAGGTGAACCCCCTGAAAGCCAGCAGCGGCAGCCAGTTCTATGTGGTGCAAGGCAAGACCTACCAAGCCGCCGAAATGGACATGCTGGTACAGCGCAAGAAGGCCATGGCGCCGGGGAAGGACTACAGCTATAGCCTCGAGCAGCTCGCCGCCTACACCACCTTGGGCGGAACCCCGCACTTGGACGGGGAATACACCGTGTTCGGCCGCGTGATCGAGGGCTTGGAGGTGATCGACAAGATCGCGGCCCTGCCCACCGGTCCTGGCGACCGACCGGTGCAGGATGTGCACATGTGGATGAAGGTGGTGAAATGAGCCTGACCGAACGCATCGCAGCCCTCGAAGAGGAGATACGCACCACCGCAGCCCGCACGGCCGATGAGGTGGAACGCTTCCGCGTGGCCATGCTGGGTCGCAACGGCGCGGTGACCGCCCTGTTCGACGACTTCAAACAGGTGGCCTCGGAAGAGAAGCGCGCCTTGGGACAGCGACTCAATATGCTGAAGCAAAGCGCCCAGCACCGCTGGGAGGAGCTCAAACACAGCAGTTCGGCGGACAGCGGGGCGGCCGTTGACCTGGGCGACCCCACCCGACCGGCCGCCATCGATGCCGCGGGTTCCCTGCACCCCATCACCATCGTTCGCCAGCGCATCGTGGACACCTTCGCCCGCATCGGTTTCACGGTGAGCCAGGGTCCCGAGGTGGAGGATGATCACCACAACTTCAGCGCGCTCAACTTCCCGCCGGATCACCCTGCGCGCGACATGCAGGACACCTTCTTCGTGCGCGGTCAGGACGGACGCCCGACAACGAACAACGAACAACGAGCCCTTCGCACCCACACCAGCAGTGTGCAGGTGCGGGTGATGGAGCACAGCAAACCCCCGATCCGCACCATAAGCCCCGGGCGTGTGTACCGCAACGAGGCCATCAGCGCCCGCGCCCACTGCATGTTCCACCAGGTGGAAGGGCTCTACGTGGACAAGGGCGTGAGCTTCGCGGAATTGAAGGGTACGCTGGACTATTTCGCCAAGACGATGTTCGGCCCGGACGTCAACATCCGCATGCGCCCGAGCTACTTCCCCTTTACCGAGCCCAGCGCCGAGGTGGACATGAGCTGCTCCATCTGCGGTGGCAGCGGTTGCACGGTATGCAAGCACAGCGGTTGGGTGGAGATCATGGGCTGCGGCATGGTGGACCCGGCCGTGCTCAGCAACTGCAACATCGATCCGGAGACCTACAGCGGTTTCGCCTTCGGCATGGGCGTGGAACGCATCGCCCAACTGCTGTACCGCGTACCCGACCTGCGCCTGTACTGGGAGAACGACGTGCGCTTCCTGGAGCAGTTCAGCGCGGACGCGTTCCGTAGCTAAGTGACCATCGCAAAGGCGCGAAGAGCAAGGGGATGAGCTCAGAACTCCATTCCTCCGCGCCCTCGCGTGAGGCCCTCACCACCGACATCTGCATCATCGGTGGCGGTCCCGGTGGTTGTGCGGCGGCGTTGCAACTGGCGAAGCACGGCGTGCGCAGCACCCTGATCGAGAAGGCCACGTTCCCGCGTGACAAGGTCTGCGGCGATGCGCTCAGCGGCAAGGTGATGCGCACCCTGGAACGCCTCGATCCGGCACTGGCGGCCCGCGTGAACACCGATGCCCGCCGCATGCCCAGCTGGGGGGTCACCTTCGTGGCTCCGGGCGGTAAGGCCCTGCGCGTGCCCTTCAGTCGCGAGACCGGCATCGGTGAAGCGCCCGGCGCGATCCTTCCCCGCCTGGACTTCGATGCCGTTCTTTTCGACGCCGTGAAGCACAACGAATACGTGCAGGTGCTGGAAGGGGTGCAGGCGAAGAACTACGAGCGCACCGAAAAAGGTTGGCGCATTTCCCTGGTCGGCAACGACCTGCCAACTGCCACTGCGAACTGCCAACTGATCCTCGCTGCGGACGGCGCCAACAGTCACTTTGCCCGTCATGTCGCCGGGCTCCCGATGGACCCGAAACACCACGCTGCCGGGGTGCGCGCCTATTTCAGCGGTATCCAAGGCCTCGATCCACAGGGCTTCATCGAGTTGCACTTTCTGAAGGAGCTGGTGCCAGGCTACCTCTGGATCTTTCCACTTCCTGACGGTCGCGCCAACGTGGGCCTTGGTCTACGGAGCGACCACGTCCGTGAACGGCGACTTGACCTGAAGGCAGAGCTGCTTCGCCTGGTAAGCACGCATCCCACCATGAAGGACCGCTTCGCCACTGCGCAGCTGGATGGCACGGTGCAGGGCCTCGGCCTTCCCCTGGCGAGCAAGCGACATAAGCTCAGCGGAGATGGCTACCTGCTGATCGGCGATGCCGGCCACCTGATCGACCCCTTCACAGGCGAAGGCATCAGCCACGCCATGATCAGCGGTGTGCATGCGGCGGATGTGGCTACGAATATGATCCGTTCGGGCATTATCACACCGAGCGCTGCCAAGGTGTACGATGAGCGCGTATGGAAACGCTTGGGCAAGGAGCTCACCATCAGTACGCGCTTGCAGCAGCTCGCGCACCAGGCCTGGCTCTTCGACTTCGTGGTGGACCGAGCGACGAAAAATCCCGCGCTCGCCGATACCATCAGTAGCATGTTCACCGACCTGGACCTGCGCGAAAGACTGAAGAAGCCCGGCTTCTACATGGATCTTGTGCTGGGCAGGAAGGTGAAGGGCTAGGCCATCCGCTGCTTTCGCCACACCATCACCGTTGCGGCCACGCACAGGCCCAGCACACCGCCAGCATAGCCGAAGTTGTGAAGGCCGCCCACGGCGAGGAACGCGTGCGGATCCGACAGGCCATCAGGCAGGTACCAGCCGTTCGGCACACCGTCCAGGAACCACCAGCCATAGGCCAGACCTGCAAGTCCGCTCAACATGGCAATGCCCAGCGTGATGCCAGTGGCGCGCATGATCTCCATCCTCATGCGCACAGGCTCCTTGAACATCAGACCGAGCGGTGCGATGAACAGGGCCATCAGTAAGCCTACCCACCACGTCGCCAGGAAGCCGATCACTGCCACGGTGGGCCGGTGGCCGCCGAACCACGCAGGCTCGAAACCGAACTGATCGTACTTGAAACGCGTGAAATACTCCGGCGCGATGGTGAAGCTCAGTTGGTCGTGCAGCGCACCGTAAAGGCCAGCGATCAGCGGCAGCAAGACCAGCGTGAGCAAGAAGATCGCCAGCCGCTTCATCGCGTGTTCAGGCAGGCCGCTCCGCCACCACCAGCCAGTTCCACGGGAATGGTGCGCCCATCCACGCTGGGGGATCCTGGAACACGCGGCTCCACGGGTATTCCAGCTTGTGGCTCTCCAGCACCTTCATACCGTGCATGGCCAATACGTCCTCCAGTTCCTCCCGCAGGTAGTGTTTCGTGGCCACGCCGTCGATCATCACGATGCCCATGTCTATGGCGCTCATGTCCCTCGAGGCTTTCTGCTGCGCCACCTTGGGTGAATGGCCTTGCTCCAGGTTCCACCGTACGAGGCGATGTGTGGCGAACAAGGCGGACTCCAAGGCGGGTGTCACCAGCACCAGATGACCACCGGGCTTCACCGCATCGAGCACATGACCCACCATGGCGACGCGTTGATCCGCTGGATGCATCAGCCAGGCGTTGATGCAAAGCACCACGTCCACCGGTTCGAAGGGCACAGGCTCCTCTGCAAGGTCGACATGATGATAGGTCACGTTGTTCAACCCCGGATGATCGCGCTCGGCCACCGCCAGGCATTCGCTGGAGAAGTCCACGGCGTGCACCGTGCCGAAATGCGAGGCCAGCATCTTCAATGTACGACCGATGCCACAGCCCAGGTCGGCGGCCACCTTGTCCTTGCCGGCATGGCGCCGGATGCTGCGCAGGATCAGGCCTTGGCGGTCGTTCGCGGGCACGTTGAACACGTCCTCATCGAAGGTCGCCGCGGTCCGGTCCCAGTCCTTTTCGTTCATCCGAAGCCAGAGGCTTGGGCCTACGCCGGGCTCAACTTCAGCATGTTGGCCATGCCTTTTTCGGCGATGGGCATGCTGGCGATGTTGATCACCAGGTCGCCTTTCTGCACGTGGTCCTTCTTGCGAAGCAGGTGCTTGATGTCGGCGATGGTGTGATCGGTGCTCACGGTCTTGTCGTAGAAGTGGGCACGCACGCCCCACACCAGGTTGAGCATGCACAGGATGCTGGGGTTGCTGGTGAAGGCGTAGATGTTGGCGCGGGGCCGCATGCTGCTGATCTTGAAGGCCGTGTAGCCGCTGTGCGTCATGGTCACGATCGCTTTCACGGGCATGGCCTCTGTCATGCGCACGGCGGCGATGCTGATGGCGTCGCTCACGGTGCGGTCGTTGCTCTCCAGCGGCGGGTTGGGCACATTGTACATGCCGTCGGCCGATTCCATTTCCACGAGGATCCGGTTCATGGCCTTCACCACTTCCACGGGGTGCTTGCCCACGCTGGTCTCGGCGCTGAGCATCACGGCGTCGGCATGGTCGAGCACGGCGTTGGCCACGTCGTTCACTTCGGCGCGGGTCGGGGTGATGTTGGTGATCATGCTCTCCATCATCTGTGTGGCCACGATCACCGGGCGGTGCATGGCCAGGCAACGGCGGATGATGTCCTTCTGCACCAAGGGCACCTTCTCCATCGGGATCTCCACGCCAAGATCACCGCGGGCTACCATGAGCGCATCGCTCTCGCGAATGATGTCATCGATGTCCAAAAGGGCCTCGGGCTTCTCGATCTTGGCCACCACGCGGGCATGCTTGTCCTGCGAGCGGATGATGCCCTTGAGCTCGATGATGTCACGGGCGTTGCGTACGAAGCTCAGGCCGATCCAATCCACGTTCTGTTCCAGGGCGAAGTCCAGGTCCTTCAGGTCCTTTTCCGTAAGGCACGGCAGGCTCACTTTCGTGTTGGGCAGGTTGAGGCCCTTGTTCGCGCTCAGTGGCCCACCGTTGATCACGCGGGTGGTGACCCTGGTCTTGCCGTCGGTGGAGATCACCTCCAGCCGGATCTTACCATCATCCAGCAGGGCATACTCTCCCTTCTTCACATCCTGTGGGAACTGGGCATACGTGGTGCTGACCAGCCCCGGGCGCCCTTTTACGGGCTCGGTGGTGATGACCAGCTCGCTTCCGTCCACCAGCTCGATCGGACCGTTCTCCATTTCGCCCACACGGAGCTTGGGGCCTTGCAGGTCGGCAAGGATGGCCGTGTTGATGCCCAATTCCTCGTTGAGCTTGCGGATGTTGGCGACGAGCTCCGTATAGAACGCATAGGAGCCGTGGCTGAAGTTGAGGCGTGCCACGTCCATGCCATTGCGCATGAGTTCGCGAAGCACGTCGATGGAGGAGCTTGCCGGGCCGATGGTGGCCACGATCTTGGTCTTGGGGTCGGTCATCAGGTTCATTGGAGCAGTTTATGACCGGCGCGCAGGGCCTGGATCTCCAGCGGGTAGGCAGCGAGCACGAATTCGCTCTCCCGCACCTGCTGCAGCAGCTCGGCGGAGGCGATGGGTGCGGCGCGATCCACCAACAGGAAGAAATCGGACTGGCGATGTTCCTTCAGCAGGATGGCATCTTCACCATGGTTGTTCACCAGTGTGTAGCGCGCATTGGAATCCACATCCAGGTGGTCGAAAGCGGCGAAATGGGCCGTGGTCCGGGGGCCGGGCTCCACGATGTCCTGCTGCCGCCGGACCAGGTTGATGCCCAGTTGGCGGTTGAGGGACCAGCACAGCCGATAATCGTTCACGTGGCTGCTGATGCCCACAAGCATGATCTCAGGGTCTAGGGGTTCATCCAATCGGTACTTGGCCACTGGTCCTTGTTGCGGTCGGTCCCGTCAAAGGTAGGTCGGTGCAGGCCGGCAATGTCGCACCTGGGGGAAGAGCACATGAAGACACCATGAACACGTCCCTCAGCCCTGGTCCGGGGTCGCCTCCGGGCGGTCGCGGTGGGGGCGCGAACGGCGCGCCTGTCCTTCCGGCCGTGGCATACGCTCTCCTTCCGGTCTTGACGGGCGATCTTGCGCTGATCCCCGCTGATCCTCCGCTCGGCGCCCCTCGCGGGGCTTGTCGCGGCGCACGCCTTCCGGTTTGCCACCCTCGCGGTGCCGCATGCTGCGGAAGGCCGCTTGCGCTGCGTCCTGTTCGGCTTTCTTCTTGCTCTGACCACGGCCGGTGCCACACACCGCGCCCTCGACCTTCACTTCGCAGAGGTAGACCTTGCCACGCCCGCCGCGTCCGCTCTCCTCACTGATGTGGAACTCCACCTTGCGTCGCTTTTTCTGGCCCCATTCCAGCAGGCGGCTCTTGCTGTCGCGGTCCTCCTGCTCAATGGTCTTGAGGTCGAAGTGCTGCTTGAGCAACCCGACCACGGCCTTGCGGGTCTTGTCGAATCCTTTGTCGAGGAACAGTGCCCCGATCACGGCTTCCAAGGCATTGCCCGGCACGCTGGTCTCCTGGTTGCGGCCCAACTTGCTTTCCACCACGCGTTCGATCTCCACCTTGTGGGCGAGGATGTTCAGCTGGTGGCGGCTCACGAGCATGCTGCGCATGCGCGTCAGGAACCCTTCGCCCTGATCGGGATACGTATTGAAGAGGAGCTCTCCGATCACCGCGTCGAGGATCGCATCGCCGAGGAACTCCAGGCGCTCGTTGTTGGGCAGGCCGGGAGCCTCGTCGGCATTGGCGCTGCTGTGGCGCAGGGCCTGGCGGTAGAGGGGCAGGTTGCGCGGCGTGATCCCGAAGGTCTTGCGGCACCAGGCACGAATGCGGCGCTCCTCGGCATTGGCAGCGCGGCTGAACAGTCGGGAGAACAAGGCGATTACCGGTACTTGCGGAAGATCACCGCGGTGTTGTGGCCGCCGAACCCGAACGTGTTGCTCATGGCGGCGTTCACCGTGCGGTTCTGCGCGGTGTTGAACGTGAAGTTCAACTTCGGGTCGATCTCGGGGTCGTCCGTGAAATGATTGATGGTGGGGGGCACGGTATCCGTGTAAACCGCCATGATCGCAGCGAGTCCTTCCACCGCTCCGGCACCACCCAACAGGTGTCCGGTCATGCTCTTGGTGGCGCTGATGTTCAGCTTGAACGCATGCTCCCCGAACAGGCGTTGGATGGCTTTCACTTCCTGCGGATCACCGATGGGCGTGCTGGTGCCGTGGGTGTTGATGTAGTCGATGTCACCGGGAGCGAGCCCCGCATCGGCCATGGCGTACTTCATGCACAGCTCGGCACCCAGCCCTTCCGGATGCGGTGCCGTGATGTGGTAGGCATCACTGCTCATGCCCCCTCCGATCACCTCCGCATAGATCTTGGCCCCACGCGCCAGTGCGTGCTCAAGGTCCTCCAGAATGATGGCGCCTCCACCCTCACCGAGCACGAACCCGTCCCGGTCTTTGTCGTAAGGGCGGCTGGCGGTAGACGGGTCGTCGTTGCGGGTGCTCATGGCATGCAGGGCGTTGAACCCGCCCACGCCGGCCTCGTAAATGGCCGCCTCACTACCGCCGGTCACCACGGCGGGGCAGATGCCGAGCCGGATGTTGTTGAAGGCGTCGATCAACGCGTTATTGCTGCTGGCACAGGCGCTGGCCGTCACATAGCTGGGACCCCTCAGCGTGTGCTTCATGCTGATCAACCCGGCCGCGCTGTCGGCGATCATCTTCGGAATGAAGAAGGGGTTGAACCGGGGGGTGCCATCGCCCCTACCGAAGTTGATGCACTCGTCCTGGAAGGTCTTCAGCCCTCCGATACCGCTTCCCCAGATGACCCCGATGCGGTCCTTGTCGACCGTGCCGTCCAAGAGCCCGCTGTGCCGTATGGCCTCATCCGAGCAGACCAGCGCGAATTGGGCATAAGGGTCCGTTTTGCGGGCCTCCTTACGGTCCATGAAGTCCTCCGGGTTGAACCCCTTCACCTCACAGGCGAACTGCGTCTTGAACTTGGACGCGTCGAACCGGGTGATGGGCGCAGCGCCACTACGGCCGCTCACCAGGGCCTCCCAATATTCAGGGAGGGTGTTCCCCAAGGGGGTGAGCGCGCCCAGACCGGTGACGACCACACGTCTGAGCTGCATGAGGGGGCCTCTTTACTTCGCGTTCTTCTCGACGTAATCAACAGCCTGACCCACGGTCTGGATCTTTTCGGCCTGATCGTCGGGAATGGCGATGTTGAACTCCTTCTCGAACTCCATGATGAGCTCGACAGTATCGAGGCTGTCAGCGCCAAGGTCGTTGGTGAAGCTCGCTTCTGGCGTGACCTCACCTTGGTCAACACCAAGCTTGTCCACGATGATCGCGATGACCCTTGACTTGATATCCGACATGTCCGTTCGTTTTTAGATGAGGCTGCAAAGGAAGCACATTTTCGATATGCCGCACTTCCTCCCGATCACGGGTAATGCAAAAGCGTGTTTTCCAGGGTTTTCCGGTGGATGTCCGGCACCTCATAGGGCTGGGCGGCGTAACCGACCGGCCGCAGCAGAAAGGGCCGCTCGTTCTCCGGCGGCTCCAGCAGGCGGCTCAGGACGTTCATCGGGCCGAGGTTCTGGATGGCCGCCAGCAAGAGGCCACGGGCCAGGCCATCGCTTTCCTCCACGCGCTGGTTCTTCCGTTCCCCCCCCGGCCATCACCTCATAGGCCCGTTCGAAGACCACCACCAGGTAAGGGGCGATCCCCGGAAAGGACTTTCGCCAGACCGGCCCCAGTGGCGCCAGGTCCTTCCGCCGACCGGGAGGCATTCGTCCATTGTAGCTCTCGAACTCCTCCTGTTCCGCTGCCTCGCAGATGCGCCGTTCCAGGTCAGGCCCGCTCTCCAGGCAACAGGTCCAGGGCTGATTGTGCGCACCGCTGGGCACCGTGCCGGAGGTGCGGACCAGCTCCTGCATCAGCTCCGGGGGTACTGGTCGGTCGCTGAACTGGCACACCCTTCGCCGCCGGTCCATCATCGCGCCGAACGCTGCGGCGCGCTGCAGCATGACAGGCTCATCGCAGTGGTCCGGGTGATAAGCCACCGCGGGAAAGGCATCGTTCAGGCCTTCAACGATGGGGCCTCGCTGAGGCGCAGACGTCGCGGTACACGGCAAGGGTCTCCCGGGCCATGCGGTCCCAACCGAATCGCACACGATTGCTGCGGCCCGTCTTCACCAACGCCTCGCGTTCGGTGCTTCGCGTGATGAGCGCGAATAGCACTTGCGCTATGGCCGCCGGGTCCTCTCGGTCCACGTACCGCGCGCCCTGGCCCCCCACCTCCCGAAGCACCGGAAGATCGGAGCAGACCACCGGGATGTCCATGGCCTGCGCCTCCACCACCGGCAGGCCGAAGCCCTCGTAACGCGTGAGGAACAGGAAGATGTCCGCACCGCGATAGATGTCGGATACGGTGTTGGCCATGCCGTAGGGGCGGATCTCCACCGCCCCCTTCAGCGCCCCCTGTGCGATCCGTTCCTGCAACGCGTTGAAGTACGTGTGGTCGTTGTTGAACCCATGCATCACCAGCCTGACCCGGCCTTGCAACTCAGGATGCTGTGTGAGCAGGAGGTCAACGGCCTCCACGGCCTGGCGCTGGCCTTTGTAGGGCATGAATTTCGCCACGTACAGGATGGTGAGGGGGCCCTCTGTGGGCGGAGCCCCCTCCAACGCCTTCGGAAGGTCGACGCCATTGTGGATGGCGATGATCATGGCCGTACTGTGCGGGGATCGTCGCTTCGCTTCATCGCGGATGGCTTCACTGACGGTGATCACTGCGCGGCTCTTGCGGAAACAGACCCCGGAGATCCAGCTGAAGTAACGCCCCGCCAAGCCCAACGGCAGGCCCTCCTGCTCGTGCATGAACTCATTGTAGAAGTCGTGCACCGTGGTGATCCGTCGCGCAGGCAGCAGGAACGGCGTTTCGGTGGCCAGCTTGTGCAGTGCCGTTGCCCGGTGCACCAAGCAAAGCACCGGCAGAGCGATGTGGATCCAGAGAAGGCGCAGGACCGTGCTTCCTCCAAGATCAGGACAGCGATGCAAGTGGATCCGCTCCAGGTCCTTGAAAAAGGGTTCCTGGTCCGGATTGATGAGGCAATGCAACTCCAGCGCGCCATGGTCCAGCCGGTCCAGTTCGCGGACCAGATGCAGCGCGTGGGTCCAGATGCCGCTGCCGGAGCCGCCTTTGCCCGGGCGTATGGGCACCAGGTCGATGAGCATGCGGGGCGTGCTCATCGCTCGTCCGGCCATTTCACGGACACATTGTCCACGTGATACGGGCGCCGGGGCGCCGTGGCATCTCCCTCATACAGGGCATAGTCGACAGCGGCGTGGCGGTATGCTCCGTGCAGGAATTTCTCGGCGATGCGCAAGCCGTTGAGCGGTGTGCGCAGCGCCTTGGCCCAGGCGGGCGCTTCATTTCGGAGCTGCACCGCCTCCCGCTGTGCTCCTTCGGTCCAGCTCAGGTTTCCGCCGGTGAAGGTGAACGCGGATAAGAGCCTAGGCGTCGTCGCGGTGCGCACCCTTTTCTTCAACGCGCGCAGCACCAGGTCATGGTCGCCCAAGTTCCGGAACCGCGTATCGAACCGCAGATCACCCTGCCAGATCCGGCGGCGGAAGAACATGGCGCAGCTCAAGTTGTACAGGTGCGAGGTGGCGATGTAGGCGTACCGCGCAGGGTAGGGCTTCCGCGCGGCGAGCAAGCTGTTGTCCGGGCGCACCAGGAGCGCTCCGCCGAACAGGATGTCCAGCTTCGGGTCGGCCGCGAACACGCTGCGCACGTGGGCCAGGGTCCCCTCCAAGTACTGTTCATCGCAGTTCAGCCAGGCCACCACCTCGCCGCTCGCCGTATCGAAACCCTTGTTGAGCGCATCGTACATGCCCGAATCCTTGCCGCTGAAATAGCGCAACGAGGAACCCGGCAACGCCTGTGTTCGTTGGGGTTCCGCGCGTTGGGCAAGCGACGCGAGCCATTCCGGCGTACCATCGCTGCTGCCGCCGTCGGCCACAATGTGCTCCACCTCCACCCCCTGCTGGTCGGCCACGGAGGCGCGGCAGCGCTTCAGGTAGGGAAGCATGTTGTAGCTGGGGGTGATGATGGAGATCTGCATGTGCGCGGTCCCTGCGTACGGGGAATGATGAAGCGCCTTCTACGGTGCTGCGAAGAAAGCGGATGCCTTTCCAACACGCACAGGGCTCCTTCACGTTCTACCAACGGTCCACGGTCGATGACGGTGCCGATCCGATGACGCGCCTTTTCGCACCTTCGTGCCTCGCCCGCACCTTTCGCTTCGGCGAACAACGCATGATCCGCATCGCCGTTCTCGCCTCCGGTTCCGGGAGCAACGCCCAACGCCTGATCGGGCATTTCGCGCGGCACGCGAAGGCGCGTGTGGTGCTGGTGGGCTGCGACCAACCTGAGTCCGGTGTGCTGCAACGTGCGTGGGACCTGGGCGTTCCGAGCTACCTGTTCAACGGAGCACAGTTGAAGGATGGCACCGTATTGAAGGAGCTACAAGGCCAGCGCATCGACCTCGTGGTGCTGGCCGGCTTCATGCGCCTGATCCCGGCGGAACTGGTCAAGGCCTTTCCGCAACGCATCGTCAACATCCACCCGGCCTTGCTGCCGAAGTACGGCGGCAAAGGAATGTACGGTCACCGCGTGCATGAGGCGGTGCTCGCAGCGAAGGAAACGGAGAGCGGCATCACCATCCATTACGTGAACGAGCACTACGACGAAGGCGAACACCTCTTCCAGGTGGCATGCCCCGTGCTTCCCAACGACACGCCCGATACCTTGGCGGCACGCATCCATGCGCTGGAGCATGTGCATTATCCGCAGGTGGTGGAGAACTTGGTCAATTCAATGCAACACCCATGAGTAGCGAGTGACGAGTGGCGAGTGTATGCACGACTCGCCACTCGTCACTCACCACTCGCCACTCACAGCCATGGAGCTAGACATCGCCCAGATCGGGAAAGCCTTCCTCGTGCTCTTTGCGGTGATCGACATCGTGGGAGGCATCCCGCTGATCCTGCAGGTGCGGCAGAAGGCGGGCAAGATCTACCCGGCCCGCGCCACGCTGGTGAGCCTGGCCATCATGGTCACCTTCCTGTTCCTGGGGGAGACGATCCTGAAGTTCCTTGGGCTGGACGTGAACTCCTTCGCGGTGGCCGGTTCACTGGTCCTCTTCTTCATCGCGCTGGAGATGATCCTCGGCGTGAAGCTCTTCAAGGAGGACACCTCCGCACCGGGCCTGCCCACCGGCGTGGACGACCACAAGGTGTACAGCATCGTGCCGCTGGCCTTCCCGGTGATCGCGGGTGCCGGCACCATCACCACCATCCTCTCGTTGCGCGCGGAGATCGACCGCGCCAACATCCTGGTGGCCATCCTGCTGAACATGGTGGTGGTGGTGGTGGTGCTCTTGCTCACCAACCGCATCGAACGCCTGCTGGGGCGTGTGGGCCTGATCGTGCTGCGCAAGGCTTTCGGCATCATCCTGCTTGCCATCAGTGTGAAGCTCTTCGCGGGGAACATCACGTACCTGTTCCCGCACGGGTGATGAACCAATACGACCGGGTTACGGTTTTCCCCGTCTGGCTGCAGAACACACTTGCAGCGCTCGCCATTCTCTTCGTGGTCTTCATGACCTACGCCATGGTCGAAGAGTACATTTTGCTTGCCTCGACCGAAGGAGATGCAGGCTATCCGTTCGGGTGCGAGGAGGCCGGCCCCGGCTACGCCACCAAGGAGATCTACCTGGCGCGTAGTCGGTGGCACATCGCGATCGGTGCAACACTAAGCCTGGCCATGCTTTACGCCCTCTGGCGCAAGCGCATGACCCTGTTATGGGCGCTCACCTTGCTTACGCTATTCGGAGCACTTTTCCTCTTTCTGCAAGCGACCACATAAAAGTCAGCGACGGCACCGAACAGGGCATCGCTCAAAACTCCGCCTGCAAATACAAGTCATCCATGTTCACGTAGTACCAATCCGCTTCCGGCCACGATAGGCGCAGCTCCTCGGCATACCGCACCATGCGCTTGCTCTGCCGGCCCAGGAACCGCGTCCAAACGAGCACCACTGCCGGTCGCCCGGGCTGCCGCACGATCTCGCCGGTTCCCGGCAACGGCTTCCACCACTGGATATCCCTACTGAAGTACACCGCACTGTCATGCGGAACAGCAGAGGAGGGCGGAAAGCGCTCGGTCCAACCGCTACGCTTCCATTTCAGGTTCGGAAAGCCACCGACATGGCAGTTCGCCAGAATGGCCTGAAGCGTGTCGGAGGGGTCGTAGACACGGATCTGTGCGGGCTGGAAAAGTGCTTGGGAGAGCCTGTCCTCGCCGACCCGCTGGCTGAACAGGGAGGTGTCCATCCGGAACAGCATGTCGGACGTGATCCCGTACCGCCGGGCCTGCTTCACCATGTCCTGTTCGCTCTGGACCTTGGGCTTGTGCATGCCCATCATGCCGAGCATCATGCTGGTGCATCCGGTCAAGGGCAAAAGCAGCACCAGCGCAAAGGCGGTTGAGGTGAAGTGTCGCATCTTTCAGCCGTGAAAATTACTGCATACACCGATGGTGCCGCCAGCGGCAATCCCGGCCCCGGGGGCTACGGCGTGGTGCTCGAGGCCGGTCCGCACCGCAAGGAGCTCTGGGGCGGATACCGCCGCACCACCAACAACCGCATGGAGCTGCTCGCCGCCATCGTGGCCCTGGAATCGCTCAAGAGCCCGGGGCAGGACATCACCATCGTGAGCGACAGCAAGTACGTGGTGGACAGCGTGGAGAAAGGCTGGGTGTTCACGTGGGAGAAGACCGGCTTCAAAAAGAAGAAGAACCCCGACCTCTGGCAGCGCTTCCTGAAGATCTACCGCCAGCACCGCGTCCATTTCCGCTGGATCCGCGGGCATAGCGGGCACCCCCAGAACGAGCTCTGCGACCGCCTGGCCGTGGCCGCGCGCGAGCAGAAGGACCTGGCTGTGGACGAGGTGTACGAGCAGCTGGGGGAGGGGGATGGGGTGTTCGAGTGAACGCCGCCAGACCGGACATGGCGTTCGCAGCGCCGCAGCGATGAACCTGCCTGCTTCTCGGTAATTTCACGCCCCATGGCCAAGCTGTACACCACCATCAACGCCGGCGCCGAACCGTTGGCCTTGGAGCGCACCTCCCCTTCCGCCCCGTGGACACTTCGCGGCGGCGCGAAACCGGATCTGGTGAGGACCGGGCCCGGCCAGTACAGCCTGATGCACCAAGGGCGCAGCTTCCGTGTGCTGGTACTGAAGGAGGACCGTGAGACCAACACGGTGCGTATGCGGATCGGTGCGCACACCTACACGGTGCAGATCCAGGACGAGCAGAGCCGTCTGATGAACACGCTGGGCCTCGACAAGATCAAGGGCGCGGCGGTGAAGGAGATCAAAGCCCCCATGCCCGGCCTGGTACTGAAACTGCTGGTGAAAGAAGGTGACACAGTGAAGAAGAACGACCCCGTGCTGATCCTGGAGGCCATGAAAATGGAGAACGTGATCAAGAGCCCCGGTGACGCCACCGTGAGCAAGATCCACGCGCAGGAGAAGACCGCCGTGGAAAAGGGTCAGTTGCTGGTGAGCTTCTGAGGGGCTCTCTTCTCTGCCGAAGTGGGGCGTCTAACAAACAGCAGGCACGATGTGCCGCAATATTGAGTCCGGTAAGGGATATGGAATCTCCTCTTGGTCCGGTAGGTAGGGCGGGGTGGCTCCGGACTTCAATGCGACATGTATCTCCTTTGCTCTTGGCGTCACGTCTTCCATACCCACCACCCACTCATTCACATACCGCTCAACGGCCTCTCCTGTGAGCCCGATCTGAATCGCACGAACACCGTTGATGGGTTCTATACGCCAGTTACGCTCTGGATCCCATTGGACTCGGACAAGGCGCTTACGAACCAAATCGCTCCAGCTCTCTTGGCTTTCGTGGACATCTTGATCGAAGTGAGAAAGAACCGCGTTTGACAATGCCCATTCGAATCCTTCGCGGGTAATGTCGATACCGAGGACAACCTCCTGACCTTCCTTGGTCCCATAACCGCATCGGTACATCATCCAATTAAATGATGGCTTGATCCAGGTCATCCGGTCCATCTTGAACGGCGGCACGAACCGGCCCGCCCTCAATGCAGCGTGGGCTATCTCTGGCTGATAAGCCTGATAGACACGGATCGTGCTCGCGGTATAGCGGGCGCGCACCTCACGCCCAATTGTGATACACATAGAACTTCTTGGCCCAGATGAAATACTCCGCTAGCTCTTCGAAGTCCCCAGCCTCTTTACAGCTTTCGATGTACTCAAGCGCCTCCTCCGCAGCTTCCGGTCGGGCCGCACTCAGGAATGTCAAGGTCTCTTCGACCCCAGCAAACATCATTAGTTGAATATCCAAGGCGCAGAAAGCGTCAAAGTCGCATTGCTTGGCCTCCCACACTAACAAACAATCCTCCACCTTCCCGTGGCAAGCAAGTACACAGGCTGCATAACTCAGGAGCTGATAACCGAGAGTCATGTTATCTGTCCGCCGCAACAAAATGAACTTCTTGAGGATCTCAATAGCCAGATCCCTCAAAGGTCGCTCACTTAGCAGGTCATACAGCGCTACCCGAAGTTGATGGCTGTGGATCAGTTGGTCAATGGTGAGGTCTGACAGGCTACCATCACGCGCAAACTCATCCACCAGCTCTAATTCAGACATGGTCCGCGCGCATCACTCCTCCACCAGCTCGATATCGAAGTCGACGAGGTCGATGAACTGCTGCACGCGGTCGTCGATGTCCTCGCGGGTGATCTCCAGCAGGCGTTGCACGCCGAACTTCTCGCAGCAGAAACTGGCCAGGGCGGAGCCCACGATGATGGCACGCTTCAGGTTGTCGAAGCTGTGGTCCTGGGTGCGGGCCAGGTAGCCGATGAAGCCACCAGCGAAGGTGTCGCCAGCGCCGGTGGGGTCGATGATGTCCTCCAGGGGCATGGCCGGAGCGAAGAACACCCGGTCCTCGCTGAAGAGCAGGGCTCCGTGCTCCCCTTTCTTCACCACCAAGTATTTCGGGCCCATCTCCAGGATCGTGTTCGCGGCCTTCACCAGGCTGTGCTGGCCGCTGAGCTGGCGGGCCTCCGCATCGTTCACACAGAGGATGTCCACCCGGGTGATCACCTTCTTCAGTTCGTCCATGGCGCTGTCCATCCAGAAGTTCATGGTGTCCATCACCACCAGCGCGGGGTCGCTCATCTGGTCCAGCACCTTGCCCTGCACCTTCGGGTCCAAGTTGCCGAGCATGACGTAGGGCGCAGCCGTGTAGGTCTCCGGAAGCGTCGGGTCCAGGTCCAGCAGCACGTTGAGGCGCGTCTCCAGGGTGTCGCGCGTGTTCATGTCGTAGTGGTAGCGCCCGGACCAGAAGAAGCTCTCCTTGCCCTTGAGCACCTCCAGCCCCGTGAGGTCCACGCCCTTGGCCCGCATCAGATCCATCATGTCCGTGGGGAAGTCATCGCCCACCACGCTCACCAGCCCGGACTTATCCAGGAAGAAGGAGGCCGCCAAGGTGATGTAGGTGGCCGCGCCTCCGACCACCTTATCGGCCTTGCCGAAGGGGGTCTCAATGTTGTCGAACGCGACGGTGCCAACGGTGACGAGCTGCATGGGAAAGGGTTGAAAAGCGCGGCAAAGATGCACGATCGTCGGGGCGCTGAACGACAAAGGCCCCAGCATTTCGCTGAGGCCTTTCGCTCCCCGGGCTGGACTTGAACCAGCGACCCCCTGATTAACAGTCAGGTGCTCTAACCAGCTGAGCTACCAGGGAAGGTTCCCGTTAAGGGACGGCAAAAGTAGGAGGTTCGGAAGGATCCGCCAAACGTGCGCGCACCTTTGTGCCTCCATGAAAGCCCCACCCCGCTGGAAGACGGCCGTGCTCATCTGGCTGGCCATCTACCCCTCGATCACGCTGCTCATGCTGCTGTTCGGGGATCAACTCGCGCGGTTGCCGATCCCAGTGCGCACCTTGGTGCTGACCGCCGTGCTGGTGCCGCTGATGGTGTTCGTGCTGTTGCCCCGGCTCCAGAAACTGTTCGCGGGTTGGTTGCGGCGGTAGGTCCCGAACGCACGGCGGGCCGATGGTCTCCCACCGGCCCGCCTCCCCTACTACAGGGCAGCGCTCAGGCTGCGGCCTGCGCTTTCGGTGCCAGCAGCTGGAAGTCGCTCAGCACGATCTCGGTGACATAGCGCTTGCTGCCATCGCGGCCCTCGTAGCTGCGGTGCACCAGGCGCCCCTCCAAGGCCACATGGGTGCCTTTCCGCATCAGGCGCTCCACCATCTCGGCCGTGCGGCCCCAGGCCACCACCGTGTGCCACTGGGTGTTGGTCACCTTCTCCCCTTCGGTGTTCGTGTACCGGTCGTTCGTGGCCACACTGATCCGTGCCACCTTACGCCCCTTGGCGATCTCCCTCACTTCCGGGTCGAAGCCCAGGTTCCCGATCAACTGCACTTTGTTCTTCAGCGTATTCATGACGACTTGGTTTTTGTTTTTTTCTCGCTGTTCCTGGCGTTGTTGCCATTGACGATGCAAAGGAGGAGCGGTGGTCGAGGGACATTCGGCCAGTAGTCATTTGTAATCGTTCACAGGCGTTTGCGACCGTTTGCTTTACGCCTAACGGCGGTACTAGGTCGCGCTGTATGCCGCGCGGGACAACGCTTTTCACGTAGCTTGTGGCAGCCGGTCCGGTCAGGCAGCGCGGAGCACCGTTCCACGTGTCTTGTTGCTGGAAAGGCCATTGCGAAGTGCGAGAACTGACGGAACGCGAGCTGGTGGAGGGTTGCCGGCGCGAGGATCGGAGGTGCCAGGAGGCGCTCTATGCCCGATTCGCACGGCGTATGTACGCTGTGTGTCTCCGCTATGCCCGGCACCAGCTGGAAGCCCAGGACCTGATGCAGGAAGGCTTCATCCGCGTATTCGACAAGCTGGGCACCTTCCGCCTGGAGGGTAGCCTGGAGGGGTGGGTCCGCCGGATCATGGTCACCACCTGTATCAACACCTATCGCAAGAAGGCCTTCCAGAACGAAAAATTCGGCCTGGAGCAGGTGCCCGACGAACCTGTTGCGCCGTTGGCCGTTGAGCACCTCGGGGAGGCGGAGTTGCTGAAGCTGGTGGAAGGCCTTCCCGATGGCTACCGGTTGGTGTTCAACCTGTTCGCGATCGAGGGTTTCGACCACGGGGAGATCGCAACGCTGTTGGGCTGTGGCGAGAGCACCTCGCGCAGCCAGTTATCCAAAGCCCGGCGCATGTTGCAAGCGCGCTTGGGAAAAGACGTAGTGAACGAACATGAGCGAAAGACATCCCATTGACGAGCTCTTCAGCCGCACCCTGCACGATGCGGAAGTGACCCCGCCAACAGCGGTGTGGGAGGGCATAGTCCGCGAACGGGCGAAGCGCCGCAGCGGCTATTGGGGCTGGCTTGTGGCCACTTTGGTGGTCATGGGTGTAGCCTCTGCCGTGTGGTTCTCCGTGAGCAGGACCCCGAACGCGACCGTGAACGTTGGCGGTTCCAGCAGCGCCGCATCCTCCCCTACCCTCGTCGCCGAGGTCGGAACCGCGGCAGCCGCTGACACGACCGCGGCCATTACCGGCCGATCCATCGCGAACAGCGAGGCCCTGCCCGCCGATGAAGCTCGGGAGATGAGCCTCCCCGCTGGGGCCGGGAACGCAGCCGCCAGCCGCCAGCCCGAACCCGGCGATCCGGTGGACGGTGCCACCAGGAACGCCGCCACCGGCGCAGGAAAACGGGACATCAGTGGCGTCGGATCCGGCAGCGCGCCAGCATTGGCCGTTGTGGCGCCCGGAGCGCTGAACCCACGGACCAAGGCGGATCCGCGGGCCTCGGCGGACCACCTGGACCGGCTTGTGCCGCTCATCCCTCTAGTGACCACCATGCCCGTCAAGCAGAACGGTCTTCGAACGAAGGAAAACCCAGCCCCTTATGTGCTGCCGAACGCCGACTGGTGGGTGGCCCTTGAGGTGGGCCGTTGCGATGAGCGACGGACCTGGTACGGAACGGATGAACAGCTGGTGAACGGCCTGAACGACACGGAAGTGCCGCACTATGCGTGGAGCATCGGGGCGCTCGCCGGACGCTCGTGGCGTAGCGGTCTCGGCGTGTCCCTCGGCACCGCGTACGAGGCTTCCGAGCAATCCTTCCGCTTCACCGGTCCTTCGACCGTGCAGGCCGGAGAGCAGTATTTCCCCTACCTGGTGACACTGGACACCCTGGTGTTCGTGAGCGACGTGGACACTGTGCCCACCTATGCCACGCAGCAGAAGCAGACCAATGCGACCAACCGGTTCTCCGTCGTCCGTGTTTCGGCGGAGGGCTATTGGCATGCCACGCAACGGCGCTGGACCTTCGGCCCAAGGCTCGGACTGGGCACCGAATTCATGACCATGCGCGATGGCTACACGCTGGATGGCTCGTCCGACACGGCCCTTGTCGCCGTGGATCTTTCCGAAGCCGGATACGATGCGCGTTATGCAACGACACTGACCGCGCTGATCGGTGCGGACCTGGGATTCGCCTTGAATGAGCATTGGGGGTTGTGGGCGACCCCTTCCTATATGCGCGGCCTCAGCACCTGGGGGAATGGCGATGCTCCTCACATGCTGCCGGAACGGCTCGGTCTGCGGCTGCGCGTGAGCTACACCTTTACCAAGATCCCGTGAACCAGCACCCGCTCAGCATCCTGTTCTGTGCCTTCGGTCTGTTCGGTGGGCCGTTGGCCCATGCACAGCTGTTCGACCTGGGGCTTCGCGCCTCCGGACCTCCGTGCGACACCTCCCTGGTCGTGGACTTCACCGTGGTGGACAATGGCACCATGTCCTACACCTACACCGCGGACATCGACACCGGCGACGTGACCATCACCGGTGTGGCCTGGAGCTACTTCAACCTCGGGCCATCCAGCAACCCATTCCCCAGCTTCACCGAACAGTACTTCGTCCCTGGCCAATATCCGGTATGCCTCACGGTGGAGGCGTTGGACCAGCAGCTGCAGGCCTGCAGCACCACGGCGTGCAAGCTCGTGACCATCTATGCCGACAGCATTTGTGCCACGCTGATCCCGGACTTCACCATCACCTCTGTGCAGGGAAACGCTGTCACGTTCGAAGAGATCAGCGCCTTCGCAGGACCCATTGACACGTATGCTTGGACCTTCGGTGATGGCTCGGCGCCGCAGACCGGACAGACCCCGACGCACACCTTCGGGGGCAATGGGCCCTACGAGGTCTGCCTGACCGTGACCGCCGCACCGCCCTACAGCGTGTGTGCTGCCACCAAGTGCAAATGGCTCTACCTGGGGCCCGGTAGCGTTCCGTGCAGCACCCTGCTGCAGGCCGGCTTTTTCCTGGCGCTGATCGACAACACGGTGGGCGTCCTCGACACCTCCGTAACCTCAGGCATGAACTACGCGATCTCCTGGGATTTCGGTGACGGCTCCACCGGCAGCGGGCAGGTTGCCTACCACACCTACCTGGACGGCGGATACTATACCGTTTGCGAGACCGTGGCCCTTTGGGGGCCGCTGGCCGCGGACACCTGTACGACCACGGTCTGCACACCGGTCTTCGTCGCGCTTACAGGGATCACCGAAAGCGCGGAGGGCTCCTTGTTGCGGGCCTGGCCCATGCCCTTCGAAGAGGCGCTCCGCGTGGAGGGGATGCCTCCGGGCACCTCCTCCGTGGTCCTGTTCGACGCCCTCGGGCGAGCAGCGCGCTCCTTCCCCGTGATGGGAAGCGGGCCCGCTACACTGGATACCCGCGGCCTTCCGACAGGCTTGTATGTGCTTCGCTCGTTCGGTGGCGAGCGGGACAGGTCCATCCGGATCGTGAAGCGATGACCGAATACACGAAGGGCGATGGATCACCATCGCCCTTCGCTTTCCGAGGTGGACCTTCTCCTCAACCCGCCGGCTCCTCCACCTCAGCGTTCACCATTTTGAATGTGCTGAGCACCACTTCCGTGACGTAGCGCTTCTGCCCGTCCTTGGCCTCGTAGCTGCGGTGCACCAAGCGCCCCTCCAGGGCCACCCTGCTGCCCTTGCGCAATTGCTCGGCCACCAGCTCCGCCTGCTTGCCCCAGGCCACCACGGGGTGCCATTGCACATCCTCTTTCCACTGGCCGCTGGCATCCTTCCAACGCTCGTTCGTCGCCACGCTGATCCGGGCCATGCGTCGCCCTGCCTTCACCTCCTTCACGTCCGGGTCGTTGCCCAGGTTGCCCAACAGCTGCACATTGTTCCGCTTCATCGTTTCCATGGTCGTAGTGTGTTTGTTGTGTTTTCTCGTTGACCGTCGCAAAGGACCGGTGGTGCTGCCGGGGCATTCGGGCAGTTGTCATTTACAGTCGATTACAGGCGTTTGCTGTCGTTTGTGCAACGGAGCATCCCTCTTGTTGCTGGGTCCTCCCGAGAGGCCGGGGCTTCCAATTACCTTTAGCCGCCCAAGGGCACAACGAGAGCATAATGAGCCACGAGAAGAAGCGTACGATCCTGGTCCCTACGGACTTCACCAAGGTGGCCGATTGCGCCATGAACCATGCGATGAAGCTCGCCGAGCGCACCGCTGCGGAGGTCTGTCTCCTGCACATCGTCGACAAAGAGTCCCACGCCTCCGAGGCGTTGACCAAACTTGAAATGGAGGTCGGTCGGGCCAAGCGATGGGGCGCCAACATCAAGGTCACGCCCCTTGTTCGGGTAGGCAGTGTGTACGAGGACATCGGTGCGGTCGCATCGGAGCTCGGGGCGGGGCTGATCATCATGGGTACGCACGGCATGCGGGGCATGCAGTTCATCACCGGAAGCAGGGCGCTGCGGGTGATCACGAACAGTTCGGTCCCGTTCATCGTGGTGCAGGAGCGGAACATCAAGGAAGAGGGCTACCGCGACATTGTGGTGCCCATGGACCTGCACAAGGAAACGCGGCACAAGCTGACGCTGGTGGCCGACATGGCCCAATACTTCAACAGCCGTGTGCATTTGGTGGTGCCCAAGGAGACCGATGAGTTCCTCCACAACCAATTGATGAACCACCTGAAGTTCGCCAACAACTACCTGAGGGAACGGGGTGTGGAACATGAATCGACGATCCTTGATACGGGCAGCGACGATTTCGTGAAGGGCTTGATACGCTACGCGGTGAAGGTGGATGCCGACCTGATCGCGATCGTGAACATGCTTCAGAACAGCATCTTCGGCGCGCTGGGCATCCACAACGAGCAGGAGGTCATCACCAACGAGCCCATGGTGCCGGTCATGTGCATGAACCCGTTGAACAACACCGTGAGCGATATGCCGGCCTGGTCCGTTTGACCGGAACTATCAGCGGTTTAAAGCCCGTCGCTGACGGGCTTTTTTCATGGGGACACGTCAGGCCCGCATCCCGATCACGAGGATGTCGTCCACTTGCTCATGCGCGCCCTTCCATTGATTGAGGGCCTCGAGCAGCATGATCTTCTGCCGTTCCATGGGCATGCCGTGGATCTCCACCAAGAGCTCACGGAATCGCCGATAGAGGAATTTCTTTCCGCGCGGACCACCGAACTGGTCCGCGTACCCATCGGAGAAGATGTACACCACATCCCCTTTCTGAAGCTGAATGCGGTGGTCCGTGAACGCCTTGCCTTGCAGCTCGAAGCCACCGATCGGCATCTTGTCCGGAGCGTACTGCAACACCTGGCCGTTGCGCACCAGGTACAAGGGGCAATTGGCCCCGGAATACTCCAGCATGAGGTCTCCCGGATCAAGTGTGCACAGGGCCATGTCCATCCCGTCGCGCACGAATTGATCCCGGTCCTTGTGCAAAGCCTCGAAGGCCCTCCGGTTGAGGTCCCGCAACACCTCGCTGGGTCGGACCAGTCCATGTTCCCTCACGGCCTGGTTAAGCCCATTGTGCCCCACGAGGCTCATGAACGCACCGGGAACACCGTGGCCGGTGCAATCCACGGCCGCGAAAACGACCTTCTCGCCCACCCGGTCGAACCAGTAGAAATCACCGCTAACGATGTCCTTGGGGCGATAGAACACGAAGCTCTCCGGCAACAGTTCCTTGATCCGTCGTTCGGGGGGGAGGATGGACTCCTGTAGACGCTTGGCGTAGCGGATGCTGTCCGTGACGTTCTTGTAGAGCTCCACCACTTTCCGGCTTTGGCGCTCGACCTCCTCCTTTTGGCGGACCATTTCCTCCGTTCGTTCCGACACCTTCTGCTCAAGCACTCGTTCCCGTTCCCCAAGCTCCTCGCGCATCTTCAACAGGGCATGGCCCAACACATCCTCCTCACTGAGCGGCCGGTACTCCGCTTGAAAATCCCCGGCGGCCACGGCATGGCTGAAGTCCGTGGTGCGTTTCAGGCCATCGATCAAGCCCATCAGGGCTTTGGTCATCTCGCCGATCTCGTCGTTGCGGTCCGGTATGCGTGAACGGGGGAACACCCCCCGGCCCAGGCTGAGCAAAATACTGCGCAGGCGCTGGACCGGTCGCACGATGCCCCGGATGATGAGGAAAGCAATAAAGGTCCCGATGACCAGCAGTCCGGTGCCGAGGTAGAGGACGAAGAACTTGAGCGAGTCGAAGCTTCGGATCATGCTCCCACTGAGCTGCTGGCGCTTGGTCTCCTGCAGCTTGAGCAATACGTCCAGGTCGTTCAGCACCTTTTCGGTCTGCTCATCAAGGGGGCCGCCCTCCTCGGCCAGGTCACTTCGTTCGGTCCAGACCAGTGCGTCGCTATAGCTCGCCATATCGGGCAACAGCTCTTTGATCCGGTCATGCATGTTGAACAGTTCCTGCATTTCCGTCGTGGTCCGGTTCAGCAACGCCACCTCCTCCTTTCCCCAGTGGGAGGAAAGGGTGTCGATCCGGTCCATGATGATCGGCAGGTCCCGTGTGGTGAGCGCTACCAGGGCTGTTTTCTCGGGGGCGTCCGGGATGCTTTCCACCTGTGCCCAATTCTTGATGAGCATGTGGGCATTGACCAGCACGTTGCGCAGTTCGACCAGGGCGTCCACGCTGGGGGAATAGACCTGGTTGATCTGGTCATTGATCGCTCGGCTGCGTTCCAGGGTGCGGTTCGTCAGGAAGACGACCAGCATGGCGAAGAAGATGAACAGGCCGAAGCCCATGCCGATCTTCCTTCCTATGGTCATGCGGAAACGCATCGGCTACTTATCGGGGGTCGGTTCCGCGTCCAGCGCTTCATACAACTGTCTGTAATGATCGCTCTGGCGTTCGTCCTGCAGGCTGTAGTAAATGCCCTCCAGGCCCAACAGGGTCTCCCGCCGTGTGGCGTTCATATCGAACGCCTTCAACATGTACGGCAAGGCCTCCATGAAGAGGTCGCGGCTCACCTCCTGGATCCGCTGCAGGCTGGGAATGTCATTCTCCGCGCTCACACGCTGGATGTTGTAGACCCCGCGATTGTAGAACAAGGTGGCCAGGTTGTAATTGGCACCATAATTCCCGGGGTCCAGCTCCAGCACGTGGCGGTAGGTCTGTACCGCCTGGTCGAACCACTCCTCCTGCTCCCGGGCCAGGTTGAACCGCTTGGTATACACGGTCCCAAGGGCGTTGTTGAACTCAATATCGCGTTCGCTCAGGTCTCTTCCCGGGTCCAGGCGAAGAACAGCTTCCTTGTATCGGCTGTAGTCGGCTTGGGCCTTTTCCTGGTCAAGCTCGTTCAGTGCGCGCGCAGCATCATTGTAAAGCGTCTTGGCCAGAAAATCATAGGCCTGCAAACTGCTTTGGCTGAACTCGCGCGCCGTATCAAGCTCGGTGCTGATGTACAGGCTGTTCAGTGCTTCCTGCCGCAGGGCACCCGCCTCTGGACCCTGTGGGGCCTGCTTGAACAGGTCCTTGTAAACGAATCCTCGAAGCACCCAGGCTTCCGGGGCACGCGCGTGGTCAGGACCTTGGACCGCCGCATCCAACAACACGCGCGCTCCGGCCAGGTCGCCCGCCTGGTACTTGCGGTTCGCGTTGACCAGCGCATCCGGCTGCGCCATGGCCGTTGCTGCCCAACAGCAGAGCAGGACGGCGGTGATATGATGGCGCAGGCGTTTCATTTCGCCACGAAATAGGCCAGATTGGTCAAGGTGGTTCCGACCTCCAGCTTGTGCTGTGCGGCGTTCACCACACTGATCTCATACTTCAGCGTGTTCTCCACACGCACGAAATTCACCACACTGCCATCCTCAAGAGCCCCGTCGTATTCGGTGATGAGCAGGGTGGATCGGCCTTTGAGCTTCTTGTTGAGCGCGTCCATGATGCTCAGGTCGGCCTGGCTTACGAAGAGCATGTGGCAGGGCTCCACTTCCGCCGAACGTGGCAGCTTCAATACCTCAATGGGTTGTTTGCCGATGCTCTTCGTGGCGTACTTCTTGATCAACTCCTGATACAGGTTCGTGCTGCCGATGACCCCGATCTTGAAGTTCCCGCTCTTCAATGCGGGATCCTTCCATTCCACCAGTTTCGCGATGTTGTAGATGTAGCTGGCCTGCACCATGGCTGCCGTGTCCTTGTCCGCTTCACGCGGGTCGGTGGCCCCCAGTAGCAACGGGAGCGCGCACAACAGAAGAAGTCCGGACAGGGGTGGGCACCACATCGCGAGCGACCTACTTTTGGAGCACGCCGTTACGGACGGACCACGCCCATTCTCCGATCCCATGCCGAACCACCTCAACACAAGGCAAAGTAGGCGCATGCTCAGGGGCTGGGGGCTTGCGTCGACGCTCATCTGTTCACACGCTGTTGTTCACTCACAGTCCTTGGTGGAGCCCAAGCTCCAAGCCATCGAGCAGGCTGCGACACATGCTCCACAGGGGTACGATTGGCTGGTGTGGAGCGCCACCCATGTGGGACATCGCCTTACCGGCACAAGCCATGGCGCGCGGGCCGAAGCAATGGCGGACAGCCTGTTCCGCGCCTCCGGACTGGCCGGGGTCTCGTACTTCCCCTTCGAGGCCCGGGCCTGGCAGCGCGATTCAGTGGGCCTTGAGCTTGCCTCCCGCGACAGCACCTACCGGCCGGACTGCGTTGCTCTGGCCCACTCGCCAGTGGCGGCATCGGTCGAAGCCCCGCTCCTCGACCTAGGCAACGGCCTGCAGGCCGATCACGACCGGCTCGCGGGGCAGGTGAGGGGGCGCCTCGTCCTGGTGAACCTCGGACTGGTCGACGCCCCGAAGGATGCGGGCAACCTGCACCGTTCCGAGAAGACCGCGCTTGCGATCCATGCTGGTGCGGCCGGGATCCTCTTCGTGAACAACGTGGCCGGCCATGTGCTGCTTACCGGTACCGCTTCGGTGAGCGGCGAGCTCATCCCCGTCCCTGCGGCCTGCATCAGCAGCGAGGACGGCGCCATCCTGCGGCGTTGGCTTGAACAGGGGCGACCGGTCCGGGCCCACTTGAACATGACCAACCACAGCGACCTGGTGACCGCCCGCAATGTGATCGCCGAGATCCCGGGCAGCGACCTTGCGCAAGAGGTGGTGATCGTCGGTGGCCACCTGGATTGCTGGGACCTGGCCACGGGAGCAACGGACAATGGGCTGGGGTCCTTCAGCATCCTGGACATGGCCCGATGCCTGACGGTGAGCGGCCTCCGTCCGCGACGAACCATCCGCTTCGTGCTGTTCATGGGCGAGGAGCAGGGCCTGCTCGGTTCACGGGCCTTGGTGGACCACTACCGCAGCACCGGCGAGCTGGCGAACATCCGCTGCATGGTGAACATGGACATGACCGGGCACCCCCAGGGATTCAATGTGACCGGACCGAACGGTTGGGAGCAGGTGGTGGAGCGCTTCAATGCCGAGATCCGCACCGTGGACAGTGCGGCTTTCGCCGGGCGCACCAGCACGGGCGCCGGGTTGCACAGCGACCACCAGCCCTTCATGCTTGCCGGGGTGCCGGTGATCAGTCCACAGAGCGACCTGGGAAGCCATGTCTATGGCTGCTACCACAGCAGCTGCGACGACATTCACCTGGTGGACCCGCAGGCCATGGTCGACAATGTGCGCTTCGTAGGCATGTTCATGGCCTTGCTGGCGGATGCCGAGGCACTACCGCCGACGTTCACCGAAGAGCAATTGAAGGCCCGGATGATCTCGGAAGGGCTTGAGGAAAAGCTCCGGATCGGAGGCGACTGGCGCTGGTAGGGGAACTCAGGCCTTGCCGCCGTCCTTGCTTCCGCCGGTCGTGCCCTGAAGGTCGCGATCGAAGAGGTAGAGCCCTCCCTTGTCATTCCCGATCAGGTTGAGCTTGTCGATCAGGGTCCGGGCCAGGGCCTCTTCCTCGATCTGTTCGCCCACATACCACTGCATGAAGTTGTGCGTGGTGTAGTCCTTTTCCTTCAGGCAGGTATCCACGACCCCGTTGATCTCCTGGGTCACTTTCGTTTCGTGGTGCAACAGGGCCTGGAAGATGTCGGTGATGGACTTGAAATTCGTCGCAGGTTGTTTCAGCGCAGGGATCACGGCCTTTCCGCCGCGTTCGTTGATGAACTTCACAAGCTTCAACATGTGCAGACGCTCTTCGTCACTATGGCGGTAAAGGAAGGCGGCCGTTCCGCTGAGGCCCTGGTTCTCGGCCCAGGAGGCCATGGCCAAATAGGCTTGGCTGCTGCTGGCCTCTATGGACACCTGGCCGTTCAGGGCCGCTTCGATCTTCTTGCTCAGCATGGTGGTGGACTGGTTGACGGGCGAAAGATAACGCGCGGTACCAGCACTTGTTCAGCGGGTGTTGAAGGTGTTCATGGCATGTCCTATCCCCATGAGCCCGAAGTCGAGCACGGCCTCACCGCACAGCTTCAACCGCTCCTCCAAGGCTGCGCGCTCTTCTTTGTTCCAAGGGCTCAGGACAAAATCGGCCTGGCGCCCTTTGGGGAACGCGCTGCCGATTCCGAAGCGTAGCCTTGGGAATGTTTCCGTACCGATCAGATCGATGATGCTCGTCAGCCCGTTGTGCCCTCCCGCACCGCCGCTGGCGCGCAATCTGATCTTGCCGAACGGCAACGCCAGGTCGTCCGTTATGACCAGTACGCGCTCACTGATGACCTTCTCCTGCTCCATCCAATAGCGCACGGCCTTGCCGCTCAAGTTCATGAACGTGGACGGTTTCAACAGGATCAGGGTGCGGCCCTTGTGCCGCAGTTCGGCCCGGTCGGCATAGCGGTCCGGGGCGAACGCGACGCCTGCGGCTGCGGCCAGAGCGTCCAGCACCTGAAAGCCGATGTTGTGCCGGGAGCCTTCATACTCAGGCCCTGGATTGCCCAGGCCGATGATCAGGTATTTCATGGGGTACACCAAAGGAACGGACCCCCGACGATGCCGAGGGTCCGTTCACTGTCACAGAATGGGGACCAGTGTCCCGGATGATCACTTCTTGGCAGCGGGCTTGGCCTCGGCCTTGGCAGGAGCAGCTCCTTTGGCGGGAGCGGCACCGGCAGCAGCAGGCGCACCGGCAACAGCGGCAGCCTCCTCCACCTTCTTCGGCATCTTCACCGCCACCACCACATCGTCCGGTCGCTCCAGGATGGTCAACCCGTTGTACTTCAGGTCGCTCACGCGCACGCTGTCGTTCAGGTCGAGGGTGTTGATATCGAGCTCAAGGTGCTCGGGAAGCGCCGTAGGCAGGCCCTTCACCCGCAGCTTGCGCAGGGGCTGGGTCAGCTTGCCTCCTTTGCGTACACCGGGGCTCTGGCCCATGAGGCGCAGGGTCAGCGTCAGCTTGGTCTCCTTCACTTCGCTCATCTCAATGAAGTCCACGTGCAGCAGACGATCGCTCACCGGATGGAACTGCGTGTCCTGCACCAGAGCCAGGACCTTACGGCCATCGATGTTGATCTCCAGCTGGTGCACCTCGGGGGTGTGGACCACTTTGTTCAGCGGGGCCTCCTCCACGCTCAGGTGGATGGGGCTCTCACCGCCGTAGAGCACGCACGGTACGCGCTTGTTGCGACGCAGTTGGGCGGCGCCCTTGGAGCCCTGGACCGTGCGCAGGCTACCGTTGAGTTCTACCTTTTTCATGACCGTCTTGGGTGTTATGCAATAATGAAGTGGCTGCTGATGCTCTCGTGGTTGCGCACGCGCTTGATCACATCGGCAAAGAGCTGGGCCACGGAGAGCTGCTTGATCTTGTTGGTGAGCTCCCGCTTGGCCTCGCTGATGGGTATCGTATCGGTGACGATGAGCTCTGTGAGCGCGCTGCGCTCAATGCGGGCACAGGCATCGCCGCTCAGCACCGCATGTGTGCACACCGCACGAACACTGGTGGCGCCCTGCTCCATCATCATTTCGGCAGCCTTTGTCAGCGTTCCTGCCGTATCGACCATGTCGTCCACGAGCACCACGTCCTTTCCGCGCACATCGCCGATCACGGTCATGCTCTCCACCTGGTTGGCCACTTTACGCTGCTTGTAGCAGATGGCCATGTCCACGCCGAGGTGCTTGGCGTAGGCGTTGGCGCGCTTGGTGCCTCCGGTGTCAGGGGCGGCCATCAACAGGTTGGGCAGTCCCATCTCCTTGATGTGGGGCAGGAAAATGCTGCTGGCGAACAAGTGGTCCACCGGAACTTCGAAGAAGCCCTGGATCTGGTCCGCATGCAGGTCCATCGTCATGATGCGGTCCACCCCAGCGGCCGTCAGCATGTTCGCCACCAGCTTCGCCCCGATGCTCACGCGGGGCTTGTCTTTGCGATCCTGGCGGGCGAAGCCGAAATAAGGCATGACGGCCACAATGCGCTTCGCACTGGCGCGCTTCGCGGCATCCACCATCATCAACAGCTCGAAAAGGTTGTCGCTGGGCGGGAAGGTGCTCTGTACGATGAAGACCAGTTCGCCACGCACCGTTTCCTCGAAACTGGGTTGGAATTCCCCGTCGCTGAAGCGGCTCACGGTCACTTCACCGAGGCGTTCACCGCTGTTGGCGGCGATCTTGTCGGCCAGGTACCGGGTAGCGGTCCCGCTGAAGATCTTGGCGCTTTCGTACATGGCGATCCAGGTGCTCGGCCCCCTGCCGACCCACCGGGCGGGCGAAAGGGGGTGCAAATGTAGTGATCCCCCGTAGGTTATCAACGATCGTTGGTGAAGCTCTGCTTTAGGCATTCTCCCTTTGTGCGACCTTCGTCGTCCATGTCCAGCAAACGCGGCCCCTCCCCTAAGCCCTCCACCATCGAACAGGACGTCCTTGCCGCCGTCCGAAAAGCCGGCCATGCCGGGGTCACCAGTCAGCAGATCGCCCTTCAGCTCGGCATCCGCGAAAAAGACCAACGCTACGTGGTTTTCGACGCCATTGATGCCCTGTTGGACGCAGGGCGGATCCGGACCGGCAAAAAGGGCCGCTACATCAGCGACCAGAAACGCTCGGAGTCCGAAGGCACCATCGACATCATCGGTAGCGGGGGTGGTTACGTAAGGTTGGAAGGGGACGACAGCGGGGAGGACGTCTACATCCACCCGGGCAATGTGGGCATGGCGCTGCATGGCGATCGGGTCCGGGTGCACATCGGAGGGGGCCGTGGCTCCAGGCCTGAAGGACGCGTGCTGGAAGTGATCCAACGCCGACGCACCGAATTCGTGGGGGCCATCCACAAGCAACAGGGCCGCTTGGTGCTCGTGGCGGACGACCAGCGCGTGCAACGGCCCTTCCTGATCCCGGCGGCGGATTCCAAGGAGGCCCGCGAAGGGGATAAGGCCATCATCGAACTGGCGGAATGGAAAGATGCGCGTGAGCTTCCGCGCGGGCGGGTGGTGCGCGTCCTGGGCCGCGCCGGGGACCATTTCGTGGAAATGCACGCGATCCTCGCGGAGTTCGGGCTGCCCCTGGAATTCCCCGAAAGCGTGATCAAGGCCAGCGAAAAGATCGCCGACGGCTGCACGCCCGAAGAGTTCGCAACGCGCCGCGACATGCGGGAAACCCCCACCCTCACCATCGACCCGGACGACGCCAAGGACCTGGACGATGCGCTGAGCCTGAAGCGGCTGGAGAACGGGAACTGGGAGGTCGGCATCCACATCGCGGACGTCAGCCATTACGTGCGGCCGGGAACGGTGATCGATATGGAAGCCGCCGCACGCGCCACCAGCGTCTACCTCGTGGACCGCGTCGTGCCGATGTTGCCCGAAAAGCTGAGCAACGATCTCTGCTCGCTCAATCCGAACACCGACAAGCTCAGCTTCAGCGCCATCTTCGAGATGGACGAGAAGGCGCGGGTGAAACAGGAGTGGTTCGGCCGCACGGTGATGCGCTCCCGTCGTCGCTTCGCTTATGCGGAAGCCCAAGCGATCATTGACGGTGGCGAGGGCGACTACAAACACGAAGTGTTGACCCTTCACGCCCTATCGCAGATCATGCGCAAAGAGCGGATCGCGAACGGCGCGCTGGAGATCGGCGGCAACGAGGTGAAGTTCAAGCTGGATGAGAAGGGCGCCCCCCTTGGTGTGTACGAAAAGGTGATGGGGCCTGCGAACTGGCTGATCGAGGAGTTCATGCTGCTGGCCAACAAGCGCGTGGCGGCCTGGGTGGGCAAGCAAAAAAAAGGCGGCGTTCCGCCCTTCGTTTACCGCATCCACGACCTGCCCGATCCCGAAAAAGTGGCCCAGCTGCGTTCACTGGCCAAGAGCTTCGGCCACGAGCTCACGGTGAACCGCGAGGACGACCTGCCGCATGCCATCAACCGCCTGTTGACCTCCATCAAGGGGCTGGAGGAGGAGAAGATCATCAAGCAGTTCACGATCCGCAGCATGGCGAAGGCCATTTACAGCACCGAGAACATCGGCCACTACGGATTGGCCTTTGAGCACTACACGCACTTCACCTCCCCCATCCGCCGCTACCCCGACCTGTTGGTACACCGCGCCATGGCCCACTACCTGGCGGGGGGCAAGCACCTGGACCAAGGGAAACTGGAGTTGAGCTGCAAGCACAGCAGCAACATGGAGAAGCGCGCCAGCGATGCGGAGCGCGCCAGCATCAAGTACAAGCAGGCGGAGTACCTGTTGGCCCGCATCGGTGAGACCTTCGAGGGCATCATCAGCGGGCTCACCAGCTGGGGCATCTACGTGGAGCTGCGCGTGAACAAGTGCGAGGGCATGCTTTCGTTGCGTGACCTCCCTGGCGACCTGTACAAGTTCGACCAGGAACGCTATAGTGTGATCGGGCAGCGTACGGGCCATAAATTCCAGCTGGGCCAGGAGCTCACCGTGAAGATCCGCGCCGTGGACATGGACAAGCGGACCGTGGAGCTGGTGCTCGTCGAAAAGGGCGCGGCCAAGGGCGCTGGACAGCCGATCGGCGGGTGGAGCGAGACCCGGCCATCCGTGGATCGCGCCCGACCGGACCGCAAGAAGGCGGAGGCCTCGTCACGGGAACGAAGCAGGAGGTCGTTGGGAAAGAAGAAAAGGCGGTAGATCAGACCAGGTTCAGGCGCCTGGCCAGGTCGTCTTTGTAGCTGCCGCCGATCGGAATGACCTTCTTGTCGTTCTCCAGGATCAGGTTGGGCTGCTCGATGGCCACGATCTTGTCAATGCGAACGATGAAGGACCGGTGCACGCGCAGGAAGTCGTTGTCCTGCAACTTCGCCTCGATATCCTTCATGGTGCTGTGGATGGTGTACCGGGTGTTCAGCGTATTGATCACCACGTAATCCTTCAGCGCCTCAACATAGTAGATGTCGCTCATCTTGAGCTTCACCAGGCGGCTGTTGCTCTTCACGAACAGGAGGTCCTTGGTAGCGCCCTGGCCTTCCACGAGGTTGAAGAGCAAGTCCCGTTCCTTCAGCACCTCGGCCTCCTTCTTGTGCTTATAGAGCGCCATTTCGATCGACGTGTGGATGTCGATCTCCTTGAACGGCTTGATGATGTATCCGTAGGGCTGTGTGACCTTGGCCCTGTTCAACGTGCTCTCGTCGGCATAGGCCGTGAGGAAGATCACCGGGATGTTGGTCTCGGTACGGATCTGGGTGGCCGCTTCGATGCCGTTCATCTCACCCTTGAGCATGATGTCCATCAGGATGATGTCGGGCTGGGTCTCCATGGCCAGCTTCACGGCCTGCTCGCCCGTGGCCGCAGCACCGACAACATTGTAACCAAGCTTCTTCAGGCTGTGCTGAATGTCCTTGCTTACGATGCTCTCATCCTCTACCACCAGAACGTTGGTCTGCGCCATTGCCGCCTCACTTCAGTTGTTGTTCAAAAGTAATCAAATAGCCCACGCCGGGACCATTGATTGGTTCAATGGTGCCATCGAGTTGCCCGATGAGCGTATGCACCAGCTGCAGGCCGAGGTTGGCATCGCGCTCCTCATCGAAGCCTTGTGGCAGTCCCTTGCCATCATCGCTCACGGAGATGCGAACGGTGCTTCCTGCGGCGCCCAAGGCGATGCGGATGGTACCTGCGCCGCCTTCGGGGAAGGCGTGCTTCAGCGCGTTGCTGATCAGCTCATTGAGGATAAGGCCGCAGGGAATTGCCTGGTCAAGCCCGAGCTCCACCGCGTGCAGGTCCTTTTCCAGGGCTACGCGCCCGGAGAGGCTATAGCTGAGCATGAGGTTGCGGCTAAGTCCGTCGATGTAGTCCGCCAGGTCGATGCTGCTGAAGTTCTTGTTCTGGTAGAGGCTCTCGTGGATGAAGGACATGCTGCGGATGCGGTCCTGGCTGTCACGTAAAAGCTCAAGCATCCGCGGGTCCTTGTCCACGTATGCGCTCTGCAGGTTCAGGATGCTGCTGATGATCTGCAGGTTGTTCTTCACACGGTGGTGGACCTCTTTCAGCAACACCTCCTTCTCGTGCAGGCTTTCCAACAACTTCTGCTGACCCTCCTTCTTGTCCGTAATGCCATAGGCCAGGCAGCTGATCTCCACCACGCGGCCGTCCACCACGATCGGATTGAGGAAATTCTCGACCCACAGGGACCGGCCCGCGCGGTTGCGCAGCTCCACTTCGAACTGCTGGGGCTGTCCATCCAGCGCCGCCCGATACCGGGAGACCACCGCCGTATAGCGCTGGTCGGCTGCACGCTTCAGCAGGGGTCCGATGAGCTCATCGCCGACCTCGAACCGGGCCCCCATGCTCCTCAGCGCGGAAGTGCGGAAGTGCTCATTGCTCGACGTGATCCGCAGGTCGTGGTCCAGCGTCCAGATCATCATGTTGGCGCTGTTCTCGAAGATGGCGGCGAGCCTGGCGGCTTGCGCACGCACCATCTCTTCCGCCTCCTTCTGTTCGGTGACCTCATGCCCCACGCCGAACACCTCCTGCACCTGGCCTTCCGCATTGAAGACAGGGCTCAGGAAGATCTCATTGCAGACACGGTCGCCCGCCATGTCCATCACGTCAGTCTCGAAGCGCAACGCCTTGCCATTAAAGGCCTCGACATACTTCTCCTCCCAAAAATGGTGATACGCATCGGACGCGAACCGTTTCCGTGGAAGGCGCTGGTCAATGTTCAGCTCCGGGCGAGTGCCATAGAGGCGTTCCACCATGTTCGCGTATCCCCTGTTGAAGCTGGTGAGGGCCACCCGACGGTCAACGGTCCAGAACATGTGCTCGCTGCTTTCGAACAACGCCCTGAGCTTGGCCTCGTGCTGGTGCACCGTGGCCTGAGCCTCAACGACGCTGGTCACGTCCCTGAAGATGCTGCGCGTGGCCACCGGCCTGCCGTCCACGATGCGCGCGTTGGTATTGCCCTCAACGATGACCCGACGTCCGGCTTTCGTCATGAAGACAGTGCGGACCTGCTCTGGCACACCACCCGCGAACACCTGATCGAACAGCCGTCGGCAATGTCCCTGTTCCTCAGGCGTGATAATGTCCCAGATGGTAAGGCTTTTCAGTTCCTGCTCGGTATACCCAAGGACCCTGCGCCAGGCCGTGTTCACGTATTCGAAACGGCCATCAAGGTCCACGCTTTGGATGAGGTCGGTGGCATGCTCGAACAGGTCGCGGTAACGCTCTTCGCTGGCGCGCAAGGCCATTTCGTCCCGTCTCATGTGGGTGATGTCACGGCTCACACCCATGCTGCCCAGCAGCTTTCCGTCCTCATCGAACAAGCGGGACGCGGCGAGGAACGAGGTGAAGCCATTGCCGTTGCGGTCCACGTTGCGCACATCCCCGGAGAACGCCCCGTGCGTGTCCAGCTCCTCCTGGATTCGGTCGTGTTCCTGTGCGCTGGCATACAGGATCCGCGAGTCCTTGCCCAGGACCTCTTCGGCCTCATAACCGAATTTGACCATGGCGGCCGGATTGAACTCGGTGATGGTGCCTTCCTTTCCCACTGCGATGATCATGTCGAGGGAGCTGTCGACAAGACTCCGCGCGAACCGTTTGCTGCGGCGCAATTCCTCTTGTGTGAGCCGGTGCCCGATGATCTCCTCCCGAAGGACCTGGTTCACCTCCTCGGCGACCCTGGACCGCAGGCGCTCCTCTGCGAGACGTTGCTGCGGTCCGGGGTCATGGAGGGTGAGTTGCACAGACGGACGACCGTCATGGTACGCGGAAACGGCATGGACCGAAAGCTCCGGTGCCGCGGGGTCGGCACCTGGTCGCAGGGCTGCGGGACCGGGACGCTGACCGGCCAGGACCTCGTTCACCAGTGTCTCCGCCGCCATGGGGAAAAGCGATCCGATCGATCGTCCGACCAACGAGCCAGCCGTCCAGACGCCCAACAGAAGCTCGGCGGCCGGGTTCGCATACCGCACCTGTCCGTTCTGCACGATGAGGACGCCATCGCGTCCATGTTCCACCAGTTGGCGGTAGTTGTTGATCAGCGACCGATGCTCCAGCTCGGCCTGGTGATAAGCCGTGACGTCGATCAGGGACCCTTCGATCGTGGCGCTCCCGTCCGTGGACACGTACCTGATCAAGCTGCTTCTGGCCTGAACGGGCCTGCCTGAGCGATGCCTCAGGGCGACCTCCTGGTCCGTCACGCGACCCGATGCGCGCAGTCCGGCGACGATCTGGTCCCAGGCCTCGGCATCAACGTAAAGGCGGCTTGCATGGATCCGCAACAGTTCCTCGATGTCCGCGTAGCCCAGCATGCGCGCCATGCTGGCATTGCATTCCAGGAATCGACCCTTCTCGTTGGCCCGGTAGGTGCCAGCAAGGCTATTGGCCAACAGGTCGTCGTAGCGACGTTTCAATTCCTCGTAAGGAACGGGTGCGTCCTCGCCGGAGGCGGTCGCTTGGGTTGATCTGGTCTGCTTCGCCACGCGCCTCTCTGGGGATCACTGTTCGAGGCTTCCTCCGGGCTCATAGGGTGGTGGCACCTTCTCCCCGTCGATCCGCATCTCATGACCATCCTTGTACTTAATGGTCATGACCAGGTTCCCGTACTGGTCATAGGTCATAAAGTCGCCCTGACGCAGACCCATGCTATAACGTCCCTCCTCCATCAGATTCCCGTTCGGCCAATACCATCGCTGCTTCCCGTCCGGTTCACCGTTCACAAAGGACCCGCTGAAGCTTTTTTTACCGTTCTCGTAAGTGTGCACCCATGGGCCGTCCTTGAGGCCGTCCTTGTACGCTCCTTCCTCGCGGTGGTCGCCGACGTGATAGGTCCACATACCGTCCCGCAGCCCATCGATGTATTCGCCCTGGGTGATCACTTCGCCCAGTGCATCATACTCCACGGAAGCACCGTCCTCCTTGCCTTTCCGGTAGTTCTCCTCCCTGTGCCGGGCTCCGCCCTCATAGAACCAGATCCAAGCCCCTTGCGCCAGTCCGTTCTGGTACTTTCCACGCTGTTCCACCTCGCCACTGCGGTGGAAGTAGGTCCAGTCGCCTTCGCGTTTACCGGCCTTATAGCTGCCTTCCGCACGCTTCTCCCCGGTCGCATAGTATTCGGTCCATGGCCCCTCCAGAGCTCCCGCCTCATTCACACCACCCTCGCTCATTTTGCGGTCGCCCTGATAGATGACCGCCGACACCACGCTGCCCTGCTCGTCATACAACCTGAACAGGCCTTCCTTCTGACCATCCTTCGAATAGCTGCCCAGGCTGCTCACCTTCCCGCTCGGGTGATAGGTGTTCTTGATCTGCAACATCATGGTCTCCTTGGCGCCGACCTGCACCTCATCCATGTCGTATTTCACCATGTTCTTCAAGTTCCCGACGCCGTCGTACTCCTTGAAGATCCCCTGCCGCTTATCATCCACGAATGTACCTTCCCATTTGATCTTCCCATTGGGCAGGAATTCCTTCCAAGAGCCTTGTCGAAGTCCTGCCTGGTCGCGTCGGTTGATCTCCTCCCGACGCTGTAACACACCTGCGCGGTACGTCGCCAGCGCAACGATGCGGCCATCTTCTGCGTATTCGATGGAGCGGCCATCCTCCCTGCCATCCTTGAAGGGAATGACCTTGTGAACCTTTCCGTCAGGATGGAAATACCGCGTTTCCCCCTGTTTCAGGTCCTCCACGAAAAGCTCTTCGCTCACCAACGAACCGTCACTCGCATAGTTGCGTGCTGGCCCGTTCTTTTTATCGGCCTTGTAATCGATGGTGGATACCAACCGCCCATCCGGGCCGAAAAAAAGCCATGTGCTGTCCAGCTCGAACCCCTTGCGGTCGCCCTGACTTTTGAGGATCCCGGTGTCGTAGTATGCGCTCCATTTCCCTTCGGGTCTGCCGTCGACGATGTAGCCCTCACTGGCCACCTTTCCGTTGGGGTGAAAGTACTGCTTGTAACCATCCTCGGTCTGTGCCGTCAACGCCATGGGAAGGCAGATGAACACACAGTGCATGCATTGTATTATCTTCTTTAAAAGAAGCTGTTGATATGATAAGAGCTGTTGATCCTGTTGAAGATCCGCCCTGGGGAGACTTGACATCATCGCTTATCAAAAGTAGTCAACGGCTTGTGAACGATCAACGATGCTTGGGCCATGGTGAGGGTACCTCGAAGAACATCGAACCTGCCTACCGGCAGGCAGATGGCACGCATGACCATCGTTGGGCCGGACGAGGCACGACGAAGAGCGGAGACAGGAACGAAGGATCCCACTGAGGAGCAACGAAGTATGGCTGAAGGAGAGACATGCGCCCGAAGGGTCGAGGCGGAGCGGCGATGACGCCGGAGTGAGGTTCTTCAAGGAATCCATGAGGCACTGCTGAAGCACGAAAAAGCGCCTGGATCGAACGATCGTGGAGAACCGGTCACACCACCGATCGTGCATCGATTCAAGCATCCGGCCAGGTCCGGGATCGTTCGATCCAGGTTGGGATCTGGTGATGACGGAAACTTGCGGATATCGGTTGATCGATCAAGAGGATGAGGGGTTCGGAAAAGCGTCATCTGCTTGTGAGGAGTTATTCACGGGATAACTTGTCTATGAACGATCGGTCTGTTAGATCCGTTCATGGCCGGTATCTTTGAGGGCCGAAGGCACTGAACGCTTGGCACTTTGCACAGATGCGGATAGCGATAGGGGGGGATCACGCGGGAATTGACCTGAAGCATGCGGTAAAGGAGCGGCTGAAGGAACAAGGCCACGAGGTCCTGGATAAGGGCACCTTGGTGCGAGACAGTGTCGACTACCCCGATTTTGCGCACGCCGTGGCCAAGGCGGTCCAAGAGGGTGACGTCGTACTGGGCATTGTGATCTGTGGAAGCGGTAACGGGGTGAACATCTCCGCCAACAAGCACCCCGGCATTCGCAGCGCGCTCGCGTGGAACCCCGAAGTGGCCGCCCTGGCACGTCAGCACAACGATGCGAATGTCCTGGCGCTTCCCGCACGATTCGTAACGAACGAGGAGGCCCTGCTTATGGTCGAGAGCTTCCTGGGGGCGTCCTTTGAAGGAGGGCGACATGCCCGCCGGGTGGAGAAGATCGAACGCCGACCGACCGATCGCTCGTGAACATCCCGCCCATGATGATGCGTGTGCTCTTGCTGGTGCTTTGCTACGCACCCTTCCAGCCTGCGCTGGCCCAGGCCGATACGCTGGTGGACCACTACCTGAGGACCATCACCCAACAGGAACTGCGGGGCCACCTGCAGGTATTGGCCAGTGATGCGTATGAGGGACGTGAGACCGGATACAAGGGACAGAAGATGGCGGCGGAATACCTGCGGAACAGCTTTGCCTCCATGGGCATCGGACCCGTACCTGGCTGGGAACAACGGGGCTTGCTTGCACCAGGCTATGAGCAGCCCTTCCTGCTGGACCTGACACAGCCCGGCGGGCTGCATCTTGAGGTCAACGGCAATGCCCAGGTGTTCCTCCGAGATCACCTGTATTTCGGGGAGAAAATACAGCACACGGTAACGACCAACGAGATCATCTTCATGGGCCTTGGCGAGAAGGACGGTCAGCGGGATGATTACAAGGGTGTTGATGTGAAAGGGAAGGTGGTCCTTGTGTTCGAGGAGGACAACGGACGGGTGGCCCGGAGCGCAGTGCCGGACAATGTGTTCTTCACCGGATTCACCAGAAAGGTCACAGCCGCCACGGCCGCTGGAGCTTCGGTGGTGCTGTACGCCACACCGAACACGCAGGCCCTGGTGCGGGAATACGAGCATTTCCTGAGCAGCCCGCGTATGGAGCTGAAGGGTGACAAGAAGGAACGACCAGCGCGAACAGGAGCACAAGCGCTGATCATCGACCACAAGTTGGCCCAGGCCATCCTGCTCAAGGGAGGCATACGCTGGAAGAAGGTCGACAAGGCCGCACGAGCGCCCGGCCTGGCCCTCCCCTGCCCATTTGTTCTTGCGCTGCGGCCACACGTGGATGTGCTGCAGGCCGAGAATGTGCTGGGCTATGTGGAGGGCACCGACCTCAAGAACGAGCTGGTGATCGTGACCGCGCATTACGATCACATCGGGACCAGCGGAGGCGAAGTGTACAATGGTGCGGATGATGACGGGTCCGGAACGGTGGCGCTACTGGAGATGGCCCAGGCCTTTGCCCAAGCCAAGGCGGAAGGCCATGGCCCCAGGCGCAGCCTGTTGTTCATGCCCGTTAGCGGAGAGGAGAAGGGCCTGCTTGGTTCTGAATACTACAGCGACCATCCGGTGTTCCCGCTGGAAGCCACGGTGGCGGACCTGAACATTGACATGATCGGTCGCACGGATAGTGCGCACAGCAACAGCCGCCCATACGTCTACATCATCGGCAGTGACCGCTTGAGCACCGAGCTGCACGACATCAACGAGAAGGCGAACAAGGAACACGTCTCCCTTTCGCTGGACTACACCTTCAATGCCCCCGATGACCCGAACCGGTTCTACTTCCGCAGCGACCACTACAATTTCGCTCGTTATGGGGTGCCGGTGATCTTCTATTTCAGCGGCGTCCATGAGGATTATCACCAGCCGGGTGATGAGGTCGAGAAGATCCGGTTCGACCTGCTTGAACAGCGTGCACGCCTGGTTTTCGCAACAGCCTGGGAACTCGCCAATAGGACGCAACGGATCGTTGTGGACAAGCCATTGCCGAAACCCGAATAGCGCCGTCCCGGAGGCGGCCCCGCGTCATTCGGCCAACAGCTGGACGACGAAAGCCTCCAGATTCCGTTTGTAGTGGAGGTAATGGTCACCTGTTCCGGGCCCATAGAACCCCGTGCGGATGCGTCTCACCATGCCTGCCTTATCGATGAAGATGCAGGTGGGATAGCTCATCACGTGGTCAAGAAAGGGCAGCTGGGCACTGGTGTTCTCCTTGCTGGCGGAGCCGGCATAAGCGATCGGGTACGCCACATCGAGCTCGTCTCGGAAGCGCTTCAGGCCTTGGATGGCCCTTGTGGGATCCTCCTGCTTTTCAAAGGCAATGGCCATCACGTTCAAACCTAGGCCGTGGTATTGGGAATAGAGCTCATCGAGGAGCCGTGTTTCGTCCACGCAATTCGGGCACCAGCTTCCCATGATCTGGATCATGCGAACATGTCCGGTATTGCTCTGGTCCGAAGGGGAAATTGTGCCGCCGTCGATGGTCGGAAACGTGAAGTCGACCATGTTATGACCCTCCTTCAGGAAGGTGAGCGAGTCGGGATCACGAAGCCGGAACCGATCGTCGCGTACGGCCACCCAGGGCTCCTGCCAGTGCACCCCGCTCCAGTATCGACCGATGAGGCTGTCGTTGCGCAGGGCGGCCTTGAAGAGGAACGCATGGGACCCGTCGAACGCGGAGAGCAGAAGGGAATCCTCCGCCACCACACCATCGAGGAACCGATAATCGCCCGTTTCGGTCCCGAACGTGCCCGTGATCAGGTCAGCCTGCTGATGGAAGAGCCCAAGTGCCGGGTAGGCTTCGGGCGTTCCCGGGCTGAACACAGCGCGCCACGCACCATTCACCAAGGAGGAGCGGGCGCCATGGGCAGGGAACCGCTCCGACACGCCCGCCCTTGCGGAAAAGGAAATGCGGTAGTCGGGCCCCTTGAGGTAGTTGTACCAATACCCCGAGAACGTGCTGTCGTCGACGACCACGCCCTTGAACTCGGAGTCGAACAACGGCATGCGCACGTTGATCGAATCGTGGTCCAGGACAACATCCCGAACAACGATGCGCTCTGTGCCATTGCGGAACACCAGCTCGAAGCCGGCGCTATCCCGCTGCAGGTCCAACAGGACGGGAAGTTTCTGGCCGTCAAGGTCCATCTCCAAGCGCCAGGTCCCGCTGCGAAGCGACCTCTGGGCTTCGGGGCTCTCTGCCGGTCCACAGCGGGTGAGCAACGCGCAGAGCAGAAAGACCGAGGCGAGGCGTACCATGGTGTGGGACAAGATATCATCGCCGCGGCCTGCCACGCGCGGCAGGTTGTTCGCAGAACGGGGATCCCAAGTCTACAGGTCGAACTTGATGCCCTGTGCGAGTGGCAGTGTCGATCCGTAGTTGATGGTATTGGTCTGTCGACGCATGTATGCCTTCCAGGCATCACTGCCGCTTTCGCGCCCTCCTCCTGTTTCCTTTTCGCCACCGAAGGCACCGCCGATCTCCGCACCGCTCGTACCGATGTTCACATTCGCTATGCCACAGTCACTGCCAGCGGCGCTCAGGAAGCGCTCCGCTTCGCGGAGGTCCAGCGTCATGATCGCGCTGCTGAGCCCTTGTTTCACCTGGTTCTGAAGGGCGATGGCCTGGTGCACGTCACCGCTGTAGCGAAGCAGGTAGAGGATCGGGGCGAAGGTCTCCTCCTGCACAATGGCCATGTCCGGCGTGGCTTCAACGATGGCCGGCCGTACGTAACAGCCGCTTTCGTAGCCCTTGCCCATCAGCACACCGCCCTCCACGGCAATGGAAGCGCCCTGTGCCTTTGAAGCTGCCAGTGCGGCGAGATAGAGCTCAACGGCGTGGGCATCGATCAAGGGGCCTACGTGGTTGTTCTCATCGAGCGGGTCGCCGATCCGGAGCTGGCCATAGGCGTTGATAAGCTTCTGCTTGAAGGAGTCGTAGACCGCCTCGTGAATGATCAAGCGACGTGTGCTGGTGCACCGTTGGCCGGCTGTTCCTACAGCTCCGAAAACAGCACCGATCAAGGACATGTCGAGATCGGCCTTATCGCTGATGATGATCGCGTTGTTCCCGCCCAGTTCCAGCAATGAGCGACCAAGGCGCTGACCTACGGCGGCGCCAACAGCCTTGCCCATGCGGGTGCTTCCGGTGGCGCTCACGAGCGGTACGCGGGTGTCGTTGCTCAGCCACTCCCCCACCTCGCGGCCACCATTGATCACCACGCTTACGCCCTCCGGTACGTTGTTGCGCTTGAACACCGCTGCAGTGATGTGCTGGCAGGCAATGCTGCACAGCGGCGTCTTCTCACTCGGCTTCCACAGGCACACATCGCCGCACACCCAGGCGAGCGCGGTGTTCCAACTCCATACGGCAACAGGAAAATTGAACGCCGTGATGACGCCCACGGGCCCGTAGGGATGCCATTGTTCATACATGCGATGGTCCGGCCGCTCGCTGTGCATGGTAAGGCCATGGAGCTGGCGCGATAAGCCCACTGCGAAGTCGCAGATATCGATCATCTCCTGCACCTCACCGAGCCCCTCCTGGTAGCTCTTGCCCATTTCATAGCTTACGAGCTTGCCCAGGTCCGCTTTGTGCTTGCGCAGCTCCTCCCCGAGTTGGCGCACCACCTCTCCACGCTTCGGTGCTGGCCACATCCGCCATTCCAAGAAGCCTTGTTGAGCCGAAGTCAAGGCGAGCTCGTATTCGGCCCGGCTTGCGCCCCGGACGGTGCCGATCAATTCACCGTCCACTGGACTGCGGCACTCCAACAGCTCCCCTTCTCCCAGCATCCAGGTCCGACCTGTGGAGACACCGCTATTGGTCTCGGCGATACCGAGCGTGGCCAGTAGGTCAGCGACCCTGTTCGTTGGGTGGGTGGTGCTTGTGCTCATGGGTGTTTCTCTTCGGGCGGCGAAGGTAAACAGGGCGCAAGGCGAGCGCCTTCAGAAGTGGCTGATATTGGTGTGCGATGTGGCCGACGACGAAAGGAACCGGTGCGCACCGAACGAATTCACGTAAGTTCTTGAAAATGAAGGACATACAACAACTTCAATAGCCGAAGAATGAGCGGATCGCGGCGGCTCGGAGGGGTGTGGCAGCGCCCAGCGCACTCAAGCCCCGCAAACGGGCCAAAAACCCCCTTCTCAAGGCTCCCGCTTCTGAGCGATGTAGAGTGTACTCGAAGTTGGGCGATCTCCAAGTAAAGCGACCAGGTTGGACCATGACCCCAGGAGGCCACCCAAGACAAGCGCCATGACCGCTCCACTACCCCGATAGCGTTGGCTGAGCATGGCTATATACAGTGCGTCCATCCACATGGGCCTGACCTTCAGCAGGGTGAAACCATGTTCCTGGAGGAGGGTCCTGATGTCCTGTCGGCGAAAGTGGAGCAGATGCCGGGGCACATCATACGCGGCCCAATCCTTTCCGTAGTGTTGCGCGTCCCAGCTTTCGTGGTCAGGTACAGCGAGGATCAGGAAGCCCCGGTCCGTCAGCAGACTATACAGCTTCTTCAACGTGCGCCGTGGATCCGGCACGTGTTCCAGCACATGCCACATGGTGATGACATGGAACTGTTCATGTGCCGGCACCGCGTCAATTACCGGCAGCACCTCGATCGCATGATTGGCGATCGCCATTTCTCGGGCTCCCAAGTCAGGCTCAACGCCTTGCACAAGGTAACCCCTACTTCTCAAGTAACCCAGAAACTCACCAGTGCCGCAGCCGAGGTCCAGCACACGGCCTTCAGGGCGGCAATCATACACGATGGCGTGTTTGCTGCGAAGGGCCCATTGCCTGGCGATCTTGTACAGGCGGTCCTGTAAGCTGCGCGAGCTGTTCGAATGCGAGATGTAATCCGGAGAACTATAATAGGCCCCGATACTATGTTGATCTGGCCTAGGAGCGGTGTATCGGCAGCCGCAGGTGAGGCAATCAACGAGGGAGAATGCCTCGTGACTGACAGTGTGGTCCTGTGCCGACAGCGCCACACGGCGCCCTGCGCCTCCGCATATCGGGCAGCCATCGGGTGTTTCGAGTACGGTATGTTCCACGTGGAACGATCGAGTTGGTTATCGTCCTAAATAGACCAGGAGGACGCTGAGGTCCGAAGGTGAAACGCCACTTATTCGCGAAGCCTGACCAAGCGTAGCCGGTCGGATGCGGTCGAGTTTTTGTCGGGCTTCAAAGGATAGCGAAGTGAGTCGGGCGTAATCGGTCTCAAGGTCCAGTTGTACCTCGTCAAGCCTGGTAAGCTTCTCGGCTAGTTCCCGTTCTTTCTCCAGATAGCCGCTGTATTTTACATCGATCTCAACTTGTTCGATCACTTCGCTACGGAGCGATCCGAAGTTATCCGCGACGCCCTTTGACTCAGGACCCAAGGCTTCGATGTGCTCGAAATTCACTTGGGGGCGAAGCAGTAGCTCAAACACCTTTACCTTCTGTTTGATCGGTGATGTTCCACGTGGAACGATCACCTCGTTGGCGGCCTCTGGTGACACGCTTTCCGCTTGCATGGTGGTGAGTAACTGCTTCACCATATTCTGTTTTCTCAAGACCCTTTCCAAGCGGTCGAGACGTGCCAATCCGATCGCATGTGACTTAGCCGTTAAGCGGATATCGGCATTGTCCTGACGCAGCAGGATGCGGAACTCTGCACGACTGGTGAACATCCGGTAAGGCTCCTCGGTGCCCTTTGTGATGAGGTCATCGATAAGCACGCCGATATAGGCTTCATCCCTGGCCAGTATGAACGGGTCCTTCTCCTGTAGCTTGAGACTGGCGTTGATGCCTGCCATCAGGCCTTGGCAGGCTGCTTCCTCATATCCCGTAGTACCGTTGATCTGGCCAGCGAAATAGAGTCCATCGATGAGTTTGGTTTCAAGGGTATGCTTGAGCTGGGTGGGGGGGAAGTAGTCATACTCAACGGCATATCCAGGCCGGAACATGAGGGCCCTGGAAAAGCCAGGGATCATTCTAAGTGCTGCCAATTGCACCTCCTCCGGCAAACTGGTGCTGAATCCGTTGATGTAGGTCTCCACCGTGTCCCAGCCTTCCGGCTCCACGAAGATCTGGTGCCTGTCCTTGTCCGCGAACCTGTCGATCTTGTCCTCGATGCTGGGGCAATAGCGTGGACCTATGCCGCGGATGCGACCATTGAACATGGGGCTGCGGTCAAAGCCGGTACGCAGGATATCATGCACCTCCGGGCTGGTGTAGGTCATCCAACAGCTGAGCTGTCTGGCAGGTGCTGAGGTGTTATCGGAGAAGCTGAATTTGCCCGGGTTCAGATCGCCCGGCTGCTCCTCCATTAAGCGGTAGTCGAGGCTGCGGCCATCCACCCGGGGAGGAGTGCCCGTCTTCATTCTGCCCGATTCGAAGCCGGCTCTCACCAGTTGCTCGGTGATGCCATGACTTGCCTTCTCACCAGCCCTTCCTCCGCCGAGCTGGCGCTCGCCAATGTGCATGACCCCGTTCATGAATGTCCCACTGGTAAGCACAACGGCACGGCAGGGGATGGTCATGCCGATGCCGGTCTTGACCCCGATGACCGAGCCACCCTCAACGACCACCTCCTGTACGGTATCTTGCCAGAAGTGCACATTGGGTGTTTGTTCGAGCATGCGGCGCCATTCGGAGGCGAAGAGGTTCCGATCATTCTGAGCGCGGGGGCTCCACATGGCCGGACCCTTGCTGCGGTTCAGCATGCGGAACTGGATGGTGCTGCGGTCGCTGACGATGCCGGAGTAGCCCCCTAGGGCATCCACTTCGCGGACGATCTGGCCCTTGGCGACCCCACCCATGGCGGGGTTGCAGCTCATCTGGCCAATGACCCCCATGTTCATGGTGATCATGAGCACATTCGACCCAAGATTGGCCGCTGCGGCCGCCGCCTCGCAGCCGGCGTGGCCACCGCCCACCACCACTATATCGTAGCTATCCAATGTGCTCATCACTAAAAGCCTTGCGCGGACCGTTCCACGTGGAACGATCACCCAAGATCACTGATCTTCAGTTGATTAGGTCATTTTCCATAGGTACAGGTCCCATGGACGCAGCAAAGGTAGACCCTGAGATGATCGGTTGTTGATCCCTGTGGGTTCGTGGATCCTTTCGCGCCGTCCGCATCGGGTCGTGAAGGTTCCGCATTGGGCCCCACTAGGGCGGCGTCCCTGGAGGTAGTTTTCAGACCATGGAAGGGAAGAACCGAACAGTGATCGCCCGTTGGGTGGGTCCAGCGCTAGGTGCGCCATGCCTGGCGTTGATTGTGAGCTCATGCGGCGGTAGCGGGACCGTTGGGGAGGGCGTTGCTGCAGCGGAACCAAGGGGGGCCAACAACATGGCTTACAGATGGGGCTCTGTTGTGCTGGAAGGAACGGCGAATGACACCGAACAGAACCGACCACGGCCACCAGTGAACAGTCGCATGGTGGCCTTGCCGATGATCGCCATGTTCGACGCCTGGAGCCGTTACGATCGTGTGGCCGTACCTGTTCACCTCGCCCGTGTCGGGCGCAGACCGGCAGCAGAACAGGACCTGGCGCACAAGGAAACGGCGATCAGCTATGCGGTTTGCAGGGTATTGCAGGAGGTCTATCCGGCGGATAGCCAGCTCTTCGCCGCTCGGCTGAAAGCGTTCGGTTATGACCCCACCAACCGCTCAATGGACGCATCGACCCCCGAAGGCATTGGCAACATGGCCGCGCGTGCGGTGCTCGATGCGCGGCACCATGACGGCAGCAACATGTACGGCGACGAGCCAGGGTCGGACACCCTGTATGGGGACTACACGCATTATGTGCCGGTGAATCCTCCGGGAGCGATCAACGACATCGATCGCTGGCAGCCGAAATACTTCATCAGTGAAAAGGACGGGCACCGCTTTGCACCCGGTTGTATGGCCCCGCATTGGGGCAAGGTCAAGCCCTTTGCGTTGGACCGTGCGTCACAATTCCGACCCCCGGCTCCGCCCAGGATGGGAGACCCGCTGCTGGAGAAGGAAGTGCGCGAGGTGGTGCAGCTTCAAGCGGCGCTGACCAATGAGCAGAAGGCACTGGTGGAATTCATGCGCGATGGGCCAAGGAGCGTTCAACAGGCCGGGCATTGGCTGGTCTTCAGCCGGGATGTGAGCCTACGCGACGAACACACGTTGGACCAGGATGTGCAGATGTATTTCGTGGTCGCCACCACGGCGATGGACTGTTTCATCGCCTGTTGGGATGCGAAGATGTTCTATGACAATAGCCGCCCTTACCAACAGGTGCATGCCTTGATGGGAGAGGAGGAGATCACGGGGTGGGGCGGTCCGCTCAAGGGCATGGTCAGGATGAAGGGCAAGGACTGGCGGCCTTACTCACCGGACAGCTTTCTATGCCCCCCTTTCCCGGCATACCCCAGCGGGCATAGCACGGTGAGCGGCGGGTGCAGCAAGGCACTCGAACTGTTCACAGGAAGTGATGCCTACGGGGCCGAGGTGCGCCTGTTGCCGGGTTGGCTCACCGAGCCGGGCATCACCCAGGACAGTGTAACGTTGCGCTTTCCGACCTTCTCTTCCACCGCTGAACAGGCTGGCTGGAGCCGGGTGTTGGGTGGTTACCACATCCAGACCGACAACCTCGTAGGCCTTGAGCTGGGCCGCAAGGTGGCCGCGGTGACCCATGCAAAGTGCATGGCCCATATCCGGGGGAAGGAGGGTGGGTAGCTGCGCGGAACAGGGGCGTATCTTTCGGTTGTCTTGGCGCGTAGAGGCGCAGCAAATCACCGGAACCATGGAGGTCAAAAAGATCGATGCGGCGGACATCACGCACGAGCAGTTCGTGGAGGAGCATTGGAAGCCGGGCATTCCATTGGTGATCAAGAACGCCACCAAGGTGTGGGGGGCGTATAACACGTTCACCCCGGATTTCTTTCGCGAGCGGTTCGGTGAGCAGCGCACCATGGTGAATGACAAGGAGTACAGCATGCGCGAGATCTTCGATCTGGCCGAAGGCAAGGACACCACGCGACCGGTGCCGTACCCGTGCAAGTTCCACCTGCCTACGCAATTGCCGGAACTGATGGACATGGTGATGCCCGTGAATCTGGGCTACGCCCAACCGAACTGGCTGGAGAGCAGCTGGTTCAAACGGGGCTACTGGGGCAGCGCCCTGGAGCTGTTCATCGGCGGGCCGGGCGGCAAGTTCCCCTATGTGCATGTGGACTACTACCACCTGAGCGCATGGGTGAACCAGTTGTATGGGCACAAGCAGTTCACCGTGTGGCCCCGCGGCCAGGACGAGTTCATGTACCCCGAACCGGGCGACCAGTGGAAGAGCAGTATCCCGGACATCGAGAACGTGGATCTGACGAAGTACCCCAAATACGCCAAGGCCACACCGATCACCTTCGTGGTGGGTCCGGGGGAAACGCTTTTCATCCCCGTGGGCATCTGGCACACTGCCAAGAGCCTCGAACCGACGATCTCCGTGGCCTTCGACCTGTTGAACGGGCAGAACTTCCCGGCCTTCCTGAAGGATGTGTGGGGCTTCAAGAAGCGCGAAAGCCTGGCAAAGGCCGTGGCCGCTACAGGGTATGCCGCTCTGGGAGGCGCGCTATGCTCGATCGGGGACACCTTCGGGGTGAAGCGGGTGCCCATGCACAACTGAAACCGGAAGGCGGCTAATAACGGGCGAGGAAAAGATCCTCTTGCGCCCGCATGGCCTCGCGCTTGGCCTTGCTCTTGTCGGTATGCCCCAGCAGGTGAAGCAGACCATGCACCATTACGCGCCGAAGCTCCTGCTGGGCACTGACCTTGAATGTTGCAGCGTTCTCACGGATCCGGTCATAGCTCATCAGCACATCACCGGAAACGCCGTTGTTGCTCTCCACCGGGAAGGTGATCACATCCGTGTAGTCGTCGTGCTGCAGGAAGGTACTGTTGTAGTGCAGCAGGCCCTTGTCGCTCATCAGCACGAAGGAGACGGCATCGATGCGGGTACCATGGTCTTGGGCCACGCGGGACAGCCAGCGGCGCAGGCGGGTACGGTCGCGGAACGCATCCGGCACATCCTTCACGATGAACCCGATGGTGCCTTTGGACGCCATTATTCCTGGACGGGCTGAAGGCTGAACGCCATGGCCACCGTGGCCCCGTGGTCGCTGAACTCCACGCTGTCGGCCAGCGCACGCATCAGGAACACACCACGCCCGTGGGGCTTCTCGATGTTCTCGGGGTCGGTGGGATCGGGCAGGTGCTCGAAGTCGAAGCCGGGGCCCTGGTCGCTCACCACGAAGATGATCTTATCGCCCTTCACCTCGTAGCCCATGGAGACCTGTTTCGCAGGGTCCAGGCGGTTGCCGTGGTGGATGGCGTTGTTCACCGCCTCGGTGAGGGCGATGAGGATGTTGCCATAGTGCGATTCGTGCACGTTGTGCTTCTGGCAGGCCTCATCGATGAGCTTCTCCGCGAGGGAGATGTTCTCGGCCTTGGCTGCGAATTCGATCCGCTGCGTGAATTGAACGTCTTCGATCAAGGCTCCCATCGGCGTTTTCAGGGTCGGTCAAAAGTATCGAAATACTCGCTGACACGCTCCTTGTAATACGGCTTCAGGCCAGGAGGTACGGTGCGGAGCATTTCCGCCTCGCGTTGCTTGGTGCGCTGGTACTCGAAGAAGCGGGCGGGGTCGGTATGCGGCACGTCACGCCCCTCGGTGCTTTGGCGCTTCTGGTCCAGCTCACGCTCCCGCTCGGCCTTTTCGGCCTCCAGCATGCGCACCATGATGTCCTGCTGGCGGCGGATGGTCTCCTGGTCGATGCGCTTGTTCACGATGTCCTTCTCGGTCTTCTCCATCTCCTCGGCGAGCTTGTTCAGGCCGTTCCCGGAACCGCTGCCGTCCTTGTTCAGCTCCTGGGCCATGCGCTGCATCTCCTTGCGGATGGCGGCTTGCTGGGCGGCCATCTGGGCGAGTTGCTGGCTCATGCCGGGGCCGATGCCACCGGGATTCTTGTCGCCGGGCTTGGGCCCCTGTTGCTTGCCGCCCTTCTCCATGCCCTTCTTCATTTCCTCCAGTTGTTTTTGGAGGGCCTGTTGCTGGGCCTTCATCTTGGCCATGCTCGCCTTATTGCCTTTGCCGGCGCCGCTGCCACCCGGCTTGTTGCATGATCCGCTGCCGGGCTTTCCGCTGGATTGCTGCTGCTGTTGCATCTGCTTCAGGGCCTCGTCCAGCAGAAGCGCCAGGTTGTTCAGGCCGGTCATGGCGCGCTGTTGCTTATCCGCGGCCATGGGCTTCTCCCGTTCGTTCGCACGGCTGTTGTTGATGCGCTCCATGGCCTCGTCCATGTTGCCGTTCACCGCGTTCATCTCGCGGTTCACGGTGGCCTGGATCTGCGGTACGCGTTTGCTGAGGGCGAAGAGCGAATCCTCGATCACGCGGGCATCGTCACGAAGCTTCTTTTGCGTGCGACCCAGGTCCACCAAGTGCGGGTCGCGGGTGCCGGTGCGCTGCAGGTCCACCATGGTGGCCTCCTGCTCAATGCTCAGGTGCACGATGTTCTCCAGGAGCTGGCGCAGGGCGTCCATGTCCTCCTCGGCTTGTTCCTGCTGGCTTTGCTGCATGGCGCTCTTCATCTGGAAGGCCAGCTGCTCCATTTGCTCACCGGCCTTTTTCTGGCTGTCGCCGGCCTTCTGCTTCTGGTCCTTCTGAAGCTCCTCGCTGCTCTTCTGCTGCTCCTGCTGGATGTCCTGTTCCTGCTGCTCGGTCTTGGGCAGCTCCATGGGTTCTTTCAGCTCCGCGTTCTTCTTCTCCAGTTCATCCAGCTCCTTGCGCACATCCTCGAAGGACTTGTTCAGCTCCTCCTGTTTCTTCTGGAGCTCCTCCTTGGGCGTGTCACCGGCCTTGGTCTCCTCGCTCAGTTGCTTCTGTTCCTCGGCGAGCTTCTCCAGCTGTTTGGTGATGTCGTCGGCCTTCTGCTCCACTTCCATCTGCTTGAACTGTTCCAGGGCACGGTCGAGCTCCTTCTCGATGTCCTCCTGGTCCATCTTCATGTCCTTCATCTGCTCCTGGAGCTTCTCCTTGTCGAGCTTCTCGAGCATCTCCTGCACCTGCTTGTAGAGCTCCTTCATCTCCTCGTTCAGCACGTTCTCGAAGAGCTCCTGCACCTGCTTCTGCTTCTCCAGCAGGCGTTCGTCCATCTGGCGGTACTGCTGCTGCTCGTTTCGCTGCAGCTCCATTTTCTGCGTGGTGTTCTCGATGCGCTGTTGCAGCTGCTTCTGCCGGTCGAGCACGTTCTGGAGCTTCTGCTGGTCCTGCCAGTTCAACTCTTTCTTGTCGAGCATCTCCCGACGCAGCTTGTCCAGTTCGCGTTGCAGGTCCTGGGCCTCGCGGATGCTCTGTTGCAGGTCCTTCTTGATCTCGGCGCCCTGCTGGTCCTGCTTTTCGGAAAGCTCGTTCAGCGTGGGTGCAGCGAAGACCTGCGTGCTGCTGCGGGTGCTCTTGCTGCCGTTGACGCCGTCGTTGTCCCACACCTCGAACCAGTACTCCAGCTTGTCACCGGCCCCGAGGGTGAGCTCGTTCAGGTCCCAGAAGTGGAAGAACTGCTGGCGGGTGTTCCTGGGGTCGATGCCGAGCTCGATGGTGCGTTCGCGCAGCTCCGCTGCGGTGCTGTCGCCACCTTCGGTGAACCGGTAACTGAACATCAGGCGCTTGAAGCCGTGGTCGTCGCCGAGGTCGCCGCGGAAATAGAGGCGTTTGGGCGCGGTGCTATCAGCCTTCTGCTCCACCCCGATGGTGGGGTAGAGATCCGGCACCACCTCGATGCGGTATTGCAGGGGCGAGGTGGCCTTGCGATCGCCCTTGGTGGGGACCATGCTGTAGGTGCGGCTTTGGAGCAGACGGCGGCTGGCGGTGAAGCGATCGTCGCCCTGAGGCTTCAGCAGGTAGGTGGTGTCGTCGAAGGCGAGCTGCAACAGGTCGGTGCTGCGGGTGTTGGCGGTCCAGGTGATCCGCGTGCCGGCGGGCACCTGGGCGTCACCGGTATTGCCGCGAAGCTCGGTGGGAAGTCCGAGGTAGGCGGGGTATTCCAGCTTCATGGCCAGGTCCAGCACCAGGGGGTCGGGCACGGTGGCCAGCACGTGCTCCGTGCTGCGGAACCCTTCGGCTTCCAAGTGAAAGGTGATGGGCTCCTGCACGTTGCGGAATCGGTGGGTGAAGCGCACCGCGTCCTGTTTTACCAAGGGGATACGCTGGCCGTCGATGACCACTTCGGCTTGCTGGGGCACGGCCTGTCCCTGCAACTCCACCTGCAGCTCGAAGTCCTGGTCCTCGGGCACCTGCAGGGTGTCGTTGAGCACCACGAAACGGAACGGTGCTTCGGGCGTGAACTCGGTGCCATGGGCCAGCAGACGTCCGGCCGGACCGGTGATGAGGCTCGGCGCGGCGAAGAGCAGGACGATGAGCACGGCCAGCGGGGGCAGCGCGAAGCGCAGGTAACGCGTGTTGCGGCGCAGGTCGATGGCGTTGCCGAAGGGTACGGGCTTCAGCTCGCGACTGCGTTGTGCGATGGAGGCCTCGATGAGCTCGCGGCGCGAAGGGTCGTTCTCGGCTTGTTCCCGCAGTTGCAGCGTGTTGAGGAGCTTGTCCTTCACCTCGGTGAAGTGTGTGCCGATGATGTTCGCCGCTTCGTTGTGGCTGATCACGGGACCCAGGCGGAAGAGCTTCACCAGCGGCAGCACCACCAAGCGACCCAGCACCACGCCGGTTGCGGCCAGGTAGGCCCAGAACAGCACGGTGCGCGCCCCGCTGCCGAAGTGCCCGAAGGCCTCGCCCAGCGACACCAGCAGGAAGAAGGCCACGAGCAGGCCCACGCTGTACAGCACACCGCGGATCAGCTGGTCCTTGTAGAACCGGCGGATGAAGGCATCCAGCTTGGCGATGAGCAGGGCGTAGTCGGAGTGCATCACGGAGAGAACGGCCGGGGGGCGACCGTCATTGCGGGTAAAGGTAGGGCCACCGCAAGGCGGCGTTCCAGCCTTTCGGTACACGCGGGGGTGTTAAAAGGATCGAAGGGCTCAACCCTCCGCCCCAGACTTACGCAACTCCCTTACCGCCCCATCAGGCCGAACAGCCACGCATGAAAGCCGTTCAAGCGCAAATACGCTTCGTGCGGTTCGGTATCGGTGAGGTTGAAGCGTGGGATCCGGTAACGGTATTCGGGAACATGCCGCAGGCTATCCAGATCCACCAGGGTATTGCCCACCGCGAAGGCTGCTTCATAGAGCCCGGCTGTGCGTTCGATGACCCGCGCGTCATGGCCACCCATGGGGTAGGCGAGGTAGCGCGGTTTGATGCCCAGTTCAGCCTCCATCGCCCGCTGGCAGCCGGCCAATTCAGCCTCCATTCGCTCGGCATCCTCCACATGGGGCAGGTAGGGATGTGTTGCGCTATGTGCATGGAGCGGAACCTCGGCTTGCAAGGAACGAAGCTCGTCCCAGGTGCAGAGGCGCAGATGGGGGTCGGGAGGCGGCGTGCCCAACTGTTCAAGAATGGCCTCGAGCGTTCGTACGCGAACGGCATCGGGCAGGCGTTTGAGCATGCGCTGCACCTGGTCAGCCACCTGCATGTCGCTCACCTCATCGACCAGAGAGAACTGGAGCAGCTGGCCTTCAGCAGTGAATTGAAGCGATTTGGCCTTCGTTCTGCGGAAGGCCTGGTCGAGCAAAGAGGTCCAGATCAAGGAATGCTGCTGAACAGGTCCTGTCGCGATGAACTGGACGGTCGGCACCTGGTAGTTGCGCAGAACGGGCAATGAATGGAGGACAAAATCGTACCACGCATCGTCGAACGTGATGACGATCCCCCCACGCAGGGCTTCGGAGGGCTTGGTGAGCAGATCGTCCACCGAAAGGAAGTGATAGCGCCTGGCCAGAAAAGCGATCAAGCGATCAAAGGCATCGGGCGTATAGGGTGGCCAGAACGGATCAGGATGCGGTGAAGTGCGGTGGAACACGATGACCGGAATGCGCCCCGCACGCTTGTTGGCCGCGTGCAGCACACGCCCAAGGCCCAGGAAGCCCAGCAAGCGAAAGGTGACCACACGGGCCGCCTGTTTCAGGTTCATGCGAACAAGATACAGGAAGAAGCACAGTGACGTGGCTTGGGCCAGTTGGTACAGGAACAGCTCCATGAGCACCGAGCCGGGGCTGAAACCTCAACGGAACCGATCGCGCCCGGCCGTGAATTCCTACATGTGAAGGATGGGACGAAGCCGGACGTTGGGGGGCTGGTCCATTGGTTCGGCCGAACAAGATGCACGCATCAGGGTTCTACAAAAAATGACAGAAGGAAGGGGCATGCATCAAGGAACCCCGTGTTGGGGCTTAAATTCCCCGTTCAATTGGTCACTGAGGCCCCCCTCGTTCGACCGTCTCCGCACCATGGTGTACCGCCAGGACACATCACAGACCCCACCTGTTCATCGGGCATGGTGTGTTCGTTCTTCAACCAGCCTGCGGATGACGTTCATGGGCGGCTGGGCGGCGAATGTGGAGGAGCGTACGGGAGGGTCGTCCTTTGCATGTCGAGAGGTCAACACGTGGCCTGCTGTCCTCTGCGGGTTGAGCGCCAAAGCCCTGATACGCATCAGCTAATGGCCCAAAGGTCGTCACGCTCCATCTTGGTGCTCACGTATTGGAGCGCACCCGATGCGTTGATCCAGACCTATACGTTGCCCTATGTGCGGCAGATGCGTCGCGTGTTGCCCGCATCGGCCAGGATCCATCTCCTCACCCTCGAGCAAACGGAGCATTCTCGCGAAGCCGCCGCCGCCATTCGGGAACGCTTGCGTAAAGAAGGCATCGAGTGGCTGCCGGTCCGTTACCGACGATTCGGTCTTGGGATGCTGTTGCGCCTGGCGTTCCTAATGCCGCGGCTGGTCCACCTGTGCGTTCGCGATCGCATAGCCGCCATCCACGCGTGGTGCATGCCGGCCGGTGCACTGGGATGGCTGCTTTCGGTCCTTACCGGCAGACCGCTCCACATCGACAGCTACGAACCGCATGCGGAAGCCATGGTCGAGAACGGGACCTGGGCGCGCTCAAGCCTGGCGTATCGCTTGCTGGCCTGGTTCGAAAGACGACTGACGCAACGGGCCAGTGTCCTCATTTCCTGTACCGCGGGATTCCTGGAGTTCGCCCCCCGGTTCTATCGGACCAGCTTCGAGCACAAGCGCACCTTTGTGAAACCCGCGTGCACCGACCTTGCGCTGTTCCATCCGAGCCTGGCCAAAGACTCCGGGCTTCTGTCCGAATTGGGCCTGACCGGCAAGGTCGTGGCGGTCTATGCGGGCAAGTTCGGCGGCATCTATCTGCGCGGCGAGGTCTTCACTTTTCTGGCCGCCTGTCACCGCCATTGGGGAGATGATCTTCGGGTCTTGCTCCTGAGCAACCACTCCGACCAGGAATTGAGCGCATGGGCATCGGAAGCGGGCCTACCTGCTTCGGTGGTCGTAAAGCGCTTTGTGCCCCATGCCGAGGTTCCGCGTTACATGGGGCTGGGTGATCTCGGGCTTTGTCCGGTGCTCTCGACCCCGAGCAAACGATTCTGTTCACCCATCAAGGACGGCGAGTATTGGGCGCTGGGCTTGCCGGTGGTCATCACCCCGGGCATCTCCGATGATTCCGAGCTGGTGGTACAGCACCGCGCTGGCATCGTGTGGGACTACACGCGACCTCCCGAGCCCGCGGTTGAAGCGCTGGTCGCATTGATGGCCGAACCTTCGGCCGATCGTACGAGCCGCCTTCGCCAACTGGTCGGATCGAAGCGGAGCTTCAGCATCTCCGAGGCCATTTACCAGCAGGTATACGGGGGCTGAGGGAAAGGAGATGGCGGCGCAGCTGTCGTGTCGCTCCCATGTTCTTCCTCCACGCACGCTTCGCTGAGCACAAGACCAGGTATTCCGGCTCCTGGTAGAACGGGGCCGTTCACACCGGCTTCCGCAACGCGCGCACTGCTCCGTAGGCCGAAAGACCACCCACCAGGAGGATCGCGACCCACAGCCAGACCTTGGACAGGTCGAAGGGATTCTCTGCGGAAACAGCAGCGGGGATCGGGGCAAGCGCGGCGATGGTCAACGTGTCGATCGGCGTGGGCAGGCTGTCGCGGAAGTGGGCGATGTCGAACTGCGGGGCGTTGGCCTGTGGATCCCCGGTGGTGAGCGTGTAGGTGAGTCCGGGGCTGAGCGGTGCGATCAGGGAACGTTGAAGCTGAAGTACCTCGAGGGACGTGATCGCCAGCGGACGGTCGTCGCCGTTCTCCACTTCGAGGCAGAGTGTGTCCACCGTGGTACGCGGGCCTTCGATCACGGCGCGCTGGTAGGAGGCCAAGGTGCGGGAGCCAAGGTCCTTGCGCCATGTGTGCAGGACCTTTCGGCGCTTGCGTTCGGTGCGCCATTCGCTGCGCATGGTGTAGAGACCGGCCTTGCGCAGAAAGGCTGTGGTGTCGCGGGTACTGTAATGGATCCGGTCGATCACGAGGGGATGGTCGCCATAGATCCGGAACACGGTGCGCCCCTTCTCTTCCCGGCGGTCCCAGCGAATGGTGCCTGCGCTCACATAGCGCCCTTCGCTGCGTGACTGCACGGTGTGGCCCACGCCGAGCACCTGCACGGGCGCCGTGAGCGAGTCGTTCAGCTCGATGCGGTAGTAGCGGTGGTCGCTCAGCGGCAGATCCATCCACCGCAGGCCTTTGGCCGGCCCACCGCCGGAAAGCGCGAGGCCTTCATCCTTCACCATGAACCAATGCGTGCGGTCGTCGCTGCCGGTGATGCGGGCGCTCTTGTTCACCTGCGCGTTGCGTATGCCGAGCTCGAAGCCTTCCATCAACGTTCCTGCCGGCACTTCGAACTCCACCACGGTGCGATCTCCCACGCGCTCGTTCCGCAGGACGGAGAAGGGCACGGCACGCGTCTCACTGATGCGCTCCGGTTCGGTGCGCAGGAGGTAGGGAACGAGGGTGCTGTCGGGTGCCAGGACCCGGATGTCCTGCATGGACGGCTGGGAGCGCGCTACGACCTCCGGCGAGAGCAGGATGAGGTAATGGCCCTGGCGTTCGACCGGGCCGATCGTGGTGCGCCAAGCGGGGTGCTGTGCGCTGGCGGACAGCACCCCCAGCAAGGCATACAGCAGGTTAATTCGTCGGAGCATCGGCATCATCCTTCAACAGCACTTTCAATTTCTGGTAGAGGAAGCTGACCACGAGCAGGATCACCCCGAGGCTGATGAAGGCGGCCACGCGGGCCCCTTCCGAAGCACCCTTGATGTCGAAGAGGAAGAGTTTCACGAGGGTGATGCCGAAGAGCGTGAGCGCGATGATGCGCACCATGCGCAGGCGGGCCTTCATGCCGTAGGTCATGAACAGGAAGCTGCCCACGCCCCAGAGGATCGGATAGCCGGCGGTGCGCGCCTTGTACAGCGCGCGGTGGATCGTGTACGGATCTTCGGAGGCCGGCTGCAGGGCGAGCAGGATGTGGTCGAGCTCCTGGCTGGCGATGATCACGAGCAGGGTGCAGATCACCCACGCGTAGATGTTCCAGTTCGCGGAGCGCACCGTGAGCAGCTCGCGCGACCAGCGCATCACCCGGATGATCAGGGCCACGAGGAGGGCGAGGGCCGTGTAGTGCATCACCATGTGGCCGGTGTCATCGCCGCCGGTAAGGACCTGGCGCAGCTGGCGCATGCCCGCGTCGTAATGCCACGTGATGAAGAGCAGGAAAGCCAGCGCGAACAAGCCGCCCACGGCCATGCGTACGGCCTGTGCGGCGTTCCGGCCGTAGCGGTCCACAAGCAACAGGTAGAGCAGGATGAAGGCCATCCCCGCCATGGCCACACTGCCGTCGGGAAGGATGCGGTCCAGCTGGTAATTGAGCTCAAAGAGGCCCACGATGAAGCCGAGCACCGTGGCGGCCATGGCGTACAGGCCCCGCAGCATCGGCACGTTCATTCCGGGCAGCGGCTCGTGCTCGCGTGACCAGCCGGCCCAGAGGCGGTATTGCAACGCGAGCGACAGGATGCCCGCAGCGCCGGTGATGAACAGGCGGTTAACGAGAGGCAGCAGGGCGAGGTGGCGCGGTGCGCTGTACTGCCCGAGGTCCATGACCAGGCTGACGACCATGAGCGCGGTGACGGCCATGCTGGCGCGCTCCACGAGCTTGATGCCGGAACGCTGGGCGAACCACACGAGCAGCACGCCTTCGGCCGCCCAGAACAGGGTGATGTAATTGCCGTCGAGCTGCACCGGTGCGGCGAGGCTGATGAAGGTGAGCACGATGCCGATCAGCAGGTACACCAGGTTGCGCGGCACACGCTCATCGCGGAAGAAGCGCAGGGCGAACACCACGTTCACCGCAGCGAGCAGCACACAGAGCAGGCCGCCCACGCGGGTGTCCAGCTCGCCGAGGAAGCGCATGCTGAAACCGAAATACAGCGCCGTGTTGAGCAGGAACAGCGAATAGTCCAGCGGCGTGAACGTGGTGCGGTGCCGCAGGTCGTAGAGCAGGATCATGGCGAAGAACACCGCGTAGAAGGCCGTGGCGAAAGCCATCGCGGGCCACACGGGTTCCGGCTCAAGACCACCGAACGAGAACAGGGCCCAATAGCCGAACAACAACCAGGTGAGCGCGAAGGCGAGGATGTTGAGGATGCTCCACTTCTTGAAGTTGGCCAGCGCGAGCATGCCTGCGTTGAGGATGAGCAGGTAGGTGAACAGCACCTTGTAGTTGCCTTCGCCGGTGCTCACCATGAAGGGTGTGGCGAAGCCGCCGAGCAGCGCGATCACGGCCAGTTCACGACGGTCATAGACCAAGGTGAGCAGCACGCCCAGCGCACTGATGCCGACCATCGTCGCGAACGCCGCTGTCTGCCCGATGATGTGGAATTTCTGGAAGGCGAACGCGATGCTGAAGTAGAGCACCGCAAGCCCGCCACCCACCAGCACCGAGCTGAAGGCCCGGAAGTTCTCGCGGAGCCTGTGGGCGAAGAAGAGGAGGAGCCCACCACTGGCCACGCCGATCAGCGTTTGCGCCGTCTCGCTGATCAAGCCCTTGCCGATCGCGTATTGCAGCAGCAACCCCAGGCCCAACACCAGGATGGCGATGCCGATCTTGTTGATCAGGTTCTCACCGATGAATTTCTCCAGGTCGGGATTGCGCTCCAGGAAGGAGGGGCGGGGTGGTGGTGGAGCGGAATGTGGGGAATGAGCCGAATGAGGAAATGTGTAAGCAGGCGTGGGCTCCTCAGGATACAAGGAGCGTGGCTCCGAAGACAATGCAGGGCGTGGAGCAGGAATGGGTTCCGGTGTCGAAACCGGCGGTGGTGTGATGATCGGTGGCCGGTCCTCTTCCACGGCACCGACGAAGCGTTCGTGCTCCAAGGGGATCCCGCCGAGGGTGGTGGGTGCCGGGTCTGGGGTGTTTGATGGCTCAGGTTCCGGAGTGACCAGCGGTGCAGCGGAGTGCGCTTGTTGCTGCGGCGCTCCGGGTTCTGGTGTTCCGGCCACGCGGCGTGCGAGAGTCTTCATCAGCTCCTGCATCTGGAGCCGGGTGGTCTGCAGTTCGCGTTCCACCGCGGCCATGCGGTTCTTGGTGCCGATCACCAGGATCAGGATGACGATGAGCAGGATGAGCAGGAGTCCGTCCATGGTTCAGGTTCTCCGCCAAGCTAGCAGTTCGGACAGGAATGCCGCAGCGCGAGCCCCTTGCTGTGAGTTGCGAGTGGTGAGTTCCGAGTGGCGGGTCTGGCACGAAGAAGGTCGTGCGCAGACTCGCCACTCACCACTCGCTACTCACCACTCCGCGATAAAGGCTTCTTCTCATAACGCGTTGTGTTCGGGTGGAAGGTGTGCCAGCTGTGCCAGAACTCCTGGTAGCACCGAAGAGAGTGGACGGGATGACGCTTCGGGAGTTGACCATAGGGCCCCCCAGCGCCGCGACAAATGATGATGCTCTCCCCGCCAAGCGTATCAGCAATGCAATGCTCAACAAAGTCATCCCAATCATACGCCCGCGCCACACCGTTGTGCACCACGCCCACCACCCAACTCTTCGGCTGCCAGCTGGCGGTGTCGCGGCTTTCCAGCGAAGAAGCGATCGTGCCTTCATCGTAGTCCTTTAGGCCGTCGTATTGGTCGAGGAAGCCCGGATCCGGTTGAAGCACCAGCGTGTTCGGGTGAGCGCTTGACCATTCGGCCAGTGTCATCTGTTGCGCGGGCACTTCGGTGAGCACCTGTCCTTTCAGCGGCCCTGCGATGCACTCGCCAGTTGCCTGCCGCCACCAGCTCTTCGTGCGGCTGTCCTCGAACATGGCGTTGTAATGATCCATGCCCACGAGGCGGAAAGCCTCAGACTGGCCGTTCACGACCGGACTGAACGCGCGGCCGGTGCGGCACACGGTACAGTAGGTGATCATCACGGGTTCACTGCCGATGGTGTCCAGCACTTGATGGTGGTAGCCGATCAGCTCGATGGGGTAAGCGCGCGCATCGCCGTTGCGTTCCACTCCCAGAACGAGTGCGCTCCCCTCTCCCCGGGAGAAGGAGCCGGGTGATGAGGTCATCACTTTCTGTTCTACCGGCAGGAACATCTTGTCCGCCATGAACTTGAAGTTGAACAGGTAGAACACGGTGGCGGCCAGCGCGATCGGCACGACAACGGCGAGGCGCTTCCACCCGTTGCCACGGCGGATGTAATGCAGGCAGGGCACAACGACCAACGCAAGCCCGATCAACCTTACCCACCAGATGTTGAGGTGCAGCCAATAGGCGATGTTCACTTGCCGCAGGTCTGTGGCCACGTCCTCCTGGCTGCCGGGAAAGGGCATGATGTAGTACACGCGAAGCACCTCGGGTACGATGAGCACCAGGATGCCGACGAGGAAGAGCAGGGGGCGCATGGGTGGAAAGCTAGCGAGCATGGGCTGTTGGGCGCGCGCCGTTGTGTGGATCGGTCGAAGGCCGGTGCGAGCCAGCCCCACTACCTTCGCAGCCCCTTCACCGATACGCTTGTCCAGTGAAGGACCAACAGAACCATCGATGTCCGTAAGAGTCCGTTTCGCTCCCAGCCCCACCGGCCCCCTGCACATGGGCGGTGTGCGCACTGCCCTGTACAACTTCCTCTTCGCCCGCAAGCACGGGGGGCAGTTCCTGCTGCGCATCGAGGACACCGACCAGGAACGCTTCGTTCCAGGGGCGGAGCAATACATCAAGGAAAGCTTGGAGTGGTGTGGTCTTGTACCGGATGAAAGTCCTTGGGTGGGCGGCCCGGATGGGCCTTACCGCCAGAGCGACCGCAAGGCCATGTACAAGCAGTACGCCGATGAACTGATCGCGAACGACAAGGCCTACTACGCCTTCGACACGAAGGAAGAACTGGACGCCATGCGCGAGCGCCTGCAGGCTGCGGGTGTCGCCGCCCCGGCCTACAACGCGGTGACGCGAGAGCACATGAAGAACGCCCTCACGCTGGGTGCGGATGAAGTGAAGGAGCGACTTGCACGCGGGGATCAGTACGTGATCCGCCTGAAGGTACCCCGCCATGTAGAGGTGCGCTTTGAGGACATCATCCGGGGCTGGGTGGTGGTGCACAGCGCCAACATCGACGACAAGGTGCTGTTCAAGAGCGACGGCATGCCCACCTATCACCTGGCCAACATCGTGGACGACCACCTGATGCGCATCACCCACGTGATCCGCGGGGAGGAGTGGTTGCCCAGCGCGCCGCTGCATGTGCTGATCTACGAGGCCTTCGGTTGGGAGCGCCCGCAGTTCGCGCACCTGCCCCTGATCCTGAAGCCCGACGGCAACGGCAAGCTGAGCAAGCGCGATGGCGACCGCCTCGGTTTCCCGGTCTTCTCCCTGGATTGGCAGGACCCCACGAGCGGCGAGAAGAGCAGCGGGTACCGCGAGCGCGGCTACTACCCCGAGGCCTTCATCAACATGCTGGCCCTGTTGGGCTGGAACCCCGGCACCGACCAGGAGATCATGAGCATGGAGGAGCTCACCAAGCTCTTTGACCTGGAGCGCGTGCATAAAGGCGGAGCCAAGTTCGATCCGGAGAAGACCAAGTGGTTCAACCAACAATACCTGCGCATGCGTCCGGACGCCGAGCTGGGCGCACAGTTGCAGGTGAAGCTGAAGACCAAGGGCATCGACACCACCGTGGAGCGCGCCACCGCCGCCGCGGTTCTGCTGAAGGAGCGCGCTACCTTCGTGGATGACATGCTTGAGGGCACCTACCTGTTCACCAGTGGCTCACCGTTGAAGGACAACGCGGAGGCCGAAGCGGAACTGAAGAAGCGCTGGAAGACGGAAGCCGCACCGGTCATCGAGGCCTACATCGGCAAGCTGAGCGACACGTCCGCGCTCGATCCCGCATCGCTTGAAGCCGCGTTCAACGAGGTGCTTGGCGCGCTGGGCATGAAGATCGGACAGGTGATGCCGCTGTACCGCCTCTTCGTGGCCGGCCGCATGCAAGGTCCGGGCATGTTCGACGTGAGCGCGTTGTTGGGCCGTGACGAAGTGGTGCTGCGCCTGAAGGCGGGTCTTGATCACTGCCGCGCATGGGCCTGATCGAGGTGAACGGCATCCGGGTCTTCGCCTACCATGGCTGCCTGGAGGAGGAAAGCCGGATCGGCGGGCACTACCGGGTTGACATTGCCGTGGAAGGGGACTTTTCCAACGCCGAGGCCACCGACAAGCTCACCGACACCATCGACTACGGCCGTGTGACGACCCTTGTGAAAGAGCAGATGTCCCAACGCAGCCACTTGATCGAGCATGTGGTGCGCAGGATCCTGGATGCGCTGAAGGCTGAATGGACCGGCGCCTATCGTTGGCGCGTGCGCCTGGTGAAGGAACATCCCCCCGTGGCCGGCGCGGTGGATCACGTGGTCTACGTGCTTGAAGGCTGACCGACCTGCTTGAAAGGCCATTTCCGGGGATGGTCCGTTCCCTTATCTTCGCATCCCATTTGACGGTCGCGTGGCCGAGTGGCTAGGCACAGCTCTGCAAAAGCTGCTACTGCGGTTCGAATCCGCACGCGACCTCGATCAGCGGACGCCCCGGCAACGGGGCGTCCGCATTTGATCAGGGTCGGGACGGCCAAGCTCGCTTGGACCGGAACGAGCATGATCAAATGCACCCCGGCACAGCCGGGGTGGCTAATGATCGGACGGCTCCCCCTTCGGATGCCGGGCCATCCGCACGCGACCTCGATCACCGAATGCCCGGGTCCTTCGGGGCATCTCGCTTTTCGGCATGGCGGAGCGGCCAGGGGTGCTTGCGCGGGACCTGAGGAGAAGGGTGACATTTCCAGCGGAAGGCGCCCCGGTCATCGGCATCTTGCGCCCCGGTCCTACCTTGCGCATGACAACGATCAGGCGGGCTGTGCGTTATGGCAAGGTCCGTATCCGAACCCCATGCCCATCCGCTCCCTTCTTTTCATTTTCCTCGCCCTTGCGCTGACCTCCAAGGTCAGTGGACAGGTCGCCATCGGCCAATGGCGGGACCACTTCCCCTATAACAAGGCCATCGCCGTGGTCACGGATGACCAGTCCCGCGCGTATTGTGCCACGCGTGCGGCCATTTTCCGCTACGATCCGGCCAATGGGGAGATCCAGCGGATGACCAAGGTGAACCTGTTGAGCGATGTGAACATCAGCACCCTTGCATGGAATACGGCGCTGCAGGGCTTGGTGGTGGGTTACGAGAACGGGAACCTGGACCTGGTGGTCGGCGAGAAACGACAGAACCTCAGCGATATCCGGCGCAGCAGCATCATCGGTGACAAGGGGATCTACCGCATCACCTTTGAAGGTACCACGGCCTATCTGAGCTGTGGCTTCGGGATCGTGGTCGTTGACCTGGTGGCTCTGGAAGTGCGGGAGACCTGGCTTATCGGGCCCGGAGGGTCCCAGCTCCAGATCAACGACCTGGTCTTCCACAACGACAGCATCTTCGCTGCCACCGAGAACGGCTTGTACGCCGCCTGGCGGAACGAGCTCAACCTGGCCGCCTTCACCAACTGGACCAAGCGAACGGACATTCCCCAGCCCAATGGCCGGTTCTCGGCGGTGGCCAGTTTCGGAGGGCGCCTGCTGGTGAACCAGCGAACAGCCGCGGATGAGGGCGACACCTTATTCCTGTACAATGGGGCGTGGCAGCGGTTCACGGAGCTCTTCGGACAGCGTAACCAGAACTGGAACGTGAGCGCCGATGGGCAGTTCGTGGTGGTGACGCACAAGTACAACGTGCAGGTCTACAACACCAGCATGGTGGAGACCAACAACTACGGAGGGTATGGAGGCGCGGTCGGCGCGTTCCCTGCCGAGGCGGTCCGTACCATCAACGGGTATTGCTGGATCGCTGACACGCAACTGGGATTGGTGCGGAGCGACAACACCGCCTTGAACTTCACGCCCGGTGGCCCGACCAACGTCAATGCCTACCGGATGGATGCATCAGGAGGCGCACTTTATGTGGCGACCGGGGCCGTGGCGGGGAACTGGAGCAACCAGTTCCTGAAGGACGGCGTGCACAGCTATGTGGATGGCGACTGGCGGACCACCAACAAGTTCAACGATGGGCTCTATGAGACCGGCGTGAACACCTTCGGGGGTACCGTGAACGACATCATGGCCGTGGCGGTGGACCCCAATGACCCGGACCATGTGTTCGTCGGGTCATGGGACGATGGGTTGCTGGAGTTCCGGGGTCGGCAGGTGGAGACCATTTACTACGCCACCAACAGCACCTTGGGCTACGAGACCACCACGGGTACCACCAAGGTGAACGTTGCAGGCCTGGACTTTGATAAGGACGGCAACCTCTGGATCAGCAACGGCAATGCGGATGCTCCCATCAGCGTGCGCACCAGCACGGGCAGCTGGAGGGCCTATGATCCGGGATCGGTATTGGCCAACAACAACCTGCTGAGCGATATCCTGGCCGCCGACAACGGATTGAAGTGGGTGCTCCGTCCACGGAGCAACGGCATGCTCGTGTTCAATGACAATGGAACGATCACGGACCCGAGTGACGACCAATACAAGGTGCTGAACACCTTCGAAGGCCAGGGTGAATTGCCCTCCCTGGACGTGTTCTCGGTGGCACAGGACAAGGACAACGAGATCTGGATCGGCACCGGCAAGGGGGTCGCCGTGTTCTATAATCCCGACGCGGTGTTCAGCGGGGACAACTTCGATTGTCAGCAGATCCTGATCGAACAGGACGGGAACGTGCAGATCCTGCTGGAGACCGAAGCCGTGAGCGCCATCGTTGTGGACGGGGCCAACCGGAAGTGGCTGGGCACACAGAGCAGTGGCGCTTACCTGGTCTCCGATGATGGTACGGAACAGGTCCTTCACTTCACGATGGAGAACAGTCCGCTACCCAGCAACAATGTGCTCAGCATCGCGATCGATGGCATCACCGGAGAGGTGTATTTCGGCACGGACCAGGGCATCATGAGCTACCGCAGTGATGCGAACGAAGGGGCGCTGGACAGCGATTGTGCCTCGGTGTTCCCCAATCCTGTGCGAGAGACCTACAGCGGCCCTGTGGCGATCACGGGACTGGTGCGCGATAGCGACGTGCGCATCACCGACGTGGCCGGCAATCTTGTTTACCGGGCGCGGTCCTTGGGCGGACAGGCGATCTGGCCAGCGACGAACATGAACGGTGAACGGGTGAGCACCGGCGTGTACCTGATCTTCGCCAGTGATGACACCGGCGAGTTCAAGTGCAACACCAAGGTGCTGGTGGTGCGCTGAACCGCTTCAAACATGTTGCAGACCACCCGCGCCATCGTGCTCCGGACCATCCGGCACGGGGACCGGGGCATTGTCCTGAAGGCCTTCACCGAGGCGTTCGGCCTGCGCAGCTACATGGTGCGCACGGGCGGCAAGGGACCCTCGCGCATGGCCGCACTTCAGCCGTTGTCGCGTGTGGAGCTCGTGGTGACGGAAAGCGCCGATCGTGACCTCCATCAAGTGCGTGAGGTGCGTGTGGAGCGGCCGTACACGAACCTCTCCACGGATGCCTTGCGAAGCACGGTGGCGCTCTTCGTTCAGGAACTGCTGGTCCGTGTGCTGCGCGAGGAATCGGCGGACCCCGCGTTGTTCGACTTCCTGCAGGAGGCGCTGGAATCCCTGGACACGGCAGCGGACCTTTCCCATTATCCCCTGTTGCTGCTGGTGGAGCTGAGCCGGCACATGGGCATCGACCCGGAATATCCGGAGCCGGGGGCGGATCATTTCGACCTGCGCGAAGGCCGCTTTGTAACGGCGGTCCAGGCACATGGCCATGTCATCGGGCCACCCCACAGCCTTGCCTTGGCCGAGCTGCTCCAAGCCGGCCCGGAAGCCCGCGATCTGCGCATCCCCGGTGCGGTACGGCGGGCCTTGTTGGACCACCTCCTGCTCTACTACCGAATGCACCTGGAGGGCCTGGGAGAGCTTCGATCACCGGCCGTACTGCACCAAGTGTTCGGTTAGGGGCCACCTGCGCCGAGTAACTTGCGCCCACCGCGCCGAACGTGTCCGGAACCGGACACGGACCGACCCTTCGAATGAGCACCCTCACAACGCCCAAGGCCCCCGTGGCCGCAACGGAACCGCACTCGATCACCGCTCACGGGCACACCCGCAACGACCCTTATTTCTGGATGCGCCTGAGCGAGGCCCAGCGGGAGGCCGAGGTTCCGGACGCCCATACGCAACGCGTCGTCGACCACCTCAAGGCCGAGAACGCCCACGCGGAGGAGCTGCTCGGACCGGTGAAGGAGCTGCGCGAAACGCTCTTTGCGGAGATGAAGGGCCGCATCAAGGAAACCGACATGAGCGTGCCCTATCGCGAGAACGGGTACTGGTACAGCTACCGTTACGAGGCGGGCCATGAATACCCGGTGCACATGCGCACCCCGGCTGCGCCCGGAGAGGAGGACATCCCACCCCAGGAGCGCTTCACCGACTTTCTCGACGAGAACCTGATGGCCCAGGGGCACGACTACTTCGATCTGGGCGACTACGAGATCTCACCGGGGAACCGCTTGGTGGCCTACAGTGTGGACACCGTGAGCCGCCGGCAGTACGAAGTCCGCTTCCGGGACCTGGAGACCGGACAGGAGCTGCCCGACGTGATCACACGGACCAGTGGTGGTGGCGCTTTCGCCGATGAGAAGACCTTCTTCTACAGTCGCAAGGACCGCACCTTGCGGAGCTACAAGATCTTCCGGCACGTGCTGGGCACGGACCCGGAAACGGATGTGGAGGTGTTCCATGAGAAGGACAACGCCTTCAGTTGCGATGTGTACCGCAGCCGCAGCGACGCCTACCTCATCATCGCCACGGACAGCACCATGAGCAGCGAGCATTGGTTGCTGCCGGTGGCCGATCCGATGGGCGCTTTCGCCGTGTTCCTGCCGCGTGAAGCGGAGCACGAGCACAGCATCCTCCACGGACCGGACGGCTTCCTCATCCTCACCAACTGGGAGGCGAAGAATTTCCGCCTGATGCATTGTGCGGAGGCGGACCACGCGGACCGCAGCAAGTGGACCGAAGTGATCCCGCACCGCGAGGACGTGCTGCTCGAGGACATCGACCTGTTCAAGGACCACCTGGTGATCAGTGAGCGCCGGGAGGGGCTGACCCACCTGCGCATCCGCAGGCTCAGCACCGGTGCCGAGCACGAGATCCGCTTCCACGACCCCGCCTACGTGGCCTCCTCGGGCACGAATCCGGAGTGGGACACGCACCGCTTCCGTTACGGCTACACCTCGCTCACCACGCCGAACACGGTGTACGAGCACGACATGGACACGGCCACCGACAAGCTGCTGAAGCAACAGGAGGTGGTCGGAGTGTTCAATGCGGAGAACTACACCAGCGAGCGCGTGTGGGTGACGGCGCGGGATGGTGCGCGGGTGCCGTTGAGCATCGTGCACCATAAGGACACCCCGTTGAACGGTAGTGCGCCCCTGCTCCTCTATGGCTATGGCAGTTACGGGATCAACGTGGAGCCCACCTTCAGCATCGCTCGCCTGAGCCTGCTGGACCGCGGGTTCGTGTTCGCCATCGCGCACATCCGTGGTGGCGAGGACCTGGGCCGCACTTGGTACGAGCAGGGCCGCATGGAGCACAAGCTCAACACGTTCACCGACTTCATCGATTGTGCCGAGCACGTGGTGAGGGAGCGCTATGGTGATCCCGCGCGCCTGTTCTGCATGGGTGGTAGCGCGGGCGGGTTGCTCGTGGGCGCGGTAGTGAACATGCGACCTGACCTGTGGAAGGCGATCGTGGCCGAGGTGCCGTTCGTGGATGTAGTGACCACCATGCTGGACGATACCATTCCGCTCACCACCGGTGAGTTCGATGAGTGGGGCGATCCCAGTGAAAAGGCTGCGTACGAGCGCATGCTGTCCTATTCGCCCTACGACAATGTGCATGACGCGAAGTACCCTGCCATGCTGGTGCTTTCGGGCTTCCACGACAGCCAGGTGCAATACTGGGAGCCGGCCAAGTGGGTGCAGCGGCTGCGCGAACACCAGCAGGGCGATGCACCGATCATCTTCAGGACCAACCTGGAGGCTGGGCACGGTGGTGCGAGCGGCCGGTTCGAACGGCTCAAGGAAGTGGCTTTGATCTACGCGTTCTTGGTGCAGCAGGCGGGGTTGGCGTAGTGATCGAATGGAGACCAGGTTCCCCGGTTCCCTGACCACGCTCGCCGAAGTTCTTCAGGCGGTGTTCGTGTTCGCGATAGTCGTGCTTGCGGTATGGCGAGTGATCCGTCCCTCGTCCGGGAACTGGCGCGCTTGGCTCCGGGCATGTGCAACGATCGGCATCTGCGGTGGACTGCTCGGCGCAGCCGTCAGTGCGGGATCGTTGATCGATCAGTACGGTTCTTCGAGCGGGGATGAGCACGAACGGTACGAGCTCATCAACAGATGGACCGGAATTTACTGGTGGTCATTCTGGGGTCGGTCGCTGTCCCTTCTGATCATGAGCGTCCTGTTGTTCGTTGCACGAAAGTGGAGTTCCTGGTGGGTTGCCTGGGCCATGGCCCTGCTCCTCAGCATCCCGATCGGGCTGTTGATCATCGTGATCACGTCACTGCACAGGGACTACGTGCCATCGAGCTGGACGGTCCTTCGACCAGGATGGTCCGCGTTGGTGGTTCCGATCATGCTTCTGTTCAGCGCAGGGCTCACGTTATGGGCGCAATGGCGGGCGACATGCACGGGAACGAACAACATGAATTGACGTGACGGCCGCCGATGCGACCTTTATGTCATCCGCGGATCAGCTCGCGATGCTCTCCACGTGCACGATCTCCTCAGGCAACATGGGCCATACTTGGATCGGCTGGAGGGTGTCGCGCTGGAAGCGTTCGTAGTCGCGGATGCTGGCGAAGTAAAGGCGCTTGTTCTCTCCCACCGAGCCGGTCTTGTCCGTGGTCTCCACTTCCCAGATCACGCCGAAGACCTCTTTGCCTGAGCGAAGCTTGAAGCGACACGGCTTGTGCGTGTACGGGCGGATGTGCGTGAGGTCCATGGCGGAGCGATCGACGGCTATACCAGCAGCCTTCAACCGCAAAATAGAGGCGGAAGGGTGTGAGGTCTTCGTTGAATTATCAACAGGTGCGGCCGACCTGAATGAGGAACGCGACGCGCGCGTCGGTTAGTACTTGAAGCTGAGCCGTTACGGCTGAACGGAAGCGACCGAGCGGACTGTGGGGAACTTGCTCAACCCTCCTGAACGCGCACCTTCAGCTTCCGTCCCACGGGCAGCTTCCGGAGGTTCATATCGCTGTTCAGCCGCTTGATGTCCTCCACGGAAACACCCGGGTAACGCTGTGCGATGCCCCAGAGCGTATCGCCTGGTTGTACGGTGTAGTAGATGTACTCCGCTCCAGTTCGTGGTGCCTGTTCTGCAGCAGTGGCCTCAACCTTCTTGATCTCCGCGGGAGGTGCCGCCGCCGCCGCCTCGGCCCCCTTGCGCACCAAGAGCTTCTGGCCCGGCTGGATGCGGTCGCTGCGCAGGCCGTTCAAGGCACGCAATTGCTTAACGGAGATGCCGTGCTTGCTCGCGATGGTGCCGAGCGATTCGCCACGCCGCACGGTGTGGTATTTCTTGGCCGTGCCCGCAGCGGTGGTGTTCGACGACGCACGAGCTTGCACACTGTAGGGGGCAGGTGTGCTCAGGTCCGGCACATAACTGTACATGATCGCGTCCTCCGCCTCAATGAACTCGTCCACCAAGTGATGCGGCATGTAAAGCGTGACCGGCTGTTGCATGTCGGGAATGACGCCCTGTTTGAACATGGGGTTCAATTCGCGGAGCTCCGTGGCATTTCCACCGGTGAGCTGTGCCAGACGATCGAGCGTGAGCGGATAGCAGACCTGCACGGTATCCACCTCGTAGGCGCAATAGTTCGGGATGGTGGGGTAGAGGTTGTGATCGGCCGCGTGGTTGAAGATGTAGTTCACGGCGATGAAGGCGGGCACATAGCCGCGGGTCTCACGGGGCAGGTTGTTGTACACGCTCCAGTAGTCACCCGTTCCACCGGCGCGGCGGATGGCTTTGTTCACATTGCCGGGGCCACAGTTATAGGCAGCGAGCGCCAGTTCCCAGTTGCCGAAGATCTTGTGCAGGTCCTTCAGGTAGCGGCAGGCGGCGTCGGTGCTCTGGTAGATGTCGCAGCGCTCGTCCACGTAGCTGTCCACCTCCAGCCCGTACATGCGCCCGGTGCCGATCATGAACTGCCACAGGCCCACAGCGGCGGCGCGACTGCGAGCTCCGGGGTAAAGTGCGCTTTCCACCACGGCCAGGTACTTCAGCTCCATGGGCATGCCATGGCGGTCTAAGGCTTCCTCGAACACGGGGAAGTAGAGCTCGGAAAGACCGAGCATGCGCGAGGTCTGTTCGCGTTTCCGGCGGGCATACAGGTCGATGTAGGACCGCACCTGCTCGTTGTAGGTGAGCTTGAAGGGGGTGCGTTCGTCCAGGATGGCGAGCCGCTGGCGGTACACCTCCGCGGAGTAGCTCGGGGTGTCCGTGGGGGCGAAGCCATGTACGTTCAGCACACCCGGGTCGGTGACGAACGGGTCGTTCTTCAACCAGGGCAGCATGCTCAGTTCATCGAGCTGCTCCAGGACCGGGTCGTTGGTGGGCACGATGGTCGACGGGCCATCCTGAGCCGTCAGTCCGATCGAAAGGGCTGCGGCGACGAGGGAAAGGAAGGTACGGGCCATGGCTGTAAAGTTACCCATCATACGCAGGAGGTGCCCCCGTTGTTGTAGGCAAGCCCGTCCACAAAGCGATGTGTACAGGCTCAGCCCGGGAAAAGGCTGTCGCAGGCCCCCAACAACCACTCGTCAGCAAAGGGCTTGGCCATCAGCTGGATTCCGTACGGCAGGCCATTGCTGTGGGTGCCGGTGGGCAGGCTCACAGCAGGCGCCCCGGCCAGGTTGGCCTGTACGGTGAAGATGTCCTGCAGGTACATGGCCACCGGGTCGTTGATCTCGCCATGGCCGAAAGCCGTGCTGGGGCAAGTGGGCGTCAGTACCAGGTCGTACCGGTCGAAGGCGTTGACGGTGTTGTCCCGGATCAGGCGCCTTACCCTTTGGCCCTGAGCATAATAGGCGTCGTAATAACCGGCGCTGAGCACGAAGGTGCCGAGCAGGATGCGGCGTTTCACCTCGGGACCGAAGCCTTCGCTGCGGCTCATGCGGTAGGTCTCGTCCACGCCTTTGGCCAGCTTGCTGCGGTGGCCATAGCGGATGCCGTCGAACCGGGCCAGGTTGCTGCTGGCCTCGGCGGTGGCGAGGATGTAGTAGGTGGGCACCAGGTGGTCGAGCATGGGCAACTCGATCGGCTCCACGGTATGCCCGGCGTTCTTCAAGCGGTCGATGTGGGCCATGACGTGCGCCTTGATCTCCGGGTCGAGCCCGGGGCGCTCCACGCATTCCCGGTAGTAGGCAATGCGGAACGGGCCTGCGCCCTGCCCATTGCCGCTGCCTACTGGACGCGGGCTGCTGGTGTTGTCGCGCGGGTCGTGGCCGGCGATGACGCTGTGTACGGCCTCGGCATCGGCAACCGTGTGGGCCAGGGGCCCGATCTGGTCGAAGCTGCTGGCGAAGGCGATGAGGCCGTAGCGGCTCACACGACCGTACGTGGGCTTGAAGCCGACGATGCCGCAGAAGGAGGCGGGCTGGCGGATGGAACCACCGGTGTCGCTGCCCAGGGCCACGTGGCAGGTGCCTGCGGCCACACTGGCGGCGGCACCACCGCTGCTGCCCCCCGGCACTTTCGTGGGGTCGAGCGGGTTCAAAACCTTGCCGTAGGCGCTGTTCTCGTTGCTGCTGCCCATGGCGAACTCGTCGCAGTTGGTGCGGCCGATGATCACGGCGTCGGCGGCGAGCAGGCGTTCCACCACGGTGGCGCTGTAGATGCTGGTGAACCCCTCGAGGATCCGCGAACTGGCGCTGACCTGGTGGTCCTTGTAGCAGAGGTTGTCCTTCAGGCTGACGATGCAACCGGCGAGCGGTCCGGCGGTACCGGCCTTCACCCGGGCATCCACAGCGGCGGCCTGTGCCTTGGCGCTCTCGTCGAAGAGCTCCAGGTAGATGTTCAGGTGCTGCGCATCGCGGGCGCGCTGCAGGGCCTGTTCGGCAAGAAGGGTGGTGGTGGTGCGGCCTTCGAGCAACAGGGCGCGCGCCTCGCCGAACGTGCGGGGGAATTCCATGCCGGGCAGTGGAACGGTCCGGTCAGGGCTTGTCGTCGGCGGAGGGATCACCCTTCTGGGCGTCCTTGAACTCCTTCATCCCCTTGCCCAAGCCGCGCAGCAACTCGGGGATCTTCTTGCCACCGAACAACAGCAGCACAAGTGCCAAGATCAGCACAATCTCCATTGGACCTATTCTACCCATGGTGTTCGAGTCCAGCCCAAGTTTATGAGCGGGATGGACGATGGCGCAAAGGTAGCTCTTTGAAGCCCCGTCAGTTCTTGAAGAGCCAGAGGGCAGGGTCCACGGTCACGATATCACCTTCCGCAGTGATGCGCCACACCTCGATGTGTGCGGCGGAGCCATCATCGTCGGTCATCACCACGCCCACCTGCTGCTTGGTGTCGATCTTCTGGCCCTTGGCCACGGTGGTCTCGCGGAGGTTGCTGTACACGGTGCGGTACGCACCGTGGTTCACCACCACGGCTTTACCGGCCCCAGGGATCACGATGATGCTGCTGACCTCGCCGCGGAACACAGTGCGCACCGGGGTGCCCTTATCGCAGGCGATGTCGATGCCGTTGTTGTTGATCTCGATGCCCTTGAGCACGGGGTGGGGCTGGCGGCCGTAACGGCTGGTGGGGGTGCCCTTCTCCACGGGCCAGGGCAATTTGCCCTTGTTCTTCTCAAAATCGGCGCCTAGTTCGCGGGCCTCGGGGGTCAGGCTGAGCGCGGCCTTGGCGGGTGCGCCTCCCTTGCCCGCAGGGGTGCTGGTGGGTTTCGGGGCGCTCTTGCGGATCTCGGCCTCAATGGCCTTGCGGATGGCGGATTCCAGGTCGCTCTTCTTCTTGTTCTGTTTTCGCAGGGTGTCCTTCAGCCGGCCCTCCTCCTTCTTCAACGTGGACAGTGCGGTCTGGTGCCCCCCCTTGTCCTCGGTCAGTCGCTTGCGCTCATCCACTTCGCTGTTCAGCAGGGTGGCTTTTTCCACACGGTGGCCCTTGAGCTCTGCGATGCGACCGTTCAGGCTATGCTGGGTCTCCAGGATCAGCGCGGCCTGCCGTTGGCGCTGTTCAGCGAGCTGGCTGAGGTAGCGTGAACGCTTGTAGGCCTGTGCGAAGGAGCCGGCGGCGAAGATGTAGCTGAGTCGGTCGCTGGCATTGCGGTGAAGGAACGCGAATTGGACCATGCGTCCGTACTCCACCTTCAAGTGGTCCAGGTCATCGCGCAAGCTGGTGATCACCGCCTCGGTCTCCTGGATCTGCTGGTCCACCTGGAACAGCTCGCCGTTCATGGTGCGGATGAGCTCTTCGCGCTGGCGTATCTGTGCGTCCAGCAGGTGGAGCTGCTGTTCGGTGTTCTTCTGCTCCTTGCGCGCCTGGTCGATCAGGGCACTGGTGGTGCGGATCTGCTTGTCCAGCGCATCGCGCTTCTTTTCCAGGTCCTTGCGGTTCTGGGCGCTCGCCGTCAGGAACAGGGGCAAGAGGACGAGCAGAAAGAGGGAGCGAAGAGCCGTTGAAGGACGAAAGGCGATCGGCGAAGGAGGAACAACGAAGAGAAGGGCCCGCTGCACCATCGCACCGTGGCACCACGTCACCGTGACACCCTCATTCCATGGGGGTGAACTTTTCGGGGATGCGGAAGTTGAGCTGAAGGGGACCATCGATGCCGATGCGGTCGAGCTGAAAGGAAGCGCTGACCTGCTTGATACTGTCTGACAAAGAAAGGGTGATGTGGTCGGGGAGGGCATGGCCGTTCACGTCCGTTCGATGGAGATAACGCACATCGGCCTGTTGATCGCGTCCCAGGTCGCTGATCAATACACGGGTCACCAGGAAGCTGTCGGGTTCGAGCCAGTAGCGGTGGATCACGGCGTCCTTGCGTTCGGCGCGGCGAAGGGTGCGTTCCATGCGGTTCTCACGCATGTCGCGGTCGCTGGCCAGGGTGTCTTCGGGAGCCAGGTCCTCGGCGGCGCGGCGAAAGCGCTTCTTCTCCTTGCTGGTGAGGACGTACATGCCGTTCTCGCGGTCGATCTTGTATTTCTCCTGCGGATCAAGGCCCATGGGCAGGCCGAACAGCGCTTTTTGGAAGAGGTCCAGATCGGGCTGGAGGCCGAAGCGCGTGCGTGCAGCGGTGGTGTCCCCCACCCAGTATTGATCATGGATCTTGTCCAGCAATTTGAGGCTGTCGGGCGTGAGCATCACGCGGGCCGCTTCGATGCCAAGGGCCGGAGAGATGCTGACCCAAACAGCGCTGTCGAGCACGGAGCGCAGCGTAGCCTTGAACCCTTGGTGACCGTCAGGACCGTTGATGTCCACGTCGGCCTTTGCGCTGTAATACCGGACCGCGGTGGTCTGTTGTTGCACAAGCCGTTCAAGGACCTTTTCGGCGGACCGCACGGGCACCTCGGCCGTTGTGGTCACCACTGCTTGTCGCGACCGGCAGGCCCCGATGAGGATGACCAGCATGATCAGGACGCTGCGGGCGATGGTGTTCATTCCACCAGCTTGCCTTCGGTGATCTTGCGGTCGATGACCTCGCTGGCGCCGCCCATGGCCTTGGCCTTCTTCCACTGCTCCAACGCACCGGCAGTGTCGTTGAGTTTGTAGAGGATGTCGCCATAGTGCTCGGCGAGCACCGCGTCGCTGGCGCCCGCACCGATGGCCTTCTCCATCCAGGTCCGTGCTTCCGGATAGCGCCCCAATTTGTAGAGCACCCAGGCATAGGTGTCCTGGTAGGTGGGCTGTCCGGGCTGCAGCTCGTTGCTGCTGCGGCTCATCTCCTCGGCCTTCACCAGCTTCTCTCCCCGTTCGCTGAGGTAGTAAGCGTAGTTGTTCAGCACCGAGGCGTTCTTCCCATTGATGGCCAGGGCGCGTTCGTAGGACTCATCGCTCTTCACATGTTGTGCGGCCTCGTGGTAGGTATCGCCCAAGGCGCTCCAGAACTGGACCTCCAGGTCGGGGTCGTCCACCACCAGGTCACGACCCATGAGCAGCGCTTCGATGGCCTCATCGTATCGCTTCAGTTGTGAAAGGGCCACCCCATCGTACCAGAGGAACTCGGGTTGGGTGGGGAACAGCTCGCTGGCGCGGGCGGCGTCCTCGTGCATGGCGGGGTAGTCCTTGGCCTGCAGGTCCAGCTGAAGCACCTGCTGCCAGATGGGATACTTGTCCTGTTCGGTGCGCAACGCCTCGCGGAAGGCGTTGCGGGCCTCCTTCAACTTGCCGTCGCGAAGCAGGAAGTCCCCTTCGATGGTGTGCGGTTTGCCGCTCTCGGGGTGAGTCTTCTTCAGCGTGGCGATCAGCTCATAGGAACGGGCGATGAGCGTGTCCTTTTGGGCCTGGGGCTCACTTGGAGCGCCGCTCATCTCGAAGAAGCCGAGCAACACCTGCATCTTGGCATCGACCTCCAGGTCGGGGTCGGCGAAGGCGATGTCAAGCTCGTCGAAGGCCTTGCCGCGCTGGCCATTGCTGAAGTAATGCTCGGCGAGCGCCACGCGGGCCATGCTGTCCCCCGGGTCCATGGCCAGCACCTTGCGGTATTGTTCCAGGGCCTTGTCCGGCTGCCCCATCTCCGCGTAGAGGTCCGCAAGCATGCTGTAGTACTGCACGTTGTCCGGGGTGTGGGCAATGGCGCGGTCCAGCAGGGCGCGCGCCTCATCGAGCTGACCAGTGGTGACGAGCATGTCGAACTCGTTGGCCACGAGCTCCTCGCCCAGGCCGATGCGCTGCTCCAGGTCGCGGTACACCTGTGCGGCTTCGGCGTTGCGTCCGGCAAGGGCCAGCGTGCGGGCCAGGCTGAAGTGAACGTCGTGGCGCTCGGGCCACTTCTTCACGATTCCCTTGTAGACTTCCGAGGCCTCGGAGAAGCGTTGGTTCTCCGCGTAGAGATCGGCCAGGAGGAAGCGGTACCAGATGTTCTCCGGGTCGTGGTTCACCGCCTTCCGGGCCATATCCACCGCGCGTGGCCAGTCCTGCGCCATGTGGTAGAGCTTGGCAAGCTCGAATTGGGATGCACTGTTGGCGGGGTCCACCTTCAGGCATTGTTCGAAGAGGCTGATGGCCTTGGGCACCTCGCCGGCCAAGCGTGCGCGATTGGCGTCCATGAACAACGCCATGACCTGGGCCTGCTTGGTCTTGCCGTCGGTGGAGCGGGGCGCCATGGCGCCGGCCGGTTCCGTATCGGCGACCCCCTTACTGCCGCCGCAGGCGGAGAGCACCAGCAGCAATGCCGACAACCAGAGGGTCCGGGGGAGGTGAAGGGTCATCAGGCGAGGTTGGCGTCGGAGAGAAGGCCCTTCTCCCGTAGAATGTTCAAGATATACCGGGCTTCGGGTTCTTCAATGCCGGATGCAAAGGTCACACTTCGCATGCCATGATCGAACGCAAGGGCGCCGAGGGTCATGCCCGGCCATTGTTGCGATCGGAAAAAGGGTCGGGTTTCCGCACCAGGAAGGGCCCTGAGCCTGCGCACCTCACCGATGGCGTAGCTCGCCGGTCGCGTGACCCAGCGGCCCGGCCGGGTGATCGTCAGTGTTTCGCGGGTCACGGAGATCACCTCGCGGCCTGCGAACTGCAGATGGACGGTGCGGCCCACGAACCACAAGCCGGCGGCCCAGCCGAACAGCCAGAGCAGGAGGAAGCCCCGGGCGAACAAGGGCATGTCCGGCTTGAAGAGGTTCAGCAGGGCCATGCCACCACCGAACGCCCATGCCCCGGTCCATGCCCCGAGGAAAAGGACAACGGACCAGTTGCGTCGCGGTGGAATGGTCAACAGTGCACCATTGAGCGTTGCGGTGATCGTTGCCCTGCCGCTGGCGGGATGCACGAGGGCCATGGCCGGCTCAGCCGAGGGTGCTGTCGTCGCTGAGGCTAAGGTCCAGCGCGTGTCCCATGACCACGGCGCGCTCCCCGATCATGCTGTTGTCCACCACGGCGTCCTTCACGCGAACGCTGCCCCGCACGATGGAATTGCGGACCACGCTGCCGCTGATGGCGCTGCCCTGCTCGATGCTCACGTTCGGGCCCACGATGCTGTTGGTCAGGATCACATCGTCGCCGATGAAGCAGGGCGGGATCACCACGCTGTTGGTGCTTTTCAAGGAGGCGCTCACAAGGCCCTTGTCGTCCTTCAGGAAGCCGAGCACCTTGGTGTTGGTGTCGACCATGGCGTTCTTGTTGCCGCAATCCATCCACACGTCCACCGCACCGGCCCGGAACCGCGCACCCTTGCGCTTCATGTTCTCCATGGCGTTGGTGAGCTGGTATTCGCCCTTCTCCTGGATGTCGTTGTCGATGAGGTACTGCATCTCGTTGCGGAGGCGCTCCCCGTCGGCGAAGTAGTAGATGCCGATGATGGCCAGGTCGCTCACGAACTCTTGCGGCTTCTCCACGAACTCGGTGATGATGCCGTCGCCGTCGAGCTTCACCACGCCGAAGGGTTTCGGGTCCTCCACCTTGTTCACCCAGATCACGCCGTCGCAGTCCTTGTCCAGCCTTAGCTGGGCGCGGAAGAGGGTGTCGGCGAAGGCCACGATCACGCGGCCGCTGAGGGCGCTTTCAGCGCAAAGGATGGCGTGTGCGGTGCCCAGGGCCACCTCCTGGTAGTGGATGCTGCCCTTGGCACCCACGCGCTTGGCGATCTCCAGCAGCTCGTTCTCCACCTTCACCCCGAAGGCAGGGCTGATGACGAAGGCGACCTCCTCCACGGGTTCACCGGCCACGGCGGCCAGGTCCTCCACGAGGCGTTGCACGATGGGCTTGCCGGCGATCGGCAGCAGGGGCTTGGCGGTGGTGTGGGTGTGCGGACGCATCCGCTTGCCCATGCCCGCCATGGGGACGATGATCTTCATTCCGTGTGGTTCTCGCTCAGCGGGTCCCGGTATGCCCGAAGCCGCCCGCTCCTCGTTCAGTGGCGCGAAGGTCCGCACTTTCCGCGAAAGAGATCCTGACATACCGGGCTACCACCAATTGGGCCACGCGTTCGCCATCCTTCACCTCGAACGGCTGGTCCCCGTGGTTGATGAGCAGCACGCCCACCTCGCCGCGGTAATCCGCGTCGATCGTACCAGGGCTATTGAGCACGGTGACGCCGTGCTTGAAGGCCAGTCCGCTGCGGGGCCGCACCTGGGCCTCGGTGCCTTCGGGCAGCTCCAGGTACAGACCGGTGGGGATAACCGCGCGTTGGCCGGGGGCCAGCACGATCGGCGCGTCGAGGTTGGCGCGGAGGTCGAGGCCGGCGCTTTGCGCGGTGGCGTATTCGGGCAGCGGGTGGCGGCCCTTGTTGGTGATGCGGACAGGCAGGGTGTCCGTGGTCAAGGCGGTCATGGGGTCAAAGGTCGCAATGGATCCGGAGTGCGCTAGCTTTGCGATAGTACCATGAACCACACCCTACAGATCATCATCGAGCAGGACAAGGACGGCTACTTCGCCTATGTCCCGGAGCTGAAAGGCTGCCACACGCAAGGCGACAGCATGGAGGAGGTCATGAAGCACATCAAGGAAGCGATCGACCTGTATCTGAGCACCCTGCGCCCTGCGGAAGTGAAGCGAATGCTGAAGAAGCGGGTATACACGACTTCGATGCCCGTTACCCTTGGCTAAGCAGGTCGTGCTCACCGCCAAGGAGGCTGAACGGCTCCTTTTAAAAGCGGGTTTCTTGTGGGTGCGGACAACAGGAAGCCATCGGATCTACATGAAGGGGAATGAGCGTATGGTCCTGCCCTTCCACGCAGGTAAGTCCCTGCATCCGAAGATCGTCAAGCAGGTTTTAGAAGCGATCGAAGGGAACTGATCACCCCGCGCTCGCCCGCAACACCCCCCGCTCCAACCGCCACGCCACCCACAGGTAGCCGCCCAGCAGCGCGCTCCGTAACACGTACTGCCCAACGGACCCCACCGGGCCTGTCACGCCGAGCGCAGCCGAGGCGTCGCAGGCCCACCACAGGAACACCGCCCCGGCCATGTAGCTGAGCACGCGGCCCACGTTGTAGGGGATCGGGTAGTGGCGCTGCCCCCAGGCGTAGCTGATGGCGGCCATGCTCGCGTAGCAGATCAGGGTGGTCCACGCGGCGCCCATGTAGCCCATGCGCGGGATCAGCGCGAAGAGCAGGGCGATGGTGATGCCGGCGCCGATCAGGCTGATGGTGCCACCCACGTGCGTGCGGTCCGTGAGCTTGTACCACACGCTCTGGTTGTAGTAGATGCCCAGGAACACGTTCGCGAGCATGAGGATCGGCACCACACGCAAACCTTCATGGTAGGCCGGGTTCGGGATGAACCACTTGAACAGGTCGAGGAAGAGCATCACCACCAGGAAGGCCACCATGCACACGGCCACGAAGAGGTTCATGATGCGGGCGAAGGTCTCGCGGCTGTTCTTCTCTTTCGCGTGGCTGAAGAAGAAGGGTTCCGCGCCCATGCGGAAGGCCTGGATGAAGAGCGTGATCAGCACCGCCAGCTTGTAGCACGCGCCGTAGATCCCGATCTGCGCATCGGCCAGACCCTCGGGCAGCAGGTACTTCAGGATCACGCGGTCGGCGGTCTCGTTCACCATGCCGGCCAGGCCGGCGAGCATCAGCGGGGCACCGAAGGCCGCGAGCGAACGAAGCAGCGCCTTGTTCACGTTCGCCGGACGTGGCCAGCTCGGCAGCAGCACCAGCAACTTCACCGCGGTGGCCGCCAGGTTGATCGCGAACACGTAGCCCACGCCGAAGCCGGGGTCGTACACCGCCTCGATCAGCGCGTTGCTCTGGCCCATGTTGGTCCGCTTCATGCAGTACAGGATGAAGAAGAGGCTGAGCCCCACGTTCACCACCACGCTGAGGATGTTGATGGCCGCGAACTTCCACGGACGGCCCTGTTGCCGCAGGCGCGCCATGGGGATGGTGGTGATCGCGTCGATGCCGATGATCAACACCAGCATCAGCACCGAGATGGCATGCTCCGGGAAGTTGATGCCCTCTGCCAGTGAATGACTGAAGACGCTGCCCAGCGCCATGAAGATCAGCGCCGGGAGGAGCAGCCCGTAGGTGGCGGTGGAGAAGAGCACATCGCCCTTCGGGTCGGAGAGCGAGGTGTTGGTCTTCACGGAGAAACGGAAGAAGGCCGTCTCCATGCCGAAGGTGAGCACCACGTTGAGCAGTGCGGTCCAGGCGTAGAGCGAAGTGACCACGCCGTACTCCGCCGGCTCGAACACATACGTGCTGGTGTACAGCGGCACCAGCAGGTAGTTGAGGAAGCGCGCAACAATGCTGCTCAGCCCGTAGATGGCCGTCTGACCAACGAGTTTGCGGAGGACGCTCAAAGCACAGGAGGTTCAACCACAGATGAACACAGATGGACACAGATGAGGACCGCTTGACCCGTTGGGGTGCATGGTGGCTCAACTAGAAGAACGAAGGTCGCGCCCCGCCGTTCATGAACGCCAAGCGTGAGAACAAGTTGTGAAAGTGGGGCTGGGGATAGGCTTCGTATGCTGGCCCAGTTCAGCGCCCTTTGCATCAGCAGGACGGCTTGCGTTAAGCTTCATTCCTTGCCGGCGTGCCTCCTGTGAAGGTCCTTCAGGAGCGCCTCCCCATCGAAGGCCGCCACGAACCCGGACCGTTCGCCTTTCTTGAGTTCCTTGATGAGGCTCTCCTTCTTCGCATTATCCACCTCGAACTGGTGCGGCGGCGTTGGGTCAACCTCCCTCACCAACGAGAAGGTGCGGGAGCTCACCTGCGCGACGAGTTTGCGGAGGACGCTCATGGGGTCATGCCGCGGCGCAATTCAGCAACGATCGGATTGATCCGGCTGTCATGTGTCGCTGGGGGAATGAGCAGGCTGCGGCCATCAACGAAGCGAAGAAGTAGCGCAGGTTGCTGAGCGTACATGTTCGCACGCCATTCAATGCCCTGTACTTCAGCCATGGAGAACCTTCTCGCCCCCCGAGCGAAGTATGATGCGTTGATGGTCCCGTCGCCAAGATGAAAGCTCACGGTGCGAGGGGTCAGGATGGCCATCCACAGGATAATCCCCAAGAACAAGAGCGATGAGCAGAGAACAACGAAGGGCGTCGTTTCGGATGAGCCGCTCACTAGCGTCGGAAGTGAGATCCAGATGCCACAAGCGCTTATTAGAACGAAGGAGGACAAGAAAAGCGGAACCCATAGGGCTGTTCTGAAACGAACGACCTCTGATCGGTTCACGCCGCGGTGAAATTGGTCTTCCACATCTCCATCGAAGCGAAGATAGCGGGGTGGTGTTGCGGAGCGGTCTGCCCGACGAGTTTGCGGAGGACGCTCACTTGGGGTCGTAACGGTATTTGAACTTGCCGAAGGGAAAGAACGACGATTCCACTCCCAAGTACGGCACCCCATTGCGCTGAAGGAATCCCTCGAGGTTGTCGATGGACTTCAAAGTGAACTCGCTCAGGTCCGTGTGCCTTCCATCGGTGTGATAGAGAATAAGGCTCTTGAACTTCATCCCAGATAAGTTGTATCCGCCACTGAAGCCCACAAGGTCGTCAACCCGGATGGACCGCTTCGTACCGAGCAACGTGGAAGAGTTGATGGTCCGCTGTTCTGGATCAAGTGCAAGGGAAATGGGCCTTAAGAAAACCGATACAGCAGTTGGGAGCACGAGCAAGAACATGAGCAGGGATCCGACCGCGAACGACTCAAGGGTGAACGTAAGAAGGAGTCTTATCGTGATGGCCCCTAGAAGGATCGATGCGATGCTCATTGGGATCAGCCACCATACGTTGGGCGGCACCGCGAGCCTGTCCGCAGTTTCCTCATCGCTGTGTTTGCGGAGGACGCTCAAAGCAGTGCAGGTTCAACCACAGATGAACACAGATGGACACAGATGGGGACCGCTTGACCCGTTGGGGTGCATGGTGGCTCAACTAGAAGAACGAAGGTCGCGCCCCGCCGTTCATGAACGCCAAGCGTGAGAACAAGTTGTGAAAGTGGGGCTGGGGATATGCTTCGTATGCTGGCTTAGTTCAGTGCCCTGCGCACCTGCAGCACGGCTTACCTTGCGTATCATCCCTTGCGGGCATGCTTCCTGTGAAGGTCCTTCAGGAACGCCTCCCCATCGAAGTCCGCCACGAACCCGGACCGTTCGCCCTTCTTGAGCTCGTTGACGAGACTCTCCTTCTTCGCATCCTCCACCTCGAGCTGGCGCATCGCCGATGGGTCAACCTCCCTCGCCATCGAGAAGGTGCGGGACCTCACTTGCCCAAAGAGTTTGTGGAGGATGCTCAACGAACCGAAGAGATAGCTGGATCAGTCGATGAAAAAGCGTGCGGAGCCTTGATCATGAATGTATGCGATGTAAACACCAGAAGGCAGAGGCGGTAACAACAGACGGCAATTCGAGGCGGAGGGGGTAACGCGGAAGTCGCCTAGTGTTCTTCCGAGACCATCGAATACTGTGATGTGTTGATTTCCAACATCAACCCCTGAGAGATTCAGCAGGCCTTGTTCATCGATCCAAGCCGCCAATGAGGGGTGAGATTGGGCTGATTCCACAACCCCCACTGGCATGCTGCATGTGTCGGCATAGTCGCTACGCATGTACTTCACAACGGTATTGAAGATCGTATCCTGCCAGATGGTAGCGTTCGCGTAAAGGGTGTCGTTGAGGAAGTCGAAGCTGTTGCAGGCGTAAAGTGACTGACCGAGGCCGCACCAATGAGCGCCATCCCACACCGCTATACCTGCGGCCGGAACGTTGCCCGCATACTGGAAGGTTCCGCTGGCGAAGAGCTTGCCGTCGTACACCTTCATCCAAGTGGCCCCGCACAGCACGCCGTAATAGTTGGGCAAGTAGGTAAGCCCGCCGCCCACATCGTTCCATTGGCTGCCATCCCAGCGCATAATGCCGTGACCTGCGTTACCAGCGAGCAAGGGGATGGAACCGCTCACATACAGGTCGCCGTTGTACACTTCGCAGGCACGGCCTGCGGAGAATGAGCCGATCAACCCTTGCGGACCAATGGGCACCCAGGTGCTGTCCATGAGCATCATGGCGTTGCGGTAGGGGTCCCCAGCGAAATGGATGGCACCCACCACCACCAAGTGGCCGTTGTAAATGGTGGCGTCTTGGATCCCGGTCGCCACAGCGTTCTGGAACAGTGGGAAGGGTTGCCAATGGCCCCCAACTCTCTTCGCGATACCACTAGCGGGTTGGCCATCAGCTTCATCGAAGCCACCAATGGCATACAACTCACCTTCGATCACCTTAAACCTTAAGACTCCAAGCGGCGATTGGCCGTAAGGCTGCCATTGGGTACCATCCCAGTAGGCTATGTATTGAATGCTGTCACCATTAACAGAGTAAAACCCTCCGGAGATGATCAAAGTATCGTTCCAGACAATCGTTGCGGTGAGGTCCTGATCAAAGAGCCCCAAGGTATCCCAGTCGTGCTCGTGAAGGCGATAAAAGGAGATTCCTGTATCAGGCAGGTAGGATGTGGAGCCGACTATGTACAAGTCGTTGCTTGCGCTGTCGGCATAAACCTGCTTCACCTCGGTGAAGATCTCTCTCAGACCAATTAGTTCCCAGTCCTGCGCCATTGCCTGCGCACTTAGGAATGCTGCCAATGCAGCGGTGAGACAACTCGCAACAGGACGCATGACCATCAGCACTAGCGGCCAATAAGCCGAACCGAACCGACCCCAACAACATGCAGTACGTACAGTCCTACCGAGTTGGCAACTCGCCAGTTGATGAGCGCTATAGTGCTGTTGGCCCCGACCCTCTCCAGCCAGACCAATTGCCCCAGCGCATCATATATGACCACCGTATGCTGGCCGCTCGGCAAACCGGAGAGGACCACATGACCTTGCCCATCTTGCCAAGCGTTGAGATCGGAGGTCATGCCATCCTGAGGCGCCATGCCGGTCAGCACATCGGTACAGATCGCCGCTATGTATCCCGTTTCCAACGCACCCTGCACGTCATCGGTGAAGTAGGGTACGCCGTTCGCCTCATCCAGCGGGAAGTAGGAGGTAAGCGCGGTGCTTTGTTTGGAGGTGAACCCTGCCACGTACAAGTTGCCCTGGCGTTTGAGCATGGTGAACACGTACTCGTTGAAGTCGGAGTTGGCGTTGCCACCGAGGTAGCTCCACCATGGTAGCCAATGCTCGGGGGTCAGGCTCATGAAGAAGCAATCGTGGTTCTCCGTGAAGGTGCCGTCGTCGGTGAATATGTTCGGTTGATAGTAGGTGCCTGCTATCGGTCGTGTGTCCATGCCATCCTCCCGCACCCAGCCTCCTACGAAGAGGTTGCCGATCGCATCGAAGGTGAGGCACGTGATGCCGCACACTCCAACGAAGGCCGTGTTCACGTAACTGGTGAACGAGCAGCTGCGGTCGCTGCCTGAGAAACGCGCCAGATAAGCACCTACGCCCGAAAGCGTGCCTTGGTACCAGCCTGGTCCGGGTACAATGCTCAGGAAGCCGGAACTGTTGCCGCCGATCGCCACATCGCCTGTGGCGGGATCCACGGCCAAGGCGTTCCACACCACGTTCTCACTTGCGCCCCCCCCCCAGAACGTTGCCCAGTTGCGCTGACCGTCGAGGGTGAAATCGAAGACCATCACGTCATCGTTCCCCAAGTTGGCAACATGATACTCCGCGCCGCCGCCGGGGTTCAAGGTCTGCATCGCTGGGCTGTCCGTGGTGCCTGCGATCACCACTTTGGCATAGGTCCCGTCGATCACGCGGATATCAGCCGGACGATCATCACCCGCACCACCGAAGGGCGTTACCCATTGCGTGCGGTCCTTGTCGTCGAGCATGATCACAAAGCCATCAAGCCCGCCGCCGTAATTGAAATGCTCAGCGGATAGGGGCGGCGGATCCAACTCCGGAGGAAGGCTGCCTTGCGTTGTGCCGGTGAGGTAACGCTTATCGTCTCCACCCTGCGCCAATCCGGTAACCCGAACGTTCTCATCGCCGAGGTAGGCGGCCCAAATTCTTTGGCCAGGGAATAACAGCTCGGTTCTAAACCGCGCGATGTACCCCTTGTTCGAGGTACTGGAATTTGAAGCGTTGGAGTACGCGGTCTGGAAATCGAGCGTGGAGAGCTGCGTGGAATTGGTGGTGCCCGCGAGGTAGATCGAAGGGAAGCCGTCGTACGCGTCATCACGGAACACGAGTCCCGAAGCATCAATGGTCTCACCACCACCAACGCCGAAGAAGGTCTTCCAGGTCACCACATCGACCGTGGAGAACTGGCATACATATGCAGCTGATCCGCCAAGGAAGATATTGTTGCCCGGCGCTGTGGGGAACGTAAGGAAGCCGGAAGCGGTGTTTCCCGCGATGTAGTAGTTGTCATCCGGGTCAACCGCACTTTCCTGTATGAGCCCGTAGCTGTTGCCTCCGAAGTAGGTGCTCCAGCACATGCCGGGTTCATCGTAGGGCCCGCCTCCGAGAGCCGGAGGGCCGATCTCGAAGACCAATGGAAGTAAAGGGTCATAGGATTGGAAATCAAAGGCGACCACTCCGGTTCCATTGTTCGCATCATAAGTGGCGCTCCACGAAAGCGGAATGATCGTATTGCCACTGCCGACCTGATAGGCCTGTGCCTCGCGCAGCTCAACGCTCTGCTCCCCCAACCAGAACCGAATGGTGCCCCATACGTCCGTATTCAAACTGTCCTGTCCATCGAACTCGAGTTGCAGGTTGGCGGGATCACCCCCGGGGCGCACAACGAATGCGAGCCGTTGACCTACTCCGGCACTAAAGAAGTGCATATCGATGTCGGGGTAGATGTTCTCGTACAGAACGCGATCATAACTACGTACGTTGGTCACCCCTGCACTACCGGTCCATGGGAAGTAGAAGTTCTGAACGATGTCCTTCTCCTCGTACCACACTGGATCAACCAGCTCGGCGAGTTCACCTGATGGGTGCATTTTGATGCACTTGATCGTGTCCGGCGTGGATGGTACCGTATCGATGATGGCCACGGCGAAGGTCATCCATGAATCCGCGCACATGAAAAGCTCCGGGTATCCGCCCTCGCTGTAGAATTTCACATCGTCCCGAAGGTTTCCGTAGTTGTCGACCACCTGGCCAAGATTCTCCACAAAGCCGTGGCTCTTCTTGTATGGCAGGTTGTAGCGATTGGGAGGAATGTACTGTGCGATGAGCGTAAAGGAGAGTATGCTTGCGGCGAGCAAGGAGAGGGCTCTTGGGGCTTTCATGGATCGATCGCGTTGGTTGAGCACGAACATGAAAGTATGTACTCGTCTCGTCAAAGCAAGTGACCAGCGATCAAACAGCCTAGAACTTCACGCCCCCGTGAAATTCGCCTTCCGCTTCTCCATGAAGGCGCTGGTGCCTTCCCTGAAGTCAGGCGTGCCGAAGCACTTGCCGAACTCCTCGATCTCGCGTTGCATGCCGTCGACGCCCGGCTCGTAGCCGGCGTTCACGGCGCGGATGGCGGAGGCCAGGGCGCTGGGGCTGTTCTTCAGGATCGCGGTGGCCAGCTCGTTGCACTTCGCGAGCAGCTGGTCGGCAGGTACAACGTGGTTCACGAGCCCCCATTGCATGGCCTCGTCGGCCTTGATCATGCCGGCGGTGAAGATCATCTCCATGGCCTTGCCCTTGCCCACCAAGCGCGTAAGGCGTTGCGTGCCGCCGTAGCCGGGGATCACACCGAGGCTGGTCTCCGGCAGGCCCATGCGGGCGTTGTCGCTCGCCACGCGAAGGTGGCAGCTCATCGCCAGCTCCAGTCCGCCGCCGAGGGCGAAGCCGTTCACTGCGGCGATCACGGGCTTGTTGAGGCGCTCCACATGATCGAAGAGCTGGCGCTGTCCGTCGGCGCTGAGGGCGCGGCCCTCTTCCACGCTGAAGTGCGCGAACTCCTTGATGTCGGCACCGGCCACGAAGCTCTTGGGTCCGCTGCCGGTGATGATCAGCACGCGCACATTGCGGTCCGTCTCAGCATCCTCCAAGGCCTGGTCGAGCTCAGCGATGGTGGCGCGGTTCAGCGCGTTCAGCTGGTCCGGACGGTTGATGGTGATGGTGCGGACCTGCCCGCCGTTAGGCGCGGTGGCGTCGGCGTCGGTGATGAGGAGGTTGGCGTAGCTCATGGAGGTTGTTGGCATGTTCGCGACTCCGGGTCGGGCCCGGAGTGACAGCGGCAAATGTATCCGCTACGCCCCCAAAGGCAGGGACACGAAGAAGGTCGTGCCCTCCCCCTCGCGGCTCTCGAAGCGGACGCTGCCACCGGCCTGTTCCACGATGCGTTTCACCATGGCGAGGCCCAGGCCCATGCCGCTGCTCTTGGTGGTGAAGCTCGGCGTGAAGATGCGGTCATGGATGCTTGCGGGAATGCCGCTGCCGTTGTCGGTGACGGTGGCGAGCGCATGACCGGTCTCCTCCTGCAGGCGCACATCGATGCGTCCCTCGCGGCCTTCGGGAATGGACTGCACGGCGTTCTTCAGCAGGTTGTTGAACACGCGCAGCAGGTGTTCGCGGTCGGCGAGCACGGGCAGGGAGGGGCCTTCGTGCAATACGATGGAGATGCCGGGTGTGGCGTGGAACACATCCACCGCGGCGCGCACCACGTCCTTCAGGTCCAGCGCCTCGGGGTCGGCCACGGGCATCTGCGCGAACTGACTGAACGCGGAGGCCACACCACTGAGCGCATCGATCTGGTGGACGAGGCCGGTGCTCAACTTGTCGAGCTTCTCTTTCGCATCGGGTGCGGTCGGGTCCCACGAGCGTTGGAAGAGCTGGATGCTGAGCTTCATCGGCGTTAGCGGGTTCTTGATCTCGTGCGCCACCTGGCGGGCCATCTCGCGCCACGCGCTCTCGCGTTCGCTCTGCGCCAGGCGTTCCGCGCTCGCACGCAGCTCTTCCACCTTGCGGTTGTACACGTCCACCAACGCGCCCAGCTCGTCGCGCCCCTGGTAAGGGATGGGTTCGTTGCGAGCCCCGAGGGCGATGCGCTCCAGGCCGCGTTGCAGCAACGCGAGCGGTCGCGTGGTCCAGTTGGTGATCACCGCGGCGGCCACCAGGCTGAGCACGAACAACAGCACGAAGAGGTTCACGATGGCCACCACCCCGGCGGCGCGCTCTTCTTCCAGTTCACCCTGCCGGGCGAAATAGGGGAGCGCCATGTAGGCGAGCACCTCGCCGCGGTCGTTGCGGAAGGGCGCATAGGCCGTGCGGAAGCGTGCGTTGCCGATGCGCTCCTCGTGCGTGAAGCTGCTGGCCCCTGCCACCGCCAGACGACGGAAGGCCTCGGGGTCCATGCGCGGGGCCAGCAGGCCGGTGTTGAAGACCTGCGGGCGTGAGGTGGCGAGCAGCGCCCCTTCCGGCGCGTAGAGCGTGATGTCGGTGAAGAAGACGTTGCTGAGCTTGCTGAGCAGGTGGTTGAGGTAGGGCCCCATCTTTCCGCTGAGCACCGCTTCCCCGCGCAGCTTGTCGTGCAGTTCCACACCGGCACTGCGCGTGCGCTCTTCGAGCAGTTCGTTGGTGTGGTCCTCGTAGTGGGAGTTGAGCAGGCGTTGGGTGCCCAGCGCAAAGAGCAGGAGGCTGAGGCCGGCGAAGAAGAGCACGCCGGTGCGCAACTTGCCGCTGAGGCCAAGGACGGGCAGTCCGCGGTTCACCACCAAGGTGCGGATCAACAGCACGGTGGTGGCCAGCAGCACGAAGAAGGTGAAGAGGTAGCTGAAGGTGGTGATCTGGTCCAGCCAGGTGGGTTGCTTCAGGCCGAGGACCACCACCACGCCGTTGGGGCTGCCCATGGCGATGTGATCGAAGCCGCCCTCGGCATAGCGAAGACCCGTGGGTGGCACCGTGCGGGTCCAGCGGATGGGGTAGACGTAGGAACCGTCGCATTCGGCGAGCGCACCGTGCTCGTAGCGCGCACGGGCATAGCTGGCCAGGCGGCGTTGTTGCGGGGCGTCGCCGGCCAGCAACAGCTCGGGGAAGCCGAGGCCTTCGCTGCGCAGGCGCGGCATCAGCTCCACGTACAGCGAACCGCGTACGGTGTCGGAGGCGGGTGTGATCAACGCCAGGTAGAGCGCGGTCTCCCCCGGTCGGCGTACACTGCGGAGGCGAGGTTGTCCGGTGGCGGGCACGCCTTGTTCGAACCGTTCGGTGAGCTGCGCAAGGGAGGGCGAGGCATCGGGCGATGTGGTGCAGCGCAGTTGTCCGCTTCCGCTGTAGAGGTAGAGGCGCACATCGTAGCGGTCCCAGTATCCGGTGAACTGTTCCTGGCGCACCACGCGGTCCAGGTCGGCGGCGGTGCACGGCAGCGTGTCGGTGTCCCACCAGGAGAGCACCTGCGGGTCGGTGCGGGTGCCGATGGCGGCATCGCGGTAGAGCAGTTCGATCACGGGATCCTCGTGCACGCTGGCGGGCTCGGCGAGCACGTAGCGGTCGCGTTCGCCGCGCTTCAAGGTGTGGCGGTTGAACACATGCGCGGTGTACACGGAAAGCGCGGCGATCAGCAGCAGGGCATGGCCCATGCGCAGGCGGGTGCGGTGCGCGACCACCAACACCACCAGCAAAGGAGCGGGCCACAGCACCAGCACGGTGTCGTACACATGGGCCACGTGGTACACGAAAAGCGCCAGCGCGAAGGTGCCTGCCAGCGCGATGAGCAGGTCACGCACCGAGGCCGATGGGGTGAGCCAGCGCACGAGCCCATCGGCCAGCGTGCTCCACGCAGCGAGCAGCAAGGCCACGGCGATCAACGCCACCACGCTGTACCGGTCGAAGTGCTGCAGGTGATACAGGTCGAGGTCCACGCTGCTGTCGTACACCAGCCCGATGAGCGTTTGGTTGATGGCCGCGGCGAGGCCCAACAACACGGCGAAGCCCAAGCCGACAATGAGCCACCAGGAACGCAGGGGCTGGGCGTGCACCAACACGCGGTGCGCATACGCGGCGAGGAACAGCAGCAGCACCGCATCGACCAGCAGGTCGCCCAGCGAGGGCAGGAGAAAGGAGGCTGCGTAGAGCGCGGGGTTGAAGAGGGGCAGGTCGCCGAGCAGGTCGGAGAGGCCGCTCAGCAGCGAGATCCATCGCAGACCCGCCAGCACCGCCGCCAACACAAGGAACGCGATCCATCCACCGCGCTGTGCTGCCAAGGCTTCCGTGGCCAGCCACAGGAACCGCAGGAGGAAGGCAAGCGCCAGCAGCAGCATGACGATACGGCCCCACGGCATGCCGGCCCCGCCCGCATCGCCCCATTGCAGGCGGAACATCACGCGGTCGCTGCCGTCCCGGACCACGGGCCCCACCCCGGGCCCCAGGGCGGCTTCGAGGCCTGCAGGGGTGTCGAGCACCGGGTTGAATCCCTTGCGGAGGTAGCGGTTCTCGAAGGGAGGGCTGTACCAGATGCGTTGCGCGGCCATCACCGTGCGGTCGCCCGTGTTCGTTACATGCACCAGGTAAGTTCCGTCCGCTCCAACGACATGGCCCGCCCCTGTGATGGAGGGTCGGTTGAGCGCTGCGGTGCCCGTCCAGTAGCGCAGCATGTCCGCCTCCCACACCATGACCTCGATGCCTTGCCGGGACTGATCGATCAGCTCGGTGGTCGACCGGTCCCAGCGGGATGTGCTGTCGGCGGCGACGGACAGGGACAACGAACGCAGCACGTCGGCCTGACGCGTGCAGGTGGTCCGAAGCTGTGCCGCCGCGCGCTCCAGATCCTCCTCGCTCTGGGCTTCCGGCAGCAGCAACGCACCGAGGCCGAGCAGCAGTGCAAGGAGGAGCCAGCGCAGGAGTCGGAACATGGAACGGATGCCGCAAGGGCCGCACCAAAGTACGGGGGCAAGCACAGCGCTCAGTGGTCAAGATGCGATACCCCGAGGCCGGTCCGCTCCAAAGGGATCAACACGGACAACTGCGCACTCAGCCCTGTGCCCGTGGGTGACGCAACAACGCCGGCCGGCAAGGCCCGGCTATCACCTAGCGAGCCATTCCTAGTCCTTGCCGCCACCGAACACCACACCAGCGGTGAGGTATAGGGTGAAGTACTTGGGGTCGCTGGTGAAGGCGACATCCTCCTCTTTGAACACGCTGCTGAGGCCGTAGACCATGCCGGTCTCCAAGGTGATGATGCTCAGGTCGACACCCAACCCCAGGTTCCAGTTGAAGGAGCCGGAGTTGAAATCATCCTTGATCCAGGCGATGTTGTCGTCTTTGTTGTCGACGCTCAACAGGATGTCGTATGAAGGGCCGGTGTTCAGGCGCAGGCGAACGGCGTCCCCGTCGATCAAATTATAGCCGACCAACGCTTTCAACTTCAGGTTGCTTCGCACCAGATTGTCCTCAATGATGGCGGTATCGCCCACGGACACCACCGTGCTATTGCGCTCGAAGAAGCCACCCGGTTGGAAGTAGAAGCGGTCGCCGATCCGCACATCCACGCCGAGCATGAGGCCCACCGCAGCCTTGAACTCCGCGCCATCGGGCTCGTCGGTGAGGTTCTGCAAGGTGATGCCGAGCTGCGGGTTGACCGCCAATTGCGCGCACAGGGCAAGGGGTGCGAGGCCGAGGGGAAGGAAAAGTGAACGGAGGCTGATCATGGCAGGCAGGGAAATTTTTGGTGAAAGGTAGAACATCCAGTTCGATCGATCATCGGGTGGTGAACCACCGCCGAGCATCACCTGTGCAGTGTGCCCATCCAGGCCATGGCCTCGGTCTCCGAGTGAAAGATCGCGGAGGGCACCGGGCCGGGGAAGTGGGCGAAGTACAACTTCGCGAAGCGCTCGTTGTCGTTGCTGTGCCCCACCCGCTCTTCAGTTCGGAGGAGTGCCGGACGAAGGGGTCACACCTTTACAAAGCGCCCGGTGATGCGTTGTTCGTTGCTTACGGCAAGCCAGGTGTAGAGGCCTGCGGGAAGCGCGGCCAGCACTAGGCTGATGTGCGGTCCGGAGTTGTTCTTCAGCTCCCACACCTCTTGGCCCTGCGCATCGAACACCAGCAGGTCGACCGACGCGGAAGCGGGCAGGTTCAGCACCAAGGTGGCCTGGTCGTTCGCAGGGTTGGGGAAGAAAAGTTGATCGCTGATGACCAGCTGGTCGAACCGCACGGACTTCACGGAGCTGTACCCATCGAAGCCCAGCTTCACCCGGTAGAACACAGTGCTGAACTCTGGTGGCGCTGGGTCGAACCAGCCATAGGAGCGCGGGATGAAGGGATCACCGCAGGGCCCATCGATCCGGTGGACCGCTGAGAAGGAGAGGCCGTCGTTGGAGCGTTCCACTTCCTGGCCATCGCAGGTGCTGCCACCCAGTATGGTCCAATCGATGCGGATGCCCCCTTCCAATTCCGTCAACTGGTGATCAGCGAGGAAGGGATGCTCCTGGGCGGACGCGACGGTGGTCACCGCGAGAAATAGTCCGGTAAGCAGCGAAGGCGAGAGCATCCTGAACGACATCGTCAACGGCAAAGGTCGCGCTTCCGGGCAGGGTGCGCCCGGCACAGCGGAGGTCATTCTTCACGGGAACATCGGAAGCGCAGGGAACAGCTGCACGATGAATGCGCTGGCGAGGTCCACGAAAAAGGAGCCAACGAAAGAGCGGGAACATGGAACGGGTGCCGCAAGGCAGCTCCAAAGTACGAGGACCGACCGGTGGGAGTTGTTCGCCACGGAAGGATACTGCATCAAGACGGCCACGGGGTCGCACCGGCACGCTGATGAATCATCGTCGGTCTGGTACTTTGCCTTTCTTTGTGTCATTCCTGACACCAGCAACAGATGAAACACCTCTTTTTGACCGCAGGCCTGCTTTCCTTGCTTGCCGTGGGTTGTAGCGACCCCGCGCCGCCTTCTACGGCGCCGCCCGACATGACCGGCTGGGTCCCCCAAGCCGCCATGGACACCGTTCGCGCGGACAATCGCCGCTTGGTGAACGAGCTGGCCTATGCCAGGTTCAGACTGGACGAGTGCGAAGGCCCCAAGGGGATGATCAACGATGCCACCTACCATGTGGAACGGGGCGAGCATAGCAAAGCCAAGCCGATCGTGGAGAAGGCAAAGACCCACAGCCCGGAGACCGCCAAGCAGGTGGCGCCGGTGGAGAAGAAGATGACCGAGACCAGCACGGAAAAGGTGACCGTTACGGACAAGAGCGAGTTCATCGTCACGGAAGAGGACAAGGCCGACGGCATCACCTGGTACTACGATCGTCGTGTGCCGCGCGAATTGGACACCACGGCGTTCTACCTGTACATCGGCCACAAGGCCACCGGAGCACCCTGGCTGCGGATGCGCTCGCAATATGCCGGCGATCGATGGATCTACATCAAGTCGATCAAGATACACGCCGGAGCTGTGAACTTCGAGCGTCACCCGGACCCGACCTTGATGTTCTCCCGTGCAGGTGATCTCGTGGTGACCGAGTGGAACGATACACCTCCGACCCGCGAGGACCTGCGGGTTATCCGTCAGGTGGTTGGCTCCCCTGATGCGGAGATCACCTTCGTCGGCCACAACGGCAACTCCAGCCGCCGGATCACCGACAACGAGCGCGAGGCGTTCATCAACATCCTGCGCTTGTACGAACTGATGGGCAAGAGCGGGGAGAACAAGATCATGTGACCACCACCGGGTGAGAGAATTGAAGGGGAAGGCGTGGCACCGCCTTCCCCTTTTCGTTGCGCGACACGCTGGCGATTCAGTCCACGAACAGCTCCTTCGCGAGTTTCGCATCGCGGCCGTAGACATCATCGCGGAAGTTGATGAGGCCTTGCTCGTCCACCCAGGCGGTGAGGTACAGGATCACCACAGGGATCGGCTTGGTGACGCGGATCGCCTTCTCGGTCCCGCCGTGCATGGCCTTGTCGATCGCCTCCGGGGTCCATTGGGGCTGGTCGCGCAGCAAGTAGCCAGCGAGCTTGGCGGGCTCCTTCAGGCGCACGCAGCCGTGACTGAACGCGCGTTCGCTCCGGTCGAACAGGTTCTTGGAGGGCGTGTCGTGCATGTAAATGCTGTAGCTGTTCGGGAAGAGGAACTTGGCCAGGCCGAGCGAGTTGAATTCGCCGGGTTTCTGGCGCACGGCGAAGGGCTTCTGGCTCACCACTTCCATGTGCATCCGGTTCAGGTAGTTGGGGTCCTTGCGCATGCCGGGCTTCACGCTCTGGTCCACGATGCTCTGCGGCACGTACCAATAGGGTGCCAGCACCACGGTGGAAAGGTCACCCCGGAAGATCGTGGTCCGCGTCGCTTCCTTACCCACCACCACCACCATGTCCCAGGCATGCGTTCCGTTCTCAAAAACGTGCAGCTTGTACTCCGGGATGTTCACCAGCAAGTAGACCGGTGGTGCGTTCCCGTCCAGCCAGCGCAGGCGCTCCATGTTGAGCATGATCTGGTGCACACGGTCACGCACCGGGCGGTTCATCTCCCGGATGAGCTTGTCGTCGATCAGCCCCGTGGTGTCCATGCCGTAACGCTGCTGGAAGCGTTTGATGCCCTTGTCAAGCTCCGTGTCGAAGGCATCGCTCCGGTCGTCATAGGTGATATCGCCGGTGGCCGCCAGGCGTGCCCTCACCTCGGGGATCACCCCACCGCGATAGCCCTTGTGCACGCCCTTTGCTTCCGCGGTGATGGGCTTCCAGCCGCCCCTGGCCTCGATCGCCTGGTAGCGTTTGAGCTGTTGCTTGAGCCGGTTGTACTGCGGATGCACCGGTTCGTGCGCGGTGATGTCGGCACTGTCGCTGCACAGCGCTTCGAGCAGTTCGCTCATGTCCTTCTTGTGCACGGGGATGAACCAATCCAATTGGCGTGTGCGTTGCGCGCCACCGCCTCTGTAGTTGCGGTCCGCGTAGCGAAAGAACGCTGCCGTAAGGTCCAGCTCGGTACCCTGCGGATCCGCGAAGGCGACCGGTCCACCGGTGGCTCCCTGTTGGACGAATCGCTCCACGAGGGTGTCACGCTCCACCGACATGCCGCGCAGCAGGCTGTCGCTCTCGGCGGCCATGGAAAGGAAGGTCTCCGCCGAAGCGGTGAGGTGGCCGCTCGGATCGACCCACGCTCCACTGAACGCACGACGGCGGTAGAATTCCATGAAGGCGGTCGCATCGTCCGCATCCCCGTTCCAGTGCTGCAGATAGGCGGCCACGGCTGCGCTGTCCACGGGCCGACCTACCACATGCTCAGCGGACGCAAAGGGAACGGAGTCCACTGCGGCGGGCGCCGGACCGGCTGCCTGAGGTGGTGCCGACGGGCTGGCACAGGCCAGGAGCAGCAGAGGAAGCAGCGCGGAGAGGCTGTTCATGGATCCCATCGCAGTGTCTTGTTGGGTTAAAGGTGAAGGGAAGCAGGTTCATTTCTTCTTCCTGGTCTTGGCGGGGGCACTGGTGAAGGGCAGGGAAATGCGCCCTTCCTCTGGCCATTCGCGCTCCTCCCCGATCAGGAAACCCCAGGGACCGAGACCGGGCACCTCGTCGCAGATGATCTTCAGGATGCCCATGACCGGGATGGCCAGCACCATGCCCACGACCCCCCACAACATGCCACTGGCGAAGAGCGCCACAAGGCTTGCCAGCGGGTTGATGCTGACACTTGAACCGACCACCTTGGGGGTGATGAAATTGTTATCGATGAACTGCGAGAAGAGCACCACGCCGAGCGCCCCCAGGACATACATGCCGGAGTCCTTGGTGAGCACGGCGATGAGCATGGCGAGCAATGCGCCGAGCCAGGGTCCGATGAAGGGGATGATGTTGAGCACGGCGGCGGTGACACCGAGCAGGATGGCATGTTCGAGGCCCAAGGCCAGAAAGCCCAGCGAGTTGATCACAGCGAGCAGCACCATCACGATCAGCACGCCGCGCATCCACTTCCGCGCCAGCTTCGAGGTGCGCACGGCCACTTTGAGCGCTGCGCCATTGCCGTGTTCGGACAGCTTGTTCAGGAAGAGGATGAACTTGCCCTTGAGGAGCAGCAGGAAGAAGACGAACAACGGTATGGGGGTCAGGATCGCGAGCGTTGAACCCGTGGCCGAGGCAAGCTTCAAGGCAAGCGCACCTCCTTGCGCTGAAAGGCTGCTCATTTCCTTCCGGTATAGGACCTGTTGACGCTCGCGGTCCACATGGAATGCCTGGTCCAGCCAGGTCTGGATGTCCGCAACGCGTGCGTTCAACGCTACGTTCAGCCCCGGCAGGTCCGTGCCGAAGGAGGCGTATTGTCGTGCAAGGAAGACGATGAGCAGTCCCGATACGGATACCAGCAGCAGGGTGCAGAACAGGGCCCCCGACCATTCCGGTAGCCCGGCCTTGTCCATCCGCTTGCTCAAGGGCAATAACAGGAAGGCCAGGAGCGCGGGTACGAACAAGAGGATGAAGAGCTCTCGTCCGTAGTACAGCACCACGGTGGAGCCGATCAACGCGGCCAGTACCAGGACATAGCGGCGGAGCAGATCGACCTTTTCAGTGGTGGACGAGTTCATGGGAAGGGAATTCAGGTGGCTGTGGAGTGCCTTGTTCACCGCCCAAGTAGGCGGCCTCGCCATCGGTCCTGCCGCAGTACCGGGCCTATAGCGAACGAGCCCGGGATCGGGTTCCGGGCTCGTTGGGGACCAGCATGGAACGGACCGATCAGCCTTTCACCGACTTCTTCTTGTCCTTCTTGTCATGCTGGTTCCGCCATACGATGGCCTCGATCTCCAGTTCGTTCACCTCCACATCGTTGTAGGTGTTCTTGTTGGGGTCGATCACCTTCATGCGGTAGGTGATGTTGGAATCCTCCTCGTACAGGAACACCTGACCCTTGTGCGACATGTGCTTCAGCTCCTTCCGGAGTTTACGGGCCTCGTGCCCTTTCATGCCGGGGGTCACATCGTACTCGTCGGTGTGGTTTTTATGGGTGAACACCACATGCTCCACATGCTGGGGATCGTCGGGGTCCGTGGTCACCTGAAGCACTTCGACGCCCTTCTTCTCATAGGAGACCAGCATGGCGTGGTCCACCTCCGTGACCGAGGTCACCACCACGCTTGGCATGCCTATCGGATGGTCCACTTTCGCCGGGGGCAGCGGGGTCAGTTCCTGTGCGGCCAGCGCGGTGTTGAGGTCGTCCGCCTTCACGGTCTCGTAAGGCTTGCTGTGGTCGATGGTGTCCGTGGGCTTGCCTTGTCGCTTGGCCTCGTGGTGTGCGTGGTTCATGTGCACGTCGCCGATCTTGTGCTCGGTGATCAGGATGGCCGCCACTTCCGTGGCCACGGGCTCGGTCACTTGGGATGTTGTGTCCACGGGGACCGCCGTCTCTGCGACCGGAGGTGGTTCGCTGGTGCCGCAGGCCGTCAGCAGGATCAGGGAGAGTCCGAAGGAAGGAAGGGACGTACGCATGTGGGGTCGTGTTTGTTGGCCGTGAATGTATTCAGGGAGAACGATCCAGCGAAGCGGGTCGTTCGTTGTGGTGAGGATCGTCTAGTTTTGACATCGACCACTAGGAAGCCCACCGCCCTATGCAGAAGTCCTTCCGAGGCCGCCGTGCGCTGGTCGTATTGGCGGTCCCGCTGTTGCTGTTGGCGGTCGTCGGTTTCGCTGCGCAGCCCTTGTTGGAGCGGCGTGCCCGTGCACTGGTGGAGAAGACCCTCCAGGGGCACACGCATCCCGACCAGGTCGCTAAGCTCAAAGTGGAGTTGCATCTGTGGCAAGGGCGCGTGGTGGTCAGGGACCTCGAAGTAGCGCCCGAGCCCGGTGAGCAAGCCTCGTCGGAATCAAAGACACGCATCAGCTATTCGGTACCCGAGTTCGAGCTTGACGTGAGTCTATGGCGCTTGTTGTACGGTCATGTTCAATTAGAGAAGGTCCGCTTTCTCCATCCCCATGTCCACCTGGAGGTGCACGAGCGGGAGAAGCGCGGCAAGGGCTTTGACATGCAACAGGCCATCGGGCAGGTGCGGCAGGCCTTGTCCGGCTACATGTCCACCATAGGCGTCGGCGACCTGGAGATCGTGGATGCGACGATGGAATATGTGCTGCCCTTGGACACGGGCGAATGGGGGTTCACGCTGGAGCACCTCGACCTGGAACTGCGCGGGCTGGTGGTCGACAAGGGACTGCTCGATGCGCCTGGGCAGATGCCACTGGATGAACTGCGGATCGCCTTCGGGTCGGAGAACTTCGTGAGCCGGGATGGCCGGTCCCGTTTTCATGTGGACCGCTTCGCCTTGAGCCTGGCCGGGGATTCCATTTTCATCGGAGGGCTGCGTGGTGAGGTGGTGCCCAAGGAGGATACCGCGCACGCCGGTCGTTCCCCGATGCGGCTCGCCATGGCCGAACTGCGTTTCCATGGACTCGGCCTGGAGAAGGCCTTGGGAGGTGACACGCTGGAGGCACAACGCATCACCCTGGTCCACCCCGATGTACGCGCGGACCTTCTATTGAAGAAGGGCCATGGTCGGACCCACGACACGGTGCTCACCACGCACCGGCTGTTGAGCGAGCTGCTACCCCCGATGCGATTGGACACCCTGGACATCGTGCAGGGCCGCATCGACCTGGTGCAGGGCGACCGGCCGCTCCTTTCCATCGGGCGCATCGATGCGCGCATCCTGGATACCCGTTCCGCAGGCGGGAACAAGGGGGCTCCCTTTTCCCCGCCAAGGGCGGGCATGCTCTTCTTCGCGCAGGTGAAGGGTACGAACGGTGGCTCCACGTTGGCCGTGGATTCCGTTCGGCTGGCGATCTCGCCGCGCGACCTGGACCTGCATGGTGTGAGCATGCAGGCGCAGGGCGATGTACATGCGGGTGCGCCTGATATCGATGTGTCGCACATGGCCCTGCGCGGGTTCGGTCTGGCGGCCTGGATGGCAAAGCGTGCGGTGGAGGTGGACACCCTGGCCATCCGCGGTGTGGAACTGCGCCTGCCATCGCCGTTCCATGCGGACCATCCGAAGAAACCCGAACGACACGCCCCGATCAAGCAGGCCCGAGTACCGCTGCCTGCGGCGCTTGAGCGTTCAGGCATCAGCCGGTTGCGCGTGAAGGAACTGTCCCTCGACGGCTCGTGGGCGTTGACCGGACATGCGCACGCGGAATTGACAGGCAACGCGGAGCAGTTCGCCTTCCGTGCGCAGGGTGTCCGATGCCCGGAAGAGCCGGAGGAACCGCATCGTGACCTCTATGCCGACCGGGCCGAGCTCCGGATGCACGGGGTCCGGTTCGACGACAAGGCCGGTGCACTGGCCTTGCAGATGGGGGACCTGGTGGCCGGTACAGCGGACCGCAGCATCCGCCTGCGCGATGTGCGGATGCGCAGGGCGTCGAAGAGCGGCGCGGTCGTGAACACCGATGAGCTGTTGCTGGAAGGTTTCGACCTGCCGGCGCTGCTGGAGGAGCGCGGCCTGATGTTCCGCAAGCTCAGGATCAACAACCGGGAATTGAAGGTGGAACTGGCCGAAGCGCCACCGGACAGCAACGCCGCACCAGCGGCCATGCCCGTGATCGGTCGCTACTTCCACGCGGACACCATTGATATCCGCACCGGATCGCTGCTCGTGGAACGCAGCGGGGCCGTGGTGGCAACCGTGGACAGTTTCCATTTCGAGGTGTTCAAGGTGAGGCCGGATCCCCCTCATTTCCGCGAGACGCGTCTGGCCTTCCTGAAAGAGGGACCGCGCTACAGCGGGCGTCGATTGCGGATCGCCCCGCCCGGCTCCGGCATCCGTGCATCGGTGGAGCAGTTCGATGTGGACCTGGTGGCTTACCGGGCGGAAGCGCGGGACATTGCCGTGCACTTGGATCGGCCAGGTCTCCGCGTTGATGCAGCTATCCCCGCGATCACCAGCACGCGCTTCGTACCGGAATTCGTGGAAACGACCGATGTGCTGGCGCTGGGACACTTGGTGATCAACGATGCCCGGATCGATGTGGTCCGAACAGCGGTCACCGTGGAACAGCTTTCCGCTGATATAGGGGCGAAGCGGAAGCGGCGGTCACCGCCTTATTCGTTGATCCATGCAGGAGGCCTTGAGCTGCGGAACGCTCGATTGTCCATCGCCATGGAAGGTGCGGACAAGGCAAGGAAGGTGATCACCGGCACCTTGAACACCACATTGGGGGCGTTCGACCAGCGCCTGATCCCGGACGGGAAGGAGCCACTGCGCATCGCCTCCACGCGGTCCACCATGGACCGGCTCACCATTGCAGGGCCGGGTGAACAGGACACGCTGTTCGCCTTCAGCGATGTGGAGGTCCGCACGGATGCCATCGTGCGCGGCGTGGATGAGCGGATGCGGGTGGACGGGTTGCACGTGGGCATCGGTCCGTTCGACCTGGCCTATGCGCACGACAGCATGCGCTGCCACGTGGGTGGTGTGCGCTACGATCATGAGGCGGCCACCTTATTGGTCCATGCCATCTCGCTGCGGCCTGCGATCGCGCAGGAGGCGTTCGCGTCGGGCCAGCGGTACCGTACCGACGCGCTGGTGGTTGAAATCGATACGGTGCTTGCCGCAGGCCTCGATGTGCGCTCGGTGATCGCGGAGAAGAAGTACGTGGTGCCGCACCTTCTTGTATCCGGGGTGCGCGTGAATGACCTGCGCGATCACCGGTTGCCCTTTGCGCCTTACAGGGAGAAGCCGCTGCCGTCGAAGCTCTTGCGGAATATGGCGCAGCACGTGGGTGTGGACACCATCGATATCAGGGGCATGACCGTCGCCTATGCGGAGATCGCCAAGGATGGACTGGGCACAGGCCGTATCGGGTTGTCACAGATGCGGATCAGGATCCTGGGGGTGAACACACCAAGCCGGCGGCGCGATGCGCCGCTCACCGTGAAGGCCTCGGGACTGTTGCAGGATAGGGCCCGATTCGCGTTGGACCTGCGGTTCGAACCTGGTCATGAACGGGATCTCTTCCGCTATCGGTTCGACCTGGGCCCCATGGACCTGGGCGCCTTCAATGCCATGCTGGCACCCGCGGCGCACCTCACCATTACGCGGGGCGTGCTGGACACGTTGACCGTGATCGCGGAATGCAACAACGACGTGGCGATCGGCGAAGTGCAGATGTACTTTGACGACCTGCACCTGATGCTGACCGGCAAGAAGGCGCAGGGCGGCAAGGGGATCTTCCCGCGCATGGAGAGTTGGGTGGCCAATGAGGTGGTGCGCACGCATCGCCGGCCCGATCAGGGGGATGATCCTTCCACGGTGTATTTCGAACGGCTCAAGGACCGGAGCCTGTTCAACTACCTGATCAAGACCACCATTAGCGGCATTCCCGGCGCGCTGCGCCTTCCCGATAAGAAGGGCAAGGCCCAACGAAGCGACGAGCAGGAACTGAAGGAGCTCTTCCGCGAGGAGCAGCAAAGCCCATGATGCACCGATCCGATGCGCTGATAACTTGCACGACCGTGTCGATCGTGCGCGCGTTGTCCCGGGTCTTCGTGACCCTATTCCTCCAACTGTTCCTGTGGGGTACAGCGGTGAGTGCGCAGGATTCCCTGTTCATACCAGCGCTCAGTGACGGCCTGAAGCTACAGGCGGAGCTGCCGAACTGGATAAAGGGTGCGCTGTTGGAAGCGCGCGCCGTCCATGGCCAGGTGCACATGGGCATCGATACCACGGCGATCGCGATGAAGATCGCGGGTCTGGAGAACGACCTGGACCTGCAGCTCACGCAGAACGACCCGTCCACGATAGGCAGGAACCTGCGGGTGATCCGTGATCAACGTACGGAGCTCGACCGCCTTTGGAAGCACCTGAACCTGGCCGTGGCCCCGCTCGACCTTGAATTGAGCGCGTACAGCGAATACCGGACACGGATGCTCCAAGTGCTTTCAGATCCGCATCTGGCGGTGGTGGACTCGGACAGCGCGCTGTCCGACCTCTTCCAAGCGGAAGCGGCCATGGTGCGCAGTGTGGCCGGCAACACGCTGGAACGCTGTGAAGCGAACATGGAGGCGATGCTGGCGATCCAGGAGCGTGCCATCCAGCTGGGCGTGCGGCTCACCGCTGAACGCGACCGGCTTTCAGAGGTGATCGTGGCCGAGGAAGGCAGCGTGCTGTCCAGGCGGTACCCGCCCATCTGGCGCGTGTCCACCGCCTCAATGCCCGCCACCAGGGAGGTGCTGGTGCGTTCGTGGAAAGCGTTCCTCACCACCATGGAAGCCTTCGGGGCCCACTTCTGGAAGCAGTTGATCCTGTTGCGTCTGGTGGTCCTGATCCTGGCCCTCCTGCCATTGTGGTACATGCGCCGGCACATCCGTGACAAGGAGGCCACGCCGTACAGCGCGCAGATGCACTTCCTGGTGAAGTATCCGGCACAGGTCGGGGCCATCTTTATCCTGGTCCTTACGCCGCTGCTCTTCACGCACATCCCACGCATCGCGGTGGAGCTGTTCTTCATCGGGATGTTGACCACGCTGGCCACCATCTTCGTGAAGGAGAACGCCTTCGTGCGCCGTCCGTTGTTCTACGCGGTGCTGGTGTATTACGTGTTGCTGAAGTTCAGCAACGTGCTGTTGGATGTCACCCTTCTTAAGCGGGTCTGGTTGGTATTGTCCATTGCGCTCATCCCACTGGGTCATGGCTTCCTGAAGCGGCTTCTCCGGTCGGGCTTCAAGCACCCGAACCGCGCGCGGTTGCTCATGAACGTGCTCGCGCTTCAGCTGGTGATCGGATGGGTCGCTCATCTGCTGGGTTGGTACAGGCTTGGCAACAACCTGATCACCGAGGCCCTCGATGCGTTCTTCCTGGCGATCTCGCTCCACATCGTGGTGAGCGGCCTGTACGAGTACCTATTGATCTTCGGGGATCGTCGTCATCGCCAGGGGCTCCCTGTTCCGTTGAACCTGTTCAAGGCCAAGCCGCGGATCATCCGGCTTTTGGACGTATTGGCGTTGCTGTTCTGGGGCTATGCCTATGTGAACGGCCTGGACATCGGTGAGCTGGTCGGTGAGCGACTGTCCGATGGGCTGGGGGCCACGCGCACCATCATGGGCTTCGCTTTCACGTGGTGGACCATCCTGTCCTTCGTGACGGCGATCGCACTGGCCATCTTCATCTCCGAGCTGCTCAAGGATCTCTTCGAGGAGGACACGGTGGGCATCGCCGGGCATCGCCGTGGTGGCGGACTGCTCTTGTTGCTGCGCCTCTTCGTGCTCTTCGGGGGGTTCATGGTGGCCCTGGCCGTTTCTGGCATACCCATGGACCGCCTGGCCATTGTGCTGGGGGCCTTCAGTGTGGGCATCGGGTTCGGCCTGCAGAACCTCACCAACAACCTGGTCTCGGGCATCATGCTGGCCATGGAGAAGCCGATCCGCACGGGCGATGAGGTGGCGGTGAAGGACGGTTCGGGCACGGTGATGGACATCGGCATCCGAAGCACCAAGCTGCAGAACACATCCGGTTCAGTGCTGATCGTGCCCAACGGCATGCTCATCTCCGAAATGGTGCGCAACCGCACCCTCACGGACCGCACGGGCGAAGTGGTCGTGAAGTTGCAGGTGCCCCTGGTGAAGGACATGGCGCGGGTGCTGGACACCGTTCAGCGCACGGCGGACAAGTACGCGGAGAGCGGGATGCGGCCCCCGGTGGCGCAATTGGTGGAACTGGACCGGCTTTACGCCCGCATGGAAGTGCACCTGTGGGTGCACGACGTGCGTCATGCAGCGGCCAAGCAGAGCCAGGTGCTGCGCGACGTCATTTCCGCGCTGGAGGGCATCGGGCTGGATTGGAACGCGGGGCGCGCGTATGGCCCGGATGAAGCCTGAAGGCGTTGTCTCCCTGCCCAAAGGCTGGATGATACCCAAGTAACGGACCAAGGAACGCACGAAACCCCGGCGATGCGACCAACGGAACGCACCACCGGGGCTTGCACACACGTATTACCAACTACAACTTAGTGTGATCCGCCGAACACAAGGCCGGCCGTCAAATAGAGGGTGAAGTACTTCGCATCGCTGCTGAACCCGTCCTGGTCCTTGTAGGCCTTGCTGAGGCCATAGCTGATGCCGCTCTCCAGGGTGATGATGGAGATGTCGGCCCCCAGGCCCGCATCCAGGTTGAAGGAGCCGGAGTTGAAGTCGTCCTTCCAATTGTCGTAGCTCCCGTCCTCGTCCGATACGTTCAGGATGAAGTTGTAGGTGGGACCGGCGTTCAGGCGCAACCGGAAGGCATCGCCATCGATCAGGTTGTAGCCGACCAGGCCTTTCAGCTTCATCTTGCTGGTGGTGATGCTATTGTCGAGGTCGACCGCGCCGTCCACGCTCACTGCGGTCTGGCTGCTGATGTAGAACGCTCCCGGCTGGAAGTAGAAACGGCTGCCGATGCGCAGGTCACCACCGATCATGAAACCTACTTCGGCGGAATAGTTCAGCAGGTCATCATCCCCGGAGAGCTTGGTCATGTCGATGCCCAATTGGGGGTTGATGGCGAACTGGGCACTGAGCGCGAACGGCGCAAAGGCCAACGGAACGATCAGGGTACGAAGAGACATCATGCGTGTGGGGGGTTGGGTGAAATGGTTCAGGGAAAAGTGATCGACGGGTGGGAAATTGGCTGATCGCAAGTTCACCGGTCGGTAAGTTCTTGGAATGTCACGTGTTGAAGAGCGGCGTCAGGTGGTCGTGGAGAACGAACAAGCCGTTCTTTCCGGTTGATCAGTTGGCCTGCAGCCCAGCGCGATCAGCGCTCACGCCATCGGATAGCGCGCCGCCCCCGACCATGCCGGCACCCTCAGTGTTCCGGATAGAGCGGGGACTTCTTCCAGAGCCAGGTGATCGTGGTCTTATAGGCATCGCTGGTGCTCCAGAATGACTTGTGCTCCTTGTCGAAAACACGTTGGCCGGTGTTGTCCACGAGGGTCAAGGTGATCGATGTCTCGTAGTTCACGGTCGTGGTGGAGGAGCCGGTGTTCACGTTCCAGATGTCGGTCTTGGTGTCGCTTTTTTCCTTCACGCCGGTGTAGCCCCCAGAGGATCCGCTGGTGGTGGCGCCCTTGGTGTTCCGTGCCACAACCCCCATCACCACCATTTCAACGCCCAATATCGCGCTGAGCTCATCACCGCTGTGATCGCGGACCTGATCGATGGAAATGCCATGCTTGGCGAGGATCGCGTTCGTCTTCATCGGGTCCTGGTAGGTGTGACCACCAGGCTGGGAATTGAATATCCGGAAGCACTCATCCTGGATCAGTCGCGCCAGTTCCTCGTTGGGTGATGGCGACGCATCGGCGATGAAGCGGAACGGCAGTATGGCCACCGACCCGGGAGGTGCGGTCGTGGAGCTGCTGGCCTGCATCGATGCACCGGTATCGCCCGAGGCTTGTTGGGCGTTGAACAGCTCCTGGCGGCCGCTGGCGAAAACGATTTTGAAAATGTCCGCACGGGGATAGGAGTATTCGATCGTTTCCTCTTCATGAACGAAGACGATGTCGGTCGCCGTCACCTTCGCAACGTGGCCCCGGTGCTCCGTGCCGTTCAACATGTAGACCACATCGACCTTGGTCTGGGCGAACAACAGAACACTGTAGAAGAGGGTGAGCAGGGAGAGGACGGTGCGCATGGGGAAGGTGTTGGTTGAGATCCGGAATGGAGCGGTGAGCCGCTACGGTGAGCGCGTCTATACGGAGCGGTGTTATGAAACCGATCAACCGTCGCTTCCAGAAGCGCCGTATGCCCGGTGGCCCATTCTGCTCGAAGCCACCTACGAGCCCTGACCGATCCGTGCCGACAGCCCGAAGCGGAAGCTCACTTGGTCGTGCGGGAAGGCGTTGGCGGCCACCCCCGGCTTCGAAATTGTCCACGTTGCGCCTTGCGAACGCACTACAAGGTCACCGACGTGGCCAGGAAGGCGCCGTTGAACTGGTAGGTCTGTTGACCGAGGGAGCCGTCCCCTTGAGCGTAGGGCAGTGCCCCGGTGCCCAGCGCGCCGAAGTAGCCCAGTGTCGTTTCACTGCGCCCCATGGTCACCTTCACCCCTGCGGTCCAGCTCCCGAAGTCGATCGTATTGGAGACACCGTCCACGGTGGAAGTGGAGGGCGTCCACGACATGCCAGCGAGCAGGGCACGCCCCTTGGCCAGGGAATATTCCGCGCCAGTGCTCAGGCGGTACGTCGATTCCAGTTCTTCGCTCACGCTGTAGCCCTGGCCACTGAGCGACTCATACTTCACGCCACTGCCGTAGCTCGCGTCCAAGGCCAGGCGCAGCTTGTCGGAGGGGGTGTAGGTGGCCCCGAGCCGCAGGTCGAGCGGTGTTTCGAAGTCGGCCTTCAGGCCTGTGAGGTCCGTCTCGGTCACGGTCGGCGGCGATACCTCCGAGAGCGCCAGATAAGTGAAGTTGGAGTAGGCCCCCTTGCCGCGGATCCGGAAACTGGGGGCCGCAATGCGCAGACCCAGTCCCAACTTCTCCCCCTGCCGGTGCAGCCCCGCCAGGACATACAACGAGACGGGTGCGCGTTGGTCGCGCGAGCTGGAGAGGCTGATCTTCGTGGGGTCGTCGATGTTCGAAAAGCGCACGTCGCTGAACGAGAGGTAGGAGAAGTACTGGCCGTAAACGGACACGCCCCAGGACCACCGATCATTGATCTTGCGGGCAACGCTGAGGCCGCCCATGAAGATGGCCTCGCTGTAGTTCTGGAGGATCTTTAATCGATAAGGGGTCCCACCCACGGTGAGGCGCCAATCCTGCTGCCCTTCGTATTTGAACTGGGTGGGCACCAGCAGGGAGAAGGCCACCTTCCAGGTGCCGAGTGACCGCGCCATCACCAGGCTTGTGGGCACGGACTGGAAGCCGCTCCCCGAATAGTCCAGCACGTTGCCATCGATCACCGCGAACGGCTTGGTCTTGAACGAATACTGCATGTATGCGCTGCCCGAGAGGGAGAACGAGCTGCCTTCAAGCAGGGTGAGCGCGGCGGGGTTGTAGAATACCGCACCGGTGGATCCCAGGCCCCCGGTACCGGTGTTCCCCAGCAGGGCTTCCTTGTCGCCCAGGGGAAGGATGTTGGTGTTGTAGGAGAGCTGCGCGATGGCGCCGTGCGGCAGGGCCGCCATGATGAAGATGGCCACCAGCGGGAGGAAGCGGTGGCGCGAACGAGGTCTGGTTCCGCACATGGGTTCAGGGAGTGAATTCGTGATCGGGTAAAGGAACAGCGCGCACAAGCGACATGATCCGGGCGGTTGAGATCAGCTTAGAGGTAGCGTCGCCAGTTGAACACAAAACGGACACCGATGTACCACACCGGTCTCAGGTCCACCGAGGTCACGTAGTCCGGAGCAAGCACCTTCACGTGCGAGGGGGTGTCGACACCGAAGGAGAACTGAGCTTTGACCGCAGCGCTTTGATCCTGTGAGAAGGTGCGGGTGGGCCGGTATTCGATGATCGGGAAGTCCCACTTGGTGGAGCGGTAGCTCACCAGGCTCACGTCCCCGAGCGCATCGGGAATGAAGAGGGCATCCTGCGTGTTGCCCAGGCCAAAGAACGACACACCGACCTCGCGGCCCAGCACGAACTGGAAACGCCCAACGGGCGTGGAGATGCCCGTTTGCCAGGGGATCACCCCGCCATTGCCCGCGGTAACCGCCATGCGCTTCATGTTCTTGGGCGATGCCAGCCCCAGGATCGGGGCGGCCAGGATCACGTCACCGGGAATGAGCCAGAACGGCAACCGCACACGCAGGTTGTAGGCCCACCGACCGGGAATGGCGGAGAGGAGCGTGTTGGACTGGAAGTTCTGGGTGGCGGGGATGATCTGGCCGGTGGAAGGGGAATCCTGCCGCACACCGAACTGCACGAACACAAGCCCGTCGCCGGCCTTGTTCAGCACGCCGTCCATACCGAAGCCGAACATGAGGTTCGCCTCAATGCTCCCGATGCCGCCGCCATCCGTTTGCAGCTTCCCGAACCCCCCATCGAGGCCAAACAGGCCGACCGCGGTCGATGCGCCGATGAAAGGGCCGATCTCGGCGCGGAAACGGGGCAGCGATCCCACGCCTTCACCAAGGGCCGGTATCGGTGTGTGGGCCAACACCCGCCCCAGCAGCGCCATGTCGTATCCCCCTGCGGGCATTCGGGTGTTCGCGCACACATCCAACGTATCCGGTCCGTCAGAGCCCTGTGGCGCCGCAGCGCCCGCTTGTGGCCCCGAACGTGCCGCGCCCAGGAACTGCTCCAAGCTGATGCGAACGGCCACGGCTGCACGCTGGGCATCCTCCAGGCGCATGTGGGCATCACCGGTGAGCACCACCTGCTCTCCGTTCCAGGTCATCACCTCCAGGCCCTTTTCATTGTAGTGTTCGTGCGTCCCCATGCGCGAGGGGGTGTCGCCCCAGGAACCGGCCACGTGGCCCGCAGCGAACGCATCCTGGATGAAATGCAGGGCGAACGCCTCATCGGCGAGCGCGGCACGCAGGACCACCGCGCGTTGTGTCGCACTGAGCGCGGGGTCCGAAGCGAGCACCACCTTTTCCAGCGCCATCGTATGGAACCGACCGTACGCGCCCAGCGCATTGAGCTCCGCACCTTCCTTCAGGCATTGGGCGAAGTAGTCGACAGGAGAAACATCCGGGTACTGGCGTGCCATCAGGAAGTGTACGTTGTTGGCGCCGGCCCGGGTGGCGTAGTCAATGTCCGCACGTTGCAACCGGATGTCGCCATCGCGGATGGCGTTCACCGTCTGGTCGGATCTTCGCGCCAGGTCCAGGTTGTGTTGCAGGCGCGCCGCCACATCAGCCACCTTCAGGACCCACTCGCTATCAAGCACCACACGCAGCATGTCCTGTGGCGAGCAGCTGTGGTCGCCGGAGATGGCGGGCCAGGCCGCGAAGTCCAGCATCATCGGGTTCCGTCCCTGGGCCGCATCGACCACCAAGGGCGTCAAGCGGCCCTCATGGCCCAGCCGCGCATCGGTCCAAAGGCGTTCCAGCAACGCGCGGTCCTCGGAGCCCATTTCTTCGATCGCCAGCAGCGCGATGGAACGGTGTTCGGGATAGACCCAGGCATGGCCACGCAAGGCGGCGAGGAAGAGCACGCCTGCGAGCAGCACGCGCAGGGGATGCAGGTGGCGGTGTGCAGGAGAACGCATTGCGAAAGAGGAAATGCGAAGGACGCGGTGGATCGGGCCGATGAAGATAGCGGAACGGGAATGACCCAACGATCGCAAGCGGCGCACACGATGCTTCGTGTGACCCTGTCCCTTCCTTTCGGCCTGCCTCAGCGAATGGCGTGAATGCGTCTCCACCGAACGCGTCTTGGCATGCACCTTTGCGGCATGATCGCAGCGCGTGCCCTTTGGGTCCCCGTGATGGTGCTTATGGCTTCCTGCAACGTCATGAAGCAGAAGTCCATGGCGAATGAGCGCATGCTGGTGAAGGACGGTTATGCGGCCCGCACCTTCAGCGATGCGGCCGGGCCGCATTATACCTGGGCACGGGACACCGGCAGGCCGAAGGTCCTGTTCCTGCATGGCTATCCGGGGTCCGGTGCCATGCAATGGGCCCATGTGGCCCACCTGATGCGCGATACCATCGACGCGATCATCCCCGACCTGCTCTGCCACGGCCACAGCACGGATGTGTGGCGGAGCGATTCAGGACAGGGCGCACACCACAATTTCGAAGCGCAGGTGGATCACCTCACCCTGTTGCTGGACAGCTTGGGCATCACCGATCCGGTGCTGGTGGTGGGCAACAGTTACGGCGGCGGTGTGGCGGCCTGGCTGGCCCACCTGCATCCGGCCCGGGTGGCGAAACTGGTGATCAGCGATGGCTTGGTATCGGACTATCCGATGGCCCTGGCCGATAGCATTGCCCGCACCGCGGGTGAACCCTCCATGCAGGAGGTCATGTCGTTCCGCGATCACCGGGATGTGCGGACCATCGTGCACATCGCCCTGTACCGCAAGGTGCCCGTTCCCGGCGCCCTCACACGCCAGTACTTCAAGCTGTGGGTGCAGCCCCATCGCCCTGCGCAAGCTTCGCTGATCGCGGACATGGTGGCGCATGAAGCCCAGCTCATGACCATGCGCTTCAACTGGCCGATGCCCGCGTACCTGATCTGGGGCGAGCGTGACGACCTCATCCCGAACAGTGTGGGCCTCGCGGTTCTCGCGCGGAACGGATTGCCCACCACGCATTGGTTCACCGTTCCGTCCGCAGGTCATGTACCGAACCTGGAGAAGCCGCATGCGTTCGAAGCGGTGCTGCGCAAGGTGCTGGCAGGGCCGTGAACGTTACAGTTGGGAAGCGGCACCCCTGATCTCCTTACCCTGCCCGAACACCGCAAGGTCCCGAAGCCTGTTAACTCGCAGCGCAGGTGAGCGCCCCGGAGAATTCGCCGGACCCACGGACCACTTCACCGCCTCCGCATCCCTCACACAGCGAAAGCCCACGTGGCTCATGCCGCTGTCCTCGGTGCTGCCCTGGCGCGCACTGGGGCGGTAGCGATCGCAATAGCTGTCGTGGCAGAGGAAGCCGCCGCCGCGTTGCGCCGCTGTTCGTAGCGGTGCTTCGGTAACCTCCACGTTGATGCGCGCGGGGTTTGCCCGATGTTCCTACCGGCTACCTTTCGAGGCACCAAATCACGGTCCATGCTGCGCGCACTGATCTTCTTGGCCACTGGTCTATTGCTCCTCTGCGCTCGCGCACAGGATAGCCTGCTGATCACCAACGTTCGGATCTTCACGGGCACCTCGGCCGATGTGAAGAGCGGCAGCGTGCTGGTGATGAAGGACCGCATCGCCCAAGTGGGCGGCACCATCAACCCCACCCGCACCATGCTGGTGATCGATGGCGGCGGTCGATTCCTGATGCCGGGCCTGATCGATGCGCACTGGCACACCTTCATGGGCCCGGCCACCATGGTTGAGATAATGGATGGCGATGTGGGCTACCTGCACACGCTGGCCGCGGCCGAAGCGGAAGCCACCCTGTTGCGAGGCTTCACCACCGTGCGCGATGCGGCCGGCCCGGCGTTCGGGTTGAAGCGGGCCATTGACAAGGGCATCGTGCCAGGCCCGCGCATCTACCCCAGCGGGGCCATGATCTCGCAGACCAGCGGCCACGGTGACTTCCGCACACGCGGCGAGGCACCCCTGAAGTTCGGCGGCTATCCGGACCTCGGCACCCGCTTGGGCGCCGGGGTGATCGCGGATGGACCCGATGAGGTGCGCACCGCCGTGCGCGAGCAACTGCGCTTGGGCGCCACGCAGATCAAGCTGGCCGGGGGGGGTGGCGTGTCGTCCGTCTACGACCCCATCGATGTGAACCAGTACAGCGCCGAGGAGATGAAGGTGGCCGTGGAGTGCGCTCGTGACTGGGGCACTTACGTGATCGTGCACATCTACACGGATGAGGGCATCCGACGGGCCATCGACGCGGGGGTGCTGAGCATTGAGCACGGACACCTGGCGAGCGAACCCACCATCAAGTTGATGGCGGAGAAAGGGGTGTGGCTCAGCATGCAGGCCTTTACGGACATGAGCGAGAAACCCCACTTCACGGCGGAGCAGAACGTGAAGTCCAAGCAGGTGGCCGGGGGTACCGGGAATGTATACACCCTGGCGAAGAAGTACAACGTGAAGCTGGCGTGGGGCACCGACAAGTTGTGGAGCCGCGCCGCCTGCGCCGCCCAGAACAAGGACCTCGCGAAGCTGCTGCCGTGGTTCACGCCCTACGAGATCCTGAACATGGCCACCGCGCGCAACGGTGAACTGATGCAGCTCAGCGGTCCTCGCAACCCGTACCCCGCCAAGCTGGGCGTGATCGAGCCCGGCGCCTATGCGGACCTCTTGCTTGTGAACGGTGATCCGCTCAAGGACATCACGGTGCTGGAGGATCCCGCGAAGAACCTGGTGCTGATCGTCAAGGACGGGAAGGTGGCGAAGGACGTGCGGTGAGCGGCAATTGCCGCGCGCAGCGTGGTCGCACCCTACTTTCACAGCGCGAGGCCGAAAGGCCGTAAGCCGAGTTGAGCCCGAGGGTTAGGTGATAGGGATGGTGTATTTCTTCGACCGACCCTTGGGCTCAACTCGGCTTTCAGGTCAAGATCTTTGACGAGCTGTGATACCCCGTCACCCATGGCGACGAACGCACCAAGGTTGTGAAAGGCTTTCAGGTCAAGATCTTTGACGAGCTGTGATACCTCCGGGAGCGTTCGTTGTGCGACTCGCAAGGTTGTGAAAGGCTTTCAGGTCAAGATCTTTGACGAGCTGTGATACCACTGTGGGATGGGGATGGTCATGGTTTGCGGTTGTGAAAGGCTTTCAGGTCAAGATCTTTGACGAGCTGTGATACCGACTGCTGTGAAGTCATCCAAGGGATCCCGGTTGTGAAAGGCTTTCAGGTCAAGATCTTTGACGAGCTGTGATACCGATGATCGCGGCAGGCAACGCCCAACTTCTGTTGTGAAAGGCTTTCAGGTCAAGATCTTTGACGAGCTGTGATACCGGTAACGGATGCGGTAGTATCGGTCATACGGTTGTGAAAGGCTTTCAGGTCAAGATCTTTGACGAGCTGTGATACCATGCTAACGGGACTTATGCCACAGGGGTAGTTGTGAAAGGCTTTCAGGTCAAGATCTTTGACGAGCTGTGATACCCACGACCACCTGCGGAACGGTTAGGCTGCCGTTGTGAAAGGCTTTCAGGTCAAGATCTTTGACGAGCTGTGATACCATCGGCTGCGAGATGGACGCCAAGCACTTCGTTGTGAAAGGCTTTCAGGTCAAGATCTTTGACGAGCTGTGATACCACGCACCTCCTGAACCGCTACGTGGACGCGGTTTCAGGGCATCTTGGACGATGGGAAAAACGGCACAGCAGCGAAGGCCCTCCAGCACATGGAGGGCCTTTCGCATTTCTGTACTACACGTGGTCGTGCGCCTCAGAACATCTCCAACTGCTGGGGAGTATCCGGTGCAAAGGTCTTCTTCTTGCCCTCGAAGAACTCGATCATGCCGAATTGCTTGTCCGTGAGGGTGAAGACGATCACATCTCCGGCCGGTGGTAACAGCCCCCTGACCCGTCGGATATGGACCTCGGCGTTCTCGTAGCTGTTGCAGTGCCTCACATAGATGCTGTACTGCATCATGGTGAAACCATCCTCTTTGATGCTCTTGCGGAACCGGGCATAGTTGCGCCGGTCCTTGATGGTGACGGTGGGGAGGTCGAAGAAGACGAAGACCCACATGATCCGGTATTCATCGAGCCTGCCCATGGCGGCGGTTCAAGGCCGCTCCGGATAGAGGGCCTTTCGTTGGTCCCCTTGAAAACACTGTGCCAAGCTGGCCGTACTGCGCTGAACGGCCACGAGCAGGGGGCTCCGCTTCTCGTCGATCAGCACATCCAAGGTGGGCACTTTGAGCAGTTCCCCTTTGATGGCCGTGGTAAGCTCGGTGGCAACGATACGGTCGTGCACCACCAGCTTCACCACCAGCTCGTCCACAAAGGGTCGGTAAGGCTCCATCACGTCATCGGCCAGGCAGTAGGCATTGTACTTGTTCCGGTGGTGGATGCCCAGGGTAGGGAGCAGGCCGCTGCCCACCAGCGAACGGGCTACCACGGCACGCAGGATGGCATATCCGTAGTTCAGCAGGTTGTTCGGTGGGGCGCCGAAGCGATGCCGAACGAATTGCAGGTGGCTAGGGAAAACGTGCTTCCAATAGTGTGCGGCACCTCGGGCCTCCAGGTTGTCCGGGTCACCACTGCGGACGTTCTTCGCGAACTCGCGCAGCACATCACCGGGGATACCGATCTGCTCCAACACGGCGGCCTGGTTGCGCAACTTGGCCTGTACGGTCTGCATCCACAGGTTCTTGCGCAACGGTTCGCTCGCCTCGATCTGCATGCGGAATAGCTCGGTCTGCACGGTGTGGCCGTCCAGGTTCAGCAGCAAGCCGGTGGGCATGTGCTGCTCGTTGCAGGTGATGACGGCCACGTTGTTCTCCAACAAGGCGGATAGGAGCATGTGTGTGACCACCACTTGTTGGTGGTCCATGATTAGCACCCCGATGTCCTCGATAGGGACGGTTTTCTCGGGCAAGCCTAGGTCTTTCGGGTATTGAAGCACTAGTTGCTGTTCCCGTCTCCTCAGCGTGCATGGGCTGCCAATATGGATGGTCCGCTTGATCAATCGAATAGGGGTTTCACTCTGCCCATGCGATCAATTTGAATAGGTATGCAGACCGAGCCGATTTTGGTTCGAGGTTCATCGCGGTCTTCAAACTCAGCTGCATTCTGGCTGCCGAACTCCATTTCCTCCTTTGAAAAGGAGACGACACTTGATATCGAAGCGCGGAGGAAGTAGTTCCGATTGCCAGACATCTGAGTCAACCTCATCACTCGTTCGCCAACCATATCCGTTTGCTCCCAGTTAATGGAACGCACGTCTTCATCCGGTCTCGGCACATACACCATATCGTTCTTGCGTAGCAGGAAGTGGCGGTAGCCCGGTAGGGGATCGACCAGGTCCATGCCCTTCTGTTTCCGGTGCACGGCGTCGAAGAAGGAGACCACCTTGAACTCACGGGCACCGGACTCCTCGTTCACGAACACGGCCAGGGCATAATTCTCGCCTTTCTCCACATACTGCTTGCGGTTCGGGTCTCCCTTGTGCACCAGACGGGCGCGGCCCGTGGCATCGCCCACGGTGGTGTCGTCCATGCGGCAGCGCACCTTGGTCACGGGGTTTCGTTGGTCCTTGTTGAACACTAGCAACGCCTCTGCGGTAAAGGCCTTCTTGGGGTCGTTGCCATAGGCGGCCAAGTGCTGGGTGACACGCTTGCTCAGCTGGGCATCAATGATCTTGCCGGCCATCTTCTCAGTGAACAGTGGGGAAAGGTTCCGCGTGATGCTGTACTTGGAAACCAGCACGGTCAAATGCTCCACATGTTCGTTCTTGGCTGAAACGAAAGGGTCCTTCTTCAAGGCCTTCTTCATGGCCTCCACGCTGCCATCGTGTTTGCTCAGGTGTGCATGCAGCAGGGCACGCTCGTGCTCATGCGCGAGGAATCGCTTGCCGTAATCGACATCCCCCCGTTGTACCGGCTTCAGTGCTTCGAGTGCATCGGGCTTCTCGCTCAGGGCATTGAGCACATCCTTCAACGGCCACTTGCGTTGCTCACGCACCTCGCCCATGGGTTGCTCATTGTGCAAGGGTCCCCGCACGGCACGCAGATCGCCGGTTACCTGTTTGCGCAACTCGGTTTTGCCTGTAACAGGGTCAGCGAGGAAACGCGTGTGGTTGGTCGTCTTGGTGAGCAAGCGTTGCCGGTTCTTGATGCTGGGGATGGTCCGATCCAGTTGCTCGCGCACCAAATTGCGCAGGTCAGGGTGTGGCAACGGATACCAGGTGGGCCGCTTCATGGCTTCCTTCTCCTCACCGCTGGCCACGATCTGGTTCACGTTGCTGAGGCGTTGGATATAGCCTTGGCGCGTAAGCGCCACCACGAGCGCGTCCAGCGCATGGTGCCGGTGGTCGATCCGCTTGTCGTAGCCCTCGATCTTCCAATCGCTATGACCGTTCCGGCTGGAGATCTCTTCGATCAGCTTGCGCTTGGCAATTCCCTCGAGCCGCTCAAAGCGGGGGATCATCATTTCCTTGAACACCTTGTCCAGGCCCCATTCATTCTTCAGCGTGTCGGTGACAATGCCAAGGGTGCTATTGACCCTGCAGATCGGTTGCAGCAGTTCTGTGACCTTGGTGCCGATGTAGCGCGTTTCCTGGAGCTGGCGGTTGATGAAGTTCTCCGGAACCTCCTCTGCTAGCAGGTACTTCTTCTTCCCCCGCCCGGCCCGCAGCTTGTTCACGCGGTCCACATAGGCTTCCCATTCTCCCGGTCCCTTGGCTTTCATGTAGGGCGCGGCCAATTGCTTGTTCTTGGCCCCTGCTCCCGCATTCTCATCTCGACGGCAGAGCACCTTGTTCTGGATGCTGTCATCGTAGAATAGTGAACGCGGAATGATGTGATCCACGTCCGTATCGCGTGAGTCGAAAAGCTGGCTCTTCTCGATCATGCGCCCCGAATACATGCACCGGTGTTCCTGCTGCACCCATAGCTCGTAGCGTTCGATGTCCTTGCGCCCCGGTTTGGGCCGACCGAACTCCCTAACCAGCGTCTCGATCACGGCCTTGCGATCCTTGTCCCGGCGCTTGTTGTTCGCGTATGTACGTTCACGTTCCTGCATGTTCTGGCGCAGTTCGCGGGCGAGTTCCACACGCACGCTGGTGGGGCGTCCATACGTGCTCCAGATGTCGCGCATCACCATCAGCGTTTCATTCACCACCTGTTCCACTACGGGGTTCCGCAGAAATCCACGGGAGAGGGTTTTGATCTCATCGGGCTTTTCAAATGGCTTGGCCCCTGCTGCTCGATGGTCACCATAGATCAGTGAGGAAGCCTGCCAATAGGCCAGCCCTTGGAATTGATCGGCGCTGGTGTGGTTTAGGAACCAAGTACGTACCTCATCGCGAATACCCTCATCCACTTCGCCGTTCAGCATACGTTCTATGCGTGCTTGATCCTTCGGATGAACGTTGGACCATGCGTAGGTTTCGCCACAAACCATCAGCGGCAGGATACGGGATGCCGCCCGAGCGGAAACAGCCCCATGTTTGCGCTCGAAGCGGACTTTGGCCAGCGTACCGACGAGATCTTCGGGTATGGCATTCAAGGCTTTCAGGGCGGCGACCCGATCGGCTTCCATGGGCACTGAGTAGAGCACATGCCAGATGCGGAAGAGAAGGGTGTTCTGTTGTCCTTTGATCAATTCGGCTTCCGAAAGCAAGCGCCCCCAGAGGTCTGTCTTCTTCAATAAGGGCCGCAACTTGTCCAGGGTCTGGTGTCCGGGCAGGTTCGCGCGCAGGTTGTTTTCCAACGGCTCATCCTTGCGGCCGATCGTCTTCAGCAGACTGTCCGCTTTCAAGTCTTTGTGCTGAAGCAAATGCCGGACAACTTCGTTCCTCTCGCTCGCCGCCAATTCCTGCTCCTTCGAATAGCGATCAATGAGGCGGATGTTGTTCACCTGCTGCCAGATCCGGAAAAGCTGGTAGATGGGTGAGCTTACCGGCATCACCGCCTTCTGCGGTTCGAAGCGGCAGATGCCCTTGTCCTTGATCTGCGACTTCAGAGGTCGCTGGTAGTAGATGACATAGTCCCGGATGAACTGGCCTAGATCCTTCTTCAGCCACTTGGTCTGTTCAACCTGATTGTTCGGGATCAGTGCCTTTACTACACTGTCCCGGAGTTGCTCCTCTGCAAGGCTCGGGTTGGCATCCTTCTTCAGTTGTCTCGTCCAGATCTTGTTGAACTCATCCTTGAACGTATCCCGCAACACGATCTGTTCCTTGATGCGATAGAATGGGTCGTGTTTGATCTGCTGGTGGAAGAACTGTCCGGGTGTGAGACCGCTGGCGTCAATGGCTTCGTTCAGGCTCTCCATTCCTTTCCGCCAATCGGTCTTCAAGGCCAGCCGGAACTCGTACCGTGTACCTCCCTTCGATTCCTTCGTGGTAACCTCCAGTTCCTGCTCGGTGCCGACCATGTCCTTGATCACGTCCAGTGTGCAGGTCCCTTCGCGTCCATCGGCAAGGCGGACCAGGTACTTCACCTTCTTCCCCTTTTCATCATCCACTTCTACCTCTTCAACAAAGACCTTCTCGATGCGCTTGCCATCATCCTTTCCTTCTCCTGAGGTGACGGCACCATCCTGTTCATTCATCAAGTCGCCGATATCCTTATAGCCCCGGCGTTGGTTCATATGGTAGAGAATGCGTCCGAGCTCCTGAAGAGAAACGGGGTCTTGAACCGCCCGTGCACGTAGGGCATACAATTGCAGCGCGGTCATGGGTCGGGCATCAGGTTCAGCTGGTTCCCCCAAGCCTTCTGGCCATGCTCCCATAACCTTCAAGCCATCCACGAGGTTAGCACGCCGCAGCTTGTACCGTTGGTGATTGCGCCGCATGCTCCGCTTCTGCCTTCGCGCTGCGTTCTTGGTGATACGCTTGCCTTCCTGATACTCCTTCAGCTCCGGCCCCATGGGAATGATGCGGCTACCCATACCGTGCAGCTTCTCCAATCGGTCCCCCTTCATTTGGACAACGGCCCAGCCAACGCTATTACTACCCACATCAAGACCCACGATCAACTCATTCTTTTCTTCCATTGGTGCATGTTGTTAACGCTCATCTGATGCAGTGGCCGGAGCAGGTACCTCAACGGCAGATGAGCGTCGATGAAAATAGGACAGGATCGCATACCTTCGTCGCGACCTGAAGTCTTTCACAATAAGGATCATTCCGTTGTGAGAACTAAGCTGTAAGGCTTATCCGCGGCCCCGTAAGGGGTCGCGGTGTTTCCAACCGTTCCATTGGCCCTCGCAACCCGTACCCCGCCAAGCTGGGCGTGATCGAGCCCGGCGCCTATGCGGACCTCTTGCTTGTGAACGGTGATCCGCTCAAGGACATCACGGTGCTGGAGGATCCCGCGAAGAACCTGGTGCTGATCGTCAAGGACGGGAAGGTGGCGAAGGACGTGCGGTGAGCGGATGGGCGCTTTGGGAACGGAGCGCATCGCAACCGCGCAGGTCCCTGTTCAAGGCTTTGCCTGGGCGCGCAGCCATTCCCGTGCTTCCTTCTCCGTGGTGAACGCCCGCGCGGGGAACTGCTGTGGGAAGTAGCGGTAGAACAGTTCCACCAGGGTCTCGTTCATGGTGGACCCGGCATCCCAGGCCACGGCGTAGGTGCACAGGTGCAGTTCGCGTTCCTTGTAGTGGTCCTTCATGAGCACATCGAGGTCAAAGTCCAGCTCTTCGGGTAGGGTCACCAGCACGGAATGTGCGCCTTTTCCACAGATGCGCTCACGGGCGTCGAGCACCTCTTCCACCCCGGCCACGGTCACCTTCACCCCGGGCTTGAAGTGGACCTCAACTGTGCCATCCTCGCGGCAGTGGAGCGTGGCGACGCGCGTTACGATGGTGGTGTCAGGCATGGTGGTCCGGTTCGAAGTTCAAGGCGCGGGCGCGTGTCTTTTGGCAGATCCAAGATAGCACGGAAGGAATACGACCGCATGAGGTTCCGCCGAAGCCATGGACGGAGGTCACGCCTTCACGAAACGCCCGATGAAACGCCGTTCATTGCTGATCGCGAGGTAGGTGAACAGACCTGTTCCCAACGCCTCCAACTCCAGATCGAACAGCGGCCCGGGGTGGTTCTTTCGCTCAATGACCAGACGACCCTCCGCATCGAACACCTGGAGGTCCACCCGGCTGGAAGCGGGCAGGTTCAGCACCAAGGTGGCCTGGTCGTTCGCAGGGTTGGGGAAGAAAAGTTGATCGTTGGTGACCAACTGGTCGAACCGCACGGACTTCACGGAGCTGTATCCATCGAAGCCCAGCTTCACCCGGTAGAACACGGTGCTGAACTCTGGTGGCGCTGGATCGAACCAACCGTAGCTGCGTGCAATGAAGGGGTCGCCGCACAGGCCTTCAATACGGTGCACCGAAGTGAACGCAAGGCCATCGGAGGAACGTTCCACCTCCTGGCCATCGCAGGTGCTGCCGCCAAGGATCGTCCAATCAATGCGGATGCCGCCTTCAAGCTCGGTGAGCGTGTAGAGCGAAAGGAAGGGATGCTCCTGCGCTGAGGTGCCTGAGGCGACCCACGCAAGGGAGGCGGCAAGGAGCGGGCGCAGCACGCGAAGGGGGCTCATGGAACGGGTGTACAAAGATCGTTACGCACGAGTGCCCGTGATCATTGCGGAACAGGAGGCTCGGTGCCGTGTCCGTGCGCGGCCGCACCCGCCGTTCACCTCACCACCTCCGCATCCTTCACACAGCGGAAGCCCACGTGGCTCATGCCGCTGTCCTCGGTGCTGCCCTGGCGCGCGCTGGGGCGGTAGCGTTCGCAGTAGCTGTCGTGGCAGAGGAAGCTGCCACCGCGTTGCGCACGGCGTTTCTCGTACGGATGCTCTGGGTCGAAGCTTTTCGCCGGGCCTTTGGGATCGCGTTGCGTGCTGTGCGGTTCGCATTTTCCGTAGGCGGTCACATCGATCCAGTCGCTGCACCACTCCCACACGTTGCCGGCCATGTCGTACAGCCCGAAACCGTTGGCGTAGTAGTGGCCCACCGGTGCGGTGCTCGCGTAGCCGTCCACCTTCGTGTTGCGCATGGGAAAAACCCCTTGGAAGCTGTTGCACTTCACCAGGGTGTCGCTGGGCTTGTCGTTGCCCCACACGAAGAGCTGATCATCCACACCGCCGCGTGCGGCGCGTTCCCACTCGGCCTCGGTGGGCAGGCGCTTGCCGGCCCAGGCGCAGTAGGCCACCGCGTCGCGCCAGCTGATGTGTACCACCGGATGGTCCATGCGATCGGTGATGGTGCTGCCGGGTCCTTCGGGGTGTTTCCAGTCGGCACCGGGCATCCAGCTCCACCACTGCGTCCAATCATCCAACGGCACCTCCTCGGCGGGTGGGGTGAACACCAACGAGCCGGGCACCATGAGGGCGGGGTCGGGCGCCGGTGTGCCGGGCGGGCTGTTGGCCAGGATCTCTTCCACGGTCGGGGCCTTCTCCGCATCGGTCTTGTAGCCGGTGGCTTTCGTGAAGACCTCGAACTGCGCATTGGTCACCTCGGTGCTGTCCATCCAGTAGCCATGCACACGCACACGGTGCGCGGGCTTCTCTTCGGGCCTGCCGATCGGATCGTCCGTACCCATGGTGAATTCACCGCCGGGGATCCACACCATGCCGGCGGGTGCTTCACCGGCGGGGCGCTCATCCGGGTGCTGTGGCACGGTGTCGCGCAGGGCGGCGGTGGTGCGTGTTTCAGGGGTCGATCCGCCACAGGAGCAGAGGAACGAGAACAGGCCGGCCATTAAAGCGGTGCGAACGATCATGGGCCGAAGCTAATGGTGATGAGGAGCCCAAGGAAGGATCAATGCCACGTAGCGAACTCACTACTCCCGGCAGGTGCGACATGTCCACCTTTGCCCGAGACCGTCGTGAACGTGTAACAAGCGCTCGTAGATCACTAACACCACCCACCCCTTGAAGAACCAACTGCTTCCATTCGGAAAGACCGTGCTCCTGGGCATGGGCCTTTTCCTGACCACCGCCGCCTTGGCCCAACAGCCCCCAGCCTCCGTCAAAGCTGCGGCGGACAAAGGCAAGAAGCCCAACATCCTCGTGATCTGGGGCGATGACATCGGCACCTGGAACATCAGCCACAACAACCGCGGCATGATGGGCTATAAGACGCCGAATATCGACCGCGTCGCCCGGGAAGGTGTGGCCTTCACCGACTACTACGCACAGCAGAGCTGCACGGCGGGTCGCGCGGCCTTCATCAGCGGTTCGGTGCCCGTGCGTTCCGGCATGACCAAAGTCGGCATGCCCGGCGCCAAGGAAGGCTGGCAGAAGACCGATGTCACCATGGCCACCATCCTGAAGAGCCAGGGCTACTCCACCGGCCAGTTCGGTAAGAACCACCAGGGCGATCGCGACGAGCATCTGCCCACCCTGCATGGTTTCGACGAGTTCGTAGGAAGCCTCTACCACCTCAATGCCGAGGAAGAGCCCGAGAACCGCGATTATCCGGGCGACATGGTGATGGCGAACGGCAAGACCTTCCGCGAGAATTTCGGGCCGCGCGGTGTGATCAAGTGCAAGGCCGACGGCAAGGGCGGCCAGACCATCGAGAACCTGGGTCCTCTGACCAAGAAGCGCATGGAGACCATCGACGATGAGACCCTGGCCGCCGCCAAGGCATTCATCAAGCGCGAGGCCGCTGCAGGAAGGCCCTTCTTCTGCTGGTGGAACGGCACACGCATGCACTTCCGCACGCACGTGAAGCCTGAGCACATCGGGATCAGCGGCCAGGACGAATACGGTGACGGCATGGTGGAGCACGACATGCACGTGGGCGAGTTGCTCGCGCTCATCGATGAGCTTGGCCTGGCGGACAATACCGTCGTGCAGTACAGCACGGACAATGGCCCGCACTACAACACCTGGCCCGATGCCGGCACCACGCCGTTCCATGGCGAGAAGAACAGCAACTGGGAAGGCGCGTTCCGTGTACCCTGCTTCATCAAGTGGCCCGGACACTTCCCGGCCGGCACCACGCTCAACGGGATCGTTTCGCACGAGGATTGGCTGCCCACGTTCGCTGCGATCGCGGGTGCGCCGGACATCAAGGAGCGATTGCTCAAGGGTGGTGTGGTGCTGAACGGACGCACGTACAAGAACCACATCGACGGCTACAACCTGGTGGATTACCTCAGCGGCAAAGCGAAGGATTCACCCCGTGGTGAATTCATCTATGTGGGCGATGATGGCGATGTGATGGCGATCCGTGTGGGCGATTGGAAGGCGATCTATCTGGAGAACCGGGCACATCAGCTCCAGGTGTGGCGTGAACCCTTGGTGCACCTGCGCCTGCCGCTGCTCTTTAACCTGCGCCGGGATCCCTTCGAGAAGTCGTACGAGAACTCCAACACCTACCACGACTGGATGATCGACCGCGCCTATGTGCTCGGGCCCATGCAGGTGGTCGCCAGCAAGTTCCTCATGACCATGAAGGACTTCCCGCCGAGCCAAAAGCCGGGCGATTGGAGCCTCGAATCGCTCGAGAGGCAGATCAAGGGCATGACCGTAGGAGGACAATAACCCGCATTGGGACCGTTTCCGGGCCGCATCAGTTCTACAACTGATGCGGCCTTTGCGTTCATGGTCCATATCTTACAGAAGCGGGCTTCGATGTGCGTGTATGATCTTCGCAACTGTGAGCATCTGAAAAGTCACCGTACCATGAAGAAAGGAACCCTCCTTGTGATGACCGCCGTTCTCGAGGCTGCAGCGGGCATCGCCTTGGTGGCATTGCCCGACATGGTGGCCGACCTTCTGCTCGGGACGGCGCTCGATGCGCCCGCTGCGAGGGTGGTGGCCCGCATCGCAGGTGCCGCCTTGTTCGCACTGGGTCTTGCGTGCTGGCTTGCACGGCGCGATGGACAGAGCGATGCGGCACGTGGACTGGTCGCGGCGCTGTTGCTCTACAACGCAGTAGTGGCTGCCATGCTGGTCGGTGCCAGCATCGTCCAAGGGCTCTCGGGCATCGGGCTCTGGCCTGCCGTGGTGCTACATGCGGCCATGGCAGGGTGGTGCATCTTGTGCCTGCGGCCACGCGACCCCTCAACCCCCGGAACATAACGACCATGAAAGCAACGTACCCTCGGAAGCTCATTGCCACAGCGCTTGTCTGCATATTGGCTTCCTGCCAAGGACCCGCACCGGCTCCTGCAACGGCAACGACCACTACGGACACCACCGTTGCGGCAACCACCGACCCGCTCGCGAGCTGGAACGAAGGCCCGGCCAAGCAGGCCATCCTCGACTTCGTGAAGCGCACAACCACCGAAGGTTCCAAAGACCTGGTGCCGGTTCCAGAGCGCATCGCCGTGTTCGACAACGATGGCTGCTTGTGGAGCGAGGCACCCCTGCCGCCTCAGCTCGCCTTCGTGTTCAGCGAGATCAAGCGCCGCGCACCCAACGAACCCGAGCTGGCCAAGGACCCCATGGTGAAAGCAGCGCTGGCGGGTGACCTGGCCACGCTGGCCGCAGGCAAGCACCACGATGGCCTGATGAAGCTTTTGGCCCTCACGCACGCGGGCATGACCGTTCCCGATTTCCAAACGAGCGTGCGCAACTGGATGAAGACCTTCCAGCAACCGAAAGGCGGAAGCGGGCTCGCGGGTGCCACGTATCAACCCATGTTGGAATTGCTGGAGCTTCTGCGCGCGAACGGCTACAAGACCTTCATCGTCTCCGGTGGCGGCATCGACTTCATGCGTGTGTTCGCGGAGGAGCTGTACGGCATTCCGCCGGAGCAAGTAATTGGCAGCTCAGCAGCAGCGACCTTCGAACTGGTGGACGGTGTACCCGTTCTGACAAAGACCACTGAGGACATTTTCGTGGACGACAAGGCCGGCAAGCCAGCGGGGATCCACCGCCACATCGGTCGGCGGCCCGTGTTCTGCGCCGGCAACAGCGATGGCGACCAGGCGATGCTGGAGTACACCACCATCGGCAATCCGTTGCCGAGCTTCGGGTTGATCGTGCACCACACTGACAGCGTGCGCGAAACCGCTTACGATTCGAAGGCGCCGGTAAGCGGCACCTTGATCACCGCCTTGGAAGCAGCACCGAAGAACGGATGGGTGGTGGTGGACATGGAGAAGGACTGGAAGGTGGTCTTCGCTGGCAAGTAGAGAGCCACTAGTTTTATCCACGGCGGATTCAACCAATAAACGCAATCGCCGGGTCATCGTGTTAGGCGGTTGAACTCGTTGAAGGGAGTGTCAAAGTTGAATCGTTTTCTGGGTCTGCTATTGATCTGGTCCTGGACGTGCTGGATGA
>JBIIYP010000088.1:0-5979 GCA_044346705.1 Flavobacteriales bacterium
TGGTGCCCGCAGTGATGTACGAGTCGAAGAGGGTGCCCTCATCGAAACGGCGGGTCTGTGCCGGCAGCTCGGTGCCGAAGTTGTCGTCGTTCCAGAAGGTGGTGGTGGTGGTGAAGTCCAGGGGATTGGGTGAGACCGTGCCGCCTGTTGGGATGGGCGCACCATAGACCTGGATGAGCTCGTAGTTCGGAGCCATGTCCACGAAGACACGGTAGGTCTTCATGCCGGCCACCAGGGGGAAGCCCCCGCCGCCGAAGTCGTTGTTGTAGGCATCTGCATCGGCCTGGGTGATGGTGTGGAACTCCTCCACGATGATGCCATCGAGGCCCTGGGCATCCGCGTTGAACGAAAGCACGGATAGCAAACAGAACAACAGGGCGTTCAGAAACACAGGGAAAGCGAAAGAGGACCGGGTGCACTGCCCAGCGGAAGTGGGGTGTGCGGAAGATTGGATCTCCATGGAACGTGATGTGTTGAGGTGGGCCAAAGGGATGCCAAAGCACTCCTCACCACGTCTCTTCCACCCGCCCTTCGATCTACGTTTGCGTTAAGCTACGTGCACTGTAGGTACGGGAAGCGTAACATTCCCGGAATATTCGGACCCGGTCCATGGGATGGAATGTGCCACCCATGGTTCCAGATGGGAAAGTGTACCCTCATTACCAGTTCGCGACGATGCTTGGTATGGATCGCAGCCATGCTCGAGCACTGGGAACGAAGAACGGGGGCCATCGGCCCCCGTTCCCCATTCCTTGGCGTCGGTGCTTACTGGAACAGCACCTTGCGCACGATCACATTGTTCTCCTGGTGGAGCTTCAGGTAGTACACACCGCTGTTGGTGCCGGTGAGGTCCATGTCCTTGCGGAACGTGCCGGAGAACTCCGTCAGGTCCTCTGCGTAGACCAGGCTGCCCAAGGCGTTCACCAGCTCGATGCGCAGGTCCGTTGCCTGCGGCACCTCGAGGGTGATGTTGAACAGGCCACGGTTCGGGTTCGGCACGATGCTCAGGCCGAGTTCGCCATTGCCACCGTCCACGATCCCCTTGAGGATGTTGCCGGTGAGGTCCTGGCCGCCCAGTGACACATAGTAGTCACCGTTGTTGCGCTCCTGTCCGGTCCAGGCATCGTTCACCAGTTCAACCTTCGCGCCGCCCTCCACAGGGATGGTGGCCACGAGGTACTCCTTGCCAGCTTCCCAGGTGCGACCGGCGTCGACCAGGCGCTGCATGCCGAAGCCAGCATAGACCTGGTAGTTCGTGGTGCCTTCCTGATGCACGCTGCCGCTTTCCTCCAAGGTGAGGCTGGCCGAAGCCATATCGTCCTGCATCACCTTGCCAAGGGTTGCGCCCGTGTTGGCATCCCAGCGCAGGGTGAAGACCAGCGCGGAGAAGATGCCATCGAAATCACTGCGCGGCACCACGCTCACTTCCACGCTGCCGTTCAGTCCTTCATGAAGCGTGATGTCCACGGCTTCCTGCGCCTGCGCGCCGCCCGCAACGGCCATTGCCGCCAGCAGGCCTACGATGTTTCTTGCTTGTTTCATGTTCAAATGGGGTTGTTGGTGGTCCCTTCACCCCCTCCGCGCCATGGCGGAGGGGGTTGGGGGGACCGGATCAGGGGAGTTGTTCGAAGCGTTGAGCGGTGACGGTGGTTCCACCGATGTTCACCAGGATCGGATCGCGGTCGTTGAGCGAACCCGTGTACTTCACGTTTCCGTTCATGTTCACGTCCTGCGGGGTGTACACGTTGAACACGATGTTCGTCGGCACCACACCACCGATGTAGATCAGCACGGCGTCGCGGTCGTTGTTCGCACCGGTGTAGCGGATGCGGTTGTCGACCAGCGCATTGCCGGACCAGAGGACGTTCACGCCACCGATGACCTTCTGGGCATTGGTGCCGAAGGTGGGCACCAGACCCGTGGTGAAGTCAACGATCGCGGTCGTGTTGGTCAGGGCCACACCGCCCAGGGTCATGGTACCGAGGTGGTTGCGGTGACGCACTACCAGGCGGAAGGTGCCGGCACCCGTGCCGGGGAAGGTCACGGCGCTCACACCGTCCACATCCACCACGTCGCCATCACGCTGCACGAGGGCGGCGCGGCGGGCAACGGTGATCAGCGGGTCGGCGTTGTCGCGCAGTTCCAGCAGCACCCAGTCAACGATGTTGTTGTCGGAGTTGGGCTGGCTGTTCAGCACAGCGGGGGCCACGATCTCGGTGCCCGCATAGTTGAACGGAGCGGCGCTGTAAGGTTGAGCGGCGGGGATGAGGCCCAGGAAACGCAGGTCGTCGTTCATGCGGTTGGTGGCGGGCACATAGGGTCCCTCGAGGAACACCTTTGTGTTCACGGCCACGAACTGCACCACGTTGATCGTCTGCGTGTACGTTGCACTGACGTTTCCGCACTGGTCCGTGAAGGTCCAGGTGCGAACACGCGTGTAGGTGCAGGTCGTTCCGGTCGTCACGTCACCGGTCAGCGTCAACGCGAGGTTCGCGGCGCCGCTGCAGTTGTCCGTGGCCGTGGGTACTGCGGCAAGCGCAGCCGTTAGACCGGCCGTGTTGCTGCACTGCAGCGTCACATCCAGGGCTCCGGCGAGCGTGCTCACCACAGGAGCGGTGTTGTCGGTCACCACGATCGTCTGCACGAAGGGGGCGCTCACATTGGCAGAGGCATCCGTGAAGGCCCAGGTACGCACACGGGTGTAGGCGTTCGCACAGGCTCCGCCGGTGGTCACGTCACTGATCAGGTTGCGCGTAGGCGTTCCGCAGTTGTCCGTGGCCGAAGGCAGCAAGGTCAGTGCCGTGGCCAGGCCGGCGGCATCGCTGCACTCCAGGTTCGCGTTCAACGAGCCCGCAACGGTGGTGGCCACCGGCACGAGGTTGTCGATCACGGTCACCGTGGCGGGGCAGGTGCTGGTGGTCCCGTTGGCGTAGGTGGCCGTCAAGGTCACGATGTTCGCACCTGTGTTCGCGCAGGTGAAGGAGCTGGTGTTGATCGTGCGTGTCACCACGCCGCAGTTCAAGGGCGTTCCGCCGGTGACCATGGCGGGGGTGATGCTCGCCGTTCCGGCAGCGCTCAGTGGCACGGTGATGTTCTGGCAGATCACGGCCGGGTAACCGGTCGTGCTCGTCTTGCCAGCGATGTAGCCATTGGTCTTGTTCTGACCGGAGAGGCTGATGTACCACAGCAGGTTGTTGTTGTCCTGGTGCAGGTCATCGATCACCTCGAAGGTCATGCAGGAGCCGCTGGTGTTGGTGTAAGGCACGGTGAAGAAGGGGGTCTCCACGTTGGCGGCCAGGCCGTCAGCAGCACCGAGGGGGTTGAAGCCGAAGGTGGTGAAGGTCGCGTAGCTGTAGATGCCGGAGGTGGTGAAGCTGGCGTTGCTCACGAAGCCCACGCTGTTCACCCAGTTCGGGTTCGACTCGGTCGGGTTCGATCCAACGGAGACACCCGCGGTGGTGATCCAACGCACCGTTACCACGGTGGCGGAGACGAGGCCGGTGTAGGCCGCATCAGCCTTCAAGCGGAATTCGAGCGTACCCTGGTTCTCCACGATGCCGAGCTGCACATTGGGCGTGAGCTCCTGGCTGTCGCAGATGCCGTTGTTGTTCGCGTCGACATCAACCTGGCCGCAACCGCAGAGACCCACGCTCACGTTCTTCAGGGGGTCCAGCGGGCAGAGGTCGCCGTTGTTGGCCACATAACCGATCGGCTGCGCGCAGTCGAGGGTGGTGCTTCCGGGGTCGCCGAAGCTGTCACCGTCCTGATCCTGGTACCAGGTGGTCGCCGTAGAGATGGTGACGCTCGCCGTGGTTGAGAAGGCGGCGCATCCACCGGCCGCAGCGATCGTGTAGGTCACGGTGTAGGTTCCCGCGGTGCTCGCACCGGGGGTGATCTGGCCGGTGATGGCGTTCAGGGAGAGACCGGCAGGGCTGCTGCTGAAAGAGCCGCCCGTGGAGCCCGTGAGGGTCACGTTCGACGGGGTGCCCACCGAGCAGAGCGGAGAACCAGCGTAGCTGATCGTGGCGGCAGGTGCGGCGTTGATCGTCACGCTGGCGGTGGTGGAGAAGGCGGCGCAACCGTTGGCAGCGGCCACCGTGTAGGTCACCGTGTAGGTGCCAGGGGTGCTGGTGCCCGGGGTGAGCGTGCCGTTGCTGGCGTTCAGGCTGAGGCCTGCGGTGCTGCTGAAGGTACCGCCCGTGGTACCCGTCAGGGCCACTGCAACGGGAGCGCTGGTGCTGCAGAAAGGCGTGCCGGCGTAGTTGATCGTGGCGGCAGGTGCGGCGTTGATCGTCACGCTGGCCGTTGCGGTAACAGCGGGGCAGGCGCCGGAAGCGGCGACCGAGTAGGTCACCGTGTAGGTGCCCGGGGTGCTTGCCCCCAAGTTGATCGCACCGGTGCTCGCGTTGATCGAAAGACCAGCAGCGGCGCTGTAGATGCCACCGGTGTTGCCGGTCTGCGTCACGCTGGCCGTGCCACCGTTGCTGCAGAAGGGCGAGGCGTAGCTGATCGAGGCGCTCGCGGCGGTCTGGATCGTGATGCCGGCCGTTGTGCTGAATGCCGGGCAGGGTCCCGATGCGGCCACCGTGTAGGTCACCGTGTACGTACCGGGGTTGCTCGTCGAGAGGTTCACCTCACCCGTGCTGGGGTTGAGTGCCAGACCAGCAGGTACGCTCGAGTACGTGCCACCGGCGGTGCCGGTGCGGGTCACGCTCGCCGTGAAGGGACCGCTGCAGTAGGGGGAACCGGCGTAGTTGATCGTGGCGCTGGCAGCAGGCTGCACGGTAACGGCCACGTTCTGGTTCACACTGCCACAGGCGTTGCTAACGGTGATGTTGTAGTTGCCGGTGGTGGCATTGGCCACCGTGGCGTTGGCCGTGGTGCCGTTGCTGATGGTGCCGGCGCCGGTCCACTGGTAGCTCAAGGGAGCGCTGCCCGTAGCGACCACGCCCAGGTTCAACGGCGTGCCGCTGCAGAGCGGGCTGTTGCTGCTCGTGCTGGTGATGGCCGCAGGCACGCAAGGCGGAAAGCTCAGGTCAGGACGTACGGTCTCGCCAGCGGCAGGGTTTTGCCACACATAGGTCTCCAGCACGCTGGAAGGGCTGGACAACTGAACGTTGATGTGGAACGAGAACGTTCCGAGGGTGGTGAACTGGCCGACCAGGATCCGGTTGGTGCCGGCGGGGTCCACACCCTGGCTTCCGCCCAGAACGCCCCAGCTCTCGTTCACGATGGAGAAACTGTTGGCCGTATTGGTCGTTAGCGCTGCGAAGTTCATGGTGCCGCCCAGGTTGTAGGTGAGGGCGCCGCCGGAACCGGGCACGTTGCCGTCGTTGCCGGTGAAACCGGGGAACGACCCGCATGTGGTCAGGTTCCCATCAGTATCGGCAGTGCGAAGCACACCGACCTGTGCCAGCAGGTTGCAACCGGAGGCACCACCGGCGGTTCCGGATGTGCCTGCGGTGATGTAGGAGTCGAACAGGGTCCCTTGGGCGAATCGACGTGTCTGGCCGGGAAGCTCCGATCCGAAGTTGTCTTCGTTCCAGAAGGTGGTGGTGGTGGTGAAATCCAGGGGGTTCGGCGAGACCGTGCCACCTGTGGGGATCGGGCCACCATAGACCTGGATGAGCTCGTAGTTCGGAGCCATGTCAACGAATACGCGGTACACCACCATGCCCGGAACCAAGGGCGCGGAGCCTAAGGGTGCGGAAGCAACGTCGGCGGCGGTGACGGTATGGTACTGCTCGACGATGATGCCGTCAAGCCCTTGTGCCTGTGCAGTGACCACCCCTGTGAGAAGGGCGATGACGCACCAAAGCGTTCGAATGAACTGTTTCATGATAGTTATTGGATGTTTAGCACCAAGCGCGGGGCTTAGTAGCAGGTGGAGTTGAAGGCGTTGGAGAAGATGCCGAAGTCAGCAGTATTGATCTGGCCGTCGTTGTTGAGGTCACCGGTGCAACCGGCGACGGCGCTGAG
>JBIIYP010000021.1:0-58122 GCA_044346705.1 Flavobacteriales bacterium
CGTGGCGCCTGGCCGTGAACCACACCATCACCGTCAGCCGCACCTGGTTCGCAGCGGAATTCCTCGAGGCCACCCAGCAGAGCATCCTCTTCAACGGCGACATCACCGTGCTCAAGCACTGGAAGCTGGGCTTCAACAGCGGCTACGACATTGAGAACGGCGACTGGACGCCCACCAGCCTCAACCTGTATTGGGACCTGCACTGCTGGGAGTTCAACGCCAGCTGGATCCCCAACGGCTTCCGCCAGAGCATCAGCCTGCGCATCAACGTGAAGGCCAGCATCCTGAAGGACCTGAAGGTGGATCAGCGGTTACCGATCGGTGGCGGAGGGTCGATCTTGCGATAATAGTCAGCTGCGCGGTCGCAAGTGGCCCGCCCAGTTGCTTGCCGGCTCACAACAAGCCGAAGGCGTGCGACGATCGGGGTTCACCTCGATCCATACTCCAAGGGCTGCTTCGGTGGCCGCTTGTCCAAACAGATGCTATACCCGATGCCCCATAGCCAATTGCCAGAGGGTTGTGTAACGGTTGCCACAGTTCGATCCACTGAACCTGGTGCAATGGTCAATATACCCTCGTACATAGCGCTTGGTGCAAATGTTCGAATACAACTTAACGAGAGGCTGGAGCGCTTGCCGATACGATAGTCGTATCCGAGTCCTATGCCAAGGCCAACGCGGATCTTGCCGTTGGTGCGGGCATTCAATTGATAAAGAAGCGGACTCGCAAAATCGTAATACGATGAATAGATATTGTATCTGTATTCTTGGATATAAAGGCCGGATATCCCTCCCGTAAATAGCACACTCGATCGTCCGCTTGAATAAACCGTCCTGCGCAACTCAAGGTCAAAGGTCAGTTGTGCCATCTCATTCACTGGCCCAGATCTTCGCCCTCCTTCAAATATCAATGCGCCTGTCGTATCTACTAATCGACCTGTGGTGAAACCGAATGAAGCAGGAATTCCAGTCCATGAAGCTCTGATCAGATAGGACCATTTTCTGTCTATCCTATGGGAAAACCCCAGAGATAGGTCAGCGCTCCCAGTACGAATGCCCTGTACATCGCTCGGCACTCCACTGAGAACGCTGACCTCTCCACGGTCGAACATGCGAATGCCGAAGCGCAGCTCAAGTGCGTTGCGAACTGGTTCGATCTGTGGATCGACCTGGCCGCATGCGAACAGGGCCAACAGCAGCCAACCACCGACCCCAAGAACTGCGCGCTTCGTCATGGTTCAATTGCAAAGGCTCGTGTTCACGGTCTGGTGCGCGATGAAATCGGCATGTGCTTGACGATCCATGAAGCACTGGTAATCCATTCCGGATCCTCCCCATACACTGAGCGTCATCCTCCATCCATGATCAGCTCGCTGACCGGAATAGGAATCCCCTCCCGCAGGGTCTCCCGAAGGGGACCCTGAGGCTTGTGGGATTCCATCTCCCTCCCGCAGGGTCTCCCGAAGGGGACCCTGAGGCTTGCGGGATTCCATCGGAGGCATGGTGCAACCCATCAGCCCTGGAGGATCATGTGGTAGTGAACGATCGGTGCGGGACAGGGAAGGCCCGGTCCATTGACGTAGAAGGCCATGCTGGAGTGTGCGTAATGGTGCGCATGCTCCACGAGGTTCCAAACTCCCGATACCGGGTTGGCATGCATGTAGTCGAGTTTCTGGATCAGCATGGCCTCATCGAACACTTCCCGAATATCGGAAGAAGTGGCGAACACACGGTGCTGCTGCCCGCGTTGGGCATCCCCCGGCCGTATGCCTTGCTGTAGTTCAACGAGCATGCTGTTGTCGCCGCTGGCTTTCAGTCTTTCCAGGATGTCATAGGCCAGAAAGCGCTTGGCGTTGGCCAGCAGTGGATTGATCGAAGCTCCTTCCGGTGCGTGGATCAACAGGTGTACATGGTTGGGCATGATCACGTAACCCAGAATGCTGAAACCTTTGCCTGTAGCAATGTGCATCCAGTTGTATATGCGGTCGTAGGCCTTGGTCCGTTCAATGAGCGCGAGCCATTTCCAGCAAGTGAACGTGCAGAAGAACACCGCACCATCGGCACGCTGAAGTGTTCGGACACCCATGAGCGGAAATTAGCGCATGCCCGTGGATGGGGATGTGCCGCAGGGTCCTCCTAAGCCATTTCACAAGGACAACGCAACCGGGTGGAGAGACCCTGCGGGAGGAAAAAGCTATTGATAGTTCCTCACTGGCTCTATGGAGGTCAAGGACCAGCCGTTCTGGAGCGCAGCCCCCCCATTCAGATCCGTATAGGGATCCCCCCATCCGTCACCCCGCTGGTGGCAGGGGCGTATGGGCGAGCCGCGCGTTCCGCTACTTTAGCCGCCCCTGCGAGGAACCCGACCCTGATGATGAAGCTGACCTGGATGAAGCGCGCGGCGCTGTGGATGGTGATGTGCGTGCCCGTGCTGGCCCTGGCCCAAACGGCCACGGTGCGTGGCTTCGTGTACGAGCAGGAGACCGGCGAGCCGGCCATCTTCACCCCGGTGGGCCTGCGCGGCGCCACCAGCCTGGGCGCGGAGACCGACGTGAACGGCTACTTCAGCATCAGCAAGGTGCCACCCGGGCACTACACCCTGCAGATCATCAGCATGGGGCACGATACCATCCGCAAGGAGATCGACCTGAAGAAGGACCAGATCCTCACGGAGAAGATCTTCCTGGTGAAGTCCAGCATCCAGATGCGCGACCTGGAGGTGACCAGCGAGAAGCGCGAGGCCCAGAACACGGTTCGCCTGGGCGTCACCAAGCTCAGCCCCAAGCAGATCGAGCGCATCCCCGCGATCGGGGGCCAGGCGGACCTGGCGCAGTACATGCAGGTGATCCCCGGCGTGGTGTTCACCGGCGACCAGGGCGGGCAGCTTTACATCCGCGGGGGGTCTCCCATCATGAACAAGACCATGATGGACGGCATGGTGCTCTACAACCCCTTCCACAGCATCGGGCTGTTCAGCGTGTTCGACAACGACATCATCCGCAACGCCGACATCTACACCGGCGGCTTCAACGCGGAATACGGCGGGCGCATCAGCAGCGTGATGGACATCACCACCCGCGACGGCAACAAGCAACACTTGAGCGGCAAGGTGGCGGCCAGCACCTTCGCGGCCAAGGCCCTGCTGGAAGGCCCCTTGAAGAAGGCGAAGACCGAAGGGGGGAGCAGCAGCAGCTTCCTGCTCAACTACCGCACCAGCTACCTGGACCAGACCAGCAAGTCGCTGTACGAGTACGTCAACGACACGGCCGGGCTGCCCTTCAAGTTCACCGACTTCTACGGCAAGGTGAGCCTGAACGGCGCCAACGGCAGCAAGGTGAACTTCTTCGGCTTCAACTTCACCGACGGGGTGACCTACCAGGGGGTGAGCGACCTGAACTGGCGGAACTGGGGCGCCGGCACCAACTTCGTGCTCGTACCCAGCGGCAGCGCGGTGCTCATCGATGGCGTCTTTGCCTTGAGCAACTACAACATCGAGCTGAAAGAGGGCGACCTGGACCCGCGCCTGAGCGAGATCGTCAGCTTCAACGGCGGCCTCAACTTCAAGTACTACATCGGTGAGGACGAGGCCAAATACGGCATCGAACTGCTCGGCTTCCGCACCAACTACCAGTTCTTCAATTCCATCGGCCTGGCCATCCAGCAGGAGGAGAACACCAGCGAGATCGCCGGTTACTTCAACTACCGCAAGAAGCTGAAGAACTGGGTGATCGATCCGGGCCTGCGCCTGCAGTATTACGCCTCCCTCAGCGTGGCCAGCATCGAGCCGCGCCTGGGCGTGAAATGGAACATCACCGACGACTTCCGTTTCAAGGCCTCCGCCGGCAAGTACAGCCAGAACCTGGTGGCCGCCAACAACGACCGCGACGTGGTGAACCTCTTCTACGGCTTCCTCAGCGCGCCCGACAACCTGCCCGCCACCTTCACCCAGCAGGACGGCACCGTAACGGACGTGAAGGACCCCCTGCAGCGCGCCAACCATTACCTCGCCGGCTTCGAGGTCGACATCAACAAGGCCTTCAGCATCAACATCGAAGGGTATTTCAAGGACTTCAAGCAGGTCACCAACATCAACCGCAACAAGCTGTACGACGACACCCCGGAGTTCTTCGACAAGCCGGATGCGCTGAAAAAGGACTTCATCATCGAGACCGGCAAGGCCTATGGTGCGGACATCCTGCTGAAGTACGAGAAGGAAGGCCTCTACATCTGGGCCGTGTACGGCCTGAACTATGTGACCCGCTGGGACGGCACGCAGGAATACCGCCCCATCTGGGACCGCCGCCACAACGTGAACCTGGTGGTGAGCTACACCTTCGGCAAGTTCGACAGCTGGAAGGCCAACGTGCGGTGGAACTACGGCAGTGGCTTCCCCTTCACCCAGACCCAGGGCTTCTACGGGCAGGAGACCTTCGCCGGCGGCGTGGGCACCAACTACACCGAGACCAACCCACAGCTCAGCACCCTCTACGGCCCCCTCAACCAGGGCCAGCTGCCCAGCTTCGCCCGACTTGACATCGGGCTCACCAAGACCTGGAAGCTCGACGACCGCCAGCAGATCCAACTGGACCTGAGCTGCACCAACGTGGCCGACCGGGAGAACATCTTCTACTTCGACCGCGTGCGGTACGAACGTGTGAACCAGTTGCCGATCCTGCCCAGCATCGGCTTCAGCTACACGTTCTAAGCAGCCGCGAGCCTTTAGCCACGCGCTATGGGCCGAACTCCAGCCCGTGGCACAAGGCCCGCAGACCGTGGCCTGAGCTAACGATCCGCCCGACTTATCCACAACCCGGGCCACTGTCCGTCCCTAGCTGCTGCCGACGATTACCTTTACGCCCCGTGATCGCCGATCCATCATCGGTGCGGTCCACAAGGCGATGACGGGTTCCACCAAGTACATTTTCGTTACCGGCGGCGTGACCTCCTCGCTGGGCAAGGGCATCATCAGTGCCAGCCTGGCGAAGCTGCTGCAGGCGCGCGGCTTCACGGTCACCATCCAGAAGCTCGACCCCTACATCAACGTCGACCCCGGAACGCTGAACCCTTACGAGCACGGCGAGTGCTTCGTGACCGAGGACGGCGCAGAGACCGACCTGGACCTGGGCCATTACGAGCGCTTCCTGGACGTGCCCACCAGCCAGGCCAATAACGTCACCACCGGCCGCATCTACCAGAACGTCATCAGCAAAGAGCGCCGTGGCGAGTACCTGGGCAAGACCGTGCAGGTGATCCCCCACATCACCGACGAGATCAAGCGCCACATCCAGGCCCTGGGGCGCAAGGGCATCTACGACTTCGTGATCACCGAGGTGGGCGGCACCGTGGGCGACATTGAGAGCCTGCCCTACCTGGAGAGCATCCGCCAGCTGCGGTGGGAGAAGGGCAAGGATTGCCTGGTGATCCACCTGACGCTCCTGCCCTACCTGGGCACCACCGGGGAGCTGAAGACCAAGCCCACCCAGCACAGCGTGAAGGAACTGCTGAGCCTGGGGGTGCAACCGGACGTGCTGGTGTGCCGCACGGAGCATCCCATGCAGAAAGGCATGAAGGAGAAGATCGCCCTGTTCTGCAACGTGGAGCCCATCGCCGTGATCGAAAGCCGCGACGCGGATACCATCTACGACGTGCCCCTGTTGATGCAGGAGGAGAAGCTGGACGAGGTGGTGCTGCGCAAGCTCGGCATCGCCACCTTCCCCGACGCGGACCTCACGCAGTGGAAGGACTTCCTGCAGCGCTACAAGGAGCCGAAGGCGGAGGTCCACATCGGCCTGGTGGGCAAGTACGTGGAGCTGAAGGACGCCTACAAGAGCATCAAGGAGGCCTTGGAACACGCCGGTGCGGCCAGCGAGACCAAGGTCACCATCAAGTGGGTGCACAGCGAGAAGCTCAACGCCAAGAACGTGGCCAAGCAGCTCGCCGGCCTCACCGGGATCCTGGTGGCACCGGGCTTCGGGCACCGCGGCATCGAGGGGAAGATCGAGGCCATCAAATATGCCCGCGAGAACAAGGTGCCCTTCCTGGGGATCTGCCTGGGCATGCAATGCGCGGTCATCGAGTTCGCCCGCAACGTGCTGGGCATGGCCAACGCCAACAGCACCGAGATGGACGCCGAAACGCCCTACCCCGTCATCGCCATGATGGAGGAGCAGAAGGCGCTGGAGAACAAGGGCGGCACCATGCGCCTGGGCGCCTACCCCTGCGTGGTGAAAGAGGGCAGCAAGGCCTTCGCGGTCTATGGCAAGAAGCAGATCAGCGAGCGCCACCGCCACCGCTACGAGTTCAACAACGCCTACATCGACGCGTACCGCAACGGGGGCATGCTGCCCGTGGGCACCAACCCCCAGACCCAGCTGGTGGAGATCGTGGAACTGCAGGATCACCCCTGGTTCATCGGCGTACAGTACCACCCCGAGTACAAGAGCACCGTGGCCAGGCCACATCCACTCTTCATCCACTTCGTGAAGGCCGCCATGGTGGCGCAGGGCACCCTTGAACCCGCGAAGGGGGAACAGGTGAAGGCTTGATGGATCGGGAAGGACGATGGGCGATGGCTGAAGGAGGAAAGGGCGAAGCCTGAGCATCCGGCAGCAGAGCGCTCTTCTTCATCAATATCCCCGGCTGCGAGCCATCAAGCGAGCGCGCCCCGCATCTCATCTCTGCGCTCCCTACCTGCGGTAGGCAGGTCCGCGCCCTCTGCGGTTAACCCAACGGCCGATTGGGCGAGCCTGACTGCCGTCAGGCAGGCCCGCGAGCCCCTTCCACCCCACCGTTCAAGCCCCCCAACGGACCGGCCATCCTTCCCCGGATCCCAGCCGCCTCTCCCACCCGCGCGCTCCTTCTATCTTCGCGCCTCTTTCGCCGAACCCCTGAGCGGCGGACCTAACGCACTCCATGGACCGTAATTCCATCATCGGCCTCGTCCTCATCGCGGCCATTCTTATCGGTTACCAGATCTACAACGCGCCCAGCCCGGAGGAACTGGCGGCGCTTCAGGTGCAGCAGGACAGCCTGGCGCAGGTGGAGATCCAGCAGAAGGAGCAGCAGGCCAAGCTCGCCCAGGCGGAGCAGGCCCAGGAGAAACCCGCCATGCCCGAACTGAAGGCCGTGGACAGCCTGCGCGTGGTGATCGGCAGCGACACCCTGTTGCGCGCCAATGTGGACCTCGACAGCCTGGCGGGCCTGGAACGGGTGAAGAAGTACGGCGCTTTTGCCCCAGCCACCCAAGGGAAGCACGAGGAGGTCACCATCGAGAACGAGCGCCTGCAGGTGAGCTTCAGCAGCCAGGGCGCCGCGCCCAACGTGATCCGCCTGAAGGAGTACACCACCTACGGCAAGGAGCCCCTGCTGCTCGCCGACCCCGACAGCGGCACCTACGAGTTCCGCTTCTTCTTAGGGAAACTGGACATCAGCACCAAGGACCTGCACTTCCAGGCCGAGAAGCTCGGCACCGACGGCGTGCGCTTCACGGCGCCCACGAGCGATCCGGCAAAGGCACTGCGCATCACCTACCAGCTGGACAGCGCGGGCTGGTTCATGAACGTGAACACCGAGCTGTTGGGCCTGGAGGGCGAAGTGGATCCCCGCACCCTCTTCTTCCACTGGGAGATCGTGGGCCGCAACAACGAAAAGCACCTGCCCACCGAACGCAAGAAGTGCACGGTCTTCTACAAGTACCTGAGCGACGACCGCAGCTACCTGAGCGAGACCGAGGACGAGACCAAGGCGCTGGACGGAAAGACCAGCTGGGTGGCCTTCAAACAGGACTTCTTCACCGTGGGCATGGTGAGCCCCACCGGCTTCACGGCCAACGGCTCGGAGATCGCCGTGAAGGTGCCCGCCACGGACAGCCTACACACCAAGCACTACAGCGCCAAGCTCTTCTTCCAGACCGAGCCCTCCGCGCACGTGCAGGTGCCCATGCGCCTGTTCCTGGGCCCCAACCAGTACAACACCCTGCGCCGCACGGAGATCGACCAGTTCGACCGCATCATCGACCTGGGCTGGGGCATCTTCGGGTACATGAACCGCTTCCTGGTCATCCCCATCTTCAACTTCCTCAGCGGCTTCAAGCTCAGCTACGGCATCATCATCCTGGTGCTCACCATCGCCATCAAGCTGCTGCTGATGCCCCTCACCTACCGGAACCAGAAGAGCAGCGCCCGCATGCGCGCCCTGAAGCCCGAGGTGGACGCCATCAACAAGAAGTACCCGGACACCGATGACATGATGAAGCGGCAGCAGGCCAACATGGAGCTGTACCGCAAGGCCGGGGTGAACCCCGCGGCAGGCTGCGTGCCCCTGCTGATCCAAATGCCCATCCTGTACGCCATGTTCCAGTTCTTCCCCAGCAGCATCGAATTGCGCCAGCAGCCCTTCCTCTGGGCCGACGACCTCAGCAGCTTCGACAGCATCTTCTCCTGGACCGCCCAGATCCCCTTCATCACCCAGTTCTACGGCAACCACATCAGCCTCTTCACCATCCTGATGGCCGCCAGCACCATCATCTACACCCTCATCAACAGCAAGCAGATGCCCCAGCAACAAGGCATGCCCAGCATGAAGCTGATGATGTACCTGTTCCCGGTGATGATGCTCTTCTTCATGAACAGCCTGCCCGCCGGCCTCAGCTACTACTACCTCCTGGCCAACGTCATCAGCATCCTGCAAATGACCCTGCTGAGCAAGTGGTTCATCGACGAGACCAAGCTGCGCGCCGAGCTGGAGCAGAACATGCGCACGCCCAAGAAAAAGAGCAAGTGGCAGCAGCGTATGGAGGAGATCCAGAAGCAGCAGCAGGCGCAGTCCCGCCGGAAGCGATAAGGAACAGAGGTCGATGGGCGATGGGCGAAGTATGAAGGCCCAAGCCTGACTGGATCCCGTTTCATCTTTCAGCTTTCCCTTTTCCCCTTTTCGGTGGGCAAAGCCTGACGCGACCCCTGCACCTTCGCACCTCTCCACCCTGGCACCTTGGCACCCTGGCAAGTGAAAGGCGAAGCCTGACGGGAGCTCTTTCATCCTTCAGCTTTCCCTTTCCCCTTATCCAGTGGACGAAGCCTGACGCGATCCCTGCACCTTCGCACCGCTCCACCCTCGCACCTTGGCACCCTGGCAAGTGAAAGGCGAAGCCTGACAGTTGAAGGGCGAAGCCTGACTGGATCTCCCTTCTTCGACCTTCGGCCATCCGCCATCGCCGATCAGCCATTGCATCGCGGCACCGTTGTTGCGCCCCCCCGTCATCATCGTCGCGGATATGACCACCAAAGCCACCCTCCTCACCCTCGCGCTCTTCACCCTCGGTTGGCTGGCCTGCAATGGACAGAAGCGTTCCACGGCCGATGACCAGCGCTTCGGAAGCCCCACGGACAGCCTGTTCTTCAGCCTGGAGCGCACACCCTGCTTCGGCAAATGCGCGGCGTATACGGTGAACATCTACCGCAGTGGCTTCGCCGAATACATCGGCCGCAGCAACGCCCCGCGCCAGGGCCGCCACACGGGCACCGTGCCCCGCACCACGCTCACCGCTCTCCTCGACCAGGCCGAGGCCATTGACTACTTCGGCCTCCAGGACACATACGATGGGCCCGTCACCGACCTGCCCAGCACCATCACCCGCATCGTGAGCGGCGACCGCGACAAGCGCATCGTGGCCCGGTACAAGACCCCGCCCCCACTGAAAGCCTTCGCGCAGCAGGCCGATACGCTGTTGAAGGACGTTATGTGGGTTCCGGCGGTCAGTGGGCAGTAGGCAGTGGGCTCAGGAAGTTCAAAGTGCGAAGTGCAAGGTTCAAAGTCTGAACCCGTCGGTCAGTGAACACTTTGAACTTCGCACTTTCCACTTCGCACTTTCCACTTCGCACTTTCCACTTCGCACTTTCCACTTCGCACTTTCCACTTCGCACTTTGACCTTCGCACTTCTCCTCAGCAGCACGCTCCGGAACACACCCAACCGTCCATCCCTGCGGCCCGTCCCCAACGGGATCCCGATCCTTCTACCTTTGACACCCTTGTGCGCCGTAGCCTTGGCGAAAGAGCACCCCTGTTGCGTAGTGAACCCTTGTTGCACCTAACCGGATCCTGATGAAGAAGTCGTTCGTGCTGCTCCTGGCAGCCCTTCTCAGCACCAGCATGGCCGTTGCCGGCGAAGGCATGTGGCTGCTGAACAAGCTGAAGCAGATCAATGAGAACCAGATGCGCGAAATGGGCTTCAAGCTCACCGCGGAGGACATCTACTCGCTGAACAAGAGCGGGGTGAAGGATGCGGTGGCGCGCCTGGGCGGTGGCTTCTGCAGCGGCGAGATCGTGAGCGCCGAGGGCCTCATGCTCACCAACCACCACTGCGGCTTCGATGCGGTGCAGGGGCTCAGCAGCGTGGAGCACGACTACCTCACCGACGGCTTCTGGGCCATGACCCGCGACCAGGAGCTGCCCGCCGGCTTCTACGTCAGCTTCCTGGAGCGCATCGACGACGTGACCGCCGAGGTGATGGCCGAACTGAAGGACGGCATGACCGAGCAGGAGCGCCAGGAAAAGATCGAGGAGATCGGCGCCAGGCTCGAAGAGAAGGCCGTGGGCGACAAGCAGCACCACAGCGCCGACTTCAAGGTGATGTACGAGGGCAACGAGTTCTACCTCTTCCACTACATCGACTTCCCGGACGTGCGCCTGGTGGGCACCCCGCCCAGCGCCATCGGCAAGTTCGGCGGCGACACCGACAACTGGATGTGGCCCCGCCACACCGGCGACTTCAGCGTGTTCCGCGTGTACATGGGCGCCAACGGCGAACCCGCCGAGTACAGCAAGGACAACGTGCCCTACGCTCCGAAGTGGCACTTCCCCGTGAGCATCGCAGGCGTGCAGAAGGGCGACTTCGCCATGGTGATGGGCTACCCCGGCAGCACCGACCGCTTCATGAGCAGCCACGGCGTGAAGCTCGCCCTCGACATCGAGCAGCCCAGCCGGGTGAAGATCCGCGGCAAGAAGCTCGAGATCTACAAGGAGGACATGGACGCCAGCGATGCCGTGCGCATCAAATACGCCAGCAAGTACGCCAGCACCAGCAACTACTGGAAGTACTTCATCGGCCAGCAGCGCGGACTGAAGCGCCTGCGGGTGTACGACAAGAAAGCAGCGCAGGAAAAGGACCTGATGGCCTGGGTGAACGCCGATCCCGCCCGCAAGGCCAAATACGGCAACATGATGACGCTGCTCGACGAAGGCTACGCCGAGCGCACCAAGTACGAGAAGGCCAGCACCTACATGCAGGAAGGCGCCTTCGGCAGCGAGATGGTGCTGATGGGCTTCCGCTCCTTCGGACTCTACAACCAGCTGAAGACCGACCCCAAGAACGCCGTCAAGGTGAAGGCGATGTCCGATGGCGTGCGCGCCAGTGCCGATGAGTTCTGGAAGGACTATAACCCCACCACCGACGAGGAGGTCACCGCGGCCATGTTCGCGATGATCCACAGCGACGTGGAGCGCGGCCTGCAGCCCGACATCATGAACACCATCGAGAAGAAATACAAGGGCGACTTCGACGCCTGGGCCAAGGCCACCTTCTCCACCAGCATCCTCACCGACCGCAAGCGCCTCGATGCCTTCCTGGCCAAGCCGTCCTTCAAGGTGATGGAGAAGGACATGGGCATGCAGACCATGATCAGCTGCCTCAACACCTACCGCGGCCAGATCGGTCCGGCCATCTCCGCCAGCCAGGTGAAGATCGACAACGGGTACCGCCTGATGGTGGCCGCCATGCGCGAGAAGGAGCCCAACAAGATGTGGTACCCCAACGCCAACAGCACCATGCGCCTCACCTACGGCAAGGTGAACGACTACAAGCCCGGCGACGCCATGCAGTACGACCTGGTGACCACCGCCGACGGCATCCTGGAGAAGGAGGACAACACCAACGAGGAGTTCATCGTGCCCAAGCGCCAGCACGACCTGTTCGTGGCCCGCAACTACGGCCGCTATGCCGACAAGAAGACCGGTGAGCTCGTGACCTGCTTCATCAGCGAGAACGACATCACCGGCGGCAACAGCGGCAGCCCCGTGATCAACGGCAACGCCGAGCTCATCGGCATCGCCTTCGATGGCAACTGGGAGGCCATGAGCGGCGACATCGCCTACGAGCCCGAGCTGCAGCGTACCATCAGCGTGGACATCCGCTACGTGCTGTGGACCATCGACGTGTTCGCCGGTGCCGGCCACCTGGTGAAGGAGATGACGGTGGTGGAAGCCCCTGTGAACGAAGTGAAGGCCGACGCCAACGCCGTTTCGCCTGTGGTGGCGCCCGCCAAGGGGGTGCCTGCGGTGCCTGCGAAGAAGTGATCCGCGCCATGCACTGAGAACGAAGCGGGGCGGCCATTGGCCGCCCAGCTTTTCATTCAACTCACCGCGCTTACCGCTCGTTCAGCTTCACAGCCTTTTTCACCAGCGGCTCATCGTTCACGAAGAGCGTGCAGTAGTAGGTGCCCGCGCTCAGTTGCTGCGTGTTCCAGTCGTAGGTGAACTCCCCGGTTGAGCGCGTGGACTCTTCAAGCACCTCGATCACACGCCCCATGCCATCGCTCACCTCCAGCCGCACGCGACCCGGCGTACCCACCGTGTAGCGCAACAGTGTATTGGCCGCTACGGGATTGGGGATGATGCGTAGGTCGGTCTCCATGCCCGTGCTGCTGGAGCCCGTGCCTTGTTGCATCGAACGGCTGTCCGTGGCACCGGTGGAGCAGCACTGGGCCAATTGTGCCTGGAGCTGGTCGATGCGGGCGTTCTGCTCTTGCATGGCAGAGATCATATAGGGGATCAGACCAATGGTGTTGACCGCTTTGTACTGAACAGCGGGATGGACGACATTGCCCATGGAATCAAGCATCGCCGGGAACTGGCTTTCACGCACCAGCTCGGGAAATAGCTGTTCCATTTGTTGAGCCATGAAGCCGGCTTGATCGCCAGCTGGCAGCTCGGCTTGTGGTGCAGCGCTAGGAACGAACTGGTAGGTCATGGCATCCAGCTGAGCGAGCTGGGCGCTGGCTGTGCTGGGTAGCGCCTGAATGTTCGCCTTCAGGTTCGCATCGGAAGGGAGCCATACCCCTGATGTGATCGTGCCGACACCATTGATCAACACATCGCCATCGAACTTGCCCGCAAGTGCCACCCCTCCAGGACATGCTGTCGCTCGGCCATAGACGCCGATCGAGGTACGCCCATCGCGTGCCACGCCACTTACGCCATAGACTTCGTTCGAATTGTTGCACGTTCCCCCATTGCCGAGGTTGTTGGATCCATAGACGATATTGCCAGGAACGGAGCTGCCTTTAGCGTAGTTGTACGCCCCGAAGGTCTGTGAGCTCCCATTCTCAGCATAGGTTTCCACACCGTAAGCGAACTGACTATTGCCCAATGCACGGGAGTAAATGCCTCTGTTGTACGTTGCACTGGTATCTCCGCCCATCTCGGCTCTAGCCTCAATAGCGCGATTCTGCGTGGTGTTCGTTCCTGAGCAAACGGCCTCTGCAGTGAGCCCCAAAGTGGAGGTCGATCCGTTCAATGCCGTTGTTACCAGGCCCTGCCGCTGCGCGCCGATGCTCCCTGCTGTTCCTGCGACCACCCCCACACCGAGCAATGACCCGGAGCTACCGACCGATTCGAACGAACCGGCCACTGGATTGCCCGCAGTAGTGGCACGCGTGTGCAATTTGGAGCCGGGGAACAAAACGCCTATTCCCACGCGATCCTCATCGTCAGGGCAACCCGCTGCGGGTGGGCCAAAGGCCGTATAGACCATATCGAAAGGAGCGATCCCTTGATAGAGGTTCCACTCGCAATTGTCCAGTGGCCGGTGCTCAAGCACACCGTAGTTCGGTCCAGGCGTCATGTTCACCACCACGGCTTCAGGACTGGTGCTCACTGCATCGATCGGCAACTGCCTGATCCGCACCTTGCCATTCACGAGGTCCAAACGCTCACTCGGCTCCCCCACACCCGCTGCAAAGAAATCACCGACACCCACGTTCACCTCGTTCGGGTTCTTGGGCCAGAAACGCATGGCCTCCAACCCTTCCAAGGATCGCATGCCCGTGGGAGCGAGCGGCGTTGGATTCGCCGAGAAGATGAAGCGCAGCTTATCCGAAGCCCAGGGATCCGTGCTCGGGTTATCGCTCCATTGGATCACCATGTCCGTGGCATCATTGGAGTTGTACTTCTGCCCGATGTAGCCTTGGTCACTATTGCCCGTGAAGGTGACACCGTTCTTCTGCCAGGGCCGGAAACCGAACTCCTGTGCGTAGTTGATGGGATTCACAGAGCCTATTGGATCCACAAGGTGCAGCCGCGTGAACGGCGCGTCGCAGGCTGCGTTGGTGAACGCATCCGGCTGGCCGCTCAACAGGAGGAAGCCATCGCGCAATGTGCCGGCGTATCCGTTGATGTTCACGCCCGCCGGGTTCCCGTTCAACCGCATGCGCTGTACGTTGTTCGTGCGCCACTCATGCGCGTAGTTCGCGAAGGTGGTGAAGCGCAAGGGTTGGTTACTGGCCGCATCCGCACCAAGGTATTGGCCTAGTCCAGTAATGTTATTCCCAAACGTATTCCAATCCTGCGCGTGCAGGTTCAATGACGTGATCAGTATCACGCCTAGTGCTAACATTTTCGTCCTCATGATCGGTCATTCGTTGAATGACCGGAACCCCTATCGCATCACCACGAACGAACTTCTCGAACGGCTTCCATTCTCAAGATCCACTACAAGTAGGTACCTGCCTGGCGATAGCCAGTCAATGGCCAACGCCTCAGAGTCACTTCCGCGTTGTGCTAGCATCAGCCTGCCGGCCCCGTCATAGACCGAAAGGTCGCCCCCCCCCTGGAACTGGACGTTCAGAACGGAGGAGACCGGATTCGGGAAGACCTGGATCACCGGCTTTTCCAAATCCTCCACACTTGTGACCATAGGACACTGGCCTGGCATCGGGGAAACACAGATCTTATCGTACAGGTAGTAAGCCATCCCACCGATAGGGCCTTGTTCCATGTGGACCGTGTCGGTCAATGCATCGGAAAAGAAGTTGCCGATGACCACATACTGGTAGGCGCTATCTGCCACAAAGCTTCCGCTGATCAAAGTCCATCCAGCCGTATCAAGGATCACTTCATCACTGTACACTTGAGCATAGTTGCGCACAGCGAACTCAGGACCAGCACCGGTGTTCGTGGACCAGATGTGCTCATCCATGGTGAAAAGCAAACCCATGTTGTTGCTTGCCCACCTAGGCTGCCAATAAGACCCCCGCAAGGCCAGATTCGTGTAGAAGCTGGCATAGTAGGTCTGACCAACTATAAGCGGTTGCAACAATGGCGCACCTATTTGCTCGTGGAAGTCGCCGATAGTGTAGGTTATCCCTCCAACATAGCCCTCCCCTTCGTATGCATACTGCCATGTCATCCCATTCCAAGGCACGTCAAGGAGCGTATCCAGATTGCCAAGTGTGCCCGCGCAACTGTTAAAGTACTCTGGGCTCTGGTCCCAACGGTCCCAATACAGGGGCTTGGAGTTGGGGTTGAAGCCTGGCACGGAGGGACAAAGCACGTAGTCCTCAAAACTCGGGTTGGGCACCAGATTCTGCGCTTCGCAGCGCAGGGCAACAATGAACAGCAGGCAGCCCAGCAGGATCGCGCCCAGGGTTCTGCGCAAGAGTGGCCTCGGCCACCCGCCATTCACTGTGTTTGGAAGCATTGTTCGTTCGTTCAGTCCGCCATAGCGTTACCACTAGAGCGGAGTTCGTGATGACCGAAAGGGGTTCCGGTCCTCGTTGGCCTCTTCAGGATACAAGCATCGCGCGGCCGCAGCCTTTTCCGCCGTACTCGCCCAAGTAGACCGCTTGGGTTGCGGGAACGCTGCCTGGCCTGGCCGAGGGAACGTTCTATCTTTGCCTAGCTCGTGTTCATGTTCCTATGCGAATCGGGGTTTGACGTGAGCGACCGAGGCCCCTGGTGTTCCAAGCACTGGGGGCTTCTTCATGTTGGCTAGCCCGCATGGGCTTACCTTCGTTGGCTGTAGATGAATGGACCGCTGGACCGCTGGACCGCTGGACCGCTGGACCGCTGGACCGCTGGACCGCTGCCTGCCAGCCTGAGACCGCTGGACCGAGAGCGAAGACCGGAGGAGAGCATGATGTTGGTCTTCATTGTTAGCCTAAAGCTAGAGTCGAGAAATGCGGATCGGTGCGCCTGACCGAAAACTTAATATGGCCTGCGCGCGATCAGGCTTGTGTCGCCTTGGCATCATTGGAGTTGTACTTCTGCCCGATCGCTTTGGTCACTGTGGCCCGTGAAGGTGACACCGTTCCGCTTGCCACTAACTTGCCGCCATGCGCCTCCTCATCGCTGACGACGACCCCTTGGTGACCGACCAGCTCCAGCACTTCGCGGAGAAGCTGGGGGCCACGGAGGTGGTGGTGGTGCACAGCGGCAGCGAAGCGCTCACCGCCTTGCGGAAAGGAGGCCATGACCTCCTCGTCTCCGATGTGCACATGCCGGGGCTCACCGGTCCGGAGCTGCTGGCCACCTTGGGCAACACCGTGCCCGTGATCATCGTGAGCGGCGACACCGAATTCGCGGTGGAGAGCTACCGGTACAACGTGGTGGACTACCTGCTGAAGCCCTTGGAATTCGCGGCGTTCGCGCGGGCCTGGAACAAGGTGGCAGAGCGCACGGCCACACCCATCGGCGACCCCACGGTGTTCGTTCGCGCCGGTGCCGAGATCGTGCGGGTGGACCTGAACGACGTGCGCTTCATCAAGAGCGAAAGCAACTACGTGCGCTTCGTGCTCGCCGACCGCGAGGTGACGAGCCTGATGAACCTGAAGGACCTCGAGCGCAAGCTGCCCGCGGGCTTCGTCCGTGTTCACCGCAGCTACATCGTGAACCTGCGGCACATCGACAAGCTCGACAGCCAGGACATCAAGATCGGGCGCGAACTGGTGCCCGTGAGCGACAGCTACCGCGAGGACCTGCTCAAGCGGCTGGCCCTCCTGTAAGCAGGGCGCGTTGCGCCGTCATCAACGCGCGATCGCAGCAACGGAAGGCATCCTCCACGCGCGCCCACCCGGAAGCATCCGTGGCCTGCAACGCATCCAACGCGGCCACACCGCTCACCAGCACCAGCATCAACCAATGCGGGCGGATGCGGTGGCGCACAGCGATCACCTCATCGCTGTCCCCCTTTTCCATGGCGATCTGCAACGCGATGCGGGCCGTGGTGAACTCCTTGCGGAACTGCTGGAAGGCGCGCAGCACCTTCTCCGGATCGTGGTCGTACTGCGAAGCCAACGCGTCGGTGTTCACGCGTTCGGTGCAGGGTCCGTGGGTGCGTCCGGTCCAGAAGGCGGCGGCGGCATGCAATACAACAGCATCGATGGGCTTGGTGATGCGGTCGTTGGCGCCGGCCTTCAATGCTTCGGCCTCGTGCTCCGCATCCACGAACGCGGTGACCACGAGCATGGGCACGTAGCGCAGGCGTTTCAGCCCACGCAGGCGGAAGAGGAGCTCCGTGCCGCGCATGTCATCGCCCAGGTCCAGGTCGATCAGCACCAGGTCGAAGATGCCCTGCTCCACCGCCATCAGCGCCTGCTCACTGTCCGCGGCCAGCACCAGGTCCCATTCCCATTTCAGGGCCCACTGCTCCATCAGCATGCGGTTGCTGGCCACGTCCTCCACGTAAAGCACACGCAGGCCCCGCAAGGAAACGGCTTCGGGAACAGCAAGGACGTCCGGCATCGCGACCACCGTCACCGGCAGTTCAACCTTGAAGCGGCTGCCCATGCCCGGTTCGCTTTCCAGGGTCAGCGTTCCACCCATGGCCTCCACCAGGCGGTGCGTGATGGCGAGGCCGAGCCCGGCACCATCGTTCGACTCCGAGACGGCGGCGCGTTCAAAGCGTTCGAAGACCTTTTGCTGGAGCTCCGGTGCAATGCCGGGCCCTGTATCGGTGACCGTGATGTGAAGACGTGCGTCCACGAGGATCACGCTGATGTCCACGTGCCCCTGCTGGGTGAAGCGCACAGCATTGCCCACCAGGTTGTCCACCACCTGGTGAAGCCGGAGCGGATCGATCAGCAACGCGGGAGGCAGCTGCATGGCGTTGGCGCGCAGCGCGACCCCCTTGGCCGTGGCGATGGGCAGGTGGGCCTGGGCGATGTCCAGCACCACGGTGCGCACGTCGGTGGGCAAAGGGTCCAGGGTGAGGCGGCCCTCCCCGGCGCGAGCGTGGAGCAGCATGTCATCCACGAGTCCCTTCAGCCGCTGCGCGGCGCGGTGCACCATGGCCAGCCGGTCGCGGTCCACCCCGCTCATCCGCTCCGGATCGATCTCACCGGCCATGCCGATGATGGTGTTGAGCGGTGTGCGCACCTCGTGGCTCATGTTGGCCACCAGTTCCCGGCGTTTGCGGTCGCTCTCCTCCGCTGCGACGCGCGCTTGCTCCAGTTCCTTCACGCGCTGGTCGATGCGCTCCTGCATGCGCCCGATGCTGCGGGACAACCGGCCGATCTCGTCCTTCCGTTCCACCGGCAGTGAGCCTTCAGGTTCTCCGGCCGCGTAGCGTTCCACGCGCGCGGTAAGGCGTGCAAGCCCGGAGGCCATGGCGCGCGCATACACCAGCCAGAACAGCGCGAACAAGAGGGCGGCCATTGCCGCTCCGAGCAGGATCCGGTCGCGCTCCGCCTTCAGGTCGTTGAGCACCGGGCTCAGGTCCTTGATCAATACGAGTTCCAAGGGATAGGGCAACTGCGGCAACTGGAAGGTCCGCTCACTGCGCGTCCAGCGATCGGGATCAGCTGCCGCTTCATTCTTCTCCGGATCCAAGCCCACATCGGGCCTTCCCAGCAGGGCGTGGAAGCACCTGGCGGTATCCGGATGCAGGAGCAGTTGAGCGCTGTCCGCAAGGATGAACTTCACCTGGGCCGGCTGCATGGCCGTGAGCTCCGCGAAGAGCGGACGCAGGTCGGCGTTGATGACCACGATGCCTGCACGGATGCCCGACGGCCGGTCGATGCCAGCGGCGGCCCGTAACGTGGGCACCATCGGGCGTTCGATCACGCCATGCTCCACGTTGAGGTCCATCGCGGAGAAGTAGTGCCGATCACCACCGAGCGCCATGGTGGCTTTGTAGAAATCGCGATCGCCCTTGGCCTGGAGCAGGCTGTCGGGCACCCCGGTCACCACACCGTTCTGCGCATTGAAGCGCACGATCTCCATGCCTGCGCTGTCCGCCGCGATGTAACGCAGCTGCGCGTAGGTGGGCCGGCTGCGAAGGAAGCTCCGCATCAAGGCGGCGAGTTCGCTGCGCGCCACGCGTATCCGCGCCGTATCACCAGCATCCAACGCGGCCGTGTAGGCCCGGAGGGGTTCGTTGTCCGCGAGGAAGGCGATGTCCTCGTCGAGCGTGTTGGTGTAGGAGCGCAGGCGCTGTTCACCGAGGTCGAGGACGTGGTCGAGGTCGGTAGTGGCGTTGGCCAGCACCTGGGTGCGGGCGGCGCGGTGCACGAGCAAGGCTGAACCGAAAGCGGCCAACACGAACAGCACGAGGAACACCAGGGTGCTACGCGGCACAAAGGAGGACCACCAGGAAGGTCGTTCGGAAGGGGAAGACATGGCCGCGTGGGCCTGCGCTCAGCGGTCCGCAGCGGGCACGGGCTTCAGGCGCAGGTCGAGGCGAAAGGTACGTGCCTCGGCAGGCACCGCAGGCATCGTGCGCCGCAGTTCGACCTGGCCCGGCAGTGGCGCCACACGCAGCTCGAAGGGCTCGCCAGCGGGCAGGAACAAGGCATAGCGGCCCTCGCTGTTCACCTCGGTCAGGGACCAGCGCTTCCCGCTAAGGTCGTAGTGCTCCACGGTGGTGTGGACAGTCCTACCGCTCAGGCTGTCGGTGACCGAACCATACACCTGCACGCGGTGCTGGTCCTGGGCTTTGGTAAAGACCACAATGAGCAGGGCGAAGGTGAGCAGCAGCGCACGCATGACCCTGTTACGCGCGGGCCCCGGCTGCGGTTGCCTGCTCCTTTTCAACGAGCGCCAACGTGGCACCCACCGCGGCCATCAGCGGCACGCAGACCAGGCCCACGATCCACAGCTTGCTCAGCAGGCTGAAAAGCGCACCGTTCGCCAGCACCATGCCCAGGTTCGCGTTCACCTTGCGTACGCTCTCTGTCACCCGCATCCGCCGGCGCTCGAACGCATAGTCGAACATGGAGAAGCCATAGAAATAGGCCGAGACCAGGAACAGGAGGACGGCACTGACGGGGATCAACAGGGGCATGAAGAAGGTGACGGTCCACAGCAGCAGCGTGATAGACAGTTCAAGGAAGCCGTTGCGCAACGCGATCAAGATGCCGCGACCGGCGTCCTTCAGCAATTGCACAGCATTGAAGGGGAAGCTGCGGCCGGTGATCTTCTCCTCGGCCAGCTCGCTGGCATAAGCCAGCAAGGGGCTCAGCACGATCAGCACCACGTACTTGTTCACCAAGGCGAGCAACAGGAACAGGGCCACCTTGATCACCACCAAGGCCGCCAAGGCACCGGTCCCGCTGAAGAAGGTCTTCACATCGGACCACACACCTTGCCAGCCCTCCTGCTCGGGCACTGGCACGGACACCCCCAGCACGCCCGTCCACCATTCGCCCAAAAGCCCCACCAGCCAGGAGGAGAAGGTGAAGAGGCCGAAGGCGAACAGCACCCACAACAGGGCGGGCACCAGGAACAGCCAGGCCATGCGGTGTTGGCGCAGAAAGCCGAAGGCTTGGAAAAAGGCGCTCGCGCCGCGCCCGATATCACCGATCATGCCCCGAAGATAGCCGCCCGCGCTTGGCTACTTTTGCGCCCTGCCCGGCGCGCAGCGCCACCCTGTATGGACCTCACCTCCCTCACCGCCATCTCCCCTGTCGACGGCCGTTATCGGAACCGCACGGCCCCCCTCGCGATCTGGTTCTCCGAAATGGCGCTGATCCGCTATCGCCTCATGGTGGAGCTGCTGTGGTTCCGCCACCTGTGCGAACTGCCGCTGCCGGAGCTCAAGGGCACCGATACGTCGACCTTCGACGGGCTCTTCGGACGCATCGCAGCGCTCAACGGGTCGGATGCGCAACAGGTGAAGGACATTGAGCGCACCACCAACCACGACGTGAAGGCCGTGGAGTACTGGCTGAAGGCACGGCTTGCCGAGCTGGGCCTGGGCGATCGCAAAGAGTTCGTGCACTTCGGGCTCACCTCGCAGGACGTGAACAACACGGCGATGCCGTTGCTCGTGAAGGAGTTCGTCTTCGTGCACTACCTGCCCGAACTGATCGGCCTGCGCGACAAGCTCCACGGCCTTGCACTGGACTGGTCGCAGGTGGCCTTGCTGGCGCGGACCCATGGCCAGCCCGCCTCGCCCACCCGGCTGGGCAAGGAGCTGCAGGTCTTCGTGGAACGGCTGGACGTGCAGTTGCGCCTGCTGCGCGAGGTGCCCTACTCCTGCAAGTTCGGGGGGGCCACCGGCAACTTCAATGCGCACCACGTGGCCTATCCGGAGGTGGACTGGATGAAGGTGGCGGACCGGTTCTGCCAGGAGCGGCTGGGGCTGCAACGCCAGCAATTCACCACGCAGATCGAGCACTACGACAACCTCGCCGCGCTGTTCGATGCCATGCGCCGCATCAACACCATCCTGATCGACCTGTGCCGCGATGTGTGGCAGTACATCAGCATGGATTACTTCCGCCAGCGCACCAAGGCCGGTGAGGTGGGCAGCAGCGCGATGCCGCACAAGGTGAACCCGATCGACTTCGAGAACGCGGAGGGCAACCTCGGCATCGCGAACGCGCTGTACATCCACCTGGCGGAGAAGCTACCGATCAGCCGCCTGCAGCGCGACCTCACCGACAGCACCGTCACGCGCAACATTGGCGTGCCCATCGCGCACACCATGATCGCCGTGGACGCCGTGAAGAAGGGACTGGACAAGCTGCTGTTGAACCGCGAGGCCTTGGAACGCGACCTGGAGGCGCAGTGGCCCGTGGTGGCGGAAGGCATCCAGACCATCCTGCGCCGCGCCGGTTATCCCGAGCCTTACGAGCGCCTCAAGGACCTCACGCGGGGCAAGGACCGCATCACGCAGCAGGACATCGCCGCGTTCATCGAGCGGTTGGACGTGACCGAGGAGGTGAAGGCCCAACTGCGCCGGCTCACCCCGCACAACTACACGGGCATCGACCTGCTGGCGCGCGTCACGCCCTGAGCTCAGGCCGGTTTCAGGCTCCGCTGGTACACCACCAGGTCCAACGCAGGGATCTCATCGAGGTCGAACTGCCGCATCATCGTCACCACCTGGCCGCGGTGGTAACTGGCGTGGTTGAAGCAATGCAGGAGCATCTGCCAGACAGGCTGCACGTGCGCCATGCCTTTCAGTTCACGGTATGTGCACGGCCTTTCCAACGCTTCGCCATCCATGGTGCGTACCTGGTCGAGCAGCAGCGCGTTGTGCTTCAGCAGGGTTCCCAATGCGCTGTCCGCTTCCGCAGGCCAGTTGTATTGCACGCCGTTGATCCTGCACAGCCACACGTGCTCGGCGTCGCGGATGTGCATCAGCGTGGCGCGCAACGAAGGGAAACTGCTCTTCACCGGAGCGTCCAACACGCCTTCCGGCACACGCGAAAGCCGCTCCACCACACGGGTGTTCGCCCATTCGTCGTACGCGGCATAGTGATCGATGAGGGGCTTCAGGTCCATGCAAGGTGGATAACTGTGTTAAAAATACCCATCCCCCCCGTACCAACGCGCTCGCCACAACGGGGTACGTTCGCGTAACTGGAACTGACGGAATGATCACCACACTGTTCGGAAAGAAGAAGATGACCGAGGACAAGCTCGCGAACATCTTCGTGAACGCCGTGCTTGAGCTCACCGACAACGGGTTCCCCTCCATCGTCGCCGAACTGCAGGACTCACCGGAGTTCGAACGCCAGCCGGAATTCGGCCCCGGTGATGACGAGCTCTTCGCGCAGATCGTACTGGCAGGCAACCTGATGGAGGCCCAGAAGGCCCTGCCCGCAGGCACCGACCGCCGCGTGTTCAGCCTCAGCATCTCCAAGTTCGCCAATGCCATGGGGCTGCAGGCAAGCGATCTGGAAACGGACGTGATCGCGATGCAGCACTACATGGAGCGCATCAATCACCCCAGCAAGAACACCGTGTACGCCATGGGCAAGGCGGTGTTCCACAAGTACGACCTGTTCCGCAGCCAGGACGCTTACTTCCGCGAGATCAAGCAGCCCAACCCCATCGTGTTGAAGCGGCTGAACGTGCTGATGGAATGCTTCCTCTGGAACTGGAAGCAGGTGACCGACGAGTTCCGGATCTCGAACTGACGGGGATCAACGGCCATTGCCCTGAAGAATGGGGTGACAAGGACAACCTGACCGATCCTCTTTCTACAGCCTTGATCCTTCGCTCAGGCCTTCACGGACTCACCGAGCTTCAGCTGATCCACGGCCATGCCCACGATCTCGCCACCGATGGCAAGGGCCGCCGTGGCCGCCGGTGAAGGCGCGTTGAGCACGTGGATGTGCGCACCCTGGCGTTCGATGCGGAAGTCATCGACCATGTTGCCATCATCGCCCAGCAGCATGGCGCGCACGCCGGCCCGTCCGGGCTTGATGTCGTCCATGGTGAGCGAGGGGATCAGGCGCTGCAGCGTCTTCAGGAAGAGCTTCTTGCTGAAGGCCCGGCGGTACTCGTCGATGCCGTAGGACATGTTCTTGAAGAACAGTTTCCAGGTGCCGCCATAGGTGAGCGCATCCCACGTGTCGGCGAGGCTGAAGTCCGTCTTTCCGTAGCCTTCGCGCTTGAAGGTGAACACCGCGTTGGGTCCGCACTCGATGCTGCCGTCGGTCATGCGGGTGAAGTGTACGCCCAGGAAGGGGAAGCGCGGGTCGGGCACGGGGTAGATGAGGTGCTTCACCTTGTGCTTGCCCTGTTCGGTGAGGTCGTAGTAGTCGCCGCGGAAACCGACGATGCGCTCCTTCACCTTGGCGCCATCGGCCTTGGCCAGGCGGTCGCTTTGCAGCCCGCCACAGAAGATGGCGTAGCGCGCGGTATAAGCACCCTTGCTGGTGGTGATGGTGCTGCGTCCTCCGCCCTGGGTGGTGCCCGTGACCTCCTCGTTCAACCGCACCTCGCTGCGGGGGTTGATCTTCAGGGCAAGCTCAGCCATCTTGTTGGTGGCCCCGCGGAAGTCGATGATGCCGGTGCAGCCCACGCGCACGCCCGCGAGGCCTTCGCAGAACGGCTCGATCTCCTTGATCTGCTTCGCGTCCACACGGCTCATGCCCTCGATGCCGTTGGCGATACCGGTCTGGTAGATCTTCTCCAGGCGTGGCAGCTCCTCCTCGCTGAAGGCCACGATCAGCTTGCCGCAGATGTCGTGCGCGACCCCATGCTCCTTCGCGAAGGCGACGAGCTCGCGGCGTCCGCTCACGCAGGTCTTCGCCTTGTAGCTGCCGGGCTTGTAGTAGATGCCGCTGTGGATCACCCCGCTGTTGTTGCCGGTCTGGTGATCGGCCAGGGCCTTCTCCTTCTCCAGCAACAGGATGTCCAGCTCGGGGAAGCGGGACTGCATCTTGTACAGGGTGGCCGCACCCACGATGCCGCCTCCCACGATGATCACGTCCCAGATACGTTCGTCGCTCATGTGCTCAAGGTTCGCCGGAGAACGGAACCCCGGCGGGTTAGCGGCGCGAAGTTAGGTCCGGCCTCAGGACGTGGTGCGCACAGGTTCCTTTGGCACCCGCAACAGCAGGATGAGGCCCACCACGAAGAAGCTGCCGATGGCGATGATGGTGTTGCGCAGGTCGTTGGTGATCTGGTAGACCAGGCCGTACGCGGCGGTGCCGAGCACGGTACCCAGGTAGTAGCTCACATCGTAGAAGCTGAAGTAGCTCGCATGATCCTCCGTCTCGGGCAGGAACTTGGCATACGTGCTTCGCGAAAGCGCCTGGCAACCACCCATCACCAGGCCCACGCCGCAGGCCAGACCATAGAACTCGTGCGCCCAATGGATGCTGTGGGCGGCCAGGCAGATGCCCACCCAGATGGTGACCCCGACGAGCAAGGCACGGACGTTGCCGAACCGGGCGCTCAGGTGAATGAAGATCCACGCACCCACGGCGGCCACCAACTGGATCAGCAGGATACTGATGATCAGGCTGTCGTCCCCGATGGGGATGATGTTCCCCTCCGCGTCGTGGTCCTTGATCTCGCGCGTGGCGAAGGCCACGGCCAGGTACATCACGGTCTGGATGCCCATGTTGTACACGAAGAAGGCCGTGAGGAAGCGCTTGAGGCGGATGTCGTTCCGCAGCTGGCCCCAGACTTTGCGCAACTCGCGGTAGCCCGCTGTGATGGGACCGCCCTGATGGACCCGTGCGGCGGTGCGCGTCGGCAGGGTGCGGAAGGGGATCTGCGCCCAACCGGCCCACCACAGCCCCACGCTCAGGAAGGACAACTGTGCGGCCAGGCTTCCGGTCCCCACTCCGAGGTGCTGCGCCAATCGATCAATGCCGAACAGGCCAGGAGCCATCACCATGCCCAGGTTGAGCAACAGGAGCAGCACACTGCCGATGTAGCCCATCACATAGCCACGGGCACTTACACGATCATGGTCCTTGGGCTCGGCGATCTCCGGCAGGAAGGCATCGTAGAACACGAGGCTGCCGGAGAAGCCCACGCAGGCCAGCATGAACAGGAGCAGGCCGAAGATGAGCGAATCGAACGTGAGCATCGTGAGCCCTGCGCAACAGAGCGCACCCATGTAGCAGAAAGCCTTGAGGTAGGCGAGCTTGTTGCCGCGGCTGTCCGCGATGCCCGAAAGGATCGGGGCGATGATGGCCACCACCAGGAAGCCGGCGCTGAGCACATAGGACTGCAGCGAATCGGCGGGAACACCGTACTTCTCGAGGACCAGGTCGTGGCCGTCCTGCATGGTGATCTCGGCGTAGTAGATCGGGAAGATGGCGGAGGTGATGGTGAGCGAATAGGCCGAGTTGGCCCAATCGTACATCGACCACGCGCGGATGATGCGGGGATCGCCCTTCAACATGACAGACCGGGTTAAGTGCTAAGGTGAAGTGGTGCGAAGGTGCGCATCTTCCGTTGAGCAACCGTTCAGGCCAACCCCAGCCAGGAAGCCATCGGTACGAGCCAAGGAGCCACGGAACGAAGGGCCTCGACACGCATGGACTTGATCAGGCTCTGGATCGTGCCGTTCAGCCGGATGCATTCGGTACGGTACTTCAACACTTCCTCTTCCGTGAAATACCCGAACCGCTGGCCAAGGATGACCATGGACCGGACCTCATTACAGGAGCTTTGAGCAATGCGGAGGAACCGCCTGAACTCCGTGTTCGAACCCCTGTCGAAGCCCTCCGCGATGTTATTGGACACCGAGATCGCCGCGCGGTGGATCTGGTCCCGGAAGGCATAGCCTTGTGGTCCTTGAACTTCAGATGGATGGCGGCGGAAAGGTCAATGGCCTTCTGCCATGCCACGATCTCCTCGAAATCCTTGAATGCTGCCATGACACAGGTGTTTCCGGAAAGCTAGCCAGCCTAGAGCACAGCACCATAGCACCAACCGAAGAAGGGAAGCGAAGCCCCACAAGAATCCGCACTCTAGCACCCCTCCACTCTGGCACCTTCGCACCAATGGAAAAAGGGCAGCGCAGCCCCACGAAAACCTGCACCTAGCACCTCTCCACCCTAACACCTCTCCACCCTAGCACCTCTCCACCCTAGCACCTCTCCACCCTAGCACCTCTCCACCCTCACCTAGTGCCTTGCTTCCCGCCTACTTCTCCAGCTCGAACTCCACGCGCCGGTTCTTGCTGAGCGCCACTTCGCCTTCGTTGGGATCGGCAGGGCTCTCGGCCTTCTGATCGGCGGTGATGATGCGTGCGGCATCAATGCCCCCCTCCACGAAAGCCGCCTTCACGGCATCCGCGCGTTCCCGGGCCAGCTCGGTCAGGTCAGGACGCATGCGCACCCGTTCCGCCTCGATGGCATCGGTATGTCCGATGAGACGGATCTTCAGGTCCGGGTTCGCCTTCAGCAGTTCGGTGAGCTCGTTCATCAGCGGGTCCATGGAACCGTCCACCGTCTGCTGGAAGCGCTTGAAGTAGATCACGCTCTGGTCCAGCTGGGCATCGGGCTTCAGGGCCTTGTTGGTGGTGGTCTTCTTGCCGTAGATGAACTCGCTCTCGGCTTTGTCCAGCTGCTCGCATTTGCATTCGCTGGGGCTCTTGATCGGGAACACCGCCACATCGTCGATGAAGTAGTAGGCGCTGGCGGCCTGGGGGCGGGTCTCCCCTTTCGGGCGCTTGATCTTCACGGTGTTGGTCTTCTCGTTCGCGGAGAAGTTGCCAAGCACCAGGTAGGCCTCGTCGCCCTTCGCCTCGTACATGCCGCAGACGCCCTGCCAGCTGTACAGGTCATCGTAGATCTTCGTCCGCAGCGCAGGGATCTGGGGCTCGTAGGTCAGGTTGCTCTCGTCGTCCTTCTTGATCAGCATCTTGCTCAGGTAAGCGCCGAACTGGTCAGCGCCGTATTTGCTGAGGTCGCCGAGCGTGACGTAGTAGCGCACGCAGTACTTCTGGCCCTTCTTGAGGGTCTTCTTGAACTTGGCCTGCATGTACGTGCGCGGTTCCTTGTTCATGTAGCTCCACCACAGCAGGCCCGCATAGTTCTGCCCGCTCAAGGCGCTCTGGTCGCCGCGCTCGCTGCGGGGGGCACTGGCCGGGCTGCTGGCCACGGTCTCGCTGAACAGGTCGGCCTTCTTGGCCGTGGGGCTCTTCCAGCCTTTGGCCATCTCCAAACTGCCCAGGCGCTTCAGCTTGCCTTCGATCTGCTCGAAGCTGCCGTTCTCGATCATGTTCAGGCTGTCCGGAACGTCTTGCGCCAGGATCAAGGTGGCGAAGGCAAGGCTCGGAAGCAGCAGGGAAATGCGGATGTTCATGTCCGGTGGTTATGTTCCTTAACGGTGTCGATGAAGCGGCGAACGCCGTCCACGGGTGTGTCGGGGTAAACGCCGTGGCCCAAGTTAGCGATGTGGCGCTGAGCACCGAAGGCGTCCAGCATTCGCGCGGTCTCCCGACGGATCGTGGCCGCATCGGCATAGAGCACACAGGGGTCCAGGTTGCCTTGCAGGGTGCGGTCCGGGCCGACGATCCCGCGGGCCCATTGCGGGTCCTGCGCCCAATCCAAGCCCACGGTGGCGCAAGGCAGCGCCGCGATGTCGGACGTGGCGAACCAGGCGTCCTTGGCGAAGATGGTGACGGGCACTTCGGTGATGGCCTCACAGATCCGCTTCAGGCAGGGGATCGCGAAAGTGCGGTAGGTCTGCGCATCCAGCACACCGGCCCACGAGTCGAAGACCTGCACCATGTCCGCACCGGCCGCGATCTGCAGCTTCAGGTAGGCGATGGTGGTGTTGGTGATGCGGTCCATGAGGGCGGTCGCGAAGGCGGGATCCGCATAAAGCGAACGGCGTGCCACGCTGAAGGTCTTGCTGCCTTTGCCTTCGGTCATGTAGCAGAAGATCGTCCATGGCGCACCGGCGAAACCGATCAGCGGAACCCGGCCGTTGAGTTCATGTTTGACCAGCTTGATGGCGGCAGGCACGTAGTGCAGCGCATCCGCCACATCGGGCACGCGAATGCGCTTCAGGTCGTCCATGGTGCGCACCACTTCCGGGAAGCGCGGGCCTTTGCCCTCGTCCATCACGTAGGGCAGCCCCATGGCCTCGGGCACCACCAGGATGTCGCTGAAGAGGATGGCCGCGTCCACGCCGAGGATGTCCACGGGTTGGATCGTGACCTCCGCCGCCAGTTCGGGCGTGGTGACCAGGGTGATGAAGTCTCCGGCCTTGTCGCGGACGGCACGATACTCCTTCAGAATGCGGCCGGCCTGGCGCATGAGCCACACGGGAGTGCGCTCCACATGCTCACCACGGGCCGCGCGCAGGATCAGGTCGTTCCGCAACACGGCACCAAAGATGGCCGATCGTGTGTCAACGACGCGTCAGAAATAAAGAAGGGCGGCCGATGGCCGCCCTTCCCTGAATGGTAGAATAAGCCTAGTTGCCCAAGTTGAGCAGGTAGGCCACCCGAAGACCGATGTAGCTTAACGCTTTGGCGCCATCCACGTCGCTATCCGGACTGATGCTGTTGTAGCGCAGACCGATATCCAGCTTCTCCATCTGGTAACCTGCGCCGATGGCCCAGCTGAAGTTGGAACTGCTGGAAGTCTCGCTCGGCACCACAATATCCGGAGTGAGACCGGGGATACCAGGGATGATGAACTCCTCTGACTTGAAGCTGGTGCTGTGGATCCCAAGTTGGGCGTGACCATAGGCCCCAAGTTGTTGCTCGCTGAAGTAATACTTCAATCCAATTTGCGCGGGTAACATCGAAGCGCTCTTGACGAAATCCTTTACCTCACTTTTCGGCATGAGGATGTCATAGGCGACCTGTACGGTCACGCCCAAATTGTCCCCCACGGGAAGCTCAAAACCCACTGCAGGTCCAACACCCAGGCTGTAGCTGTCACCGAAATCTCCCAGAGGCAGGGCGAAGTCAGCACCGAATGAAAGTTGAGGGGACTGGGCCATGGTCGAGCCGGCGAGGGCCACCGTGGCAATACTGAGAAGTACCTTTTTCATGTTCGTTTGGTTTGGTTCGCGGTGTTTGCCAAAACTATGCCACAGCTTTCAATTGATGATGACCCATGCCATCAATACTGTGTTCGCCGTATGCCGTCTGAAAACACCGAAGGCCCCCGAATGGAAGCCTTCAGCTATTCGTTCCGCCAGTAAGGTCAGCCCTTCTGCTGCGCGCGGATGATGTTCAGCGCACCACCCGCTTTGAACCACTCGATCTGCTGGGCATTGTAAGTGTGGTTCGTAAGGATGGTCTCCTTCGATCCGTCAGAGTGGTTCAGCACCAGGGTCAGCGGCTTGCCCGGAGCGAAGTCGGTGAGGTCGGTGAAGTCGATGCGGTCGTCCTCCTGGATCTTGTCGTAGTCGGCCTCGTTGCTGAAGGTGAGGGCGAGCATGCCCTGCTTCTTGAGGTTGGTCTCGTGGATGCGTGCGAAGCTCTTCACCAGCACGGCGGCCACGCCGAGGTGGCGGGGCTGCATGGCGGCGTGCTCGCGGCTGCTGCCTTCGCCGTAGTTCTGGTCGCCCACGATGATGCTCGGCTTGGCGGCGGCCTTGTAGGTGCGCTGGGTGGCGGGCACCGCGCCGTAGCCGCCGGTCAGCTGGTTCTTCACCTTGTCCACTTCCCCGTTGAAGGCGTTGGTGGCACCGATCAGCGTGTTGTTGCTGATGTTATCGAGGTGACCGCGGTACTTCAACCAGGTGCCGGCCATGCTGATGTGGTCGGTGGTGCACTTGCCCTTGGCCTTGATCAGCAGCAGGGCGCCGGTGATGTTCTGTCCGTTCCACGCGGGGAAGGGCTCCAACAGCTGCAGACGCTCGCTGTCGGGCTTCACCACCACGCTCACGGTGCTGCCATCGGCGGCCGGGGCCTTGTACCCGGCATCCTCCACATCAAAACCACGCGGAGGCAGTTCGATCCCTTTCGGCTCATCGAGCCTCACGCTCACGCCGGCCTCGTTCACCAGGCTGTCGGTGAGCGGGTTGAAGGTGAGGTCGCCGGCGATGGCCAGTGCGGTCACGATCTCCGGGCTGGCCACGAAGGCGTGCGTGTTGGCGTTGCCGTCGTTGCGCTTGGCGAAGTTGCGGTTGAAGCTGGTGATGATCGAGTTCTTGCGGTTGGGGTCGTCCGTATGGCGCGCCCATTGGCCGATGCAGGGTCCGCAGGCGTTGGCGAGCACCACGCCGCCCATGGCGTCGAAGGTCTTCAACAACCCATCGCGTTCCGCCGTGAAGCGCACCACCTCGCTGCCGGGGGTGATGGTGAACTCGCTCTTCGCCTTCAGGTTCTTGTCGATGGCCTGTTGGGCAAGGCTGGCGCTGCGGGTAAGGTCCTCGTAGCTGCTGTTGGTGCAGGAGCCGATGAGGCCCACTTCCAACTTGGCGGGCCAGCCGTTCTCCATCACCGCGGCGGCGAACTTGCTGATGGGCCAGGCGAGGTCGGGCGTGAACGGTCCGTTCACATGCGGCTCCAGGGTGCTGAGGTCGATCTCGATCACTTGGTCGAAGTACTTCGCGGGATCGGCATAGACCTCGGGGTCGCCGTTGAGGTGCTCCTTGATGGCGTCGGCCATGGCGGCCACTTCCGCACGACCGGTACCGCTGAGGTAGCGGGCCATGCTGGCGTCGTAACCGAAGGTGCTGGTGGTGGCCCCGATCTCCGCGCCCATGTTGGCGATGGTGCCCTTGCCGGTACAGCTCATGCTCTCCGCGCCGGGGCCGAAGTATTCCACGATGGCCCCGGTGCCGCCCTTCACGGTGAGGATGCCGGCCACCTTCAGGATCACGTCCTTGGGGCTGGCCCAGCCGCTGAGCTTGCCGGTGAGCTTGATGCCGATGAGCTTGGGCCACTTGAGTTCCCACGCCAGCCCGCTCATCACGTCGCAGGCGTCCGCGCCGCCCACGCCGATGGCCACCATGCCCAGGCCGCCCGCGTTCACGGTGTGGCTGTCGGTGCCGATCATCATGCCGCCGGGGAAGGCGTACTGTTCCAGCACCACCTGGTGAATGATCCCCGCGCCGGGCTTCCAGAAACCGATGCCGTACTTGTTGCTGATGGACTCCAGGAAGTTGAAGACCTCGTTGCTCTTGAGCAGCGCGTCCTGCAGGTCCTGCTTGGCACCCACGCGGGCCTGGATCAGGTGATCGCAGTGCACGGTGCTGGGCACGGCCACGGTCTTACGGCCGGTGGTGCTGAACTGCAGCAGCGCCATCTGGGCCGTGGCATCCTGCATGGCCACGCGGTCCGGTGCGAAGTCGACATAGTGCTTGCCGCGCTCGAACACCGTGGTGGCCTCGCCATCCCACAGGTGGGTGTAGAGGATCTTCTCGGTGAGGGTGAGCGGCTTGCCGACTGCCTTGCGGGCGGCGGCCACACGAGAAGGGAAGCGGCTGTAGACCGCCTTGATCATGTCGAGGTCGAAGATCTGGGGCATGGGTGCGTAGCAGGTCGTTTGGTGGCCGCAAAGGTAGGCGTGAAGCAATAGCTGCTTTGAAGCTCCTTACGACTTGCCAACAGGCACGATCCGGAACACGCCCCCCTGAAGCCGCAGCACAAGGACCGGCCCTGATCCCGCTCAGGCCAAGGTGATCGCCAAGGCCGGATCCAAGTAGGCCGCATCGATCGAAGCCCCAAGCCCGGGCGTGTCCGGCAGGCTGATCGTTCCCCCGTCACCGACCTGTATGCCGCCGTTCACGGGGTCCGAAGTGAACATCAAGGGGGTATCCATATCGCAGTAGCGGACGCAAGGGCTGATGAGCGCGAGGTGGGCCGAAGCCGTGAAGGCGAGCCGCGACTCCAGGAAACCGCCGACCTGCACCTCCATGCCCGCCTGTTCCGCCAACGCGATGATCTTCCGGGCCTTGAACAGGCCACCGCTTTTACCCAGCTTGATGTTGAAGCGCTGGCAGGAACCCAGCGCGATAAGACGCTCAGCGTCATGCTCATCGCAGCAGCTCTCATCGGCCATGATGGGGATCGGGGAGGCCTCTTTCACACGCCGCATCTCCATGAACCGCCAGCGCGGGATGGGTTCTTCGCAATGCTGGATGCCGGCATCGGCCAACGCGTTCAACACGTGGATCGCGGTGTCCGGATCCCAACCCTGGTTGGCGTCGATGCGCAGGGGGATGATCGATCCGATCCTTTCGCGGATGGCCCGGATCCGCCTGATGTCCAGCTCACCTGGACCACCGAGCTTCACCTTGATCACCGGGAAGCCCGCCGCCACGATGGCCTCCGCATCGGCCGCCATCTTCTCCGGATCGCCCAGGCTTACGGTGTAGTCGGTGACGAGATCGAAGCATCGCTCCGCCCCCAGGAACTTCCACAGCGGAAGATCAGCCTGTTGTGCGGCCAGGTCATGCAACGCGATGTCGACGGCGCTCTTGACACTGCTGTTGCCGAAGATCAGCCGGTCCATGGTCCGGTGGGCGCCTTCGATGTCCAGCGGGTCGGACCCGATCAAAGCCTTGGCCAGGTGCTTCCCCACGGACAGGCAGGTATCCTGCGTTTCCCCGTTGATCGTCCAGAAGGGGCTGCACTCGCCCCAGCCGGTCCGACCATCGGCGGTGTGTACCTGCACCACCACGTTCTCCACCGCATGCAGGGCGCCGAGCGAGGTGATGAAGGGGGCCTTGAGCGGGATGGAGAGCGGGTGGAGGGAGATGCGCTGGATGGTGATCATGCGGGGCGAAGATGGGCGTACGCGGAGGATCGCCGCGCGCATCAGGCCTTGCCCCCACCGGCCCGGACCGATCGAACCTGGGAATGACATGGGTCAGACGAAGTCTTCATGACCAGCACCTTACGCACTGGCGATCCACATTGATCCGAGGGCTGCAACAGGGGGGTGGGATCAACGGGAAAAAGAAAAAGGGGCCTTTCGGCCCCTCTCTCAATTCAGTCAGTGTTCCTCCCTCTCCTTGGGAGAGGGTCGGGGTGAGAACATCACTCTTCAACGACCTCGAACGGGATGTTGCGCACCACGTCGCGGTGGAAGGTGACCTCGGCCTCGTACTTGCCGATGGACTTGATCGCCTCGCCCTTGAGCTTGATGTATTTGCGGTCCACCTCCACGCCGAGCAAACGCAGGGCGTCGGCGACCATGATGGTATTTATGCTACCGAAGATCTTGCCTTTCTCGCCGACCTTGGCGCCGATCTTGATCGTCTGATCGACGATCGCGGTGGCTTTCTGTTCGGCTTCGGTGCGGATCTTCGCTTCCTTGTGGGCGCGCTGCTTGAGGGTCTCGGAGAGCTGCTTCTTCTCGCTGCTGGTGGCGGCCACGGCGAGGCCGCGGGGCAGGAGGAAGTTGCGGGCATAACCCTCACGCACCTTCACCAGGTCGTTGGCGAAACCCAGGTGCTCCACGTCTTGTTTCAGAATGACTTCCATGGCTGTGCTTGGGTTATCGGATCACTTGAGCATATCGGCCAGGTAAGGCATCAGGGCGAGGTGGCGTGACCGCTTGACGGCCTGGCTCACCTTCTTCTGATACTTCTGGCTGGTTCCGGTGATGTGACGGGGGAGGATCTTGCCCTGTTCGTTCACGAAGCGGAGGAGGAAGTCGGCATCCTTGTAGTCGATGTACGTAATGCCCATCTTCTTGAAGCGGCAGTACTTGTCCTTCTTCGTCTCGATCGCGATCGGCGTGAGGTAGCGGATCTCGTTGTTGGCACCGCCGCCGCCCGTGGAGGGGGCTGCAGTGGCCGGGGTGGTTGCTTGTTCGCTCATGACGGTGGGGATCAGTTGTTCTCGGTGGTCTCCTTCTTCTTGCGGGCGGGCTTCGCGATCGGCTCGCCATCGGCACCGCGGGTGCGGCGACGCTCGGCGAACGCGACGTGGTGCTTGTCCATGGCCACGGTGAGGAAACGGATCACACGTTCGTCACGACGGTATTCGGTCTCGAGCTTGTTGATGAACTCCGGTTCACCTTCGAACTCGATCAGGGTGTAGAAGCCCGAGGACTTCTTCTGGATGGGATAGGCGAGCTTGCGCATCCCCCAGTTCTCTTCATGGCGGACCTTGCCATGGCCTTTCTTGATAAGGTCTTTGAATTTGGTGACCGCCTCCTTTGCCTGGTCCTCAGACAAAACGGGAGTTAAGATGAAGACGGTCTCGTACCGGTTGCTCATTGGTACTGGTTGGTTGGAAATGGGCCGCGAAGGTATGTAGAATACCGATCCGCTCCACTTCCCATCCAGGCAACCCTGAAGCCGGGTGCGTCATTCACCCCTGACCCCCTTTCGGCGGGCGGAGGAGCCCCATCAACAGCTGTTGAGATCTCGGTCTTTCGGCGGTCCCCTCCCCCTCTATCTTCGCCACCCGATGTCCGAACGCTTCGTTGTCAGCGCCCGAAAGTACCGCCCGGCCACCTTCGACACGGTCGTTGGCCAGGAGGCCGTCACCGGCACCCTGAAGAACGCCATCCGCAGCGGGCACATCGCCCAAGCCTTCCTGTTCACCGGTCCCCGGGGAGTGGGCAAAACCACCTGCGCCCGCATCCTGGCCCGCACCATCAACTGCGAGAACCTTGGTCCCGACCAGCAGACCTGCGGCGAATGCCCCCCCTGCAAGACCTTCGAAGAGGGCCACAGCCTGAACATCTTCGAGCTCGACGCCGCCAGCAACAACAGCGTCGACGACATCCGCAACCTCATCCTGCAGGTCTCCATCGCACCCCAGGTCGGCACCCGCAAGGTGTACATCATCGACGAGGTGCACATGCTCAGCTCGGCGGCCTTCAACGCCTTCCTGAAGACCCTGGAGGAGCCCCCGAGCTACGCCATCTTCATCCTGGCCACCACCGAGAAGCACAAGATCCTGCCCACCATCCTCAGCCGGTGCCAGGTCTTCGACTTCCGCCGGATCTCGGTGGCCGACATCGCCCGGCACCTGGCGGGCATCGCGGAGAAGGAGGGCATCGAGGCGGAGCCCCAGGCCCTGCACGTCATCGCCCAGAAGGCCGACGGCGGGCTGCGCGACGCGCTCAGCATCTTCGATCAGCTGGTGAGCTTCACCGGGCACCGCCTCACCTACCAGGACGTGGTGAAGAACCTGAACGTGGTGGACCACGACCACTACTTCCGGATCACCGACAGCCTGGCCGCGGGCGACATCGCCGGCTGCCTGGTGGGCTTCAACGGCATCCTGCAGCAGGGCTTCGACGGGCACCTGTTCATCGCCGGCCTCAGCCGCCACCTGCGCGACCTGCTGGTGAGCCAGGACCCGCGCACGCTGCCCCTGTTGGAAGTGAGCGAGGACCTCGCCGTACGGTACGGCGAGCAGGCTGCCCGGGTACCGCGTCCGCTGCTGGTGAACGCCTTGGAACGCCTGGGCCAGGTGGATGTGCAGTACAAGACCAGCAAGGAACCCCGCCTGCTCGCCGAACTGGCCTTCATGCAGCTGTGCCGCCCAGCGGTGAGCGCACAGGCACCGGAGGCTGCGGCCTCCCTGGAAAAAAAAAGTCCTGACGTAGCCTCGGCCCCCACCCCGGCACCGGTGCGGACGCCCCCTCCCACCGACCCCGCCCCCCCGGCCAGGTCGGCTGCAGTGCCCGCTCCTTCGGTCACCCGGGACGAACCCTTACCCGCCGCAGCCACCGGAGCGCCGACCACTGCGACCACGGCACCTTCCCCTACACGGCGCCTGGCGGGAAGCATCAGCATCAAGGCCGGACTTGAGCGCGCAGCGACCGCCGCACTGTCCGTGGATGTCCCTGGCACGGAGCCGGTAGGCGCGCCCGACGCCCCTGTGCGACCCATCAATGCCTCCTTGCTGCTGAAGGTGTGGAACGACTACGCCCAGGCCCGGAAAGCCGAGGGCAAGAACAGCCTTCATGCCACCCTGACCGCACGGGAGCCGCAGATCACCGGTGCCCGGAGCATCTCCTTCACCATCGTCAACGATGTACAGGAGCAATACATGCGCGAAGAGAAGCCCACCTTGCTGGGTCATCTGCGCCGTGAGCTGGACCAGCCCGGGATGGACCTGACGGTGGAGAAAGCCCTGATCACCGACCTGCGCCCCCGCTACACGTTGCGCGACCGCTACATGATCATGGCGGAGCGGAATCCGGCGCTTCTGACCCTCCGGGACGAGTTGGACCTGGACCTGGGGTAGACCAGGAGCAGGGGCAGGAAGTAGGAAGCACCAAGCAAAAGGATGCACTCTCCTTGAGGTCGGTCGTGCGCTTGCGCACATCTGCGTCATCGGGATAGCATGCCAGCGTGGGCGAGGCGATCTGAGCGCGCCTGAACGTTCATCTGCGCCATCAGCGTCATCTGCGGTTCAACCCTCAGTCACTTTGGTGCATCGTAGACCCAGCCCCCGACATTCATCCATGATCCGGATCCTTCAGGGACCTACTTTCGCGGTCCGAAACAACCCCTCAACCAACTGGCTAGGATGAGCAAGATCAAGGTGACGAACCCCGTCGTGGAACTGGATGGTGACGAGATGACCCGCATCATCTGGAAATGGATCAAGGACCAGTTGATCCTGCCCTACGTGGACGTGCCGATCGAGTACTACGACCTGGGCATGGAGAACCGCGACGCCACCAACGACCAGGTGACCGTGGATGCCTCCAACGCCATCCTGAAGCACAGCGTCGGCATCAAGTGCGCCACCATCACCCCGGACGAGGGACGGGTGAAGGAGTTCGGGCTGAAGCAGATGTGGAAGAGCCCCAACGGCACCGTCCGCAACATCCTGGGGGGCACGGTGTTCCGCGAGCCCATCGTCATGCGGAACATACCGCGCTTGGTGCCGGGTTGGACCCAGCCCATCGTCATCGGGCGCCACGCGTTCGGCGACCAGTACCGCGCCACCGATGCGGTGATCAAAGGCAAGGGCAAGCTCACCATGACCTTCACCCCGGAGGACGGTGGCGAGGTGCAGACCTGGAACGTGTACGACTTCGAGGGCAACGGCGTGGCCTTGAGCATGTACAACACCGACGAGAGCATCGAAGGCTTTGCGCACAGCTGCTTCAACATGGCCCTGCAGAAGAAGTGGCCACTATACCTCAGCACCAAGAACACCATCCTGAAGAAGTACGACGGCCGCTTCAAGGACATCTTCGAGGAGACCTACCAGAAGCACTTCAAGGCCGCGTTCCAGGAGGCCGGCATCACGTACGAGCACCGCCTGATCGACGACATGGTGGCCAGCGCCATGAAATGGAGCGGCGGCTACGTGTGGGCCTGCAAGAACTACGATGGCGACGTGCAGAGCGATACCGTGGCCCAGGGCTTCGGTTCGTTGGGCCTGATGACCAGCGTGCTGATCACCCCCGACGGCAGGACGATGGAAGCTGAAGCCGCGCACGGCACGGTGACCCGCCACTACCGCATGCACCAGCAGGGCAAGCCCACCAGCACCAACCCCATCGCCAGCATCTTCGCCTGGACGCGAGGTCTGGCCTTCCGCGGCAAGCTGGACGGCAACCAGGCCCTCATCGACTTCTGCACCAAGCTGGAAGCGGTCTGCATCAGCACCGTGGAGAGCGGCCTGATGACCAAGGACCTGGCGGTCTGCATCCATGGCGACAAGGTGGGACCGGAGCATTACCTCAGCACGGAAGCCTTCATGGCCGCGCTGCGCGAAGGACTGGAGCGGGGCATGAAGTAGTCCAGGATCGCCCGCACGGGGCGCTGGAAGGCGATCGTCGCCCGAGGCAACCCACGGGACCCTCCGGGAGTCTTGACCACGGTGCGCTCATCTCGGCGCTCTGACCTATTTTTACCCATTATCAGGCGCCCATGGTCGAAAGTTTACGCCGTTCCATGCTCCGCATCGTCATGCCGATGCTGGTCTTCGGGGCGGTCATCCCTACCGCAACCGCCTCCCACATCAGCGGGGTGGACATCGGTTACGAGTGCATCGGCGGCAACAACTACCTGATCACGCTGAACCTGTTCCGTGATTGCAGTGGCATCCCCATGGCCACCAGCGAAACGGTCACCATCCAAAGCAGCTGCGGCCAGTTCTTCACGCTGCAGGTCAACCAGGCGCCGGGCACCGGTTATGAGATCAGCCAGCTCTGCCCGCCCGCGTTGCCGTTGAGCGACTGCAACAACGGCGGCTACCCGGGCATGCAGGCCTATACCTACCAGGCCACGGTGACCCTGAATCCGCCCTGCAACGGCTGGACGATCAGCTGGAGCACCTGCTGCCGGAACACCACGGTGAACTCCCCGAACAGCACCGTGGACGACATCTATGCGGAAGCCACGCTGAACACCGTCACCGCGCCCTGCAACGACGCCCCGGTCTTCACCGCGCAACCCATCCCCTTCGTGTGCCAGAACCAACCGGTCTCCTACAACTACGGGGCGATCGACCCGGACGGGGATTCCTTGGTCTTCGCGCTGATCAGTGCTTTGGAGGATGCGACGACCCCCTTGTCCTATGGCGCGGGCTACAGTGGTTCGGCACCCATTCCCGGGATCACCTTGGACCCGAACACCGGTGAGGTGAACTTCACCCCGACCATCATCGGCAACTACATCGTGGTGGTGGAAGTCACACAGTACGATGCGCTGGGCAACGTGATCGGAACGGTGATGCGCGACATGCAGTTCACGGTGATCGCCTGTACCAACCTGATCCCCGATGCGCCGGTCGCGATCAGCAACCTCACCGGAACGGCGATCCCCACAGGGCCCACCAGCCTGCAGATGTGCGTGGGCGACCAGTTCTGTATGGACCTGGTGTTCAACGACCAGAACCTGGGCGACAGCGTGAACCTCTCGACCAACGCCGGGCTCTCGCTCCCGGGATCCACCTTCACGCAAACAGGCATCAATCCCGCTACGGCGACCATCTGTTGGACCGCGGTGCCCGGCACCAGTCCGGTGACCACCTTCACCGTCTTCGCCGAGGACAATGCCTGTCCGGTGACCGGCCTGAACCAGCAGACCGTCACGGTGGTCTTCCTGCCCCGCACCCTCACCATCGAGGACACGCTGCTCTGCGATCCGACACCCCTGACCCTTTCCACCACAGGGGGAACCACCTTCACCTGGAGCGTGCTCAGCGGGGAACCGATCCAGCTGGGCGTCAACTTCAGCTGCAACCCGTGCGATTCGCCGGTGGCCACGCCCTCCATCACCACCACCTACAAGGTGCAGAGCGACCTGATGACCTCCTGCGTGAACAGCGACACGGTGACGGTCTCCGTGGTGCCTCCGTTCGGCTTCGACCTCATCAACACACAGGACGCCACCTGTCATGGGGATAACGATGGCTGGATCTTCGTGGACCCCTGGGGGACGGCGGGTCCGCCCTGGACCTTGGATCTGTTCGGCCAAGGCGGTGCGCTCGTTTCCAGCCTACAGACCAACGGACCGGACACGCTGACGGGCATCCCGTTCGGCACCTACGACCTGGTGCTTTCGGAACCCCTCGGCTGCCTGCACGATTCCGTGGTGACGATCGGACAACCCGCACCCCTGACCGTCGTTGCCAATGACACCACGATCTGCCTCACCACCGATGCCGTGATCTCCGCCCAAGCCGCTGGCGGGAATGGTGGCTACACCTACACCTGGGGCCAGGGCCTGGTGGGCAATGGTCCGCACACTGTGGATCCGATGGTCACCACGCCTTACACCGTGTTCGCAACGGATGCCTTGGGCTGCACCACCCCTGCCGACACGTCCACCGTAACGCTGCATCCTGCGCTGAGCGTGGTGGCCGCCGGTCCGGACAGCATCTGCATCAACGGCAACGCCCTGCTCACTGCGGCACCATCGGGTGGCAACGGTGGTCCGTACACGCTTTCATGGGTGGAGCAAGGTGCCGGAGCGATCGGCACGGGCACTTCGATCACCACCACGCCAACCACGTTCACCACGTGGTACACCGTGACCGTGACCGATGGCTGCGGGACACCTGCCGAACAGGATTCGGTGCACGTGCAATGGTACGCGGCCCCGGCCCCGGACTTTCTCGCGGACAAGTTCGAGGATTGCTACCCTGCCGGGATCACCTTCACCAACCTCACCGACCCTGCTTACGTGGGGCCCAGTTGCACATGGAATTTCGGCGACGGCTCCACGGGTTCCGGCTGCGGCAGCGTCTTCCACAGCTTTGCGAACGTGGGCTGCTACGACGTGAGCCTCACGGTGGTCTCGCCGGAAGGCTGCGTGGGCGACACCACCTTCCCGCAGTATGTGTGCGCGCGTCCTTATCCGGTCGCTGACTTCGGCTGGTCGCCCCAGTACGCCACGGTGTTCGAGCCGGAAGTGCAGTTCGCCAACCAGTCGCAGTTCGACGTGACCTGGACGTGGTGGTTCGACTCCGGATGCACGCCTGATTCCGCCTTCGAGCCGGACCCCTTGGTCATCTTCCCCGATGAGGATGAAGGCACCTACCCCGTGTGGCTGCGTGTGACGAACCAATACGGCTGCCCGGACAGCGTGCAGAAGTTCGTGACCATTGAAAGCGCCTTCTTCGTTTACCTGCCGAACGTCTTCACCCCCGATGGCGATGGTGTGAACGACACCTTCGGCGCCCAGGGCCTGGGCATCGACGACCAGAACTTCACGCTGACGGTGTTCGACCGGTGGGGCCGTGCCGTGTATCAGGGCACCGACCCTTACACGTGGTGGGACGGCACCCATGGCGGCTCCGGTGGAGAGCCGGTGATGCAGGGCGTCTACGCCTGGAAGCTTGAGGTGCGGGACAAGTACAAGGGCTTCAACAAGGAGATGCTCGGTCACGTGACCGTGACGCGCTAAGCGGCGATCCGCCAACTTGCGTTCGTGGTCGACCCAAGCCCCCGGACCCAACGCCTGATCTTCCTGCTCGCGGTGGCGGTGCACCTGGCTACGGCGTGGTTCAGCAGCGGCTACTACGCGGACGACGAGCACTACCAGGTCATCACCTTCGCAGAGGTCAAGGCCGGGCATGAGCCGGTGGACGCATTGCCCTGGGAACATGCGGCACGGATCCGGTCGGTGGTGCTGCCTGCGGTGTGCCTGGTCCTGTTCAACGCAGCAGATGCGATCGGACTGGATGACCCGTTCCACAAAGCATTCCTGCTGAGGCTGCTCACCGCGTTGGCCGCGTTGGTGATCGTGCGGCGCTGGACGAGAGCCGCGATGCCCTTGGTACCGGAGCGCCTGCGGACCGCCTTCCTGCTGCTCTCGTGGTTCCTCTGGTTCCTGCCCTTCCAACACGTTCGGTTCACCAGTGAGACCTGGTCCGGCCTGCTGCTTCTCGCAGCGCTCACGGGGCTGTTGGCCAAGGCACCTGATCGTGCGGAAATGGTGCGCAGCGGTCTCCTCATCGGGTTGGCGGTGCTGATCCGCCCCCCCACGCTGCTCATGGTCATGGGCCTGTTGGGCTGGGCTCTGTTCACCAAGCGAAGCGGTCCGGCGCAGCTCATCGCCTTGATCGCATCGGCGACCATGGTCCACGTGCTCGGTGCCGGCCTTGACACCTGGTGGTACGGCACACCGACCTACAGCCCGTGGAACTACGCCTTGAAAGGTCTTGACGTGGAAGGCGGTTCCATTTTCGAGGCCTTCCCCTGGTGGGCTTATGGCTTCATGATCATCAAGGATATGCTCGTGCCCATCGGCGCTCTTGCGTGCGCAGCCTATGCCCTGCTCTGGTGGAAGCGGCCCGCGGGCCCGGTGCTGTGGATCATCACGCCCTTCCTGCTCTTCCACGTGTTCGTGCCGCACAAGGAAATGCGCTTCCTGTTCCCGCTCGCGGACCTTACGCCCTTGATGTTGGTGCTGGCCTACGCTTCGCTCGGAAGCGCGTGGCGCAGCGGTTTCCAACGGAAGGCATGGAGCTTGGTGCTCTTCGTGGCCGCGGTCGCGAACGTTCTCGGTCTTGCGGTGGCCTCGTTCAGTCCAGCGGGATCGGGCCGGACGCGCCTTGCCGAGGCGCTCGGTGCGGATGTCAGTGAGGTACGCTACGATGCACACAAGTTCAACGTGTGGAAGATCGCGATACCCGTGTTCTACGGCGGTCCGGACGACCCGATGGAAAAGTGCATCAAGCCCTGCGGCGGACCAAGTCTCATCATCACGAAGGATGATCCAAGCTGTCCGGAACAACGGGCAGCACAGCTTGCCACGGCCGACGCGGAATGGGCGAGCGCATTGCTCAACTGGTACCACTGGCGCCAGCAGGACCGTGGCTGGGCAGCGTATCGAATGACACCCGTAAGGTAGTCGCGTCGCTCCGCCATCTTTGCGGCCCGTGTCAAAGCCTTCGCCGCACCCCATCACCCGCAGGGATCCGGACCGGCTGGAGATCCCGGCGATCATCAGTGGGATCGCGGGTCGGCTGAACGGGGAACGGAACTGGCGCGACCTGTACCGGGTGAGCTGGCAGGTGGTGCGCGTGGGCATCTACATCGGAGCGGGCTTGCGCGTGGTGTATACCGCAGCCTATCCGTGGATCGGCGGTCTGTTCACCACCGACCCCGAAGTGCTTGGCCTGTTCAACGCCGTGTTCTGGATGGTGATCCTCACTCAACCCATCAACGCTGTGGCCTTCGCCTTCGATGGCATCTACAAGGGCCTCGGCAATGGCACGATCCTGCGCAACGTGCTGCTGGTGTCCACCTTCGGGATCTTCGTTCCGGTGATCCTGCTCACCGACCACCCAGGCTGGCAGCTGTTCGCGGTCCGGACGGCCTTCCTGGTCTGGATGGTGGTGCGCTGCGGGCAATTGGCACTGGACTTCAACCGCCACTATGGGGCTCATGCGGTGCACTGATCGCCCAGCCCTATCTTCGTCCACATGAGGAAACCAGCCCTCCTTTTCATCGCCCTTTTGATGGGGCCTGTGGCGATGATGGCGCAGGATTACGCGCAGGACCCCACCCCACCGAAGGCTACCTCGGACAAGAAGGACCCGCGTCCCCTCAAAGACCGGTTGTACTTCGGGGGCGGAGTGAACCTGATGTTCGGCACAGTGACCAACCTGGGCGTGTCACCCATGGTGGGATACAAGGTCGACCAAAAAGGAAAATGGTCGTCCGGCATCATCGTCAACTACAATTACTTCAGCGACAACCGCTACAACCCGAAGTATGAGAGCTCTACTTACGGTGGATCTCTTTTTACGCGCTACCGGGTGATCCCGCAGCTCTTTGTACATGCGGAATACAACCAGCAGAACTACGAATTGTACAACCCGTTCAGTGATCTAGGCCGCCGGGAATGGGTTCCGTTCCTGCTGCTCGGTGGTGGTTACGCCCAACCTGTCGGGGGCAACAGCTTCATCACCTTCCAAGCTCTTTGGGATGTGATCCAAGATCCGAGAAGCCCGTACGGAAGTCAACCGTGGATAACGGGAGGGGTGGGCGTGGGGTTCTAGAAGTCCTTTACATGCTGCTCCAAGGAACACTGATCGGAGCAGGGTTGATCGCCATCGTCTTCAGTGGTGCTGCCTTCTCGCCACTATTGTGTTAGCCAAATACCTGTTCTCACGCCAAGGACGGAAGCGTAAGGGATGATGTCGCGCCTTTCGCAAGGCGAGCATGGGCATGTTAACGTTTCAGGTCTGCCAGGCGATCAAGTGCCGTTTCAGGAAGGCCATGCCCGAGCCCGACTTACGATACTTCTCGAAATTGAAGGCGAGATACTTGTCGTTGAACCCAAAAGCTGCAACACACTTCACCGGCAACTTGTCCTTGGTGTAGTGAACAAGGCCCTTCGCATGGCGGACCATTCGCTCTTCCAAGTCGCTCGTACATCCCACGTAATAGTGACCATTGGCGCACAACAAGATGTAGACGTGAAATTCGAGGTCCATATGGATAAGTGGTGGACCGCGTCCGCCGTAGCCTCGCCGAAGTGCACGTACTTCAGCGAGGCTGCGGACACGGGCAAAGCCCGCCTTCGCAAAGCCCTGTGCGATGCACAGTGCCTTGCTTCGGCGAGGCGACTTAGATGAGGTGTCGTTTCATAAAGGCCCTGCCTGAACCGGACTTCAAGTACTTCTCAAAGGCGAATGCCTTGTACTTGTCCGGAAAGCCGAAGGCAGCAACACACTTCACCGGCAACTTGTCCTTGGTGTAGTGAACAAGGCCCTTCGCATGGCGGACCATTCGCTCTTCCAAGTCGCTCGTACATCCCACGTAATAGTGACCATTGGCGCACAACAAGATGTAGACGTGAAATTCGAGGTCCATATGGATAAGTGGTGGACCGCGTCCGCCGTAGCCTCGCCGAAGTGCACGTACTTCAGCGAGGCTGCGGACACGGGCAAAGCCCGCCTTCGCAAAGCCCTGTGCGATGCACAGTGCCTTGCTTCGGCGAGGCGAAGGTGGAGCCGGAGGGGTTCGAACCCTCGTCCAAACGACCGCAACACGAGCTTTCTACATGCGTAGCCTGTTCATTGGTTTTCGATCCGCACCTGGGGAACGGCACCCCAGCACGGACTTAGGTCCTGTGTCTTACCTGCGCTACGGACCACCGCGCAGGCCAGTCTTCCATGATGACACCCCGGATACGGGAAGGAGGTCGACGGGCCTCCCCGTGGGGTACTCGTCCACGCTACTGTTATTCACGTGGATAAAGCCGAATTGCCTAAGGCAATTAAGCAGCGAGAGCGTAGTCTACTTCGCCTGTTAGGGCTTGGGGATCGATTTGGCGGGCCTGTCCCCATCGCCCGGCATGCTTACACGCATCACGAAGCCGCTGTCAAATCCAGGTCGGCCCCAATTGATGTGCTCAAAGAACGAAGCGCAAAGGTAGCGCGGATCGGAAGCTTCGAAGATCATGCCGACCGCTTTGGTCTGCCAACTCTTCTACTTTTGGCGCCTTCTCCCTCCCATGTACAGAACGATCGGCATCCTTCGCGAAGGCAAGAACCCACCGGACAAACGCGTGGCGCTGACCCCGGCCCAGTGCCTGGAGCTGATGCACCGGTACCCGGGCACGGATGTCACCGTGCAACGCAGCCCGGTGCGGGCGATCACCGATGCCGAATACGAGGCTGCCGGCGTGCGACTGGTGGAGGACATGAGCGACCGCGACCTGCTGATCGGTGTGAAGGAGGTGCCTGTGGACATGCTGCTGGAAGGGCGCAGCTACCAGTTCTTCAGCCACACCATCAAACAGCAACCGCACAACCGGAAACTGATGCAGGCCTTGCTGGCGAAGCGCATCCGGATGATCGACCATGAACTGCTCACCGACACCAAAGGCGAACGCGTCCTGGCCTTCGGCAAATGGGCGGGCGTGGTCGGCGCCTACAATGCCTTCCGCGCCTGGCAGGCCACCCTTGGCGGGCCGATGCTGAAGCCCGCGCACCTCTGCCACGACCGCGCGGAGATGGAGCAGCACCTGCACGCCTTCCCGATGCCCAAGGACCTGCGGATCGTGATGACCGGAGGCGGCCGTGTTGGGCGGGGTGCGATGGAAGTGCTGGACAAGGCCGGCGTCGCGCGGGTATCGCCGAACGCCTTCCTGAACGCCGTGTTCGATGGCCCTGTGTACACGGTGCTTGGATCCGCCGACCTCTACCGGCGGTTGGACGGAAAGCCGTTCGACAAGGCCGCTTTCCACCACGACCCCTCCGGTCACGAGGCGGACCTGTTCCCCTACACCCGGAAGGCCAACCTGTTCATGGCGTGCCACTTCTGGGATCCGCGCGGCCCCAAGATCCTTCCGGTGGAGATGCTCCGTGCCCCGGGGATCGGGCTTCGCGTGATCGCCGACATGAGCTGCGATGTGGGCGGCCCGATCGACAGCACGCTGCGGGCGAGCACCATTGCCGATGCGCTCTATGGATACCTGCCTTCAGGGAACGCTGAATGTGCCGTCGGCACGCCGGGGTCCATCACGGTGATGGCCGTTGACAACCTGCCCTGTGAACTGCCCCGCGATGCCTCGGCGGCCTTCGGGCGCGATCTGGTCGATGACGTGATCCCCCACCTGGTGCATGCCGACATCAACGGCATGATCGACCGCGCGACCATCACCCTGGATGGCGCTCTGACCGAGCGCTTCGCCTACCTGTCCGGGTACGCCGCGTCAACCTGACCGACCGACACGCTTCATCTCCTGTCGGAGCGGTCCGGTGCCTTGTCCGGGCCCGGGCCAACGTACCTCGCCCGGAGTGCATTACGGGTGTGCAAAAGCTGTCCCTGTACCCTCGCACAACCACCGAACGAAGTGGCTACATTCGACGTCGCATTAACCTTGTTCCAGGCCCGCTTATGACCCGATCAACCGTCTGCCGATCAGCCCGTTGGGGGCTCTGCATCGGCACGCTGCTCAGCGCGGCACCAGCCCTTCATGCACAACTGCTGGTGGAACTGGGCAACGGCAGCGTTACGAACGGGCCTAACAACTACCCTGCTCCGTACGGCAACGAACAACCCGGGGCACGGCACCAGCTGTTGATCCCGGCAGGCGAACTGCAGGCCGCGGGCATGGGCGAAGGAACGATCACCAGCGTCGCCTTCCACGTGGAAACGGCCGCAGGTGTCACGCTCCAGTCCTTCCGCATCAGCATGGGCACCACGGCCACCAACGACCTGAACCAGGCCTGGGAGCAAGGCCTCACAACGGTCTTCGGGCCCGCCCCCTTCATCGACCAACAAGGCTGGAACACGCACCTGCTGGACGTGCCCTACGACTGGGACGGTATCTCGAACCTGGTGCTGGAGACCTGTTTCAGCAACGGCTTCAACAGCATCAACGCACAGTTCTTCCAGACCGCGACCACCTACAACAGCACCATTTTCCGGGCAACGACGAACCCCAACGTGTGCACCTCCAACGGCGGCAACATCCAGTCCGTGCAACTGCGCCCCGACCTGCGGTTCGAGTGGACACCACCGCCCTTCCCTCCGGTGGCGGCGTTCTCCGGCAGCGTCAACACCACATGCACAGGGACCATCGCATTCACCGATGCTTCCACCAACTACCCGGACAGCTGGGCGTGGGACTTCGGCGACGGGACCACGGACACCGTTCAGGACCCGGTGCATACATGGACCGCGGATGGGGATTACACCGTTACGCTCATCGCCACCAATGCCTTCGGGAGCGATACCGTGAGCGCCGGACCGTTCACCGTGAGCGTGAACGCACCCCAGCCAGCACCCGCCTGCACCCCACAGACGCAGGGCTCGATCGCGGGGTTCGGCATCCTCGGTGTCTCCGTGAACGCTTCCACCTACCCCTCCTCCGACGCTTCCGTGGAGGGCTACCTGGACCGCACGTGCGTGAGGGACACGGTCGAAGTGGGCAGCCTGATGGACCTGGCGGTGTCGACCGGCACAGCGACCACCCACAACGTGCGCGCCTGGTGCGACTGGGACAACAACGGGACCTTCACCGGGAACGAGGACCTGTTGAGCGCCAACAGCGTGACCTCCGCGAGCGGCACCGTGCTGGTGCCGGCCTTCGCCCTGCTCAACACACCGCTGCGCCTCCGCGTGATCGCCGACTACGACTTCAGCGCGCCCCCGACGCCTTGCCTCGATCCGCAATTCGGCCAGGCCGAGGATTACACGCTCGTGGTGATCGAAAATCCCCTGCCCCCCGCAGCTGCCTTCAGCACTTCTCCTGTGTTCACCTGCAACGGCGTGGTGCAGTTCACTGATGAAAGCCAGAACCTGCCCACCGGTTGGACGTGGGACTTCGGCGATGGCACCGGCAGCACGGATGCCTCACCTGTGCACACCTATACCGGCAGCGGCACCTATGATGTGGAGCTCATTGTGACGAACGCCAATGGCGGCGACACCCTGCTTCAGGCGGCGTTGATCACGGTGGACCTCAACGGTCAGCTCACGGCACCGGCATGCATCCCGCAAACGCAGAGCTATTGCTGCGACTACGGCATCCTGGCCGTGAGCTTCGGAGGCATCAGCACCACCAGCGTCGATGGGTCGGAAGGCTATGTGGACCGCAGCTGCGGGAACACCGCCACGGTGGAGGAGGGCACCAGCTACCCCATCAGCATCACCACGGGCGGAACACTGCCACAGGATGTGTTCGTGTGGTTGGACCTGGACAACGATGCGGCCTTCAGCACCGGCGAGCTGATCTGGTCGGCACTGAACACCACCAACCCCTCGGGCAGCGTGTTGATCCCCAACGCCACGATCTTCAACACGGCGGTTCGCCTGCGCGTCACCGCTGATGTGATCGGCGAGATCGCCGGCCCCTGCGACCAGCCGCTCTTCGGTCAGGCGGAGGACTACAGCGTGATCATCACCCCCAACAATGATCCACCCGTGGCCGCATTCACCGCGTCGCCTACCCAGACCTGCGATGGCATCGTGCAGTTCACCGACCTCAGCACCGACCTGCCGACGGGATGGTCCTGGGACTTCGGCGATGGCAACACGAGCACCGACCCTGACCCGCTGCACACCTATGCGCTCCCGGGCATCTTCACGGTGACGCTCACGGTGACGAACGCCAACGGCAGCGATGCATCGACGCAGAGCGCGTTGATCACCTACTATGCGAACAACGTCTGCGACACCACGATCATGCCCGGCTTCCAGGACGAGCTGATCACGGACTGCAACGGCACGCTCACCGATGACGGCGGTGCCTCCGCGGACTACACGCCGGGCATGAGCGGTGCGGTCACCATCGCCCCCCCCGGCGCGGAAGTAGTGACCCTCACGTTCACGGAATTCGCCTTCGAAACGGACTTCGACTACCTGAACATCTACGATGGGCCGGACAACAACGCGCCGCTCCTCTACGCGATCACCGGCAACGGGGTCGGCGCAGTGCCCAACGGCGGAGTGATCACCAGCTCCGGACCCGCGATCACGATCCAACAGGACGCCAGTCCCGGACCCACGACCTGGGAGGGCTTCATCTGCTCGTGGGAATGCTCCTTCACCGGGGTATCCGAGAACGGACCGGGACCGGTGTTGAACGTCTATCCGCAGCCAGCGGGGAACGAGGTGACCATCGCCTTGGACGGGGTACTGCGCAACGACCTGGCGATCGAGCTGCATGATGCGTTGGGCCGCACGGCGGTGGGCGTTCGCCCTTCAGCAGGAAGCGGCTCCATCACCCTTGATGTGAGCGGGCTCTCCGGCGGGCTCTATACGTTGACGGCGATCACGGCCGAAGGCCGTTGGAGCAGGACCTTGGTGATCGAATGAACGGACCGAAGATGATGATGCGGACACTCCGAACTCTGTTGCTTGCCTCCGGCCTGATGGCCGCCACCCTCTCCCAGGCCACGCACTTGGTGGGCGGCAACCTGGGCTATGTGTACCTCGGCGAGACCTCTCCCGGCAGCCAGGTCTATCGTTACCAGGTCAACATGGAGTTCTACCTGAACTGCGGCACCGGCTCCAACTTCCAATCGCTGTACGACCTGTTGGGTGGCGACTATGGCCAGCCGCTCACCGTGGGTTGCTACATCCAGGATCCGTTGAACCCTAATGCCAACAAACAGAAGCAAGTGGACGTGCAGGTGTTCCTGCAGGATTCCCTGGTCATCGTGCCGGACCTTCCGGACAACTGCACCATCGGGCAGGGGCTCTGTGCGGTGAAAGGGACCTTCGTTGGCACGCTCGATGTGCCCTTGAACTTCGGGGGCTACCACCTTTACTACCAGCAGTGCTGCCGCAACCTGGACATCGACAACCTGGCGAACCCCAACGGCACCGGCATCGGCTACTACGCGTTCATTCCCCCGCCCCTGGTGAGCAACAGCTCGCCCGTGTTCCTTGGCGCACCTACGCCCTACCTGTGCACGAACGATACCACCACCTTCCTGAACTCGGCCAGCGACCCGGACGGGGACCAGTTGATCTTCTCCTTCGAAACGCCCTTCAACAGCGTCAACTTCGGTGGGGGCATCATTCCTCCTCCGTTCCAGCTGCAATGGCCCGTTCCCACGGTGACGTACAACGGGGGCTTCAGTGTGGCGCAGCCTTTCGGCGCGGGTGGTTACTCGTTCATCAACGGGGCCACAGGGCTCACGCAATACCTGCCACCGCTCCAAGGAAATTACGTGGTCAGCGTGGAAGTGAAGGAGTTCCGCAACGGACAGCTCATCGGTGTGACCCGGCGCGACCTTCAGCTCCAGGCCATCCCATGCCCCCCCAACGCCACGCCGCAGATCAACACCGGCCAGCAGATCAGCTACAGCGTCAATGCTGGTGACCTGCTCTGCTTCGATATGGACTTCCTCGACCTCGACGGCGACTCCCTCACCCTGGTTGCGGCAGGGCTCGTCTTCGACCCCTTGGTGACGAACCCGCCGGCCACCATTGGATCCCCGGTGCAAGGCGTGGGCAGCGTCGGCTCCCAGTTCTGTTGGGACACCGATTGTTCCCAAGGGCAGGCACAGCCCTACCTGTTCAGTGTGAGCGTATCGGACAACGGATGTCCACCAAAAACGATCGACGTGGTGGTGCAGGTGGAGGTGATCCCCTTCTCCGGACCACCGGCCATCCAGGGCCCGCTGCAGGTCTGCGAAGGTGTGCAGGGCATACCGTACACCGTGGCATCCATCGCCGGGGCATCGTTCAACTGGTCGGTGAGCGGTGGTGTGATCGCCAGCGGCGGGAACGGGAACACCATCACCGTGGATTGGGGCACGCCGGGCACCGGGACCGTCACGGTAACGGCCACCGACAACTTCAGTTGCACCTCCTCCCCGATCGACGTGAACGTGATCATCGTGGCCTTGCCGCTCTCGGATGCGGGAGCGGACACCACGCTCTGTGCAGGAGGTGTCGCGGTGCTCGGCGGAACACCCACCGGTACGAGCGGAAGCACCTTCACCTGGAGCCCGCTGGCCGGACTCAGCAGTGCCACCACGGCGAACCCCACGGCCACGCCCAACAGCACCACCAGCTACATCGTGCAGGTCACCAACTCCGGTTGCGCGAACCGCGACACGGTGGTGGTGTCCATTGCGCTGGGCCAGGTTGATGCCGGCTTACCGGTAACGCTTTGCCAGGGCGATACCGCACAGTTGAATGCGACCGGTGGACAAGGTTATACCTGGACACCGGCGACCGGCCTGAGCGATCCGAACATCGCCGATCCCCTGGCCTTCCCTGCCAGCACCACCACCTACACAGTGATCGTGACCGACAGCCTGGGTTGCTCTGCCGTGGACAGCGTGACGGTGACCGTGAACGACCCCGTGAACGCCGGTAACGACGGCTCCACCACCACCTGCAGCACCAGCCTGCCCATCCTGCTCTCCAACCTGCTCACCGGGAACCCTGACCCAGGAGGGATCTGGATACCCAGCGACACCTACACACCAGGATCGGGCGGTGGCCAGTTCCTCTACGTGGTGAGCGGTGCAGCCCCATGCCCCAACGACACGGCCACGATCACCGTGATCGAGAACACCTCACCTGATGCGGGCCAGAGCGCAACCCTTGACCTGTGCACGAGCGATGGGCCGGTGGACCTGTTCCCCCTGCTCGGCCCGAACGCGCAGGCCGGTGGCACGTGGACCCTCTCGGACGGCTCGTCCTTCAGTGGGGTGTTCACTCCGGGCCTGGACCTGGCCGGTCCGTGCACCTACCTCGTTACAGGGCCTCCACCCTGCTTTGATGCGTTCGCGATCGTGGATGTGACGGTGTCCACGCAGCAGGACCCCGGAACCGATGCGGCAGTGACCGTGTGCGGCAGCGGCAACCTGTTCAACCTGACGGATTCGTTGGGCGGCACGCCGGCGACCGGTGGCCAGTGGCTCGCCCCGAACGGCAGCGCGCACAGCGACGTGCTGGACCCCGCCGTGGATGTGAACGGCGTGTACACCTACATCGTGGCCGGGGGAACGGCCTGTGCGGACAGCGCCACCGTTACCGTGAGCATCCAAACGCCTCCAGCGGATGCCGGTCCGAACACCGCGCTGTGCATCGGGGATACGGTACAGCTCAATGCCACTGGTGGAACCATCTATGCCTGGACGCCGGGCGCCACGCTCAGCGATGCGGCCATCGCGGATCCCTTCGCCTCTCCGAGCGCCACCACGACCTATGTCGTATCCGTTACGGACGGACAGGGTTGCGTGGCGTTGGACAGCCTGGTCGCAACGGTGAACCTGTTGCCCGTGGCGGACGCTGGACCGGATACCGAGATCTGCCTTACCGCTTCCATCACCATCGGCGGTTCGCCAACAGGCCCTGCGGGAAGTTCGTTCCTGTGGACACCGAGCGCCGGCATCACCAACGTGAACGCTGCGAACCCTACGGCGCAGCCGGTGGCCACCATCACCTACACCGTGCTGGTGACCGACGTGAACCAATGCGGCGCCAGTGACTCTGTGACCGTGACCGTGAACCCGCTGCCCGTTCTGGATGCCGGTGCCGACACCAGCGTATGCCTGGGCAACGGTGTGCAGCTGAACGCCACCGGCGTCGGTCAGTTCAGCTGGAGCCCTGCGACCGGTCTGAGCGCCACGAACATCGCCGACCCGATCGCCACTCCAACCAGCTCCATCACGTACACCGCGACCTTGACCGATGGAAATAGCTGCGTGGCCAGCGATGATGTGACGGTCGCTGTGCTCGGGATCCCGAACGCGGATGCCGGCGAGGACGTGTGGGTCTGCCCCGGCTTCGATGTGCAGTTGAACGGTACTGGCGGAGGGAACTTCGCGTGGGCACCGATCTCCGGGTTGGACGATCCCACCAGTGCGTCCCCGCTCGCCTCTCCGGCCAGCACAACGATCTATGTGCTCACGGTGTCCGACGGCAACGGATGCACCGATCAGGACAACGTAACGGTGACCGTGAACAACGATCCACCGCTCGACGCCGGTGCCGACCAAAGCATCTGCGCCGGACAGCAAGTACAACTCGGTGGAAACCCCACCAGCGTGCCGGGATCCACCTATACATGGACTCCCGCTGCGGGCCTCGACAACGCGAGCGCAGCGAATCCCATCGCCACGCCCACGCTCACCACCACCTACACCCTCACCGTCACCAACGACACATGCACCAGCAGCCAGAGCGTGCTGGTCGCGCTGCAAGGGATCGCGGAGCCGGCCTTCACCGTTCGCTTGGAACCCAACTGCAACGGCCTGCGCGCCTTCTTCACCGACCTGAGCAACGGGGCCAGCCAGTGGTTCTGGGACTTCGGGGATGGCAGCACCAGCACTGAGCAGTTCCCGCAGCATGAGTTCGCCTACGATGCCCCGATCGTTGTGACCCTCACCATCACCGATGTCTTCGGCTGCTCGGGATCGCTCACGCAGACCTACCCGCAGTCCAGTTTCGCGGACCACACCGACTTCGTGGTACCGAACGTGTTCACGCCCAATGGCGATGGCAACAACGACCTCTTCGCCTTCGGGGTGAACGTGGGCCAGCAACCCGACGCGGTGCTGGGCGCGTGTGCCACGCTGTTCGTCTACAACCGCTGGGGCCAGAAGGTGTTCGAGAGCCTGGGCGGCAACCTGGCGTGGGACGGTCGCACCATGGCCGGGGAGCAGTGCGTCACGGGCACCTATTTTTACGTGTTCACCGTGAAGGAGGTGGAGTTCAAAGGCACCGTATACCTCAACCGCTGACCGGCATGAAGCATTTCATCATCGGCCTGTTGGCCGCTTTGGCCTTTACAGCCTGTGCACCGTGGAGCGAACAGGTCGTTGGCACCGGCGAGGTGATCCGCAAGCCCCTCACCGTTGCGGCCTTCAGCGGCATCGAGGTGGAGGGCTCCCTGAACGTGGTGGTGCGCAAGGGCGCTGTGCAGCGCGTGGAGGTGGAAGGCCAACCCGAACTGGTGGACCTTGTGCAACTGGACGTTCGCAAGGGCATCTGGGAGATCGGCACCACCAAGGGATACAGCACCAACAAGCCCTTCACCGTGTTCATCACCGTGCCGGTGCTGGACCACATCCGCATCGACGGATCGGGCGATGTGGATGCGCAGGACGTGTTCGGTGCGGGCAAGACCGTGCTCTCCAGCAACGGCAGCGGCGACCTGAAGACCACGAACCTGAACGAGCAACGGCTCATCGTGCATCTGGCGGGCAGCGGCAACGTGGACCTCACCGGAACGGCGGCCTACTTTGATGGCCAGGTGCAAGGCAGCGGCAACATCGAGGCACTGGGCCTGAGCGCAGGGAAGGCGAGCGTGGTGATCCAAGGCAGCGGTGATATTGCGATCACCGCCATCGAAGATCTCAACGCCACCGTAGAAGGCAGCGGCAACGTGCGCTACCGTGGCAAGCCTCAGGTCACCAGCCGGATCCTGGGCTCCGGCACCGTAGTTCCCGCTGAATGAACCTCCTCTCCACAGCCGCCTGTGCGGTATTGGTCGCCACGTCAATAGCCTCCTGCACCTCCCCTGTCGATCCGGCACCGGACACCGCGGCGGTGGCTTCGGTGCCTGGTAGGGCTCCCTTCGCCTTCCGCCAGTTCGACCAGAACGTGTACCACGACACCCTGTTGGTGCAGACCACCTTCGACCTCGGCGACAGCACCTACGTCATGGTGGCCTCCAACGTGGAGGAGACCTTCGAAGGCCTGCGCCTCTACCGCTACCGGTTCAAGCCGGACAGCACGGTGGAGATGATGGCGGTGTCAGCTCCTGCCTATGACAGCTGGACCATGCTGCCCACCTTCTTCCCCACGGACACCTTGTATCCGGATGATGCGTTGTGGATCCTGGCCAACTTCGGCGAGAAGGAGAGCTGGGGCCAGAAGCTGTACTGGCTCGACTGGGACTTCAACGACATGGGCTTCCTTGACGTGGCCCTGCCTGAGCGCGAGATGGAGGACGACACCCTGCGCCTGAAGCGTCGCAACATCGCGCCTCACATGCGCTATGTGGAACAAGGCGACACAGCGGTTTGGCTCTTCGCCTGTGACAGCGTGTACCTCTACGATGACCAGGCAGGCGGGTTGGACCAGGTGCTTGCCGCGCAACGCCTGCGCTTCACCTTCCACCGCAACGAGGGGCTTGCCCTTTGGGTGGACGGGAAGAAGCGGTTGGTGAAGAAACCCGGCTAGGCAGGTCGCTCCGTCGGGATCCACGCGCTCGTCCCAGACTGTTGTCGCTTTCCAGGCCGCCCGGAGCCGTCGCTTTGCGAGCGAATGGTCATGATCGGAACACGTGGTCAAAAAATCCATGAATAGTATGCGCGCATACCTTTCCGCATTACCTTGGATCCCGGAACCCGTACGATGAAACCCGACGAGACCATCGACTTCCCCATCCGCAAAGTGTGGAGCCGCATTTCGCGGATCTATAATACGGAGGCTGCCAAGTATGGGGGCAGCATGGCCGTCGGCCAACTGCTCCTGAACATCGATCCGGAAGGAACGCCCAGCACCAAGCTCGGTCCCAAGATGGGGATGGAGAGCCGCAGCCTGGTGCGCACCTTGCAGACCATGGAGGAGGAAGGCCTGATCAAGCGTGTGGCCTGCAAGGAGGACAAGCGTGTAGTGCGCATCCACCTCACCGCGAAGGGCAAGTCGATGCGCGACGTGAGCCGCAACACCGTGATCAAATTCAACGAGGCGGTGCAGAGCCGTTTCACGCCTACACAACTCAGCAACTTCCGGCAGGTGATGTCGGAACTGGATCGCATTCTCGAACAAGAACAACTCTTCTGAAATGTCATTCACCGCAAAGACGCCAAGCACGCCAAGGAATTCCTCTTTGCGCTCTTCGCGTCTTGGCGGTGAGAATCCGATCGAACAATGACCAAACGAAACATCCGCAAGATCGCCGTCCTCGGATCCGGCGTCATGGGCAGCCGCATCGCGTGCCACTTCGCCAACATCGGCGCTGAAGTGCTGCTGCTGGACATCGCGCCCAAGGAGGGCAGCGATAAGAACAAGATCGTCAACGACGCGCTGACCGCCGCGATCAAGAGCAGTCCCGCGCCGCTGTACGATGCCCGCTTCGCCAAGCGCATCAGTACCGGCAACTTCGACGACGACCTGCCGAAGATCAAGGATTGCGACTGGATCATCGAGGTGGTGATCGAGCGGCTGGACATCAAGCAGCAGGTGCTGGCCAACGTGGAGAAGTACCGCACGCCCGGCACGCTCATCACCAGCAACACCAGCGGCATCCCCATCCACGCCATCGCGCAGGGCCGCAGCGACGACTTCCGCAAGCACTTCTGCGGCACGCACTTCTTCAACCCGCCGCGCTACCTGCCGCTGCTGGAGCTGATCCCCGGTCCGGACACCGACCCCGCAGTGCTCGACTTCCTGGAGGACTACGGCCAGCGCATACTCGGCAAGGTCACCGTGCGCTGCCAGGACACGCCCGCCTTCATCGCCAACCGCATCGGCGTGTTCGGCATCATGGGCCTCTTCCACCTCGTGGAGGAAATGGGCCTCACCGTGGAGGAAGTGGACCGTCTGACCGGTCCCGTGCTGGGCCGTCCCAAGAGCGCCACCTTCCGCACCGCCGACGTGGTGGGCCTGGATACCCTGGTGAAAGTGGCGCAGGGCGTGAAGGACAACTGCCCCAACGATGAGCAGAACGCGCTCTTCGCCATCCCCGGCTACCTGCAACAGATGGTGGAGAAGAACATGCTCGGCAGCAAGACCGGCAAGGGCTTCTTCTTCAAGGACCGCAGTTCACCCAAGGGTGAGATCCTCGCGCTCGACCTGAAGACGCTGGAGTACAAGCCACAGGTGAAACCCAAATTCGCCACGCTGGATGCGGCCAAGAAGGTGGATGACCTGCGCGAGCGCCTGAAGCTGGTATACAACGGCACCGACAAGGCCGGCGAATTCTACCGCCGTTCGTTCCAGGCGATGTTCGCGTACGTGAGCCATCGCATCCCCGAGATCAGCGACGAGCTGTACAAGATCGACGACGGCATGCGCGCCGGCTTCGGCTGGGAGGCCGGTCCGTTCGAGACCTGGGATGCCATTGGCGTGTCGCCGTCGCGAAACGCTATGGCGACCGCAGGAATACAAGTGGCACCCTGGATCGATGAGATGCTTGCAGCCGGACACAGCAGCTTCTACAAGGTGGAGAACGGCAAGCGCCTCTTCTACGATGTCGCGAGCAAGAGCTACAAGCCGGTGCCGCGTGCGGAAGGATTGATCGTGCTCAGCGACCTGCCCGAGAGCAGCGTGGTGTGGAAGAACAGCGCCGCCACCGTGCGTCACCTGGGTGATGGCATCCTGAGCGTGAGCTGGACGAGCAAGATGAACACCATCGGTGCGGAGGTGATCCAGGGCCTCAACAAGGCCATCGACCTCGCCGAGCAGGGCTACAAGGGCCTGGTGGTCTACAACGACGGCGCCAACTTCAGCGCGGGCGCCAACGTGGGCATGATCTTCATGATGGCCGTGGAGCAGGAGTACGACGACCTGGAGATGGCCGTGCGCACCTTCCAGAACACCATGATGCGCATGCGCTACAGCAGCATCCCCGTGGTGGCGGCCCCGCACC